>CAKZVT010000035.1 GCA_937922435.1 uncultured Prevotella sp. | reverse complement strand
GTAAATAAGCGGTTTTATTTGCACTTGTTTAGCTCTTGTTTTCATTTTAGGGCTTAACTTTGTAAATCTGCAAAATTTCTAATAGATTCGATTGAACACTAATATGTTGAAAAACAATTATTATTTTTCGTCTTTCTTTTGGAGTACGCTTCAGAAAATACTAAATGCCATATTGGGATTCATTTCCGTTCCTTTACTATTAGGTTATTATGGTAAGGCTGAATATGGCATTTTAGCTATTGCCACAGCTTGTAACGGCTATATGCACTTGCTGGATTTAGGGATGAACACAGGTGCCATAAAATTCTTTTCCCAATGGAAAGCAGAAGGGAGACAAGACATCATATATCGAGTAGCGCGGACAAATATCACATTCTATTTTATTATTGCTTGCGTCAATATGCTTGGACTGATAGCATTGGCTATATGGGGTGAAAGTATATTCTCCGTTACCCATGAGCAATTCCTTCAATTGCGGATGTGCCTTTATATCATTGCGATATTTTCCATCTTCAGTTGGGGCACGACAACGTTTAACCAACTGTTGATTGCAGACAAGCAAATGGCATATACGATGCAAGTACAATGTGTGCAAACCGTACTTAAAACATTGCTGATATTTATCGTCTTATGGGCAGATTTGTCTTTGACAGCCTACTTCTTTTGGTTGACAGCCGTATTGGCTCTGTTACTTGTTCCTTACGCCATCAAATGCCGTCGGGATAACCTTATTGATAGTTTAAAACCAGCAACCTATTGGAAAGATTTCAGAATTGTCTTGGCTTTTAGCCTTTCCATATTTGCATTGTCACTTTTTCAGATGACCTCAACACAATCACGCCCTATCATTCTAAGTATATTTTCTGCCAATGGTGCCGAAACTGTTTCAGAATATAGGATTATAGAAGTGATTCCTCAATTAATAATTATGATAGGAGGTACATTCTCCAGTATCTTCTTACCGAAAACATCAGAATTAGTAGCAAAAAAAAATCAGCAGGCAATCGAGACCTTTGCCTATAAATGGACAACATGGACTTCCGTTTTAGCGAATATGTTAAGTATTCCTTTCATTTTCTGTGCCTCGGAAGTATTGTCGGCCTATGTAGGTTCTGAATATGTTGGTTTGGCACATTGGATGGCTATTTGGTGTTTAACGGTCTTAGTACAAATACATACGACCCCCGGCAATGCCTTGGTTCTTGCATACGGACGCACAAAACCTTTAGTTGTTACATCGGCCGTAGCATGCATCATATCTATGGTTATCAATGCCTCATTGAGCGTTCGTTATGGAGTCGGTTCTGCTGTTATAGGATATTTCTTCTATGTGATTTTTGTCATTGGCTCCTATTATACAGTATATTACAAAAAAATAATGAGGTTGAGTCGTTGGAAAATGTTTAGATGTTTTTTAATTCCAACAGTATTGGCGATAAGTCTTCTTTTTTTAGTTAACTTTATCCCAATACGTCAAGAGTACTTTACAACATTCCCTATTCGTATGAAATATGTATCAGTTTGTATAATAAAGACCTTGTTATGGTTGATTCCTTACTGTTTTTTGCTTGTTATATTTCATATTGTAGACATAAAATCTTTAAAAAATAATTTATGCTAATTTGTCCGGAAGATAAATGTACAGGTTGCTATGCTTGCGTAAATGTTTGCAATCGTAGATGTATCAGTATGCAAGAAGATAAATTGGGCAGCGTACATCCTGTTGTGGATGAAATAAATTGTATTCATTGTGGCTTATGCAAATCATCCTGTCCAAATAACGTAGAACTAAAATATTCTTACCCTTTAAAGTGCTATGCCTCATGGATAGAAGATAAAGACAAAAGAATGATTTGTGCTTCTGGTGGTATAGGAACTTGTATGTCTGAATATGTCATAAAACAAGGAGGTGTCGTTTTTGGGTCAAGATATGATTCTGAAATGACTCCAATTATGACCTATGCAGAAAGTATGGATGAATTGGAACATTTCAAGGGCTCTCGATATGTACAGAGTTTAGTTGGGAAAGATACTTATAAAAAAGTTAAAATTTTTCTTCGCAATGACAGATTAGTATTATTTATAGGTACACCATGTCAAGTTGCAGGATTAAAGACTTTCTTACGCAAGGATTACGATAATCTTATAACCGTTGATTTGATTTGTCATGGCGTTTGTCCAACAAAATATTTTAAAGAAGAAGTTGCCTATATAATTGACAAATACAAGCTTAAAGATATCGCAGATATTCGCTTCAGAGGCAACGATGGGAATAACTTTCGTCTGACTTTATGGGATAAAGGCAGACGAAAGTTATTCCCAAGGGACAACTATCGTGAAAAATTATTTCGCATTGATGAGACTCAGCAATACTATATTCTTGGATTTTTGTGGGGCATTTCCCTTAGAGAAAATTGTTATTCTTGCAATTATGCTCGACCGGAGCGTATAGGAGATATAACAATAGGAGATTTTATAGGATTAGGTGAAACGGTTAAATTCCCTTATTCGAAAAAAAATGTATCATCAGTAACTATAAATACACCAAATGGTAGCACATTTTATGATAAGGTATCAGATAATGCTACTGATTTGAACAATATAGAGCGTAACTACAAAGAGAGACTTCATTACAAACCATCATTGGTGATGCCATTCAAGAGACATCCCAAAAATAAGGCATTCGTTGAGGCTTATCCTTTATATGGATACGTTTCAAGCATACGAATGGTCTTGAGAAATGAAATGGAAAAAAGAAAGAAGAACAACTATCTACGATTAATATTATTCCCTTGGAAACTATTAAAAAACATATTTAGAGATAAATAATCATATGATTTATGTGAATTTTATTATATTCTTAGGCTTTAGTATATATTTCATAAGAAAACATGAAGATATAATAAACCTATATCCATTGGCTTTATGGACAATAGCAGCTTTAGCGTCAATTTTTTATAGCCAGTCAGTTATTTTTAGACAATTCCATGACTTTACGCTTGTACCTTTCTTATATTTAGCAATTCTATTTTTATTGTTATTTCTAAGTGTAAAAAGCGAGCCTTTAAAGACGATTTCTAAATGTAAATCACCAGTACTCTTGCCCATTATGTGGGTAATTGCGTTTACTTCATATATTCCTTTTGCAGAAATTCTATACCATTTTGTTTCCAGTGGAGTGGATTTTAGTAATATTGCTGATATAAAAAATGAATATACGTCAGGTGAATATGACTCTCGAAACATTTTAACTCCTTTAAGTTCCAAACTGTTTGCTTTTTCTGCGTATTCTTGGTTTATATCTCCAATATTATTCTTTTATTATATTACTGTAAATCCAATAAAGACAACATATAATAAATTAATGATTGTGGGATTCATTATTTCTTATCTGAATCCATTACTACTAGGAATGACCGTTGGTACACGAGGAGCTTTACTATGGGCTCTTTTATATTTCTTGCAGATTTTTCTCTTTTTCAGGAAAGTTATACCATCGAAAGTAAAAAAAATAATTAACAGGTCTTTTTTGTGTGCTGCAGTAGGAATCATTGCTATATTCATAGTAATTACAATTAACCGTTTTTCATCCGACCAATATTCTGATTTTGCATTAACAGACTGGATATATCGCTATATGGGAGAAAGTTTTTGTAATTTCAATACTGAATGTTGGTACACTAAAGGGATTACGCTTGGTAAGAATTGCTTTGCATTTTTTTCTTCAATAGTTGGTGGCGATGGTCAACGTGACTATTTGACATTGGAAAGAATCACTGGTACTCGAATGAATGTGTACAATACTTTATTTGGAGATCTCTTATACGATTTTGGGCATATTTTTGCAGCTATTTTTGTTTTATGCTTGTGCTATATTTCCTCAAAATTGAGACCTCGTAATGGAAATTTTGTATTGCCTAAATTCTTCTTGTATTCCGTCTGTTTCTATATTCTCCTTAGTGGCTTTCTGATTTGGCCGCTTATCACGAAAGCATATTCTTTTTGGGGAACGATCATCGTAAGCATTTGCATATATCTCTCACAATTTTTTTCTACTATTAAACATAAATAAGCCATGCAGGTATCAATTATTATAGTTAATTACAATACTAAACAGCTGACAAAGAATTGCATTGAGAGTATCATTGCTAAAACTTCTGAAGTAGAATACGAAATAATCTTGGTTGATAATGAATCTTCTGATGGGAGCCAAGAAGAGTTTGCGTCTGATGAGAGAATCAGATTTATAGAGGCTGGTGACAATCTTGGTTTTGGCAAGGCGAATAATCTCGGAATGCAATACGCAAAGGGTGATTATATGTTCTTCTTAAACTCAGATACACTTCTTCTTAATAATGCTATATATGAGATGTGGCATTATTGTGAGGAACATAAAGGAGATAAGATTGGAGGTTTAGGCTGCATTCTTTGTGACGGGAATAACAAACGTTGTCATTCTTATGCTAAGTTAAGTAATTGGAAAGATATTGTAAAATCATATTTGCTTGCTCCATATTGTAAAGACAAAGCTAAAGAGATTATGGCAATGGATGCCGAAGATGAAAGTAATGACGCTTTTGAGGTTGGATATGTAACTGGCGCTGATTTGTTTATCCACCGGAAAGTGATAAAAGAGTGTGGGTGCTTCGACCCAGACTTCTTTATGTATTCTGAAGAATCGGAGATGCAATGGCGCTTTAAGAAACATGGATATAAAAATATGATAATAAAGTCGCCAAAGATAATGCATTTTGAAGGAATGAGTCAAGCAAAGAAGAAGTCCCCTACAATGAAAAAGATTATTATGACGCAATCAAGTTTGTATTTGTATGTCAAGAAAACATCAAGCAATCTTCAGTATATAATGTTTAGAGTGTTGTTCCCTTTGACAAGACTGTCATTCTTATTGCTCTCAAAGAGACCGATAAATGAAAAAAAAGACTATTTGAAAATGTTAATAAAATGAATAAGATATTAAAAATGGGGGGGGGTAATAATTAGAAATCTATTAACCCACAAGTATAAAATTGGATTATCTATTGTTTTGGCTGATGAGTTAATATTAGAAGACGGTGTTTCTATTGGACATTTTAATTTTATCAATGTCCATAAGCTAGTCATGCGTAAAGGTTCTATCATAGGGAGAATGAATAGAATCAAGGGAAACATAGATGTCGAACTTGAAGAGAACGCTTTCTTTGATCATAAGATTGTGGCAAGTGGTCCACACCAATATCCTCATGAGAAAAAACGAAGCTTACTGCATATAGGTAAAGGGACTCATGTTGTGAGTGGCTTGTTGAATTTGACAGACAGCATATACATTGATGACAATTCTACAATTGCTGGATCCGGTTCTGAATTTTGGACACATTCTTTTTATATTGGAAAAGAATTGAGCCGTGTGGATGGTGGTATATATATAGGTAAGAATTGTTATATCGGTTCACGATGTATTTTTATGCCAGGTATAAGAGTTGCTGACAATATAACAATCGGAGCAGGCAGCTGTGTATCTAAAAGTTTGAAAGAAAAAGGTACATATGTAAACCAAGCATTGAGATATATTCCTGTAAATGCAGATGAGGCAATATTAAAGTACGGGGAGCCTATTTGCAAAATAGGTTCTTGTAAAATTTATAGAAAAGATTGTATGTAATGAATATAGTGGTTGATTGTCGTGTCTTTACAAAACGAGCGACCGGTGTTGCTACGTATGCTATAGATGCTATACGTGCGATATGCCAATATATACCAGAATGGCGTTTGATATTAGTTAGCCCAAAGCCATTTCATAAATCAATTGTAGGGTTGCCTTTGGACAAGGTTGATGTGGTTATTGAGCCTATGTTGGGAAATGTTAATATACCAAATGTTATATGGTTTCATTTGTATTTTCCGAAAATCGTCAAGAGATTGAAAGCGGATATTGTGTGGACACCACGTCCTGAAACCCCAATACTTTCTGTTGGTAAAACAAAGAGAATGATAACAGTTCATGATGTAGTCGGCAAAGAGTTTCGTGAAACAATGACGTGGAAAGTCAAACTGTTTGCGTTGCCGTTTGTGGACATATCAATCAATAAAGCTGATATGATATGGTGCAATTCTCATTATACTTTAAGTAAGCTGGAGGAATATTATCCCAATAAGAAACAAAAACAATCTGTCGTTGGAGATTCTTGCAGCACACGTTTTAAAAGAATCAGTGTAAATGAAACTGACAAGAACAACATCTTTGAGGAATATGGAATAACAGATAAGTTTATATTATTTGTCGGAACATTGGAACCACGTAAGAATTTGGCTTTTTTACTACATATTATGCCTGCAATCTATGAAAAAACAGAGTGTAAATTATTGATTGTGGGAGCAAGTGGTTGGAAAAATTCAAATGTGGCAGAAATCGTAAATCAACCCAATTATCCAAAAGAAGCCATTTGTTTTACACAATATATAGAGTTTGAAAAACTATTACTGCTATACAATCTCGCAACATTGTATGTCTCAACAGCTATTAATGAAGGTTTTGGAATGCCACAACTGGAGGCAATGGCTTGCGGGTGTCCAGTAGTAAGTCCTCATAATTCTGCAATGGTAGAAGTGGTGGAAAATAGAGGCGTGACCATTCGTGGATGGGACGAGAATGAATGGGTAAATACAATAACCCATCTTTTGAATGATTCCGTACAATTAAAAAAAATGAGTAATCCTGACATAACTGAATATGACTGGGGAAAAATAATCATGAGAGTGAAACAATATGTAGAAGACAAAATGATAATTAAAGAATGAAGAAAAAAATAGCAATAATAACCTTCCATGCAGTCAGCAATCACGGCTCTGTCTTGCAAACATTTGCAACTAAGAAAAAGTTGGAAAACAAAGGTCTTGAAGTTGAAATTATTAATTTTAAGAAAGAGGAGTGCAGAGGAATATTGCCACTGATAAAGTTTTGGAATCAAGACGTTCATAATCCTATAAAAAAGTTTGTTCGGGGAGTCATTCTATTTCCGTCTTTTTTAAGATGGAAGTATATGTTTGCTCGTTTCCTACGTAAATATATAGACGTTGACATAAATGCAAAAGCTTATACGACAGAAGAAGATTTCAAGCATTTCCCATTAAATGCGGATATTTACTGTGTTGGAAGCGACCAAGTTTGGAATTCTGTATGGAATAATGGAATACTTAAACCTTTGTTCCTGACTTTTATTCCCAATTCTTATCCTAAAGTGTCTTATTCTTCCAGTTTTGGAAGAACTGAATTAAAAGAAGAAGAGAAAGCAGAAACCGCCGCAATGCTCAAAAACTTCGATGCAATTTCAGTGAGAGAAGAAAGTGGCGTTCGGATATTGGAAGATTTGGGAATTCATGGAGCCGTCAGCATTCTTGACCCTACGTTATTAATGGGACAGTCTTTTTGGCTTCAGTATATTCCCAAAAGGTTGATAAAAGAAGATTATGTGTTGATTTACCAACTATATTCCAATCACGATTTTGATTATTATGCGGAAGCCATAGCCAAGCGAAAAGGTTATAAGCTAATCCGTTTTTGTACTCGTTATGACCAATTACTAAAGAAAGGACATGGATATTTGGCTCCTAATGTAGAAGATTTTTTGTCTTTGATTAAATATGCGAAATTGTTAATCACTGACTCTTTTCATGGCACAGCTTTCGCAACGAATCTGAATACAGACTTCTTGGCATTTATTCCCAAATATGGCGGGCGTATTTACAACCTCCTTAATATAGTTTCTTTGCAGGAAAGAGCTATTACTGATTTTAATGATATAACGGCTGCAGACAAGTCTATAGACTTTACCCCTGTCAATGCTGTTTTGAATGCAGAACGCAAAAAAGCCGATGACTACATTGATTTTATGATAGAAAAATGTGAGAACAAGATTAAAAACAGAAAAATCAAATGAAATCTTCTGAAATAACTGCCGTATGTACGGGATGTAAGTGTTGCGAAGCGGTTTGTCCTAAAGGGGCTATTACTTTTGCGGCAGATGAAGAGGGCTTCCCCTTTCCTGTTATAAACCCTGAAAAATGTATAGACTGCCATTTATGCCAAAAGCGATGTCCGCAAAATTTTAATTTGTTTCATATCGATTTTCAGCGTATAGCTTTAGGCATGATTACTAAAGAAAAAAAACTCTTGAAAAAAAGTGCTTCAGGTGGAGTATTCTCCACATTGGCTCTATCGGTTATTCGAAATGGCGGCGTCGTGGTAGGATGTGCGTATGATGAGCAACTCGTAGCAAGACATATTATAGTTGACAATGAATATGAATTGCCTAAACTTTTAAGTTCTAAATATGTTCAAAGTGACACGGGTGGGATTTTTGTTAAGGTAAAAGAATTACTGGAATCAGGTAAGTTTGTTTTATTTTCAGGAACCGGTTGCCAAATAGCGGCATTGAAATCTTATCTGCATAAAGCTTATGATAATTTAATCACGGCAGACATAATCTGCCACGGCGTATCTTCACCACTTTTATTCAAGAAATACACTGAATGGCTATCCAAAAAATATTGCTCTAAAGTCACTTCTATTAATTTTAGGTCAAAACAACCTAAAGGATGGGGGCTGACTCTTCAAATAAATACTGAAAACGGTAAATCTTTTGGCGAAAACACGAAGAAACACTATGTTTTTGGAAGATGCGACCCTTATTATAAAGCATACTTAGCAGGAAAATTACATCGTTATGCTTGTTATAAATGCCGGTATAATGGTACATATAGAGCTTCCGATTTTACGATGGGAGATTTTTGGAATATCCTTAAATCTCATCCCACATTTTATAATTATTGGGGCGTGTCGGAGGTGATAGTAAACACTCAACAGGGCTACGATTTTTTGAAAAAGCATATTCCCCTTTTTGAAATGTTGCATACAGACATTGCCACATGTGAAGCAGGCAATGCCAATCTGACAAGGCCTGAAAACATGCCAGCCTGTCGTCCGCAACTCAAAGCTCTTATGCCATTACCCGGTGAACAGTTATTTGAAACATCCTATTTTGCAATTCCAAAAATGCAATATGTCAAGGACCGAATCATATTTTGCCTGCCAGTCAAGATAAAGACTTTAATAAAAAAGATATTGAGGAAAATCATAAACTGATAAGATTATTTAAAATCCTAACAAATCCTCAAATCATATTGTGATTGTTTATTAAAATGCAAAGAATACCTATTGGCGAAATTATTTTGAGAGGCAATGGTTACAGTTTCACATAATGTCCTTTTAGCTTACAAAATATGGCCTTTCGTCTTTTAAAAGATGCCTTCTCATTCTATAAAAAATGCCTCTTCCAAATTTGTCGAAAGCAAGTTAAAACCGTAAGTAAAAGCCTTAAAAACGACAAGTAGTAAATGTCAGCTGCGAAGAAACATAAATTATTTCGCCAACAGGTAAGAACATAATATGTCGACAGAAATGATTGTAGTTAATGCTAGATTCCTTACACAAAAGCTTACAGGAGTACAACGTTTTGCCATCGAAATATCATTAGAGTTAAAGAAAATATTGAAAGAGAATGTGCAGTTCGTTTCCCCTTGTAATATTGAACAAAAAAAGTACGCAAGAATATTGGGAGCTATCGTTGTAGGAAAACATAAAGGACATATATGGGAGCAATGGGATTTGCCTAAGTATTTAAAAGATCAAAAATCTCCTTTACTTTTATGTTTATGTAATACAGCACCTCTGTTCTATAAAAATAAAATAGTAACAGTTCATGATGTAGCTTTTATGGCATATCCGCAGACATTTAATAAATCATTCCTATATTTTTATAGATTTATGATACCACGCATCATGGTGTCTGCGAAAAGAATACTTACCGTTAGTGAATTCTCTAAAAATGAAATCATTAAATATTACAATATTGACGAAGAAAAAATATCTGTCATTTATAACGCTGTAACAAATGATTTCAGGAAAAAACATGATAATACATTGCAAGAAGAGAAATATATTCTTGCAGTTTCTTCTCTTAATTATAGAAAAAATTTCATAACAGTTTTACAGGCATTTGATGTTTTATTGAAACAGAATCAAAACATTCTGTTATATATCATTGGGGATTTACATAATTCCAATTTTTCCAACATCAACATAGACCAATATAAAGATAATCCTAAAATAAAATTCTTGGGAAGAGTAACGGATTGTGACTTAATTCGATATTATAGCAATGCGTTTGCTTTTGTTTATCCTTCATTTTACGAAGGATTCGGAATTCCTCCATTGGAAGCGCAAGCTTGTGGATGCCCTGTTGTTTGTGCTAAAGCAAGCTGTTTACCTGAAATATTCGGGAACAGCGTTTCTTATTGCAATCCTAATAACCCTGCAAGTTTGGCAGAAGCCATCATTAACTTGTGTAATAACGAACAATTAAGATTGGATTTAATTGAACAAGGATTGCGTAATGTTGCTAAATATTCATGGGAAAAAAGTGCCGACAAGATATTCAAGGTAATAAACTCAATTTAAAAATAATAAATATATGATTATTCGTAGTAAAGCACCTTTACGTTTAGGTTTGGCTGGAGGGGGCAGTGACGTTTCTCCTTATAGTGACATTTATGGCGGATTGGTATTAAATGCCACAATAAATCTTTATGCTTATTGCACCATAGAAGAAACAAACGACGGTTTGATAACCATAAATGCCTTTGACGCAAATTGTCACAAAAGCTATAAAGTGACGGAATGTCTTGAAATAGACGGAGAGGCGAGCTTGATAAAGGGTGTTTATAACAGGGTCGTGAAGGATTTTGGTATTGGTGCGAGGTCATTCAAAATAACTACCTATAATGACGCTCCGGCAGGTTCAGGACTGGGGACATCGTCAACTATGGTTGTCTGCATATTAAAATGTTTTGTTGAATGGTTGAGCCTTCCTCTTGGAGATTATGAAATTTCGCGATTGGCTTATGAAATAGAGCGTAAAGACTTACAACTTTCTGGTGGTAAACAGGACCAATATGCTGCTGCATTCGGTGGCTTCAACTATATGGAATTCTTGAAAAACGATATTGTCATCGTTAATCCGTTGAAAATTAAACGCTGGATTATAGATGAACTGGAAGCAAGCATGTTGCTTTATTTCACCGGAAAGTCACGTAGCAGTGCAGCCATTATCGAAGAACAGAAAGAAAACACCTCACAAGGTGTAAATGAAGCAGTGGAGGCCATGCATAAAATCAAGCAAAGTGCGAATGACATGAAGCTCGCCATCTTGAAAGGTGACATAAACGGTTTTGCCGACATCATTCGTGAAGGTTGGGAGAACAAGAAAAAGATGGCAAACCATATCACTAACCCCATGATTCAAGAGGCTATGGATGTTGCCATATCAGCTGGAGCCAAGGCAGGAAAAGTATCAGGAGCTGGTGGAGGTGGCTTCATCATGTTTGTAGTTGAGCCTACACGCAAAAAGGAGGTGGAGACGGCCTTGAAAAAACTTAACGGATTTATTATGCCATTCCAGTTTAGTGACGGAGGGGCGCATGGTTGGAAAATATATTCGACTGATAACGTCGAAAGCATGAAAAAAGTTCAATATAAATAAATTGAGGCAATGGAAGAAAGAATATTAAAAAATGTAAATATACTCATTGAACGTTATCCACAATTAGAAGTATGCCGAAATAGTATTATTGAGACCTACGGTGTTTTAGAGAACTCTTATAACAACGGAGGAAAACTTCTTGTAGCTGGCAATGGCGGTTCTGCAGCTGATTCAGAGCACATTGTCGGTGAGTTGATGAAAGGTTTTAAAAAGCCACGTAAACTTGACGAACATTACTGTAGTGCCTTGGTTGGGGCAAATGAGGAGTTAGGAAAGATATTGTCCGAGAACCTGCAAGGGGCTCTTCCAGCCATAGCGCTTGACGGCCATTCTGCACTTACCACTGCATACATGAATGATTGCGAACCATTGTTATGCTTTGCCCAACAAGTCAACGGCTTCGGCTGTAAAGGTGATGTTTTCATGGGGATTTCCACGTCTGGCAATAGTAAAAACGTACTTTATGCTGCAACTGTAGCCAAGGCTAAAGGGATGAATGTCATTGGCCTGACAGGAAGTAAGGACAGCAAGTTGTCCGTTATGGCGGATGTCTGCATTCAAGTTCCAGAAACTGAAACGTACAAAATACAGGAATTGCATCTTCCTGTTTATCATTGCTTATGCCTGATGCTGGAGGATAAGTTCTTTTAATGAAACATAAACATGATATATGATGAAGACAGTAATAATGGCCGGCGGTAAAGGTACGAGAATAGCCTCCGTCAGAAACGATGTGCCCAAACCGATGATAAGCATTTGCGGCAAGCCTATATTGGAGTACCAGATAGAGAACCTGAAGACTTGTGGATTGACGGATATCATTCTTGTCATAGGGTATTTAGGTGATAAAATAAAAGATTATTTCGGTGACGGTAGCAAGTTTGACGTGAAAATCGAATATTTCATAGAAGACCATCCTTTAGGAACTGCCGGAGCATTGTTTAAAATGCCGCAACTGACGGAGGATTTCCTATTGCTTTGCGGTGACGTAATAATGGATGTGGACTTCAACCGTTTCATCGAATTCCATAAGTCACATAAGGCTTGGGCAAGCTTGATGTCCCATCCTAACGGTCATCCTTTTGACAGTTCATTGTTGGTAACAGAAATAGAAGTTCCAAGAGTGAAAGGAGGTATGCCTGAAGATACTCATAAGGTAATACGATGGATGGCTAAGGAAGATGAACGTACCTATTACAAAAATCGTGTCAACGCGGGAATAGAGATTATTTCTCCTGAACTTTTAAAGGAAACGAAAAAGAATTTTATACCACGCCATCCTGAAACTCCCGATAAGATAGACCTTGACCGTGATGTCCTTAAGCCGAACATAAAGAGCGGAAGGATATTTGCCTATGACACTCCTGAATACATCAAGGACATGGGTACTCCTGAAAGATATTACGAGGTTGAAAACGACATCGTAAGCGGAAAGGTTCATGCCCGTAACTTAAAAAACAAACAGAAGGCTATCTTTTTGGATAGGGACGGAACGATAAACAAAATGGTCGGATTTATAACAAAGCCAGAACAATTCGAGTTGATTGATGGTGCCGCTGAAGCTGTCAAGGCAATAAATAAAAGCGGTTATCTTGCCATTGTCGTAACTAACCAACCAGTGATAGCCCGTGGAGATTGTACATTTGAAGAGTTACAGACCGTCCATGAGAAGATGGAGACGGAGCTTGGCAAGAAGGGTGCTTTTATTGATGCAATATATATTTGTCCTCACCACACAGACAAAGGCTTTCCTGGTGAAAGGCTAGAGTACAAGTGTGATTGTGATTGCAGGAAGCCCAAGCCAGGTTTATTGCTCCAGGCAGCAAAAGATTTCAATATAGACCTTCCAGAATCTTATATGATTGGTGATAGCGACCGGGATATGAAAGCCGGTGAGAATGCAGGTGTAAAGAATTCGATAAAAGTTGGAGAAAATGAGCCTTATGCCTTGTTAAATACTATCAAGCAAATAATTGAACAATGAAAATATTACATATCTCAAAATACTATTATCCTTATATTGGAGGTGTTGAGAATACTTGTAAATATCTGGTTGATAGTTTTTCTAAAGAAAACGATGTTGCCGTTGTTTGCTTTAATGAGGGCAAAGAAGATATGTGTGATGAAATAAACGGGGTGAGAATCTATCGCGTCGGAAGTCGAATTACAATTGCCAGGCAAGCTTTGTCCTTATCGTATTTCCCAATCTTAAGAAAGGCCATCAACGAGTTTCAACCGGATATAATCCATTTCCATTGGGCCAATCCATATCCAGCTGCTGTATTGTTGACTATGATTCCCCGTAAGGTCAAGTTAGTGATACATTGGCATATGGATATAATAAATCAAAGGAAAATATATCCTTTAATAAAACCTGTCGAAACAACTTTATTGAAAAGAGCTGACAGGATAATGGTGACGAGTCCGAATTACAGGGATTTTTCGAAACCCTTACAATCTTTCAAGGAAAAGATAGACATTGTACAAAGTGCTATTGACGAGTCTTTGTTTATTAAGCATCCACAAGACGATGCAAGAATTAAGGAAATACATGAAAAATACGACAACAAACCGATAATATTTTTTGTTGGAAGACATATCAAATATAAAGGATTGCCTTACTTGTTGGAAGCTGAAAGGTATGTAAATTCAGACTGCGTATTCGTAATAGCCGGGAATGGGCCTTTAACCGAGAAGTTGAAATCTTCATGCCATTCAAGTAGGGTTAATTTTATTGGTAAAGTAAGTGATGACGATTTAAGATGTTATCTATATGCTTCACGAGTTCTTGCTTTCCCGAGTATAACGAAGAATGAGGCATTTGGTCTGTCTTTAACACAAGGAATGTATTGCAGATTACCTGCTGTTACATTTACGATTGAGGGTAGCGGTGTAAATTGGGTTTCCATTAAAGACAAAACATGTTTGGAAGTATCGAATGGGGATACTATCGCTTATGCCAGGGCAATAGACAAATTGATAAATGATGCTACATTGCACGACAGGTTTGCAGAAGCCGGATATAAAAGAGCTAAAGACTTGTTTGTTTTACCGAAAGAAATAGAAGCCTGTAAAAAATGTTATGAAAAGTCATTGCACACAAAATGCTTATAGTTCTATATAATTTGCACATGAGTTAAAACCATTATGAAAGGCATAGTATTAGCTGGTGGCAGCGGTACACGCCTGTACCCCATCACCAAGGGAATCAGCAAGCAGCTAATCCCGATTTTCGATAAACCGATGATTTATTATCCCATCTCGGTGCTGATGCTTGTCGGCATCAGGGAGATACTTATTATCTCGACGCCTTACGACCTGCCAGGATTCAAAAGGCTGTTGGGTGACGGCAGCGACTTCGGGGTAAAGTTTGAGTATGCCGAACAGCCTTCGCCTGACGGACTGGCACAGGCGTTCATAATCGGGGAGGAGTTCATTGGTGATGATTGTGCCTGCCTTATATTAGGTGACAACATTTTCTACGGTGCCGGACTGACAGCGATGTTAAGGCAAGCCGTGAAAGATGCCGAGGAGAATGGCAAGGCTACGGTGTTCGGTTATAGGGTGAGCGACCCTGAGCGTTACGGCGTGGCGGAGTTCGACGAGGACGGCAACTGCCTGAGAATCGAGGAGAAGCCGGAACATCCGAAAAGCAACTATGCCGTGGTAGGACTGTATTTCTACCCGAACAAGGTGGTGGAAGTCGCCAAGCATATCAAGCCTTCTGCTCGTGGGGAACTTGAAATCACAACGGTGAACCAGGAGTTTCTGCATGACAATGAATTGAAAGTGCAGACGATGGGTCGCGGCTTCGCATGGCTTGATACAGGCACGCATGACTCTCTGTCGGAAGCATCGACTTTCATTGAGGTGTTGGAGAAACGTCAAGGTCTGAAAGTCGCTTGTTTAGAGGGAATCGCTTATCGGAAAGGTTGGATTACTGCAGAGAAACTTCGTGAAGTGGCACAGCCGATGCTGAAAAACGATTATGGCAAATATCTGCTTTCTATTCTTGACGAGAAAGAGGATACATTGGAGAAGAACTTAGAGTATTAAGAAACCCCTCTCAATCTCCCCTGTGGGGAGAAGCTGGTTTGCAATAAAGACAATAAATAAGAAGTAATATAAATGGAAGTAATAAAGACAGGGATAGACGGCGTGTTCATCATCGAGCCACGCATATTCAAGGACGCAAGAGGATATTTCTTCGAGAGTTTCTCGCAAAGGGAGTTCGATGAGAAAGTCGGTCATGTGGAGTTCGTACAGGACAACGAGAGCATGTCGTCATACGGCGTGATGCGTGGTCTGCATTTCCAGCGTCCGCCGTTCACACAGGCAAAGCTCGTCAGATGCGTAAAGGGCAAGGTGCTTGACGTGGCCGTTGACATACGCAAAAATTCGCCAACATACGGCAAGCACGTGGCTGTTGAATTAACAGAAGACAACCACCGTCAGTTCTTCATTCCGAAAGGCTTCGCCCACGGTTTTGCCGTATTGAGCGAGACGGCTGTGTTCCAGTACAAGTGCGACGAGTTCTACCATCCCGAAGCAGACGGTGGCATCAGTATTCTTGACGATAGCTTAGGGATAGACTGGCAAATACCTACGGAACACGCAATACTTAGCGAAAAGGACACGAAACATCCTTTGCTGAAAGACTTTGATTCACCATTTACCTATCAACAATAAATCGGACAACACATGAACATACTTGTAACAGGCGCGAACGGCCAGCTCGGCAACGAGATGCGCATAGTTTGCAAAGACACCAATGATAATTATACTTTTACCGATGTGGTCGAAGTTGAAGGCGTGGAGACAATCCTTCTTGACATAACCGACGCCGACGCAGTACGGAAAATAGTGATGGAAAAAGATATACGGTGCATCGTGAACTGCGCTGCTTATACCAACGTTGACAAAGCGGAAACAGACGAAGCGTTTTGCCACAAGCTGAATGCAGAAGCTCCGAAGATATTGGCGGAAGCCATGAAAGAGGTGAATGGACTGCTCGTGCAGATTTCAACCGATTATGTTTTCGGCGGCGACCCATACAACACGCCTTGCAGGGAAAATCAAAAGGGAACGCCTACTGGAGTTTATGGCAAAACAAAACTTGAAGGCGAAAAGAACATAGAGGCCGTAGGTTGCGATTACGTAATCATCAGGACTGCCTGGCTCTACTCTGAGTTCGGCAAGAACTTCGTCAAGACGATGCTCAACCTTACGGCAACGAAACCGAAGCTCACCGTTGTATTTGACCAAACTGGAACACCGACATACGCCTACGACTTGGCTATGGTAATAAAAACCCTGCTTGCCGATTATGCAAATGAAAACCCGAAAAATAGTTATAGCAAGAAAGGCATATATCACTTCAGCAACGAGGGCGTATGCTCTTGGTTCGACTTCACGAAAAAGATAGCCGAACTTGCAGGTAATACAGCTTGTGACATTCAGCCTTGCCACAGCGATGAGTTTCCCAGTCCGGTGAAACGTCCGGCGTATTCGGTGCTTGACAAGACGAAAATCAAAGAGGTATTCGGAGTAAAAGTGCCTTATTGGACGGATTCATTGAAAGTCTGCATGGGTAACATGAAAGCCATCAAATAACATCATTCAAAACAAAAACTAAGACAATATGGAATTCAAGAGAAACATAATGATAACGGGCGGTGCGGGCTTTATCGGTTCACACGTAGTACGCCTGTTCGTGAACAAATATCTCGAATACCGCATCATCAACCTCGACAAGCTGACGTATGCAGGCAACCTGGCCAACCTCAAGGACGTTGAGGACAAGGAGAACTACGTGTTCGTGAAGGCCGACATCTGCGATTACGAGACAATCAAGTCGTTGATGACGAAGTACGACATCGACGGAATAATCCACCTCGCCGCCGAGAGCCACGTTGACCGCTCAATCAAAGACCCGTTCACCTTCGCCCACACCAACGTGATGGGCACGCTGACATTGTTGCAAGCAGCAAAAGAATACTGGGAAAGCAAGCCCGAAGGCTACGAAGGTAAACGCTTCTACCACATCTCTACCGACGAGGTTTACGGCGCGTTGGAACTGACCAACCCTGAAGGCATTGAGTCTCCGTTCACCACTAAGGCATCGTCGGAACACCACCACGCCTACGGCACGGAGTTCTTCACCGAGGAGACGAAATACAATCCGCACTCCCCTTACTCGGCGTCGAAGGCATCAAGCGACCACTTTGTCCGCGCCTTCCATGACACATACGGCATGCCGACCGTCGTGACAAACTGCTCCAACAACTACGGGCCTTACCAGTTCCCCGAAAAACTTATACCTCTGTTCATCAACAACATCCGCCGCAAGAAGCCGTTGCCAGTCTACGGCAAGGGCGAGAACGTGCGCGACTGGCTCTATGTTGAAGACCACGCCCGCGCCATCGACCTCATCTTCCACAAAGGCAAGACGGCCGACACCTACAACATCGGCGGCTTCAACGAATGGAAGAACATCGACATCATCAAGGTTGTTATAAAGACCGTTGACCGCCTGCTCGGGCGCAAGGAGGGCGAGGACATGGACCTCATCACATACGTCACCGACCGCAAGGGCCACGATATGCGTTACGCCATAGACTCAAGGAAGCTGCAAAGGGAGCTTGGATGGGAACCGAGCCTCCAATTCGAGGAAGGCATAGAGAAGACCGTTCGCTGGTATCTCGACAACCAGGTATGGATGGACAACGTGACGAGCGGCGACTACCAAAGGTATTACGATGAGATGTACAAGAACAGGTAAAAATCTTTCTAATTAGAAATAAGGGGCAAGGTACGTAAAGATGCCTTGCCCTTATTTGTTTTTAACAGCTTTTTGACATTCTTTTGTGATGGAACAAGCAGGATACATCCTACGTAACTATCAGGAGGACATAAGACACCGTGTCATTGAGGCATGGAAATGTCATAGCAGTGTGCTTGTGCAAATGCCGACAGGCACAGGAAAGACGCATGTACTCGCTTCGCTCGTAACAGAACATTTAAAGATAGACAAAATCGAAGCAAGTTGCCGTGTCTGGATTGTTGCACACCGAAGAGAACTTGTTGAACAGATTGAAGGGATAGTGGCAAGATATGGATATGGCTTGAAAACACAGGACGGCATTGTTAAAGTGCTGTCCATTCAATGGCTTTCACTCCATTGGGAGGATGTCAAGACAGAGAATCCGGGTCTAATTGTGATAGACGAAGCCCATCATGCCCTTGCTGAAACCTACAAAGAACTGTGGCAACGCTATCCGAATGCCAAGAAGTTGGGCATGACCGCCACGCCCTGCCGGTTGAACCGCAAAGGTTTTACGGATTTGTTTGAGGTGCTGATTACTTCGGACAGCATAGCGGACTTCATCAAACAAGGCTGGCTTTCTCCTTTTGATTATGTGTCCATACGTCCGGACAGTGAAGACCAGCGGTTAATAAATGGATTGGAGAAACGTGGAGTGGACGGGGACTATCAGATAAAGGAGATGAACGCCGTACTCAACCGTCGGCCAACAATCGAAAGACTGTACAAAAGCGTCAGACAATATGCCAACGAAAAGAAAGGCATCGTCTATGCCATAAGCATCAGCCACGCACGGAACATCGCCTCATACTATAATAATAAAGGTATGAATGCCGTCGCCATTGACAGCAGGACACCCGCTAAAGAACGCAGGCACTTGGTGGAGGACTTCAGGCAAGGCAAGATACAGGTGTTGGTCAATGTTGACGTGTTCAGCGAAGGCTTCGATTGTCCAGACGTGGAGTTCATCCAGTTGGCGCGGCCCACGTTGTCGCTATCGAAATATCTGCAGCAGGTCGGGCGTGGATTAAGGAAGACACAAGGCAAGGACAGTTGCGTAATAATAGACAACGTTGGGCTTTACCGCCTGTTCGGGTTGCCTACGGCCAGCCATGACTGGCAGGCCATATTTGAGGGACGACTGGCAGGAAAAGGCGTAACACACGCACGGCGGCGGACTAACGGATATGATTGTGCGGTAAGAAACGTCGTGGACAGCGAGATTGTGCGGCACGAAAGCGACTTGGAATTAGTGATGTCGCATGAACAACTGTTGGATAGCCTGAATACGGGAATATGTCTGTCGGAGGACGCAACAAGCACAACATTGCGGCCATTCAAAGACAGGACGACAGGTCTGTACGGACTGAAGCAAGGAGATAAAATAACGGCATTGCCGCAATATGAAGCTATGTTCGATGTTGACGGCGCGATAGCCGTTGTACGTTTTAAGGATAAATGTGTCGGCATCGTCAACGGGAACGGCGAGATTATGACACGCCTCGGACGGTATGCGAGGGCGAGACTGCTGAAAGACAACATCCTTTCGGTGACGGACGTCAACGGGCAGGCAGCTTACATCGACTTGTACAACGAGCGGACATACACGAAGAAGCCCAAGGTTGTGGCGTTCGGACAGGTGCAACTGCTTGAGGTTGACGGCGTGTATTACAGCCGGACGAAGGAACTTTACAAGACAAGGCGCGGCATCCACGCCGGCGACATATTCAATTACGGGTTCTGCGTCAGGATTTGCGACTACCTTGCCAACCCAAGATGCAGGCAGGTTGACGAGGATGACGCACGCTGGGGGCACGCAAGCGTGTGCCTGCTTGCAGGAGACCACACGGCTTACTACCATTATAGCGGTATGCTGCCGGGAGGTGGGATAGTGGTAATGGACAATATTGGAAAATACTATCTTGCCGAGGACGGCAGGAAAAAGCGGTACATAGCCTGTGAGAATCCGAAAACGGTGGACGAGGATTTTGAGGTGGTGATTCCCCGGCTTAAGGCTGAAGCGGAAAGGACGCTTGCGGAAAAGAAAGCGGAGAGGCGACGCGAGGAAGAAAAGAAACGCTGCCAACGGTTGGAGGAATTGAAAGACGCAATGCCGTTCAAGTCAGAGATGAAATGGGGACTGCGGCTCGGCGACAAGGTAGTCGTGCCGCCGATATACAGGAATATGCAGATGCCCGTAGGCTATTATTGCGCCGTAGAAACCAGTCCGTACCGATGGGGAGTAATCATGCTTGACGGCAAGGTTGTCGTCGAGGCCTGTTATTCAAAAGTGGAAATAGGCAGGGACGGAACGGCCAAGCTGACTATCATCCCCGGAATGGTCATGCAGGTGAAGTTGGGTACGTGACAACACCCATTAATGCCTGATATTATTAATGTCGCAAACAAACTCGTTGATACAGAGATGCTTGCGGCATTTATTGTGTTCGGATATTCGGACAAGAAACAGAAAAAATGCAAAAGGTGGCTTTTGGGGCGATAAAAGGACACCTTTTACACGCTGAAAGGCCACGTATTGCAAGCCAATATGTGGCCTTTTGTTTTTGTGTCAGATGCTTATCGGCGTGATACGCATTGTCTCCAAGTTCATGTAAGCCCCACGGTAAGGCGTGCGTCCCTCACGGAGCATTTTCCAAAGCAGGGCGCAACCAACCTGCGCCAGCATGGAATTGACGAACAGATCCTGTTTTTCCAACGCCTCGGCGAGCGAACAGCTCGGCCCGGAGTCTTTCTCGTCGATGGTCGAGTAGCTTACTTCTTCCGTGATGACGTTCAGCTTCGGCACGGTTACGAACTCCTTTGATGACGGCTGGCGGATTTTGTTGCGCACCGTTCCGACGAGTACCTGCCCTGTGAACTGCGCATTGCCGAAGTCCATCCAGTACAGCGGTGTCTTATGGTCGTTATTTCTCACGTCGCGGTGTTTTTTCAGGAAGCGCCACAGGTCGAGGCGCGAGCGTACGTTGTCAGTGCAGGTCAAGGTTATGTTGGCCGTCATCGTCTCACCCGTGCGGCAAGGATAACGGAACGCCTCCGCCGTCCATCCCATGCCGAAAAAGCGGTTGATTCGCGTAACGAGGGCCACGGCCTTGTTGAGACCGACTTCGGACGGACTGAACAGTTGCCGCCCGATGTTCGCCTCCGACACCGTGTCGCCGTCAAAAACTGTGACGTGCAGCCCCGGATGTCCGAGCGAACGCAACGCCACGTCCATGCGTGCAAGGTTTGTGACCACCTGCGAACCTGTCCCGCCGGCTCCGATTACGAACACGCTTACTGGATGGTAAGGTGAAAGAAGGTAGTTGTCAGTATAATGAATCCGTTTCATTTCAAAAGGTCTTTAAGTTTCATGTTCATGGGTATCAGTTCCTCGTTGTCGAAGGATTTGTCCCTCGCGTTCTCCGTAACGATGACAAGGTTGCTTCTTGTCGGGTTACAGCCACCGCCGAGATGCGAGAACTCGCTCATCCAGAAACGCCGCTCCCAGCACTCTACGAGACACTCGAACGACGGGTCCGGCGGAAGGTTGAGCGGCGCGTTGCCGAGACATACGCTCGCTCCCGTAACATTGAAGAACGGCGCACGGTATAAAATCTCGTCGTCATTGGGACGTAAGCCCTTGAAAGCGTACACGGACAGGCTGTCCGACCTTGCGTCATAGACAACTCCCGGCACGCCGAACTCACCGTCGGCGATGTCCAGCGTGTCCTTGAAGAACATCCTGCGGCGGCGCGGGGCGTTCCACCACACGTACCGCTCATGGCCGCGCCTCGTGTCGCAGAGGAGCATGTTTTCAGGCAGCCTGCCGTGCGGCGTACCGCAGGCGTCGGCCGAATAGTTCTCAACCAGCGCGTTCATGAAGTCATACGACACCGGCACCGCCGCGCCCATCCTGCCGTTTTCGTTTATCGGGCGCAGTTCGAGATAGCTGTCCCTGCTGTACCCCTCGCCGCATTCGTATGCGATGAGGGCGGCCTTCGGCCTGAAAATCCCGTGTATCTTCCTTGTAAGCTCGTTCATGTCATATTTCTTTTAATTTGAATTAGAAGTTTTCACTGACGTGTTCCACTAAGCGGTAAAACCACTTAGCAAAACGCTCAGGAAAGTCGTCCTCTGTAAACACCTTGTCTGTCTCCGGCGTAATGAGCAGCCTTGTCACCGGCGTGAGGTTGTAGCTTTCGCGCACGTCGGCGGAGAAAGCCTGCATCACTTCAGCCGCAACCTCGTCATCGAGGGAGTAGGCCACGAGCACTTGGCTCTCAAGTCCGGCAGGCATGATGTCCGGATCTTCCTCCTTTGCCCAGTCGTATTCGTAGTCCATTATGCACGGCTTTCCGTTGCCAATGAGAGTCAGGCCGTCCTTGACTATGCCGAGCAATGTCCGTTCGGATCCGCTTTCAGGACGGCATGAGTCCAACGCTTTTTCAAGGTCATGGCAGAAAGCCCTGCCGTCCATCCTCTTGAGAAGCCTTGAAATCCTGCCGCTGTTGTACGATTCCAACAGGCGCTGCGTCCGCCGACGCTCAGCCCTGTCCTTGACTTTTCCGCCGTCCTCTTCATCTTCATCACACGTGAGCCAGTCTTCAGCCATACTGAAATGATATAAGTCTGTAATACTCCACATGCCGTGATGCCTCGCGAAACGCCTAATAAACTCAAGCGTTACGCGCCTCACTTCCTTTGAAAGGCTGTCGGTAAAGTCCAACGGAAGCCACAGCACCTCGTAGTCGGGCCATTTGTTGAAACGGTACAGGCAGAAAACGAGCCGGCCGCCGTCAAGCTCGATGTTTACGTTCTCGGGCACAATGGCGTCAAAAGCCCGGTACAGCTCCGCCATACCGAGCTTCGGGTGCCTTGCGTATTTCTTGCAGTTGAACTTCAATCTTATACCGAGCAACCGGGCGTAGTTCGCGGCCGAGCGGTACAGGTAGTCGAGGTTCGCCATTGTCGCGACGCCGGTCTTCACTCCGTCTGTCTCGACACAAAGGCCGGAAGCGACGGGGAGGAGCCTCCCCGTCAGAAAACCGTTACGCTTCCTTGCGGTGGAAGTCTTCTTCTCCGTCTTATTGTTCCCCGGCTTATGTCCGTTGCCGACATGACGTCCACTATTATGAGGCGCGCCAGCCGCTCCGTTTCGTAATCCTGCAACAGCCTGCATGCTTCTTTCCTTTTGTTTTGAATGTCCGCTTTCATACTCTCATCCTTTCGTGCCGATGGTTGTCTTGAACTCGTACACGGCGCAGTCGTCCTCCATCACGGGACCGTGAGGTGTGGCGGTTGTCAGTTCCGGGTAAGTCATCGAGTAGAAGTCCATCACATCGTTGACGGCCATCTCCGGGTTTGGGTCGTCCAGTCTCAGCGTCTCGCCGTTCTTCTTCAGTTTGAAAACCCTCTTGAGTCCTTTTATTTCAAGTGCCATAGTCCTTTTGTTTTTATAGGTTTGTAATCGGTTTGTGTGTCTCCTTTGTTTATTATGTGAACGACATCTCCACCTGAGCCTCGTCCCTCATGCGGCATTCCTGCGGAAAGTCGACATATTCCGCGTAAGGGTCTTCCCTGAAAGCGTCCATGTCATACTCTTCGTCTTTGTCTGCTCCGTATCCTTGCGGATTTCCGTATTGGGCTGCGTTTTGTTGAGCCGTGGCGTAAGCCGGCTGTTGCGGTGCAGGCTGTAAAGGCCCTTGCTGCATTGTCCCGGCTTGGACAGCTTGCGTTGCGGCAGGCATGACAGGCCGTGGCTGGAATTGTTGCCCGGCTGTCGGTGCCGGTGTGGCAGCCTGCACTGGCTGTTGCGGCTGTGTCTGTACTACCGGTCGGTATGCGGTCGGCGGTTGTCCTGCGAACAGGCTGCCTTCCTCCGACTTTCTCCTTACCTCCTGCATCTTTGCCTTCACCATTTCCTGCTTTTCAGCCGGGGCAAAGGTAAGGGCATGCTTCAGCAACGCCATAGCGTCGGCGAAGCGTCGAGCCGTTACGGACTCGTCAATACGCTTCATCAGCTTGTCGAGCCTGTCGTTCTTTTCTTTTGTCTCCTTGGCCTCTTTCGTCTCCTTTTCCGCAGCCGCCTTGGGCTTGCCCTTTGCGGCGGCTTTCTCCGCCTGACGCTCAAACTCTTTCAGGTTCGTCATTATCCCGACGGCCTTGGCCACTGGCGCGGCCATAATGTTGGCAAAGCCACAGTCAAGCTCTTCCGGCGTTCCGCTTGCTACCAACGGGATGAATCCGCCGGAAGCCCCGTCTTTTAGTTCCTTGTGTCTCGGCATTACCGCCACGGTCAGCTTGTCGTTCACACGCTTGATGTTGATGCCTACTTCCGTACTTTCGGTAAGCAAGCCGTAAATTGTCTGGAAAAACATGGTTGAATCTGTTTTATCGGTTAAACTTCGGTTCCATTGAAAAACGCCTTCAGCAGTTGCTCCCTGTCGGGACGTTTCGATATTCCGGCCAACTGCGCGAGGTAATAACCTATGTGCACCGGCATTCCTTTTGTTCCGTCATTGTCCCCTTGCAGTGGCCTGCGCCTTACTGACGGTTGGATTGCCGCAGGCGTCGCGGCGTTCTGTCTTGTCGTTTCCATAGCTCTTGTTTTTGTTTGTTATTGTTCTGTTATACGGGACTGACATCCCAATGGGGATATGTTTTCCCGATTTTTACAGGCATACGGTGCCGCGATTGGCGTAAGTGGCGTGGCAAGGCCCGGCGGAGAAAAATACCGCAGTAAAGCGAGGATGATTTTTCTCCAGACGGCCAAGCCCGAACGGGCCGCCTTGCACGCACGGCCGCAATCGCGGACCTTTGCCGTCAAAAATCGGAGAAACATATCTTTTTTATATGAAAAATGCAGACCGCCTCCGGCCTGCATTTCCTTTCTTCGGGCATTTTTATTGCTTCAAGCGCCCTTCCTGTACCTCCTGAAAATGTCTTCAGTCACTTCCGCCGTGAGTTCTGCGGCCATCCGCAGGAACTCCTTTTGGCATAATGAACCGTTTTCCACTGCTTCAAGACGCTCCTCCCAGTCCGAGGTGAGCGCCGCATCGGCTATCTTCATGCCCTTGAAGGTCTCATAGACGAACAGTCCCTTTGGCGTGGGGATTATATATTTGCCTGAATGCCTCACATATTTGCGGTCCACAAGCGTCTGCATGATGGCCGTGCGCGTGGCCGCCGTGCCGAGCCTGTTCGCGTCCATGAATTCCACAAGCTCCGCGTCCGTCATCGGCTCCGACGGCAGCCCCTTCTTTTGAGCCACGCTGCACGCCGAAACCTGCACCTCCTCTCCGACAGTCAATGGCGGCAAATCCATTATGACAGAGCCCTGCGGAACTATGCCATGCGTATGCCCCGATATTCCCTGCCAACCGCTTTCCAAGATGCGGCTCGTGTCGAGGACGAACTTCCGCCCGGCGCATGAGGCTTCCACCCTCGTATGCTCCACCTTGCAATGAGGCATGAGTGCTTCAAGCATACGCCCGAACACCATCGAGTACACCTGCATTTCGCCCTTGTCGAGACCGTCTGGGTATGTACCGGTCACAAGTATGGCGTGGTGTCCGCCGCCTGTGTCGTCCAAACGGAGCCTGCCCATGTCTATATTCCCGGCGTCAACACCGACCGACCTGAGGTAAGCTCCGAGTTCCTTCCATGCTAACACCTTCCCGATGATGCGCGGAAGCGTGGCGAGCACGTCCCCCGGTATGTGCCGCCCTGACGTGCGTGGGT
>CAKZVT010000034.1 GCA_937922435.1 uncultured Prevotella sp. | reverse complement strand
GGTGGGTGTCGGGTTGCTTGTGATTGGGTATTGGGTTGCTTGTGGTTGGGTGTTTGATTTGCCTGAATGGGTACTATTTAAACCCCTTTTTCAGCCACTTGCCGCTGAAAAGACGGATAAGGAAGATTGTACCGCGCAGCGTAAGCTCGACGGCCATTGCCATCCAAACACCACGCAGGCCGTATGTGGGGGCGAGATGGGCGGCAAGCGTAAGGCGCACAAGCCACATTGAGGCAAGGTTCATCGTGGCCGGTATGAGGGTGTCTCCTGCCCCGAGGCACACGCTGTAAGTAACTATTGCGGCGGCAAACATGGGTTCTGCAAATGCTTCTATGCGCAAAGACTGCGAGCCGAGCAGGCGCACGTCAGCGTCGGGGGTCATCACGCCTATCATCTCCGGCGCAAATATGTACATCACCATGCCCATGAACGCCATGACACCCATGCCCAAGAACACCGTGCGGTAGGCGAAGCTGCGCGCCAGACTGCGGCGGCCGGCTCCGATACTTTGGCCTACCAGAGTAGTGGCTGCGTCGCCGATACCGTATCCTGGCATGTAACACAGGCTCTCGGCGGTGATTGCCAGCGTGTTGGCGGCTATGGCTATGTTGCCCAACGGGGCGACAATCATGGTGCTTACAATCTGCGCTCCGCTCATCATCATATACTGCGCACCCATCGGAAGGCTCACCTTGGCCGCGTTGCGCAGGTAATTCCACATCGGCGCGAACGACCATTTCTCTCCCTTGAGCGACAGTTCGGGCGACTTTACCGTGGCAAACCATATCAGCATGCAGCCCGTAACGACGTATGCCAAGGCCGTGCCGAGAGCCGCGCCGGGCACTCCCATGCCTGCGCCGGGTATTGTAAGGTCGATGCCCAGCACCGTGGCGGGGCGCGTCTCATAGATAAGGAAGAAGTTGAAAACCACGTCGAGCAGGCACATCAGTATGCTCATGACGCTCGGAATGCGCATGTTGCCCGAACACTTGAGCATGCTTGACGACAGGATGCCTATTTGATAAACGGGCAACGAGAGGCAATATATGGTGAAATAAGCTGTTGCGTCACCGCAAATGTCAGCCCCTCCGCCGAGCCAACGCGGCAAAGGCCCGGCTATGGCGACGCAGATTGACGTCAGGATGACAGTGAACAAGGCCGTAGCCATAAGCCCCTGGCGGAACACCTGGCGCGCCTTCTCAAAGTCGTTTGCCCCGATAAAATGGGCAGCCTGCACCGAAAAGCCGAGCGCGGCGGCCGACGTAAGGCCGCCGAACAGCCACGTTGTAGACTCCACGATGCCTATTGACGCCGACGCCCTTGCGCCGAGCGAGCCTACCATCGACGCGTCGATGTAGAACATCATGATTGTAGTAAGCTGGGCGAGGATGGACGGGACGCTGAGCTGCACTATCAAGTTGAGCTTCTGACTGCCGCTCATCTCCTGTCCGTTGCGTATCATCGCCAGCAACGCATTATCCTTACTGCTTGAAAACATGGTGCAAAATTACTACTTTTCAGGCAAACACCAACACGCCTGACGGCAAAAAACGAACTACGGCAAACGACCGGTAAAACGGCGGCAAACCAACGACGACACGGCGGCCTGCGACCAGTGCGTTTGCAAAAGGCCGTCTTTTACAATCTGAAAGGCCGTCAACCGCACGCCAAAAGGTGGCCTTTTACAAGCTAAAAGGCCACCTTTTGCACGGCAAAAAACAGTCTGCGGCCAACTGTCTGACTATCAGACAGTTGGCCGCAGGCATAAAAAACGGCGAGAACTTTTACTCAAAGCTCCCACCTTTCTTATCAACATTAACCATGAAACTTTTTCTTCTGTAAAACCGGAGGCCGTGTCTTTATATGCTTTCTCTCGCCCCCGAAACCTGTTGCTGTGTAAGTACAGCAAACAGGGTTGTACATCTTGTTACCTAAACTAACCTTTTTACCTTAAACCTATGAAAACTTTTGCAATGCCTCACGGCATCTTTGTTATCCTGTTTTCTTGCAATCTTTACCTTTCTTTATAACTTAATACCTAACAAACTAACACCTATTGTTTTGTTTTGACGATGCAAAGATATGACTGTTTGCGCACACAGCAAAGTAAAACGACTGTTTTTTGCATGAAATCGGCTTATTTTTGACCTAAATCAAAACTACAAGGCGGCAAACATATGTTTACCGCCTGCAATGCGCATGACAGACGGAAACGCAACAAAAGCAAGCCGGATATTACAAAAAAGGCACGGAACTTGAAAGCAGTTCCGTGCCGTTCACATTATTATATATATGCTTTATTCAGTTATCCACACGCTTTCAGCCGAACGCGTAGGCCCGAGCGAACCGTCGGCACGGCAGTAAGCCACGAGCGCAATGTCGAATACAAGCGTGCTGTAAGCCGGGATTGTAGTCGTGCCCGACGAACCGTAACCAAGCATGTAAGGGATATACACGCGCCAATGGTCGCCAATGTGCATATGCTGCAACGCCGTTGCGAATCCATCCACAAAACTTCCTACGTACATGTCTTGCGGCCTTGCCGTCTCAGAATTGTACTCTCCGCTGTACGTCTGGTCAAAGACGTAGCCGTCAACGTATGATGTCGACGGGATGAGACGCCCACGATAGCTAATCCTTACAGAGTCGGTGAACATGGGGCAACCGCTCCCTGCGCCCTCCTCAAGCACCTGCACGGCGATGTAGTCGTCAACAGTAGTGGGCACGGTGTCCTCCAGTGCATAGCTAAGAAACAGTTTCCAAGAGCCGTCGGCATTCTCTTTAGCCGTATTCCATACGTCGGAGAAGTAAGCCTCGTTGCGGTTTTTCCAGTCGGGAAACTCCTCAACGCTGTTGTCTTCCTCGCTGCACGAGGCTACGAGCAGCGGCACGATAAACGCCAGCAGCAGTAATATGATGTTGTATTTCTTCATTTATTGCAGTTTTTTAAGCAGGCTCGTGATGCTCACCTTGTCCTCGATGATGCCGCAAAGGTCGGCTATGTTGACCCTCTCCTGCTCCATTGTGTCGCGGAAACGCAGGGTTACGGTGTTGTTTTCGAGCGTGTCGTGGTCTACGGTTACGCAGTAGGGAGTGCCTATTGCGTCCTGACGGCGGTAACGCTTGCCGATTGAATCCTTTTCGTCATACTGGCAGTTGAAGTGGAACTTCAGCGAGTTGATTATTTCGCGGGCCTTCTCCGGCAGTCCGTCTTTCTTCAACAAAGGCATCACGCAGAGCTTTACCGGAGCGAGGGCGGCCGGCAGTTTGAGCACAACGCGCGTCTCGCCGTTCTCCAACTGCTCCTCGCAGTAAGAGTGGCACATGACGGAGAGGAACATGCGGTCAACGCCGATGGAGGTCTCGATGTCGTAAGGAGTGTAGCTCTCGTTGGTCTGCGGGTCGAAATATTTGATTGACTTGCCCGAGAACTTCTCGTGCTGCGACAAGTCGAAGTCGGTGCGGCTGTGTATGCCTTCCACCTCCTTGAAGCCGAACGGCATGCGGAACTCGATGTCGGTAGCGGCGTTTGCGTAGTGGGCCAGCTTCTCGTGGTCGTGGAAACGGTAGTTTTCCGCGCCGAAGCCGAGTGCCTGGTGCCACTTCATGCGCAGCTCCTTCCACTTCTGGAACCACTCGATTTCAGTGCCGGGCTTGACGAAGAACTGCATCTCCATCTGCTCGAATTCGCGCATACGGAAGATAAACTGGCGCGCAACGATTTCGTTACGGAACGCCTTTCCTATTTGTGCGATGCCGAATGGTATTTTCATGCGTCCCGTCTTCTGCACGTTCAGGTAGTTGACGAAGATGCCCTGCGCCGTCTCGGGGCGCAGATAGATTTTGTTTGTGGCGTCGGCGGCAGAACCCATCTCGGTAGAGAACATCAGGTTGAACTGGCGCACGTCGGTCCAGTTCTTAGTTCCGCTTATGGGGTCGACGATGCCTTCGTCTATGATTATCTGCTTCAGCTCTTCCAAGTCAGGGCCTTGCATGGCCTTGGTGTAACGCTCGTGCAGTGCGTCGCGCTTCTGCTGGTGGTCGAGTACACGGGGATTGGTCTCGCGGAACTTGGCCTCGTCGAACGCGTCGCCAAACTTCTTGCGCGCCTTCTCCACCTCTTTCGCGATTTTCTCCTCGTACTTCGCAATCTGGTCTTCTATAAGATTGTCGGCGCGGTAACGCTTCTTCGAGTCGCGGTTGTCGATGAGCGGGTCGTTGAAAGCGTCAACGTGGCCGCTGGCCTTCCATATTGTGGGGTGCATGAAGATGGCCGAGTCGATGCCCACGATGTTGTCGTGGAGCAGCACCATGCTCTTCCACCAGTATTCCTTGATGTTGTTTTTCAGCTCTACGCCGTTCTGTCCGTAGTCGTAAACGGCTGCGAGGCCGTCGTAAATGTCGCTGCTGGGGAACACGAAACCGTACTCCTTGCAGTGGGACACTATTTTCTTAAAAACATCTTCCTGTGCCATTGAATAAATATGTTTACCTTAATATAAATGTACAAGCGCATCAACGCTTGTTGCAAAATGCGGCATTTCCGCATCATTTTGCGTGCAAAGATAGTGCAAATCGAGTGAAAAGCAAAATAAAAGCATGTTAAACAAGCTTTTATTTTCTTTTCCGAGATGCAGCCTGTCTTATCCAAAGATAGTGCAAATCGAGTGAAAAGCAAAATAAAAGCGTGTTAAACAAACTTTTATTTTCTTTTCAGTCACGCCGCATACCACATGCAAATATTAAGCAAATCATGGCGAGAAACAGACCGTCACCTGGCATCCTTGCAACACATTGATATTCAACGGGGTGCCAAAAGGCCGTCTTTTAGGCGCTAAAAGACGGCCTTTTACAACGCAATATGCGGCCTTTCGCAATGCGAAAGGCCGCATATTGCAAAACGGCAGGCAGGCTGCGAGCCTGCATCCGGCATATTGTTTACTTATGGAACATCCAGTAGTCGAAGTACATCAGGCGTCCCGGCTTGTCACCACGGCATACAAAATACAGGTCGTGAACGCCCGTTACCCTGGCTACATCGGCCGACACAAGCGCCCAGCGGTCGTCGCCGCCGGTCATGGGGACATTGATTGTAGCCAGCAGACGGCCTTGCCGTCCGTCCAGACGCACCTCCATAGTTACCCCTCCGTTGTGAGTTGTGCCCACACGGGCGGTCATACGCGACGCGCCTTCCTTGCGGAAGTCAACGCCCTTGACCTTGATGTAAGCTCCGTCGCTCATCGCATTGACGAACACTCCTACCTCCTTGTTCTGCCGCGCCTTCATTCCCTCGGAGAAAGCCATCGTCTCCGCCTCGGTCTTGCGGTACGGGTTCAGCGTAGCCAGACCGTCCTTTATTCCCCTGGTCATCGTTATCGGGCGGATTGTCCCGTCCTCGTTGAACGTCACTTTCTCAACGCATACCGAGCGCGTGAAGCCCGAACCGCCGGGCAATGCGCCGTTATGGTAGAACAGGTAAGTGCCGCCCTTGTAGTCTACTATGCCGGGATGGTTGGTGAAGCTGCGCCCCTCGGTGGGCATCAGCGTGCCGGCGTAACGCCAGGGTCCCGTCACGCTCTTGCTCATGGAGTAGCCAAGATGCTCGGAAATGGGGCCTCCAGCCCACAGCAGATAGTACCAGTCATTATGCTTGTAGAGCCAAGGCCCTTCCTCGTAGAGCGTAGGCCGTTCGGCCACATTGCCCTCGCGGCGGCCGAATGCGTCCTCGGTCATGGGCACTCTGACGATGTCTCCCGAATAAGAGAGCATGTCTTCGTTCAGCTTTACGTAGTAACAGAATGGGTTGCCCCAGTACAGGTAAGCCTGTCCGTCGCCGTCAATCATCACCGTAGGGTCGATGTCGCCCTTGCCGCTCGACACCAGCGGCTTGCCCAAAGGGTCGTAGAACGGGCCGTAAGGCGAGTCGGCCACGGCCACGCCGATGGCTCCACCGCCGGTCTTCAGCGTCACGGGGACGTAAGCATAGAACTTGCCGCCGCGCTCTACGCACTGCATCGCCCACGCGTCCCCCCTCGCCCAGCTGAACGTTTTGTAGGAAAGCACCGCCCCGTGGTCGGTCCAATTCACCATGTCTTCGGTGGAATACAGCTTCCAGTCGTTCATCGTGAACCACGTAGAGTTGTCTTCGTCATGGCTCGTGTACAGGTACAGGCGGCCGCCATGCACCATCGGCGCGGGGTCGGCGGTGTACATTGTCTGCACTATCGGGTTCTGCGCCGCTACTTTTAGAGCCTGCATCACAAGCGCAGGCAATAAAAACAATAAAGGGTAAAGTCGTTTCATGCCTTTTTGATGCAAAGATATAGATATTGCAGGAGATATGCAACAGCATGCAACAAAGTCTCAGCTATTTGCAATAATCGCAATACCCCAAGGATAAAAACACACCCACGCGAAACGCGACCGTAGACTTATGAAACACAAAAGACCACGTTTCGCCCTGCAAAAGACCGTCTTTCAGACGCTAAAAGGCCATCTTTTGCAAGCTAAAAGACGGCCTTTTGCAAGGGCGAACGTAACGTACTGATTGTCAAGACATTACAATACGGGCGAAAACCGCCCTCATTTATAGAAGCGTGAGGTGTCAACCTCACGGTGTTTCTTCTCCTTATATCCGCCGAAAGCGTAACTAAAAGTCACCCCGACATGGCGGAAGCTCGACATCTTCATACTGAAATCCTGCCCCTTGAAGCGTATGTAAGGGTCAATGTGCGACGTTTCAAAAATGTCGGCGCAGTACACTTTCAGCGTGGCGCACTTGTCTTTGAGGAACTTCATCTGCACAGCCGCGTCCACACGGCCAGCCGCCGGCAAGTCGTAGTTGCCCTGTATGGCCTTGGTCTGCACCTGACCGTTGAGCGAGAGCGTGATTTCAGGACTTTTTGAGATGTGGAAATCGTTTTTAAGTGAGAATACGCCGAGCAGCTTCGAGCGGTCGAAAGGTATGTCGTAGAAGTCGGAGTCCTTATGCTTCATCCATACCCCCGTTGCCGTAAGGTTGCCGCTGTACCATCCGCCGAGCTTCAACGGCACGGCAGCCATCAGCCCGGCCTGCTGCTGAAAGTCGAAGTTTACCCAGCGAAACGTCTCCGTAAGCTCGTCGCCGCGCTGGTAAAGGGTCTGCATGAAGTGGTCGTCAGTGTACGAAAACCAGCCCGTAACAACGTACTTGTTCTTCAACACGTATGTAAGACTGGCCTGATACTCGTGCGACGGCTTCAATGCCGGGTTGCCAACGATTTCGTCATATCCGCCGTTGCTGTACGTTATGAAGTCCTGCACGGCCCAATACTCGGGGTAAGCAGTGGTGCTGCTAACGCCAAGTTGCAGCACATGGCCTTCCGCAGGCAGGTAAGTAAGGTTCAGTGTTGGCAGAAAGTTCCATTCGTTCCAAGCCGTGCTGTTGTAATACTCTGCTGCAAGCGAGGCGTCGATGATTACCTTGTTGCCGAAGTTCTTGCTGAAACCGGCATACAGGTTGACCGTATTCTCGCGCTTTTTTATGCTTTGACTGACGGGCAAACCGCCTTGTCCGCTTGCCGATTCATCATAAGCCTGACGGCTGTTGTCGGTGCTACGGACGTAGGATGCGCCGTAGTTGAACCCCCAGCCGCCATTAAACGTGTGCTCCTGCTTGGCGTACACGCGCCAGATGTCAAGCCGTTGGCAGTTCTCAACCACATAGTTTAATTCGCGGTCGGTCAGCACACTGCTTAGCCTTTGCGTCTGCGGACTGTTGTAATAGGTGTATTCCGCGCCGACGTTAAGGCCGAACGGCAGTTTGTAATCCAGCGAAACGTCGTGCAGCCACGGCTTCGAGTCAAGGTCGTTCTTGCCTGTTATCGTGCCGCTTATGCGCTGGCGGCTGTCCGTGTTTGCATAACTGCCGTAGTAACTTAGGCTTAAACGGTGCTTGTCGGAGAAGTCGTAACCGGCCGAAAAGCGCAGCTTGTGGCTGTGCCCGGTGGCGAGCGTGCGCTCGAACGACTGTATGTCGTGCTGCGTTCCGTCGTCAAGGGCATGATGGGTGGCGACTTCACGCTCGTTGAAATTGTCTCCGTGGTCGTGCGAATACATAAGGTCTGCGCTGAACTTCTTGCCCGAATACACTACGCTTGCACGCTCCTGGAAGGCCGCGTGGCGGCTTTGGTCGTAAAAGCCGAGCACCTCTCCCGTGAGCATCTGCCGCTCGGAGGTCTCGTGTTTGAAGTTGATGTTGATACAAGCGCCCTTTACTTGGTATTTCGCCGGCGCGTTATACATCACCTCCACGTCGCCCATCCGCTCCTTGGGCACGCTCTTCAGCAACTGCATCAGCTGCTCCTGGCTGATGTTTGTCACCTGTCCATCCATAATGACGGTCACCTCCCGGCCGCCAATAGTCAGGCTTCCGCCGGTCTCTACCACACCTGGCAGGGCCTTGAGTGCGTCGTATGCGTTATCAGTTGTCGCGTTTCCGGGCAGACGGTTGACGTCGTACACTAACGCCGCGCCCCTTACTTTCACCACGGGACGCTCTCCGCTGACCATCACTTCGGGCAACGTGCGCACCAAACTGTCAAGTCTTAGCGAGTCGTCGGCCGCAGTCTGCGCCGCCACCGACAAGCAGACGGCTGACAAGAGGAATAAAAAGAGTATTTTCTTCATCGTCGTATGGATTTTGATTTACGCCGACAAAGGTATCAAAACGCGGTAAAACGCCGTGCATAAAAGCGTCCGCCATTTTCTACAATATTCTACAATGCCCTGTTTACGGGCATTCCAGCCATCCCTTGTAGGGACATAATTCATTATGCCCGCACGTTCTGAAAGAACGTATTTCATAGGCTACGCTTGGTAAATACGCCCCTACGTGGCGTTCGGACATAATGAACCGAAGGTCAGCGTTAAGCTAATTATGTCCCTACAAGAGGTGTGTCTTTGGCTGTAAACTTGCCTATCATTTCATTATTCCCATGATGAAGTCGTCAAACTCGCCTGGCTTTCCGTCGTGTCCGAGCACCTTTTGCAACAGCCTTCGGCGTATTGCAGACACGCTCTTTTGTGAAATGCCGGTAAGGTTGCTGATTTCCAACGGCTTGAAATGCAGGCGGAGAAGTATGCAAAGGTCATATTCATCGGGGCGCAGTACATGCCCGTTGTTAAGCGTAGAGTAAAAACCGGGCACCTCGGAGTTTATCATCGAACGCAACGCCTGCCACTCCTCGGCGGATGGTTGGCTGAGCGGATTGCCTGCCACCTGCCTGAAACGCCGGGCTATGTCAGAGTTTGCAAGACGCTCTTCTACGGTCGCCTCGTCGATGTGACGCCGCAAAGTCTCCATGCTTTGCAGGCGTTCAATGGCCTCACGTTTCTCCTTCACGAGGGTGTCACGCTCCTCCTCGGTCAACGTAAGCAGCTGTTGCAGTTCGGTCTGGGTACGTGTCAGCGTATCGATGTCTTGCCTATGCCGCAATTCGCGGTTGCGTATATCGGCGCGCCTTTTCCTTATTATATATGTAAAAACCGACAAGACGGTAAGCAGAATGAGAGCCAAGGCAAGTACGGTGGTCTTCATGCGCTCGGCCTCGAGAGCCTTGTCGGCCACCTGCCTGCCAAGACTTGTGCGCTCATACTGCGCCTGCACCACCGAGCATGTGTTCTTCATAAGCTCCTTTGTAAGGCTGTCAGACCGCTCACTGCTGATGTTTGCGTATTTCAGGGCGGAATCCTTGGCGCCCATTTTCTCGTACATCTGCCACGCGGCGTAAGCCTCGGCCTCGCGTATGTTGAGCGACGGATTGTCTATTTGCCGTATCTTGCCAAGCCAATAGGCGGCGGAGTCGAGCCGGTTGGCGCAAACATTGTAAATGGCCTTGACGTAATAAATGCCCTGGTAGGCTGGTTCGGCGTCGCCGTCGGCATTGATTACGCGCGAGTCGCGGTCGAACACGGCCATGCAGCGCGCCGCATTGTCCATGTCGCCACGGTTAAGGTAGATTTCGATGAGCTTCGCCTGCGATATGGCCGACGCCTCCACATAGCCGCTCTCGCGGAAAAGGCGCGACGAACGGAGGGTTATGGCAACGGCAGAGTCTGGCAGCCCCATGAAGATGTAGGCGTTTGATATATGGTCGAGACCGCTCAACGCCGTGAGCGTATCGCCCGCTTTCATGGAGTAACGGTAACAAAGTTGCGAGGCGCGGATGACGTTCCGCGGCATGTATTCGTCGAGATATACCTGCGAAAGGTGTGCGTACACCTGGCCGAGCACAGCGTACATGCAGTCGTCCGACGTTGTGTCGGCACTGGCTGCCGCCGCCTCGAGGTTGAGCATGGCCTCTGTGTTGTCGCCCATGCTGCTGTTCACGCACCCAAGCAGCAGCTTGGAAAACATCCGGTGGTTGTCGTCGCCGTGCCGGTCGTAATAACCGGCCACGGCACGGATTACGCTGTCCGACGTGAAACGTGCCCCGGAGCCGAGCATATACCTGGTTTTCATCATATCGTAATACACCCTCACGCGCTCGGGAGCTGACTTGATGCGCGGCCTCAACGCCTCAAGCAGGCGCAGGGCGCTGTCTGGATGTGCACGGGAAACGCTGTCGATGGGGTAAAACATGGGCTCGTACTTGGCATACCTGTCGCACGAAACCATGACGAGCAGCAACGCAAAGGCAAACAGCAATAGTCGTTTCATAATGCAAAAGTACGCATTTTGCACAACATAATGGAAGCATGCGCAGGCTAAATTGCAACCGTCGGCCACGGCGCATGAAACCAACCGTTTTCATAAAGGCCATGTTTCGCCCTGCAAAAGGCCATAAATCGCAATGCAAAAGGCCGTCTTTCGCAAGCTAAAAGACGGCCTTTTGAGACGACGGAACACAACACCTTGATTATCAACGAATTACAAACCACCCAAAGTATAACGGCCAACGGTAAAAAGAAAGGCGGCCTTTGGCATAACCAAAGACCGCTTTATAGAATTAAAACAACGGCTACGCGCCGCCTTGCTTACATCTTCACGCGCACGTACTTCATAACAGCATAACCGCCGAAAATTTGCACGAGGATGCCCGGCCAACCCAAACGAACGTCCTGAAGGGCAGCCGTGAGCGAGCCGGTCATGCCCCACTCGGCCAGCATACCTATCCCTTGGTAGGCCACTACGGCCAAAGCGACGGCCCAAAGGGCCACGCCGCGCACGCGCGAAGCTATGAAAGCGGCGGCCACGGCGAGCAATACCGACTTGATGAGGATGATGGGCAGCGACGCTGCGGCCGGCATTCCGAAGAGCAGACTGTTGACTACCGGCGAAGCAATGGCCGTCAAGAGACCTGCCGTAAGGCCGAACTTATAGGCCGCTACGAGCGTGAAGAAATAGATGGGGAGCCACACAAGGCCGCCCTGCGGCACCAAGTGGCACAACTGGGGCAGCACGATGTTGCCCACAACGAACAGCGCGGCCATCATGTAGGCACGGCTGTCGCGGTAGCTCAACGAGCAAACCGCCGATGCAAATGTTGTTTTCATTGTTGTTATTGATTTAAATTGTAGTTCTTATATAGGAGTAAGGAGTAAAGGAGAGAAGAAGTAAGTAGATATGCCTCTGTGCAGTATCCTCCACGGTTTTACCTTTTTACCCTTTTACTTTTTTACCTTTCAAAAACTCTTTTATCATCAGATACGCCTCGTCGGGCGACTCCGTTCCGGCCGTAAGCTTCTCTACGGGGCAGATGTCGGTGCCGGCGCGGTTGATGATGTTCGCCACTTCCTCGCCGAAAGACACCTCGATGCCTGCCCGACGGAGTACGCCGAGCGCACCGGAGCTGATTACCTGGGCGTAAACATCACGCACACCGCCCTTTACAAGGAGCAGGGCCGCACCGCGCCCGATAACCTTGTCGGCAACGGATGCACCCCGAAGGAAGTCCGGCTCGTCGGTTACAAGGCTGAAAAGGTCGGCCACGCCGCGCCTCTCAAACCTGCGTATTTCGCCCGAAACAGAACGGACAATACCGCGGCAGGTGTCGCTAAAGCGAACACCCGTCCCAACCCCCTCCCCAAGGGAGGGGCTTAGTATGCCTTGCTTGTCTGTTTTTTCTTCCATAATTCCTTTCTTAATAAACATCTATCACCCATTAATGGCATCCTCACTCCTCCCCTCGGGGAGGTTGGGAGGGGGCTTCCTCTTGGCCGGGAGGGGGCTTGCCTATCCCTGCTTCAGCTCTTCAACGAACTTGTCTATGCGCTGCATTTCCCTCGGAATACGTATTCCCTGCGGACAATGGTCTACACACTGGCCGCAACCTATACAGTGGCTGGCCTGACGAAGACGCGGAACGCTGCGGTCGTAGCCTATGAGAAAGGCGCGGCGAGCACGCCGGTAATCAGGGTCTTGATTGCCTTTGTTGGGCATATTGCCCTCCTTTATGCAACGGTTATAGTGCGTAAGAATACCCGGAATGTCGATGCCGTAGGGGCAGGGCATACAGTATTTGCAGTCGTTGCAGGGTATTGTCTTCAGATTGTAGATGTCTCCGGCTATTTCCATGAGGAACTTCTGCTCCTCGTCCGTCAACGGCTTGAGGGGCGAGTAGGTGCAAAGGTTCTCGCGAAGATGCTCCATGTACGTCATGCCCGACAGCACGGTAAGCACCCCGTCGGGCGTTCCGGCGAAGCGGAATGCCCACGACGCCACGCTCTGCTCCGGCTCACGCTGCTTCATCTTGGCAACGATGTTGTCAGGAACGTTGGCCAGGCGGCCGCCAAGCAGCGGCTCCATGATTACCGCCGGGATGCCGCGCTTCACGAGTTCGCCGTACAGATAGACGGCATCGGTGTTGCGGTCGTTTATTTCGTTGGCGTAGTTCCAGTCGAGATAGTTAAGCTCTATTTGCACAAAGTCCCAGTGGTAGCGGCCCTCGTCGTGCCATTTGAGCAGCATGTCGTATATTTTCACGTCGCCGTGATACGAGAAACCGATGTTGCGTATGCGCCCTTTCTTCTTCTGTTCCACGAGCCAGTCGAGTATGCCGTTGTCCATATAGCGGCTGTTGAACATGCCGAGCGCGTCCTGTCCTTGCCCGATTGAGTGCAGCAGGAGGTAGTCGATATAGTCCACCTGAAGCTCTTTGAGCGAGTTTTCGAACATCTCTATTGAGGCTTCGCGCTTCCACGTGTCGGGCGAGAAGTTTGACATCTTCGTTGCGATAAAGTACTCCGACCGCTTGTGACGGCTCAAGGCAATGCCCGTAGCACGCTCCGACTTGCCTTGGCAGTAGGCCGGTGACGTGTCAAAATAGTTGACTCCGTGCTCTATGGCGTAGTCAACCTGGCGGTTAACCATCTCTTGGTCTATCACCATTTCGCCCGTCCCGGTAGACGGGTCCTTGCCCACGTTCTTGTCGGGCAGGCGCATCATGCCGTAGCCCAAGAGCGAAACGCGGTCTTTCGTGTTAGGGTTCACGCGGTATGTCATCTTCCCTTTCTCCGGCTCTTGCTGCTTGGCGGCGGTCTGCGGGCCGTCCTTGCACGCCGCGAGCAGTGCCGACGAGGCCACCGCTCCGCCTCCGAGAGCCTTCAGGAAACTGCGTCTTGATATGTCTTTTGCCATAATTATTTTATTAGAAGTTAAAGAAGTTAGAGAAGTTATCGCCCCCTTCGGTCGCTAAGAAGTTAAAGACAAATGCCTTGCAGCCTAAGTCCCAGCCTCCTCGTCTCACCTTCTCACCATCTCACCTTCTCACCTTTCAATGTTGTTTCATAACTCATTGTGTATCAACGCCTTGCGTTTTACGTTCCAAAAGACCGTCTTTCGCCTTGCAAAAGGCCATGTTTTAGAGCCTCAAAGACGGTCTTTTACAGCGCGAAAGGCCGTCTTTTGCAAAGCGTCATGCCGATAGTCTATTCAGAAGTATTATTTCATGAAGAGAAATTCAGTATTTTCCTGCAATTTAATTCTTCACTCTTCGTTCTCCACTCTTCACTCAAACCTCCCTGTGCACCTCGTGTCCTTCGACATAAATTGCACTGAACGGACGCGCCGGACACAAGTTTTCGCACGCTCCGCAACCTATGCAACGCGCCTCGTTGACGGCCGGTATTTTCAGCGAATGCTCGTCATTGGGGTCGAGCGGCACCATTGTGATTGCCCCGGTGGGACAATGGCGCGCACAGTTACCGCACTCCACGCCGTCCGTCAGCGGCACACAGTTCTTCTTGAGCCACACCGCATGGCCTATTTGCGTGGCCGACTTCTGCGCCCGTGTGATTGGCTTAATTGCCCCCGTAGGGCAAACCTCGCCGCACTTGGTGCACTCCGGGCGGCAATAACCGCGCTCGTAAGACACCGTGGGCTGCATGAACGTGGACAAACTGGTCGACGGACGCAGCACGCCGTTGGGACAAGTTGAAACACAGAGCTGGCAGGCCGTGCAGTGCTGGGCGAAGTGCTGCGCCGACAAAGAGCCGGGAGGCGTGAGCGGAGTGAGCCTCTTGGGCGCAATTTTGTCCTCGATGGCCGCCAGTCCGCCGTCCACCTTCTTCTTCTCTTGCGCCAAGGCAGCCGCCGTAGAGGCAACGGCCAGACTGAGAAGGAACGAGCGGCGGCCAGCCCCTTCAACTCCACCACTGGGGGAACTTTGGCTTGCTTGCCTTTGTTCGTCCTGACGTGGGAGGCTATGGGAGAGTCTTATCGCGCCCTTGTTGCACTTGTCTATGCAATCGCCACACACCACACAACGGCTGTAATCTATCTTATGGTTCTTGAAATCGACGGCCGACGCCTTGCAGTTCTTCGTACACAGGCCGCAGTTTACGCACTTCGAGCCGTCAATGCGCACCTTTAGCCACGAGAAACGGGCAAGGAAGCTAAGGATTGTTCCTACTGGACAGATGGTGTTGCAGTACGTCCTGCCGTCCCGCCATGCAAGAACGGCGATGACGACGAGCGTCACCGAAGCGACAATAAGCGTAGGCAGGCTCTTCATCCATATGTCAACGCTGTAAAAAGCGTAGCTGTTAAGATGCTCTGCGATTGTCGCCAGCACGTTGTTTCCAGCCTCGTAGACCGGCTTCATAAGGCTGCTTGCAATGCGTCCGTACGAGCTGTACGGCGCAAGAAGCGACACAACGGCGTTAACTCCGGCCAAAGCCGACGCGACGAACACCACTAACACCCCATAGCGCAGCCACCTCTTTTCCTTTGAGTAAGTAAACCTGTTCTTCCGTCTCATCCCATGCAGGCGCGAAATAACGTCCTGCATAACGCCGAGAGGACAGATAACAGAGCAGTATATGCGCCCGAACACAAGGGTGAGCACCACCAACAGGGCGACAACACCTACGTGCAGGGCGAGCAAGGCAGGCCAGAACTGAATGCTGGCGAGCCATCCGAAGTACTTGTGCAGCGTGCCCGTAACGTCCAAGAACAGCAACGTTATAAGCACGAACACCACAAGCGCAAGAATTGTTCTTATTCTTCTTAGCATAAATTCATAATGTTTTTTCAAATATTCTTCAGGAGTTAAAGGAGTTAAAGGAATTATCGCTCACTACGTTCGCTTAGAAGTTAAAGGACAAATGTCTTGCTTTCAAGCATCCTTTTTTACCGTTTTACCTTTTTACTTTTTTACCTTTTGCCAGGTATGCTTCACTATCACCACACTGACTTCATACAACAGCCAGATGGGAAGCGACACAATGAGCAGCGTGAACACGTCCGACGTTGGCGTGATGACCGCCGCCACCGCCACAATAGCCACTATGGCGTGCCGCCGGTAACGGCTCATCCACTCGGCCTTGAGCAGTCCGAAGCGCGCCAAAAGCCAACATATGACTGGTATTTCAAACACGATGCCGAACACGATGCTCATCATCGCCAGCGTGTCTACATACGAACTGATGGTCAGCATGTTGTCAACCGCGCCGCTTACCTGGTAAGTGCCGAGGAAACGGACGGTCAGCGGAAAGATGACAAAGTAGTTGACAAGCAGTCCGACGACGAACATCACGTAGGCGGCGACGGTCAACCGCACCGAATATCGCCGCTCGTTGTCGTAGAGAGCTGGCGAAATGAAGCGGAACAGCACATATAATATATAAGGTGAGGCGATGAGCACTCCGGCCGTAAACGCCACCTTCATGTGGATTATGAACTGTTCGGTAAGCCCGGTGTTAATCAGATGGAGCGTAAACGGCTCTATACCGAGCAGCCGGTAGGTGACGAAAGACCCGTCGGCAGGCGCAAGCACCACGCCGAACAGCCAGTCCTTAAGCACGAATGCCACAACACCTGCGGCCACGGCGGCCGCCAACATGCGGATGATACTGCCGCGGAGCACGTCAAGATGTTCCCAAAACGTCAGCTGGCCTGTGTCATTCATCCTTTTTCGTCGGCTCTTCCTTTTCGTCGTCAAGCTTTCCGTTCATCCCGTCCTTGAAGCTTCTTACGCCCTTGCCCAAGCCTTTCATCAGCTCGGGTATTTTCTTTCCGCCGAAAAACAGCAGCACAAGCAGGGCGATGACAAGTATTTCCTGCATTCCTATTCCCATTGTATCTTTTACGGTTTTAAGGTCTTCGGGTTATACGGTTTTACGGTTCTACAAGTACAAAGCAGGCATACCCCACCATAAATACCGTATAACCTTAAAACCGCACACCCCATAACCCGGTTAAATATTTATATTCACGCCACCCATGAATGTCGCCTTAGGCATAGGGTAGCCGTAGTTGATTTCGTATTTCTGCGCCAACAGGTTCTCGCCTTTCGCCCAAATGGAGAGCCACGGCAGTGCTTTATATGCGGCGGTGACGTTCAAAAGGAGGAAGTTCTCCGGCCTCTCGTCCTCTCCCACTTGGGTGTACAGGCCGTCGACGTATTGCAATCCGCCTACCAAAGTCCACCGTCCGCGGCGGTAATCTGCGCCTACATACGCCTTGTGTTCAGGCGCGGCGAGCACCTTGTTGACCATGTGCAGGTAGCTGTAGTTGCCGTTCAGGCGGAGGTAACGGTTGGCTTTCCATGCAAACTCCACCTCGACGCCGCTGTTCTCGATGGCTCCCGTATTTACGTTCATCGGGCGGTTGTCAGTCATTACGGTCTGTATTACGTTGTCGCCGTCGATGTAAAAAAGGTTCACTCCATACGAGAAGTCGCCGTCCATGAGCCTTTGTTTCCACGAAAGCTCGTAGTTCACCATGCGCTCCGGGCGCAAAGCGTCATTGGCCGGACCCCAGAAGTACATCTCGCGGATGGTCGGGTTGCGGAAGCCTTTGCTCACCATAGCCTTCAGTTCGCCGTCGCGCACAAGGCGGAACACCAGTCCTCCCTGCGGCACCCACTCCGTTCCGCTCTGCGAATGGTGGTCAACGCGCACCCCGGCGTCCACCGTAAGCCAGCGGAACAGGTCTTGCCGGAAGTCCACATAGCCTGCAATCTCGTTCTCGTGACGGTCGCCTATGGTGCCGGTCTCGCTCCCTGTCAGTATGTCTTCATTCCAAGCCTTACCGTAAATGTGCTGATAGTCAAGCCCTACGGTGACACGGTTGCCCTCGAAGAACGTCGCGCTCTGGTATACGGAGAAACCGGTCAGCGCGTCGTCAGACATGAAATAGGCATCCTGCGGCTGTTCTCCATACCCGTATCCGTCGTTTATGCGGTGATGGCCGAAGTTGTGATACACGCTCACCGCTCCCGAAGTGCGGCCGTAGTGGTTCTCAACCACGGCCGAAGCCACGCCGCGCGTTATCCACTGGCGCGCCCCTTGCAGCGGCTCGTGCGTGCTGCCAGGGTATGACGAGTTGAAATGTGTCACGTCAAGGTCGGCGTATGCCGTCCAGTGCTGCGATAAGTCGTAGCCCAACTTGAGGTAGCCGCCGTACTGTTCGAAGCCCATCTGCGGACGGTTGTTGTCGCTCCGGCCGTACTGTCCGGCAACAACGCTGTACAGGCGGCCCTTCCTCACGCGGTTGGTAAACTCGCCCTGAAACGTGCCGTAAGAACCTGCGCCGAGGCTGATGTCGGTCTTCGCCCCGTCCTCGCGCATCTTACGCGTCACGATGTTGACAACTCCGCCCATGGCGTTGGAGCCGTAAAGCATAGAGGCCGGGCCTCGCAACACCTCCACGCGCTCTGCCATCATCGTCTGGTAAGAGTCGCTTATGGAGTGGCCGAAGATGCCCTGATACTGCGGATGGCCGTCAACGAGCACCATCATGCGGCCCGCTCCGCTGCCAAGTCCGCGCAGGCTGATGCCTCCGGCCGCGCCGTCGCTCACGGCGTAGCCCATCATCGAACGCGAGGTGACGAACAGTCCGGGCACTTGTTCCGAAAGAGTGGGCAACACGTTGGTGCGCCTGTTCTCGGTAAGCGTCCGCCTGTCAACCACCGAAATGGTCTGCGGCAGATGGCGCACGTCGGTCACATTGCGCGTGCCCGTCACCACAACGTTGTCGAGCGTGTGGCTCACGGTGTCGCGCTGGGCGTGCGCAACGCCCGTAACGGCCGACAATATAGCTGTTGCAAAAATAAGTTTTTTCATCAAGAATAATGTATTTTAAGCATTAAAAAAATGTTATCGCCGAAGCATTGCGTGTCCATACGGGAGCAGGGACACCGTCCTTAAACGTGGCGGCCCGCGCTCACCGCGAACCGCCACCCATTGAAGAAGTTATTGATTGTCTATATCTATGCGGATGCGGACCTTGTTCCAAAGCCCCGTAAGTCCGGCATAGCCACTGATATGCGCGCCGCGCCGGATGCAGGAACGCCCATCGACGGGCAACCCACCGCAGCGTGGCACGGCCTGCGGCGCATGTCTTACATGCGCCGTGTGATGCGGCATCACGCTTTTACACGTTGCAAAATTACAACCAAATCCTTGCTTTTCAAGTATATTTTTCACCGAAAATGATACCAAAATTACAGCCTGCCGCATTTTTAGCTTTTGTAAACAATTCAGGCATGCGCCGCCGCACGTTTTCCAATATGCGGCAAACCGCATTGCAAAAAACGGCCTTTTAGCGTGCAATTCACGGCCTTTTGCAAATCTGTTGGATGGATATGTACGCCAATTCTCGTCCCCGAAGGGGGCTAACTATGCTTAACCGCATGTGTAGTGACCGCAGGAAAACGGAACTTGCGGTAAGCCGAAACACATCTATCCGTCCCCGAAGGAGGCGATATCATTGGTACATACATACCGCAAGTTCCGCTTCGCTACACATACGGTTAAGCATAGTTGGACGTCTTCGACGCCCTTATGTGCTTTGGTGTCATCCAACAGGTTTGCGGATGAACCTCTTTTGCAAAACGGCCGGCTTCTCGCGCCCGTGTTATCAGGCCGCCGCATGCCGTGACGGTTGGCGCAAAACGTCGGCTTTTAGGCTTAATTTAAAAATCATCTAAATAACGCCTGCGCTGCCGAAAAGAATGCAAATCCTTCTGAAACGCGCCTTGGCAGACTGTTCCAAGAGGTTGCAGTACCAGGCTGGCGTTCGCCACCGGATTTGCCGATGACCGTGTATAAATGCTTATTTTACAAATACTTGCATTTTTGCAAACGCGGATATTACATAATGATTACAACGATATGCGTAAAGTATCGTATAGCCGACATTTACGGACTGATTGCGAATGTCCGACAAAAACATTTATTTGCCTGTCTCGATAATTTTTACGAAATTTGCAAACGCTTAGACATAAAAGCATAGAAAGACATATAGCAATTTCTTTCAGACATGTACAATACCCCGAACGCACTTTGGGACAAATGCCTTCTGCTCATAAAGGAGAACGTCTCGGAGCAGCAATACAACGCATGGTTCAGGCCAATCGCCTTCGAATCATTCCACGAGGCAGGCAGGACACTCATACTTCGAGTGCCCAGCAACTTCTTCGTGGAATATCTTGAAGAGAACTATGTGGGACTGCTTACCAAAGTGCTGACCAAATATTTCGGTACCGGCGTGAGGCTCAACTACCGCATAATGGTGGACAAGACCCACAAAATAACGCAGGAGGTAGAGCCTGAACCCATCGCCGACATAGACCAGACTACACGCCGCACGACGCGCATCAACCAGACGCCCACGGTGCTCGACGCCGCCAAGCCGCAGGACATCGACTCGCAGCTGGACCCGCGCCACACCTTCGCCAACTACATCGAGGGCGACAGCAACAAGCTGCCGCGCTCCGTCGGGCTGTCAATAGCCGAGCATCCCAACTCGACACAGTTCAACCCGATGTTCATCTACGGCCCTTCCGGCTGCGGAAAGACGCACTTAATCAACGCCATCGGCGTGCGTACCAAGGAGCTGTATCCGCAGAAGCGCGTGCTGTACATCAGCGCAAGGCTGTTCCAGGTGCAATACACTGACGCCGTGCTGAAGAACTGCACCAACGACTTCATCAACTTTTACCAAACCATCGACATGCTCATAGTCGACGATATACAGGAGTGGGTGTCGGCAACGAAGACGCAGGAGACGTTTTTCCACATCTTCAACCACCTCTTCCGCAACGGCAAGCGCATCATCTTGGCGTGCGACCGGCCGCCCGTCGACCTGCAAGGCATGAGCGACCGCCTGCTGACACGCTTCAGCTGCGGACTCATAGCTGAGCTTGAGAAGCCCAACGTACAGCTTTGCGTTGACATACTCAACAGCAAAATAAAGCGTGACGGACTGCACATCCCCGAGGAAGTGGTGCAGTTCATCGCACAGACGGCCAACGGAAGCGTGCGCGACTTGGAGGGAGTAATCAACTCGCTTCTGGCTTTCTCCGTGGTGTACAATTGCAAAATCGACATGCGCCTGGCCGAAAGGGTAATCAAGCGCGCCGTGAAAATAGACAACGAACCGCTCACGATGGACGACATCCTCGACACCGTGTGCAACCATTTCAACGTAACCACCACGGCCGTAATGAGCCGCAGCCGCAAGCGCGACTACGTTGTGGCGCGCCAGGTGTCGATGTATCTCGCGCAGAAATACACCAAGATGCCGGCCTCGCGCATAGGGAAGCTCGTCGGCGGACGCGACCATTCCACCGTAATCCACAGCTGCTCGCAGGTGGAGACGCGGATGAAAATAGACAAGATGTTCAGCAGCGAGGTGCAAAGCATCGAAAACTCGTTCAAGCTGAAGAGATAAGACAAAAGGATGCCGCTTGCAAGCGGTATCCTTTTTTATTGCATACCAAACAACATGACTTACATCCTTGCAATATGAAAGGCCGTTTTTCATAATGTAAAAGACGGCATTTTACGTAATGAAAGGTGGCCTTTTACCGTGTAAAAGGCCACCTTTTGCATTGCGTTCAGCCGCAGTTGAAAACCGTAACTGCGGCAGGCTGTTTGGTTACAGACTGAAACTGAAGCGTGCTCCGGCCATCACCCAAAGGCCGGGCTGTGGCACGTTGCCGTACCATGTACGGCCATACGGGGCATTTGCAGTGTCACAAATATATGCCATTATTTTGCCTGTTGGAATAAAATGCTTATCTTTGTACCGTACCGCCGCAAAGGTGGTACATGGAATAGAGCATGACTAACGTGTTTATGAACTTCGTTCTCATCTCAAAATAACGGCCAAATTACTTGGGATGAACAAGAGAATGGAAGGGAATAGATGCGCCTGGATGCGGGCGTTTTTCTCCTTTTATTTATCTTGTTCGGGGTGCTTGGCTGTTCCCTTGGGATGATAAGGAATGTGAAAAAGACGTCCGCTCTTTTTCATTGCATCCACTCTGCGACAGAGAAATCCCTAAATAACGGCCAATTATGAACGGTTTTTTCACGAAGAGGGGCAGGGTTGGCGTTGCGCTTGGCTGAAAGACGGACGTTGCCTGTGCCGTGATGGGTTGGCAGGCTAAGGTTTGTAACTGTATTAAAGTCAATTTATTTATTAACCTAAAAACACACCAGAACAATGAAAAAACTGTTATTGGCAGTGGTATGCGCGCTTGGTGCGCTCACTGTGTCGGCTCAAGAGACAAGTGGCACATCGTCTTCGTTTTTTTCTACGGAGAAGGCTGACCACGGCGTAAGGTTCGGATTGCGTGCAGGCTTCAATTTCGCAACATTCACGAATGATGGCGACAATGAAGTAGACAGTCGCACGGCGTTCCATGTAGGCGCGATAGCAGACATACCGTTGATGCGGAGTCTGTATATACAGACAGGTCTTTACCTGCATAGCAAAGGAGCGAAATATACGTTAAGTATACTTAACGAATCTTACAAAGAGACAGCCAACCCGATGTATTTGCAGATACCTGTATTGGCTTCTTACCGTTACGATTTTAACGACGCTACGCAGTTGCAGGTTAACTTCGGTCCGTATTTTGCTTACGGTATAGGAGGTAAGGTAAAGGCCAAATACAGTGACGGCAGCGAATTGTACGAGGAGGAAGTTGATGCGTTTGGTGACGACGGCCTGCTAAAACGTTTCGATTGTGGTCTGCAAGTAGGGGCTGGTGTTACGTTTGCCAAGCATTACAATCTTGGCTTTGCCTACGAGTTCGGCTTTACGGATATAGCCAATGAGGATGTGTCTGTATTTTCAGTTAAGAACAGTAACTGGATGCTTAGTCTTGCTTATATGTTCTGATGGAGGAAGAGCTGTGCTGTAATTGGCAACAGGCTTTACTTAACGTCAGTTCGGTATAAGGGTATTTCTTATGAATATCTGAAAACTCCCTTTGTAGGGACATAATTCATTATGTCCGCACGTTCTGAAAGAACGTTTTTGGCAATTATACTTGTTAATATGCCTCTTCGCGGCATGCGGACATAATGAATTATGTCCCAACAAAGGATTTTTTTCTTATAGCGAACTCACGTTACTTACAATCTTAAAATGCCGCCTATTGCAGCGCAATAGGCGGCATTTTATGTAATGAAAGGTGGCCTTTTACCGTGTAAAAGGCCACGTTTTGCATTGCGTTCAGCCGCAGTTGAAAACCGTAACTGCGGCAGGCTGTTTGGTTACAGACTGAAACTGAACCGCGCTCCGGCCATCACCCAAAGGCCGGGCTGCGGCACGTTGCCGTAGTCTACGTAGTCGGTGTCGAAGAGGTTGTTGGCCTCCACGTACAGCGAATACCGCGGCTTGCTCCACGCTAAGCGCGCGTCTACGAGCTGGTAGGGCTTGTACGTGCGGTTAATACCGTTGGTGTCGGTGTACGAGCCGCGCCTCTGCTGGAAGCGGTACTTCACGTCCAAGGCGAGGCTCGGCGGCAGGTCAATTCCCAGCGAGGCCACGACCTTGTGGCGAAGGTACTCCAAGGCGTACATAGACTGCACCCCCTCTTCACGCCGCTGGCTCTGGTCTATGTAGGCGTAGGCCACGCCGAGCGAGCGCAGCACGCGCTGCGACGGCATGAGGCGGCGCAGGTCGAGCCGCACGTCGGCCTCTACGCCGGTGGAGTTGATGCGCGCATGGTTGACCGAAGTCCACACGCCAGGCTGTAGCCCCTCCCTGCTTCCCCTTAGGGGAGGGGCAAGGTTGCCATTGCTGTTGCCTGTCTCCTCCCCTGTGGGGAGGCTGGGTGGGGTTTCTTCTGCGTCCTTCATGAGCCAGTCTATCATGTTCCTGCCCCAATGGCGGTACACCGATAGCGTTGCGTTGACGCCCTTCGCCGCGTAGCGCAGTCCGAGTTCTACGGCCGTCATTTCCTCCGGCTTGAGGTGCTTGTCGGCCTTGTGCCCGTCAACGGAGTAGTACAGTTCGGTGAACGACGGCATGCGCAGCGACATGTTGAATGAGGCGTATGCCTTCAAGGCCGTTGTCAGGGCATAGCTTGCGTCTATTCCGGGGTACAGCTTGAAGGGCATTTCGCTCCAAGTGTTCCTCACCGCCGTGAAGCCTGCCGACGCCGTGAAGCGTCCGAGGGTGACGTTGTGCTCAAGGTAGAGGCTGATGTTGGTGCGGTTAAGGCCGAGAGTATAGTCGCGGTCGGTGCCATGTATGTGCACGGCGGAGTTAAGTGGCTCGCCGAGAGTGGTAGAAATGATGTCCTCGTTGCGCATTTCCGCGCCGAAGGCCGTGCGCCCCCACGCCCAGTCTAACCATCCGCCGAGGTTAAGTCCGATAACATCGGTGCGGTGGTAATTGAACGGCGAGCGGCTTGGCGCACCGCGGTAAAACTCGTAACGGTCGTGGTAACGGTTCCAGTAGACAGACGGAAGGAAGTGGAACCGCCCTGCTTCCGCCTCGGCCTTTACGGCTGTATAAAATTTAAGAGAGTGCTCGTACTGCTCGTCTGACAGCGTGCTGTAGAACGTGTTGCTGCCCCAGCTTCTCGAACTCATGCCTGCGTGCCAGCTTACGGCAAGCCTTTCGTCGTGGTAGCGGCCTTGGTAGAAGGCGCGTCCGCCGCTGTAGTCGGCGTTCAAGTGTCCGGCCTTGCTGCGCAGGTAGCCGTCGCTGCGCGCGTAACCGCCGCTTACGGCGTTGTTCCACCTGCCCTTTGCAAGCGCGAGGCGTGCCCCGGCGTCGGCATAACCGAACGAACCGCCCTCTGCACGGACTTTGCCGCCGCTTTCAGTGGCGGCCTTCGTCACGATGTTCACCGCCCCAAGCAGCGACGACGTGCCGAAGATGCGCCCGGCAGGGCCTTCTATTACCTCGATGCGCTCGATGTCGTCAGGGCTTACGGGCAGGTCGAAGGCGTTGTGTCCGGTCTGCGGGTCGCAAATGTTGATGCCGTCGAGCAGTATTGCTATGTGCTCGCTCGTGCCCCCACGGATGCTGATGTCGGTCTGCGCCCCCATCGCTCCGCGCTGGCGGACATCCACGCCTACGGCGTATTTGAGCAGGTCGTTGATACTTTGTGCTGGCGCGGCGGCAATGTCCTCGCGGCTCAGCACAGTTACAATTCTCGGCGCCCGGCCGGCGGCCAGCGGCGCGCGCGAGGCGGTGACGTCCACTTCGTCGAGCATGACGGTGCGCGTGGTGTCGGCCATGCCCAGTCCGTCAAGGTCAGTGCGAACACTGACGCCGTCGGCCTTGGCGTAAGTCAACGTAGCCACGCTTAGCGTCCCGACGAGCACCTCGCGGCCAAGACACGCGAAAAGGGCGTATCCCCTGCGGCTGAAGTGCTTGAACTTGAAGCTCTCGCGCTTGTTGAAAACTGTCTTGTACATGAATGTAAAATAAACGTTTGATGTTTCGCAACGTGCGAAACCGTGGGCAAAGGTAATAAAAAAAGGTAATAAAACATTGCTTGCAGTTTCCTAAATGCAAGCGACCGGCTTGCTTCCCGTTGTAGGTGAATGATGTTTTTCAGCGCGGTTTCAGCCTTCCTGCTGATTTGAGAAAGCTGAAAGTATTTCGCCTTTTATTTCGCCCAATCGAAAATTTGTATTACCTTTGCAGCGGTTTTTAGGCCGCATAGGCGGCTGGTTTTGCGCTTGTGGCGGAATTGGTAGACGCGCCAGACTTAGGATCTGGTGTCTCGCGACGTGTAGGTTCGAGTCCTATCAGGCGCACATTGGTTAGTTCCGGGCAGTTGGTTTACAGCTGCCCGGAACTTTTGTTTTGTGCGGACGGTTGCCGTAATGCGTGCGGTAGATTTCTGTTGAGGCTCCTCATGGAGACATATTTGTGTGCTGCACATTAATGTTTGTTAAGTTTTGGCATTTCCGTTTTCTTTACATTGGAATTTCATGAAATAGAAATCAAAACGTGTGCGAGGGCGTTCAGTTTGCCGGTTTTTTGCCGCTTTTCGGATGTAAAATGGCGTTTTTTGGTTCAGTTTTCGGCGTTTTTCGTTGCTGTAGACGTTGAAACGCGGTGCGGAAGACGGCTTTTTAGAGCGCAAAAGACGGTCTTTAGCCATGCAAAAGACCGTCTTTTGCAAGGCTGAAAGCCGTGGTTGTGGATGCCGTCAACCGTAAGTTGTTGGCTTATAGCGTGATACGTGAAGCTTTGGAAAACGCCGTTTTTCGTGCCGAACGACACTTCCGTGTTCGCCGTCGGCCTTCTCGTGGGCTTAACGTGATTATGGGCAGTCGGCTTGTTAACATAGTTTTGCATTATAGAAACTTTCATTGCCCGTTGTTAAAATAGAGCCGTTTATTTTGCATTTCGCTCGATTTTCCGTATCTTTGTACCTTGCAAGCGGTGCGGACACGCGCCTGCGCCGCGCTTAATGCCGCTTGGCGGCATTTTCTTCACCATACAACTACATCATCATGGACGACGAGATAAAGGACAACGAGAACATCAAGGAACTTGACGGGGACACCGTGCAGCCCGAGGACGGCGGCGAGACGGCGGGCGGCGAGACGTACAAGCCCGTCAGCCGGTTTGACGCTTCAGCCGTGCATCACCTTAGTGGCATGTACCAGAACTGGTTTCTCGACTATGCCTCTTACGTGATACTGGAGCGTGCCGTGCCCCACATCGAGGACGGATTGAAGCCTGTGCAGCGGCGCATACTGCACTCGATGAAGCGCATGGACGACGGACGGTATAACAAGGTGGCCAACATCGTGGGACACACGATGCAGTTCCACCCCCACGGCGACGCCTCCATAGGCGACGCCCTGGTGCAGCTGGGGCAGAAAGACCTGCTCGTAGACTGCCAGGGTAACTGGGGAAACATACTCACCGGCGACCGTGCGGCCGCTCCGCGATACATAGAGGCCAGGCTGTCGAAGTTTGCGCTCGATGTGGTTTTCAACCCGAAGACTACCGAGTGGCAGCTAAGCTACGACGGAAGGAATAAGGAGCCCATAACGCTTCCAGCCAAGTTTCCCCTCCTCCTGGCGCAGGGCGCGGAGGGCATAGCCGTCGGCCTGTCGTCGAAAATACTGCCCCACAACTTCAACGAAATATGCGACGCCGCCGTAAGCTACCTTCACGGCGAGCCGTTCATGCTATATCCCGACTTCCCCACTGGCGGCAGCATTGACGTAAGCAAGTATAACGAGGGGCAGCGCGGCGGCGTGCTCAAAGTAAGGGCTAAAATAGAGAAGCTCGACAGCAAGACCCTCGTAATCAGGGAAATACCTTACGGCAAGACCACCAGCACGCTCATCGACTCCATTCTGAAGGCTATCGAGAAGGGAAAAATCAAGGCTCGCAAGGTAGACGACAACACGGCGGCGCAGGTTGAAATACAAGTACACTTGTCGCCGGGCGTCTCGTCAGACAAGACCATCGACGCACTGTACGCCTTTTCCGACTGCGAAATCAACATATCGCCCAACTGCTGCGTCATAGAGGACGACAAGCCGCAGTTCCTTTCGGTAAGCGACGTGCTGCGGTTCTCGGTTAACCGTACAATGGATTTGCTCCGCAAGGAACTTGAAATACGCAAGCACGAGCTTCAGGAGCAGCTTCACTTCGCCTCGCTTGAAAAGATTTTCATCGAGGAGCGCATATACAAGGACCACAAGTTCGAGCAGGCTCCCGACATGGATGCCGCCTGCGCACACATCGACGAACGCCTTACGCCGTATTATCCGCAGTTCATCCGCGAGGTGACCAAGGACGACATACTCCGCCTGATGGACATAAAGATGGCGCGCATCTTGAAGTTCAACAAGGACAAGGCCGACGAGCTGATGGCCAAAATCAAGGCCGAAATCGAGGATATAGACTACAAGCTGGGTCACATGGTCGACGTAACGGCCGACTGGTTCAAGTACCTCAAGCAGAAGTACGGCGCGGCCCATCCCCGTCTTACCGAAATAAAGAACTTCGACACCATCGAGGCCACCAAGGTGGTAGAGGCAAACGAGAAGCTCTACATCAACCGCAACGACGGCTTTATCGGTACTGCGCTGAAGAAAGACGAGTTCGTCTGCAACTGCTCCGACATCGACGACATCATCATTTTCTACAAGGACGGCAAGTATAAGGTCGTGAAAGTGGCCGACAAGATATTCGTCGGGAAGAACATCCTGCATGTGTCCGTGTTCAAGAAGAATGACAAGCGCACCATATACAACGTGGTCTACCGCGACGGAAAGCTCGGCAAATACTACATGAAGCGCTTTAACGTCACCAGCATAACGCGCGACCGCGAGTATGACCTGACAATGGGCACGCCCGGTTCGCGCGTGGTCTACTTCACCGCCAACCCCAACGGCGAGGCCGAAGTAATAAAAGTGACGCTCGACCCGGCTCCCCGTCTGAAGAACATCTTTAAGGAAAAAGACTTCTCCGAGGTTGCAATCAAGGGGCGTTCGGCGCGCGGCGTGGTAATGACACGCTTCAACGTGCACCGCATTTCATTGAAGAGCCACGGCCACAGCACGCTCGGCGGTCGCAAGGTTTGGTTCGACCCCGACGTGAAACGCCTCAACTACGACGACCACGGGCGGCTGCTCGGCGAGTTCAACGAGGGCGACAGCATCCTCGTAGTTCTTGACAACGGCGACTTCTATCTGTCAAACTTCGACGTGAACAACCACTACGAGGACAATATCAAGCTCATAGAGAAGTATGACGAGCACAAGGTGTGGACGGCGGTGCTCTTCGATGCCGACCAGCAAGGCTACCCTTACCTAAAGCGTTTCCTGCTGGAAGGCTCGAAGCGGAAGCAGAACTACATCGGTGAAAACCCTGACAGCCGTCTTGTCTGCCTGACGGACGAGCCTTATCCGCGCTTCCGCATCACCTTCGGAGGCAACGACGCGTTCCGCGACCCGATGGAAGTTGACGCCGAAGAGTTTATCGCCGTAAAGGGCTTTAAGGCCAAGGGCAAGCGTCTTACTACGTGGACCGTGGACAGTATAGAGCAACTTGAACCGCTGAAGCGTGCCGGTGACGAGGCCGACGATGACGAAACCGACGGCGACGGACAGCCCGGCACACCCGAAGACGAGAACCTTGACCCAGACGCAGGCAAGAGCCAGCAACAGATTATAGACGAAATCACCGGCCAGCTAAGCCTCTTTGGTGAAGGATAAAAGCCTCACCCTGACCCTCCCCGACGGGGAGGGAACGTGAAATAAGCCATAAGTAACAATGCCCCTCCCCATTGGGGAGGACGGGAGGGGCTGCATTTAGGATGATGAAAGCAATACGTTCATTTCTTATATCGGCGCTTCTCGCCCTGCCGTTGGCCACCTTCGGCCAGGACGGCGACACCTTATATAGTAATAAGGTGATAACAAACGCCCAGATGCTCGGCATCGGCGCGGCCTCAATGCTTGACACTTACCTCTCGCCGGAAGAGTATTCGGGCTGGGAGTTGCGTTACGTTTCGCATACCATACGCCGCCGCGAGGGGCGCCGGTGGTCGCGTATGCTGGTGCATCAAGGCTCGTTCGCCTATGCTGACAACCGCTCGGGCAACGCCAACGAGATGTCGGGCATGTACACGTTCACCTACGGCGTGCATTACAACTGGGACTTGCTGGGCGGCCGCCTCAATATAATGGCTGGCGGACAGGCCGACGCGGAGGTTGGTTTTCTTTACAACACACGCAACGGCAACAACCCTGCGCAGGCGCGTCTTGCGCTCAACATCGCCCCCAGTGCCGCCGCGGCATACCGCTTCAGGCTTGGGAATGTGCCGCTGAAGGCGCGCTACGAGGTCAGCGCACCTGTCCTGGGGCTGATGTTTAGTCCCAATTACGGCCAGTCGTATTACGAGATTTTCTCTCGCGGAGACTACGACCACAACGTTGTGCCGACGACGTTCGTCAGCCGTCCGTCGCTCCGCCAGATGCTTACCCTTGACTTCACGCTCGGCCGCACCACGCTGCGCTTGGGCTATCTCGGCGATTTCCGTCAGGCCAAGGTGAACAATTTGAAGTACCATACATACTCAAACATGCTGCTGATAGGCTTTGTCCGCAGCTTCAAACTTACCAACATACTCCCATGAAAAGACTTTTTTACGTCCTGCTGCCGCTCCTTTCGCTGGCCTGCATGTCGTCGTGCGTTGACGAGGAAGAGTTCAGCGACGACCCCAACGGCAACTTCGAGGCGCTTTGGAAAATAATGGACGAGCACTATTGCTTCTTCAATTACAAGGCCGAGGAGTACGGACTTGACTGGAACGAGGTGCGTGCGAGGTACAGCCAGCAGGTGGACAGCCGGATGACCGGCGACCAGCTGTTCGAGGTGTTGGGCAATATGCTCGGCGAACTGCGCGACGGCCACGTCAACCTTTATTCTCCGTTTGACAACGCGAGGTATTGGAGCTGGAAGGAAGACTACCCTGCCAACGTAAGCGACTCGCTCCTCCGCCGCTATCTCGGCACTGATTACAGGATGGCGTCGGGTCTTGAATACCGCAAGCTCGACGACAACATAGGCTACATTCGCTGTTCTTCGTTCGAGAACGGCATCGGCGACGGCAACCTTGACGAGGTGCTTTACTATCTCGCTTCGTGCACAGGGCTCATCGTGGACGTGCGCGGCAACGGTGGCGGAATGCTCACCTCGGCGGAAAAACTGGCGGCGCGCTTCACCGACGAGAGCATCCACGTAGGCTACATCAGCCACAAGACGGGACCCGGGCACAACGATTTTTCCAAGCCGGAGAAGCAAATCTTGAAGCCGTCAAGCGGCATACGGTGGCACAAGAAGGCCGTAGTCTTGACCAACCGCGGCGTGTTCAGCGCGGCCAACGAGTTCGTGAAGTACATTAAGTGCTGCCCCAATGTCACCGTGGTGGGCGACAAGACTGGCGGCGGAGCCGGCATGCCGATGAGCAGCGAGTTGCCTAATGGCTGGGCGGTGAGGTTCAGCGCGTGCCCGATGTACGACAAGGACATGCAGTGTACGGAGTTCGGCATCGAGCCGGATTACAACGTCGGCCTTACCGACGACGATTTCCGCCGTGGCGAGGACACGATAATCGAGTTTGCAAGGAAGGTCATTAATGGAGAATTGAGAATGGACAATTAAAAATTATGATTACCAATGCAGTCTGTAAGCACACCGTCGGCAAAGCAAATCATAATTCTCCGTTCTCCATTTTCCATTCTCAATTAAAACAATTCTCCATTTTCCATTTAATCAGATAAAAGATATTATGACTTCAGTCACCCTCTCCTCCCTCTCCATCGGCTACCGCGTAAAGGGCGGAGTGAAGACCGTTGCCTCAGGCATTGACGTCTCCCTGCGCGGCGGCGAGCTTACATGCCTTATCGGGGCGAACGGGGCAGGCAAGTCAACGCTGCTCAAGACGCTCGCCGGTTTCCTGCCGAAGCTGGGCGGAAGCATATATATAAAAGGTAAGGAAATCGCCGGATATACGCAGCGCGACATGTCGCGGACGGTAGGCGTGGTGCTTACCGCGCGTCCCGAGGCCATGAACATGACCGTGGAAGAGGTCGTCGCGCTCGGCCGTGCGCCGTACACCGGCTTCTGGGGAACGCTCGCTGACGGCGACAGGCGCATCGTCATGCAGAGCATGGAGCAGGTAGGCATCGCCCGTCTGGCGCGGCGCAACATCGCGACTTTAAGCGACGGCGAGCGGCAGAAGATGATGCTCGCCAAGGCTTTGGCGCAACAGACGCCCATAATCTTCCTTGACGAGCCTACGGCATACCTTGACTACCCCAGCAAGGTGGAGGCTATGCTCCTCCTGGCGCGGCTCGCCCACGATACGGGCAAGACCATCTTCATGTCGACCCACGACCTCGAACTGGCTCTCCAGGCCGCCGACACGCTCTGGCTCATGGCTGGAGACGGCCGCATACGCACCGGCACGCCGCGCGAGCTGGCCGCCTCGGGCGACCTTTCGGCCTTCGTCGAGCGGGCTGGAATCACCTTCGACAAGGATACTTTGCACATAACCGTAACGCCAGACGCAACCCGTTGAAAACCAGCCGGTTGCATCCGCCGTTCCAAAAGGCCGTCTTTTGCGATGCAAAACACGGCCTTTTACAACGCATTGGCTATCAATGCGTTACGTTGTCAGATATTTATTTGTCTTTTCTTCCGAACAAAGAGAAGTGCACGTAGCGTTTCGGATGCGCCTTGAGGTCGATGAGCAGCGAGTCGGCGGAGCGCATGGTGCTGTTCAGGTTGTTGTATAGCGCGGGGTCGCGCATGAGAAGTCCGAGCGTGCCTTGGTTGCTGTTGAGCTGCCTGGTAAACTCTTCCACGTTGGCAAGCGTCTCGTCAACGCGCGCCACTGTGCCCGCCACGTCGATTTGGTTGAGGTTTTTCGCCAGCGTGTTGGCGTTGTACAGTATGCTGTCCGTGCGCGTCATCATGCCCGGCACGCTGCCTTCAAGGCTTGCAAGCAGGTTGTTCAAGCGGCGTGTGGTGACGGTCAGGTCGCCCGTAACAGCCTCCACGTTCTGAATGGAACGCACAAGTGCCGGATTGGAAAGCAGCTGGTTGACGCTTGTAACGATTGAATCGACCTTCGGCAGGATTTGCATTACCGTGGGGAGCATGCTCTTCATCTGGCCGAACGCGCCGTCGTTGATGCCTCCCTGGATTGTCTCGCCTGGGTTGACACGCTCGCGCGGATTGGTAGCGAGCAGGAGGTTGACCTTCACGTTGCCGAGCATGTCGCTCACAATCTCGGCGCTGCTGCCCTTAGGTATGCGCAGGCGGTTGTCAACTTCAGCCACTACGGATATGTTGCCGGTGTCGTCATAATTGTAATTTATCCCCTTGACAACGCCCACCTGGTAGCCGTCGGCGTATATCGGGCTTGACGCGGAGAGGCCGCTTATGTCCTTGAAGGAGATATAGTAAGTGTTAGAAGTGGAAAAGAGGTTCAACCCTTTGAGGAAATTCATTCCGAAGAAGAGGATGACCAAACCGCATACCGCAACTAATGCAATCTTTACTTCTTTACTAAAAAACTTCATATTGAAATGCTTTATTTTGACTTAAACTCGCGTATTGCTTGGTTTACGTTCATCTTCTCGCCGTCCTTGAAGGCGATGATGAACGCCTCGGGAAACTTGTCGAGGATTGACTTGCGCAGACGGTAAATCTCGTTGTAGTCGGCTGACGAGCCATATGTGTACTTATACAAGCCTCCTTCCTTGTAAGAATCGATGCCGTCAAGTCCCTTGAAGTTGCCGCTGCCAGGCGCAAGACGCTTGCTGCTGGCAAGGATTTGCACCTTGAATACCGGCTTGCCTGCGGTGTCCGGCCCGCCGCCGGCCACGTCCTTACCGCCCGGTGCAGCCTTTTCCGTGTCGTTTCTGCCAGTACTTATGCCTTCGTTGCTGCTGTCTTGCACGTCTGTTTCTTCAGGTACAACGTCAGGAATGTCGGCTGCACGGCTCTTCCCGGCCTTGTATGGCACAGTAATATCCTTGTCGTATTTGTCCTTGTACTTGGCAAACGCCTCGTAGATGCCCCTCGCCATCTTGTCGATGTTCGACTTGTTGTTCAGGAATTTCTCCTCGTCTGGCGTCGTTATGAAACCAAGCTCGATGAGACAGGCCGGCATCGAGGTTTCTCGCAGCACGAGGAATACATCCTGCTTGACGCCCTTGTCCTGGCGTTTGGCTATTGAACACACGCTGCTTTGCACGTACTGGGCCAGCTCTACGCTGCGCGACATGTTCTTGTCGTGCATGAACTCGAACATGATTGTGCTTTCGGGAGAATTGGGGTCGTAGCCTTCGTAATGCTCCTTATAGTCTTCCTCTATCATGATTACCGAGTTCTCGCGCTTGGCCGCGCTCAATTTCTCGTCCGAACGGCGCATACCCATCGTGTAAGTCTCCAGCCCGCGGGCTATGTTTCCTTTCGGAAGAGCGTTCGTATGGATAGAAATGAACACGTCGGCCTTGTTCTTGTTGGCTATGGAAGCGCGCTTGTGCAACGGCACAAACACGTCGGTCTTGCGTGTATATACCACTTTTACGTCGGGACAATACCGCTCGACGTAACGGCCGAAGGCCAATGCGACATTGAGGTTGATGTTCTTTTCGTAAGAGAAAGCGCCCTTTGCGCCGGAGTCGTGGCCGCCATGACCGGCGTCGATGACGAGCGTAAAACGCTTGTCCGCACAAAACGCGACGGCGGAAACAAAGACTAATGCCAGTAAAACGAGTATCGACCTTTTGCCCATGAGTGCTCTTTTACGGTTGCAAAGGTAGCTTTTTGTCGTCAAAAAACTGCCAACTGTCAAAAAGTTTTATCATTTATTAAGTGTAGTTCGACCGCTGCGCTTTCAACGTCGGCACCCATCGGAGGGTTGATTTTCTCAACAGTCACGTCGAGTGTCTCAATCATCGGCATCCGTTCAAGTATGCTTTGGCCGAGCCTGCCTGCAACATGTTCGAGCAGGCAGGACGGCTTTTGCATCTCCTTATTTATGATTTCAAACATCTCGGCGTAGTTAAGCGTGTCGGCGACATCATCGCTTTGCAACGCTTTTGCGAACAAGTATTTGGCCCGTATGCTCACGACAAACTCGCCGCCGGTTTCCCTTTCCTGCGGCAAAACGCCGTGGCGGGCATGGAAACGCAGCTTGTTAAGGCATACGTAGCTGGATGAAAGTTTCATTGAAAACGTGTATTTAATTAAGAATTAAGAGTTAAGAATTAAGAAAAATACCATTGTTCATTTTGAAAATGATGTGCAAAGCATGTTTTCTTAACTCTTAATTCTTCATTCTTAATTGTCTAACTATCCGCACCTTGACGCTCCGCAGTT
>CAKZVT010000033.1 GCA_937922435.1 uncultured Prevotella sp. | reverse complement strand
GCGGATTGCAAATCCTTATAATACTTTTCGGCGGATTGCAAATCCGCCAAAACATATTACCGACAGCCTGACTTGTAGCAGGATATAAACGGAATGACCTTCAACAACCATCCAATAGAATTGTGGATGAACAGTGAAAGGTGGCCTTTTGCATTCTAAAAGGCCACCTTTCGCGTTGCAAAAGGCCGTCTTTTAGGCTGTAAAAGGCGGCCTTTTGTAACGCGTTGATTGACAGCCCGTTACGCGGACTGCGGCGAATGGTGCTGCGCTGGGGCGTTTTTGCTTGCTTTTTCCGCCATTATTTTGTACCTTTGCGCCGTGCAACCAATCATTGTTTTACGGTATGGGCGACATTGACAAATGGCTTTTGGACTTCCTGAAGTACACCGCCGGGGTGTCCGAGGACATTCTCGTGTGGGTATATCCGTTGACGGCTGCCTTCGCCGTAGCCTTGCTCTCGATGGTGTGTACGGCGGTGTTCCGCTTCGCGGTGATGCCTGCCGTGCAGAAGGTTACGGAGAAGACCAAGGCGACGTGGGACGACTATCTGTTCAACCGTCGCGTGATGCGTGCCTTCCGCCGCATCATTCCGCCCGTGGTGTGGTATGTGTGCCTGCCGCTTGTACTGACCCATTCGCCCGGCATGCTGTCGGTGCTGCTCAAGGTGTGCAACATTTACCTCGTGGTAGTGTCGCTGCTGTTTGTCAGCGCGTGCGTTCATTCGCTTTATGAAATATCCGAATCGCACAAGAAGCTGCGCAACCGTCCGCTGAAGGGCGTCTACCAGATGTTCAACCTGCTGGCGTTCGTCGTGGGCGGCATACTCATTGTGAGCATCGTCATCGACAAGAGCGCCACCGCCGTGCTGGCAGGCCTGGGCGCGTCGGCGGCCGTGCTGATGCTCATCTTCAAGGACTCCATCCTCGGCCTTGTGGCCGGCATACAGCTGTCGGCCAACGACATGCTGCGCCCGGGCGACTGGATAACGATGGAGAAGTATGGCGCGAACGGCTATGTGGTGGAGGTGTCGCTCACCACGGTCAAGGTGCAGAACTTCGACAAGACCATAACCACCATACCGCCTTACGCCCTCGTCAGCGACTCTTTCCAGAACTGGCGCGGCATGCGCGAGTCGGGCGGACGGCGGCTGAAGCTGCACGTCAACGTTGACGCCAACACCGTGCGCTTCTGTACGCGCGAGGACATCGAGGGGTTTGTCAGCAAGGGTTACATCCCTGCGGAGCGTTACGCCGACGCCGGCTTCCCCGTTGCCAATACGGAGGTGTACCGCGACTTCATGCTCGGCTACATGAAGACGCACCCCGACGTGCGCGACGACATGATGGTGATGGTGCGCATGCTGCAGCCTACGCCCGAGGGGCTGCCTCTGGAGCTGTACTGCTTCTGCCGGTTTGTCGACTGGACGCCTTTCGAGCAGTTCAAGAGTGCGGTCTTGGACTATGCAGTCGTCATGGCGCAGGAGTTCGGCCTGCGCGTGTTCCAGCGCCCGGCAGGAAGCGACTTGAAAAGGTGAGAAGGTGAGAGGGTGAGAAGGCGAGACGGAAACTTCGTCTTGATAATGCCGTGCAGAGCCGCTTTCTTTGCATTGAATCAATATAATGTAAAATTAGAACCGTTTTTTGTGAATTTATTTTGCATCGTTTTCTATTTTCACTATATTTGTAATCAATAACGTAGATAAATGCCAATGCCGACAATATCAGAGTTTTTCGGAATAAAGATAACAATGCGTTTCCTTGACCATAATCCGCCGCATTTCCATGCAACGTATCAAAAGGACAAGATAATAGTCGAGATTGAGAATGGCAAGGTAAAGGGAGAAATGTCAGAACGGGCACTGCGCCTTGTATTAGAATGGGTTAGTCTGCACCGTGAGGATTTGAAGGCGGCATGGGAAAAGGCTTCGCAGGGAATGGAACCAGAGAAAATAGAACCTTTAAAATGATTTGCGTCATGTGGAAAGAGATATTGGAAGCAAAATATTTGGACGGTTACCGTATCTTGATAAAATTCAATGACGGTATCCGCAAGGTGGTTGATTTCACAGGGATAGTGCAGCGTTATCCTGTCTTCAAACCATTGAAGGACATCGCCCTGTTCAAACAATTCAAGGTGACAGATACCCTTGAATGGGACAATGGCAATATAGACATAGCTCCCGAGTATTTATACGAGAATGGGGTGTTGGCCTGATTGGTGCGGTAAAGGTGCAATCAGCTGATGTAATTAATCCTGACGGGTCGCCGTTTGGCGGCCTGTTTTTGTGTGTATATAGGCAAGGTTTGCACCGAAGGTGTAAAACTGTTTGTAAAACAAGTAATCCGTTTACACTGCACTTGGTCGCGATGCGGTAACTTTGCAGGCGGTAATGAAATAAATTCGATGATATATTGAAAGGAACACAGACATGAAGGTATTGTTGATTAACGGCAGTCCGCGCGGCGAGGGCAACACGTACATCGCCCTGTCGGAAGTGGCGAAGACCCTCGAAGCTGAAGGCATAGAGGCCGAAATAGTGTCAATCGGGGCGAAGGCGGTGCAGGGCTGCATAGCCTGCGGCAAGTGCGCGGAGCTTGGCAGGTGCGTGTTCAATGACGCACTATATAATAAGGTGAGGGAAAAACTTGCCGGGGCTGACGCCATAGTGGTAGGTTCGCCGGTATATTATGCCGGGCCTAACGGCTCGCTCTGCGCCCTGCTCGACAGACTGTTCTACTCGGCTGCGCCGCTGCTGCGCTACAAGCCTGCGGCCTCCGTCGCCGTATGCCGCCGCGGAGGGGCGAGCGCGACGTTCGACAGGCTGAACAAGTATTTCACCATCAGCTGCATGCCAGTGGTAAGCTCGCAGTATTGGAACAGCGTACACGGTCATGCCAAGGGCGAGGCCGGGCACGACGCGGAGGGCCTTCAGACCATGCGCACGCTGGGCAGGAACATGGCTTGGGTGCTGAAGAGCCTGAAGAACGGCGGCCAGCCGATGCCCGAGAGGGAAGAGCCGATAAAGACCAGCTACATAAGGTAAACGCGCACGTTTTGCAAAAGACGGCCTTCCGCATTGCGAAAGGCCGTCTTTTATCGTGTAAAAGGCCGTCTTTCATGAGCCGAAAGACGGCCTTTTGCATGACGCGCCGCCGTTAACTTTTTTAAACTTGAAATAATCCTGCAAATGTATTGGTTTCACGCAGTCTTTCGCTATCTTTGTAAACGTAAACCAAAACGCCCGACGCTATGAAATACAAACTATTGGTTCTCGACGTAGACGGGACACTGCTAAACAACGAGATGGAAATCAGCAAGCGCACGCTTGCGGCCTTGCTAAAAGTGCAACACATGGGAATACGCATCGTGCTGGCCTCGGGCAGGCCCACGTCGGGGCTTATGCCGTTGGCAAAGGCTCTCGAACTGGGCAATTTCGGCGGTTACATACTGGCTTACAACGGCTGTCAGGTAATCAAGGCGGGCACGGGCGAGGTGATGTTCGAGCGCCGCATCAATCCCGAACAAATACCATACCTTGAGAAGAAGTCGCGCAAGAACGGCTTTTCCATATTCACCTACCACGACGAATACATCCTTACGGACAACGCCGACGACATACACATACGCCGCGAGGCGTGGCTCAACCATCTGAAAATAATGGAAGAGCCGGAATTTTCAATCGCAATAGACTTCGCCCCGTGCAAGTGCGTGCTGGTAAGCGACGACTACGAGGCCCTGCGCGGACTTGAAAACCACTGGAAGCGGCGGCTGGCCGGCGTGCTCGACGTGTTCCCCTCCGAGCCGTATTTCCTCGAGGTCGTTCCCTTCGGCGTTGACAAGGCCAACACCTTGGCCGTGCTCATGGAACAACTTGGCGTGAAGCGCGAGGAGGTAATCGCCATCGGCGACGGCGTGGCCGACGTTACGATGCTCCAGTTGGCAGGCAAGAGCGTTGCGATGGGGCACGCGCAAGACTCCGTCAAGGTGTGCGCCGACTACGTGACAGGCTCCAACGAGGAGGACGGCGTGGCCCAGGCCGTGGAAAAACTTATCCTATCGGAAGTCCATGCGTCTGAAATTCCGCTCGACCTGCTCAACGCCCAGGCCAAGCACGCACTGATGGGCAACCTCGGAATACAGTACACCTACGCCTCGCCCGACCGCATAGAGGCCACCATGCCCGTTGACGAGCGCACGCGCCAGCCCTTCGGCATACTGCACGGAGGCGCGACGCTGGCCCTGGCCGAGACCGTGGCGGGCCTCGGCTCGATGATAACCTGCCAGCCCGACGAAATCGTTGTGGGCATGCAGGTTAGCGGCAACCACGTCTCCTCGGCGCACGAGGGCGACACGGTACGCGCCGTAGGCACCATTGTACACCGCGGACGCTCGTCGCACGTGTGGAATGTCGATGTGTTCACCTCCACCAACAAGCTCGTGTCGAGCATCCGCGTGGTGAACAGCATAATGAAGAAGAGGTAAGGCTTTTTGCCGGTATTTTGTTTAAATACGTGTTTCCCTTCTGTTTTCTCATGAAAAATTTGTAAGTTTGCAGCTCATAAATTGTGGATTTACAGAAAGGAAACATCAAATGGGAAAAATCATACTTACGGGCGACCGGCCTACGGGGCGCCTGCACTTGGGGCACTACGTAGGCTCGTTGCGCCGCCGCGTGGAACTTCAGAACGAGGGCGACTTCGACCGGATGTTCGTGTTCATAGCCGACGTCCAGGCGTTGACCGACAACGCCGACAACCCCGAGAAGGTGCGCCAGAATATAATAGAGGTGGCTCTCGACTACCTCTCGGCAGGGCTTGACCCGCAGAAGGTGACGCTCTTCGTGCAGTCCATGCTCCCAGAGTTGGCTGAATTGACTGTTTATTTTATGAATCTTGTTACCGTGTCGCGCCTGCAGCGCAACCCTACGGTGAAGACTGAAATACAGATGCGCAACTTCGAGACGAGCATACCCGTGGGCTTCTTCACTTATCCCATAAGCCAGGCGGCCGACATAACGGCCTTCAAGGCTACCACCGTGCCGGCCGGCGAGGACCAGGAGCCGATGCTCGAGCAGACGCGCGAAATAGTGAAACGCTTTAACTACATTTACGGCGACGTGCTGGTAGAGCCGCAAATCATGCTGCCTACCAACTCTGTGTGCTGCCGTCTGCCGGGAACTGACGGCAAGGCGAAGATGAGCAAGAGTCTCGGCAATTGCATCTATCTGTCTGATTCGGCCAAGGAGATGGAGCAGAAGGTGAAGAGCATGTACACCGACCCCGGCCACCTGCGCGTGGAAGACCCGGGAAAGGTGGAGGGCAACACCGTGTTTACATACCTCGACGCGTTCAGCACGGCGGACGACTTCGCCGACTTTTGGCCTGAATACAAGAATATCGCCGAGCTGAAAGACCACTACCGCCGCGGCGGATTGGGCGACATGAAGTGCAAGAAGTTCCTCGTCAAGGTGCTCAACCGCCAGCTTGAGCCTATCCGCCAGCGCCGTCACGAGTTCGAACAGGACATCCCCGAGGTGTACAACATCCTCAAAAAAGGTTCTGAAGCGGCGCGCGAGGTGGCTGCGCAGACCTTGCACGAGGTGCGCGAAGCCATGAAAATCAACTACTTCGACGACTTGGAGCTGATACGCCAACAGGCGGAAATGTACAGGAATAAATAATAAATGAACAATGAACAATGAATAATGAAAAATGAAAAATGAATGATGAATAATGGAATGTGTGGATTGCAATGGCTGAATAGGTGCAAGGCGTAGCCTGATTATTCATTATTCATTATTCATTATTCATTGTTCATTATTCATTTCGCAAGATTGCACCTTATTAATATATATAACGCAAATGGAAAACAATAACAACAAGCAGGGACAGTTCCAAATCGAGCTGCCTCAAGACGTGGCGCAGGGCGAATACGCCAACTTCGCAATAATAACACATTCAAGCTCGGATTTCGTGCTCGATTTCGCGCGAATACTGCCAGGAGTGCCCAAAGCGATGGTTAAGTCGCGCGTAATACTCGCGCCGGAGCATGCCAAGCGGCTGCTTATGGCTTTGAAAGACAACATCGTAAGATATGAAAACGCCTTCGGACAAATCAAGATGCCGCAGCAGGAGAAAGGCACTATCGCACCTTTCAATATCAACAAAGGTGAAGCATAAAGAGTTAATTTATTTTAATAAAGCCTATATTGCTTGAATTTTTTGGCAGTATAGGCTTTTGTCATTCTTTATAATTAGGTAGTTTGAATAATTATTCGTACCTTTGCAGCCCAAATATGGCTTGTGTCCGAGCCATGCTTAGTCGTGACAATAACAAAAATAAATATATAACTAAAAATTAACAACAATGCCTACAATTCAACAATTGGTAAGAAAAGGTAGAAAGGCGCTTGTTGACAAGAGCAAATCGCCGGCGTTGGACTCATGTCCGCAGCGTCGCGGCGTATGTGTTCGTGTGTACACAACAACCCCGAAGAAACCTAACTCTGCAATGCGTAAGGTTGCCCGTGTCCGTTTGACAAACCAGAAGGAAGTGAACTCCTACATACCGGGAGAGGGACACAACCTTCAGGAGCACTCTATCGTGCTTGTGCGTGGCGGCCGTGTGAAGGACCTCCCTGGTGTACGTTACCACATCGTCCGCGGTACTCTTGACACCGCAGGCGTGGCTAACCGCACACAGCGCCGTTCAAAGTACGGAGCAAAGCGTCCTAAGGCTAAGAAGTAATAACGCCTTGCCAAACGGCGATTGAGGACACAACAGACATTTTAATCAACGTTTTGCTGGAGAATTGTTATAAAGGTTGAGTAAGCGTTTCCAGAGGGAAAGCTGAAGAACAAGTGAACAGCCCCATGCAGAATTATTTTCAAACAAAGAAATGAGAAAAGCAAAACCAAAGAAGCGCGTGATTCTGCCGGATCCCGTGTACAACGACCAAAAGGTCTCAAAGTTCGTTAATCATTTGATGTATGACGGAAAGAAGAATACATCTTATGAGATTTTCTACAAAGCATTGGACACCGTAAAGGAGAAGATGGCTAACGAGGAAAAGTCGGCTCTCGACATATGGAAGGCCGCACTCGACAACATCACTCCGCAGGTTGAGGTGAAGAGCCGCCGTATCGGTGGTGCTACATTCCAGGTTCCTACGGAAATCCGCCCAGACCGCAAGGAAAGCATCTCGATGAAGAACCTGATTAACTTCGCACGCAAGCGCGGCGGCAAGACTATGGCCGACAAGCTCGCAGCAGAAATCATGGATGCTTACAACAACCAGGGAGGCGCTTTCAAGCGCAAGGAGGACATGCACCGTATGGCCGAGGCTAACCGTGCGTTTGCACACTTCAGGTTTTAAAACATAGTTAGGTAAAAAGAAACATGGCAAAGCAAGACTTACATTTGACCCGCAACATCGGCATCATGGCTCACATCGACGCCGGTAAGACAACGACTTCGGAGCGTATCCTTTATTACACGGGTAAGACTCACAAGATCGGCGAGGTTCATGACGGTGCTGCTACGATGGACTGGATGGCGCAGGAGCAGGAGCGTGGTATAACCATCACCTCTGCGGCCACCACGTGCTATTGGCATTATGACAACAAGCAGTTCAAGATAAACTTGATTGACACTCCGGGACACGTTGACTTCACCGCCGAGGTGGAGCGCTCTTTGCGCGTGCTCGACGGAGCTGTGGCTACATATTGCGCTGTCGGCGGCGTTCAGCCCCAGTCAGAGACAGTATGGCGCCAGGCTGACAAGTACAACGTTCCGCGTCTTGGATATGTAAACAAGATGGACCGTTCCGGTGCGGACTATTTCGATGTACTCCGCCAGATGAAGGAAGTGCTCGGCGCTAATCCTGTGTCATTGGTTATCCCTATCGGCAGCGAGGAGACATTCAAGGGACTCGTTGACCTCATCAAGATGAAGGCTATCTATTGGCATGACGAGACTCAGGGCGCAGAGTTCGAAATAGACGACATACCCGCCGACCTCAAGGACGAGGCTGAAGAGTGGAGAGGCAAGCTCCTCGAGGCCGCAGCCGAGTATGACGAGGCTCTCATGGAGAAATATTTTGACGACCCCAATACTATTACCGAAGAGGAAGTCATCGCGGCTATCCGCAAGGGAACTTTGTCTATGCAGTGCACTCCGATGCTCTGCGGCTCTTCGTTCAAGAACAAGGGCGTGCAGACTTTGCTCGATTACATTTGCGCATTCCTGCCGTCGCCGCTTGACACACCGAACATCGTTGGTACAAACCCGACGACTGGCGAGGAGGAAGACCGCAAGCCGTCAGAGGACGCTCCGACATCGGCTCTTGCATTCAAGATTGCTACCGACCCGTATGTTGGCCGCCTTGTGTTCTTCCGCGTATATTCGGGTAAAGTGGAGTCTGGTTCATACGTCTACAATACCCGTTCGGGCAAGAAGGAGCGTGTGAGCCGTCTGTTCCAGATGAACTCGAACAAGCAGGTGCCCATGGATGCAATCGATGCCGGCGACATTGGCGCAGGCGTTGGATTCAAGGATATCCGCACAGGTGACACCCTCTGCGACGAGGCACATCCTATCGTGCTTGAGTCGATAACCTTCCCTGACCCTGTCATCGGTATCGCCGTAGAGCCGAAGAGCCAGGCTGACGTTGACAAGCTGGGCATCGGCCTTGCAAAGCTTGCAGAGGAAGACCCGACGTTCACCGTGCATACTGACGAGCAGAGCGGCCAGACCGTCATTTCTGGTATGGGTGAGCTTCACCTCGACATCATCCTTGACCGCCTGAAGAGGGAGTTCAAGGTAGAGTGCAACCAAGGCAAGCCGCAGGTTAACTACAAGGAGGCTATCACGAAGACCGTCAACCTCCGCGAGGTTTACAAGAAGCAGAGCGGTGGACGCGGTAAGTTCGCCGACATCATAGTAAACGTAGGCCCGATTGACGAGGACTTCAAGGAAGGCGGATTGCAGTTCATCAACGAGGTTAAGGGTGGTAACATTCCTAAGGAATTCATACCTTCTGTGCAGAAAGGTTTTGAGACAGCAATGAAGAGCGGCGTGCTCGGCGGTTATCCGATGGATAGCCTGAAGGTCACACTGCTTGACGGCTCGTTCCACCCGGTAGACTCTGACCAGTTGTCGTTCGAAATCGCGGCAATCAATGCGTATAAGAACGCTTGTGTAAAGGCAGGTCCCGTATTGATGGAACCCATCATGAAACTTGAGGTTGTTACGCCTGAAGAAAACATGGGTGATGTAATCGGAGACTTGAACAAGCGCCGTGGTCAGGTAGAAGGCATGGATGAGACACGTAGCGGTGCGCGCATCATCAAGGCGATGGTTCCGCTGGCAGAGATGTTCGGCTACGTGACAGCTCTCCGTACCATTACTTCAGGACGTGCGACTAGTTCTATGGAGTACGACCATCACGCTCCTCTGTCAAGTACGATAGCTAAGACCGTGCTTGAGGAAATCAAGGGACGCGTGGATTTGGTATAACCAACAAATAAAGGGAGTGAGGCGTCACGTTAGCGAATGACTCTTAACGGGCGTACCTCCTCTCTTCAAAAATCTAATTTTAATAACAAATTAAAACTATGAGTCAGAAAATCAGAATCAAGCTGAAGTCATACGACCATAAGTTGGTTGACAAGTCGGCTGAAAAAATCGTTAAGGCCGTAAAGGCTACAGGTGCTATCGTCAGCGGTCCTATACCTCTGCCTACGCACAAGCGCATTTTCACTGTAAACCGCAGTACGTTCGTGAACAAGAAGGCGCGCGAGCAGTTCCAGCTTAGCGATTACAAGCGTCTAATCGATATTTACAGCTCTACCGCAAAGACAGTGGACGCGCTCATGAAACTTGAGTTGCCGAGCGGTGTTGAAGTTGAAATCAAAGTATAGTGTTAATTAAATATTAATTGAAATGCCAGGATTAATTGGAAGAAAAATCGGAATGACATCCGTTTTCAGTGCCGACGGCAAGAATGTGCCGTGCACTGTTATCGAAGCTGGTCCTTGTGTTGTAACCCAGGTGAAGACTGTCGAGAAAGACGGCTACAAGGCTGTTCAGCTTGGCTTCGGCGAAGCTAAGGAAAAGAACACCACGAAGCCTATGCTGGGAGTGTTCAAGAAAGCGGGTACAACGCCAAAGAGACACTTGGCCGAGTTCAAGTTTGACGAGGAGTACAATCTCGGTGACACCATCACCGTTGACATCTTCAACGACACCACTTTTGTTGACGTTGTAGGTACTTCAAAGGGTAAAGGTTTCCAAGGCGTCATGAAGCGTCATGGCTTCGGCGGTGTAGGACAGAGCACCCACGGTCAGGACGACCGTGCGCGCAAGCCGGGTTCTATCGGTGCATGTTCTTATCCTGCCAAGGTCTTCAAGGGAATGCGCATGGCCGGACAAATGGGAGGTGACAGGGTGACAACCCAGAACCTCAGAGTGTTAAAAGTAATACCAGAGCATAACCTCATTCTTGTGAAAGGTAGTGTTGCTGGTTGCAAAGGTTCAACCGTTTTAATTGAGAAATAATGGAAATTAACGTATTAAATATCAAAGGTGAAGACACTGGGAGAAAGGTTACGTTAAACGAATCTGTCTTCGGAATTGAACCTAACGACCATGTTATCTATCTTGACGTGAAGCGTTATATGGCTGCTCAGCGCCAGGGTACCGCCAAGGCAAAGGAGAGAAGCGAGCATGCTGGTTCTACTCGTAAGCTTGGCCGCCAGAAAGGTGGTGGTGGCGCACGTCGTGGCGACATCAATTCTCCGTTGCTTAGAGGTGGTGGACGTGTATTCGGTCCCCAGCCCCGTGATTACAGCATCAAGATAAATCATAAAACTACATTGTTGGCACGCAAGAGCGCTTTGTCATACAAGGCGAAAGAGAATGCGATTGTCGTAGTGGAGGACTTCAGTTTTGATGCTCCAAAAACGAAAGATTTTGTAAATATTACTAAAAATCTTAAAGTTGACGGCAAGAAACTGCTCTTCCTTTTGCCGGAAGCAAATAAAAACGTATATTTGTCGGCTCGTAATTTGCAGCGTACCCAAGTTATGCTCGCGTCGACGCTTAACACTTACAAGGTGTTGGATGCCGACGTGCTTGTCATGACTGAGAATTCGCTGAAGGCAATCGACGAAGTCTTAAACAAGTAAGAAGGAGAAAAGTATTATGGCATTTATCATAAAACCATTGGTCACTGAGAAGATGACCAAGATTACAGACAAGTGGCCTAACCGCTACGGCTTCATTGTTCGCCCGGAAGCAGACAAACTCCAGATTAAGAAAGAAGTCGAAAGTCTGTACGGCGTCACAGTAGAAGACGTCAATACGATGCGTTACGCAGGCAAGCGTTCAGCCCGTTACACCAAAGCCGGACTAATCAAAGGTCAGAAGAACGCATACAAGAAGGCAATCGTTACTCTTAAAGAGGGCGATACAATTGATTTTTACAGCAATATCTGAAATAAAAAATGGCAGTACGTAAATTCAAACCGGTAACTCCGGGTCAAAGACACAAGATTATTGGTACGTTCGAGGAAATTACTGCATCCGTACCAGAGAAGTCTCTCGTTTACGGTAAACGTTCTACCGGTGGTCGAAACAATACAGGAAAGATGACAATGCGCTATCTCGGCGGTGGTCATAAGAGAAAGTATCGTTTCATCGACTTCAAACGTGAGAAAGATGGTGTTCCTGCTGTAGTTAAGACAATCGAATACGATCCGAACCGCTCGGCTCGTATCGCTTTGTTGTATTATGCAGATGGTGAAAAACGTTACATTATTGCTCCTAACGGACTGCAGGTTGGTGCAACCCTGATGTCAGGAAAGGATGCGGCACCTGAGATTGGCAACGCGCTTCCTTTGGCCAACATCCCGGTCGGTACGGTGATTCATAATATTGAATTGCGTCCCGGACAGGGTGCTTTGCTCGTTCGTTCGGCAGGTAATTTTGCTCAGTTGACTTCTCGTGAAGGCAGTTATTGCGTTGTTAAGCTCCCTTCTGGCGAGACTCGCCAGATATTGAGTGCTTGTAAGGCAACGGTAGGTAGTGTAGGAAACTCTGACCATGCTCTTGAGCAGTCTGGTAAAGCTGGACGTTCACGCTGGCTCGGACGTCGTCCTCACAACCGTGGTGTAGTAATGAACCCGCATGACCACCCGATGGGTGGTGGTGAAGGCCGTCAGTCAGGAGGCCACCCACGCTCACGTAAGGGCTTGTATGCTAAGGGTCTCAAGACTAGGGCACCGAAGAAGCTTTCTAACAAGTATATCATAGAAAGAGCTAATAAGAAATAATCAAGTTAACTAAGAGTAGAATTATGAGTCGTTCATTAAAGAAAGGTCCATATATAAATGTTGCGCTCGAGAAGAAAATCCTTGCCATGAACGAGAGCGGCAAGAAGAGCGTTGTTAAGACATGGGCTAGGGCTTCAATGATATCACCTGATTTCGTTGGCCATACTGTTGCAGTTCATAACGGAAACAAATTCATACCTGTTTATATTACCGAGAACATGGTAGGACACAAGCTTGGGGAGTTCTCCCTGACACGTCGTTTCGGAGGCCATGCCGGAAATAAGAAGTAAACGGGCTAACCATTGAAAATAAAAGGACAATATAATGGGAGCAAGAAAAAAAATAGCGGCTGAAAAGAGAAAAGAAGCCCGCAAGACAATGTATTTTGCAAAGCTCAAAGGCGTGCCCTCTTCTCCTCGTAAGATGCGTTATGTCGTTGACATGATACGTGGAATGGAGGTGAACCGTGCCCTTGGAGTTTTGAGGTTCTCGAAGAAAGCGGCAGCAGCCGATGTTGAGAAACTTTTGCGTTCTGCCATTGCCAATTGGGAGACGAAGAACGACCGAAAGGCTGAAGACGGTGAACTTTATATATCCAAGGTGTTCGTTGACGAAGGTGTCACGATGAAGCGAATGAGGCCGGCACCTCAGGGACGTGGTTACCGTATACGTAAGCGCAGCAATCACGTTACATTGTTTGTTGATGCCAAAACTAATGACGAAAAATAAAAAGCAGAATGGGACAGAAAGTTAATCCGATAAGCAACCGTCTCGGTATTATAAGAGGTTGGGATTCAAATTGGTTCGGTGGAAAGAACTTTGGCGACAACCTCGTTGAGGATATGAAAATCCGCAAGTACCTGAACGAGCGTCTGGCAAAAGCCAGTGTATCTCGCATCGTCATTGAGCGTACATTGAAACTTGTCACCATCACTATATGCACAGCTCGTCCCGGCCTCGTAATAGGCAAGGGCGGACAGGATGTCGACAAGTTGAAAGAAGAGTTGAAAAAGCTTTACGACAAGGAAATCCAGATAAATATTTACGAAGTAAAGAAGCCGGAACTTGATGCGACTATCGTGGCTAACAATATTGCGCGGCAGGTTGAGGGTAAGATTGCTTACCGTCGTGCAATAAAAATGGCTGTGGCTAATACGATGCGTGCAGGAGCCGAAGGCATAAAGGTTCAGATAACAGGCCGCCTCAACGGTGCCGAAATGGCTCGTAAGGAGATGTATAAAGAGGGCCGCACGCCTTTGCATACATTCAGGGCCGACATTGACTTCTGCCAGGCCGAGGCTCTGACAAAGGTTGGCTTGTTGGGCATAAAGGTTTGGATTTGCCGCGGAGAGGTTTATGGCAAACGTGACCTTTCTGTCAATTTCTCTCAGGAGAAGCAGGGTGGACGCCCCAACGGCAAGCCGAGACCAAGTCGTAAGAGAAACAATAACCGTTAAAGAAAGAATCTATCATGTTACAGCCAAAAAGAGTAAAATATAGAAGACCCCAAGATGGCCGCGGCAATAAGGGCAACGCCCATAGGGGTACGCAATTGGCTTTTGGTTCGTTTGGCATCAAGACCCTTGAGGCCAAATGGCTGGACAGCCGCCAGATAGAGGCAGCGCGTGTAGCTGTCAACCGTTATATGCAGCGTGAAGGCCAGGTGTGGATACGTATTTTCCCGGACAAACCAATTACGCGTAAGCCTGCTGATGTCCGAATGGGTAAAGGTAAGGGTGACCCTGCTGGATGGGTCGCACCTGTTACTCCAGGACGTATCCTTTTCGAGGTTGAAGGCGTTTCGTTCGATGTGGCCAAGGAGGCTTTACGCCTTGCAGCGCAGAAATTGCCGGTAAAGACAAAATTTGTTGTTAGACGTGATTACGATAAAAACGCTTGATTATGAAGATTAAAGAAGTAAGGGAGCTTGAGACCAAGGATTTGGTCGAGAGGCTTGAGGCAGAGGTTGCAAAGTACCATCAGATGAAGTTGAATCATGCAATCACTCCGTTGGAGAATCCTTCGCAGATAAAGGCGGCACGTCGTGATATAGCACGCATGAAAACAGTTCTCCGTCAAAGGGAACTTAACAAATAACAATGGTTCAGATGGAAAATAGAAATTTAAGAAAGACAAGAACGGGTGTCGTTATAAGCAACAAGATGGATAAAACCATTGTTATTGCAGCCAAGTTCAAGGAGATGCACCCTATATATGGTAAATTCGTCCAGAAAACGAAGAAATACCATGCACATGATGAAAAGAATGAGGCAAATATCGGTGATACGGTCCTCATTATGGAGACCCGTCCTTTGAGTAAGACAAAAAGATGGAGATTGGTTCAAATAATTGAAAAAGCTAAGTAATTATGATACAGGCAGAATCAAGACTTACAGTATGTGACAACAGCGGCGCACGCGAGGCTCTCTGTATACGTGTGCTTGGTGGTACGCGTCGCCGTTATGCAAGTGTAGGTGACGTGATTGTCGTAGCTGTCAAGAACGTCATACCTTCAAGTGATTTGAAAAAGGGTGCAGTATCCAAGGCTTTGATAGTACGTACAAAGAAGGAGATTCGTCGTGCCGATGGTTCGTATATCCGTTTCGACGACAATGCTTGTGTCTTGCTGAACAATGCAGGCGAACTTCGTGGAAGCCGTATTTTCGGCCCTGTTGCGCGTGAACTCCGCGCTGTGAATATGAAAGTTGTATCTTTGGCACCTGAAGTTCTTTAACATTAAAAGTGGATTAGTAATGAATAAGTTACATATTAAAAGGAATGACACGGTTATAGTCTTGGCCGGCGAGGACAAAGGCAAGACCGGCAAGGTGCTCAAGGTTTTGGTGGAAAAGCAGCGTGCCATCGTTGAAGGAGTTAACATGGTTTCAAAGAACATGAAGCCTAGTGCCAAATATCCCCAAGGTGGAATAATCAAGCAGGAAGCTCCTATCCATGTTTCAAATTTGAGTTTGATAGACCCGAAGAGCGGAAAGCCTACTCGTATCGCCATCAAGAGGACCGAGGACGGCAAGAAAGTTCGAATAGCAAAAAAATCAGGGGAGGAAATTAAATAATGAATACAGCTGAATTAAAGAAGGTATATGCGGAGACAATCGCCCCCGCGCTGCAGAAACAGTTTAATTATTCTTCTAAGATGCAGGTTCCTGTCCTGAAGAAGATTGTTGTAAACCAAGGACTTGGAGATGCTACACAGGATAGGAAAATCATTGATGTCGCAATCAATGAGATTACAGCGATAACTGGCCAGAAAGCCGTTGCAACTTACTCTAAGAAGGACATCGCGAATTTCAAGCTTCGTAAAAAGATGCCTATCGGCGTGATGGTTACGTTGCGTCGTGAGCGTATGTATGAGTTCCTTGAAAGGCTTGTGCGCATAGCATTGCCGCGTATTCGCGACTTCAAGGGTATTGAAAGCAAGTTCGACGGCCGTGGAAATTACACGCTTGGCATCCAGGAGCAGATTATCTTCCCCGAAATCAATATTGATGCGATTGATAAGATTCAGGGTATGAACATCACTTTCGTAACATCGGCTAAGACTGATGAAGAAGGCTATGCTTTGTTAAAGGCATTTGGTTTACCTTTCAAGAACGCTAAAAACGATTAAGAGATATGGCAAAAGAATCAATGAAAGCCCGCGAAGTCAAGCGTGCAAAGCTTGTTGCTCGTTATGCTGAGAAACGTGCGGCTTTGAAGAAAATTATTGCAACGACAGATGACCCTGCTGAGGCTTATGAGGCTGCGCGTAAATTGCAGAGCATACCCCGTAACGCCAATCCTATCCGTCTTCACAACCGTTGCAAGATAACAGGTCGTCCGAAAGGATACATGCGCCAGTTCGGCCTTTCTCGTATACAATTCCGCGAGATGGCTTCAGCAGGTCTCATACCTGGTGTGAAGAAGGCAAGCTGGTAAAGGCAAGGTGATTTTATTTAATATTGTCGGGGCAGTCCCGATTAATTAAACATTTATTTTTATGACAGATCCAATAGCAGATTATCTGACGAGGTTAAGAAATGCAATCATGGCTCACCACCGTGTTGTTGAAGTTCCTGCCTCAAACTTGAAGAAAGAGATTACGAAAATCCTCTTCGAGAAGGGTTACATCCTGAATTACAAATTTATCGAGGATGGCCCCCAAGGTACCATCAAGGTCGCATTGAAGTATGACCCTGCAACAAAAGAGAACGCCATCAGGTGTTTGAAAAGAGTGTCTACCCCCGGTTTGCGTAAGTATACCGGATATAAGGACATGCCGAGAGTTATTAATGGATTGGGCATTGCTATCTTGTCCACTTCCAAAGGTGTAATGACAGACAAAGAGGCTTCTGCGCTTAAAATTGGCGGTGAGGTTCTTTGCTACGTATATTAATTAGGAGGATTGTAATATGTCAAGAATAGGAAAATTGCCAATTAGCATTCCTTCTGGAGTTACTGTTGCTCTCAACAATGGAGTTGTTAGTGTAAAAGGTCCTAAGGGTGAACTTTCGCAAAAAGTTGATTCTTCAATCATTGTCAAGATAGAGGATAATCATATCTTGTTTGAAATAGACGAGAACAGCCCGGTTAACACCAAGCAGAAGCAGGCGTTCCACGGCCTTTACCGCGCCCTTGTCAATAACATGGTAGTAGGTGTAAGCGAAGGCTACAAGAAGGTGCTCGAACTTGTCGGAGTCGGTTACCGTGTGTCGAATCAGGGTAATATCATAGAATTTGCGTTAGGGTACACGCATCCTATATTCATCCAGTTGCCTAAGGAGGTTAAGGTTGAGACAAAATCAGAAAGGAATCAGAACCCTCTGATTATTTTGGAGTCATGCGACAAGGCGTTGCTCGGACTTATTTGTGCAAAAATCCGTTCTTTCCGTATGCCTGAACCTTACAAGGGCAAGGGTATATTGTTCCAAGGCGAAGTCATCCGCAGAAAGTCTGGTAAGACTGCAGCTGCTAAGTAACTTTAATATTTTACGATTATGACAACAAAGAAAACAGAAAGACGAATCAAGATAAAGTTCAGAATTCGCAAGCGTGTTAGCGGAACGGCAGAACGTCCTCGCATGAGTGTATTCCGTAGCAACAAGCAGATATATGTTCAGATAATCAATGATTTGACCGGAACCACATTGGCCTCTGCTTCATCACGTGGCATGGAGGCTATGCCTAAGTGCGAGCAGGCTGCCAAGGTCGGTGAGCTTATTGCAAAGAAAGCTGTAGAAGCTGGAATTTCCAAGGTTGTATTTGACCGTAACGGCTACCTTTACCATGGTCGTGTCAAGGAACTTGCAGATGCAGCCCGTAAGGGAGGACTTAATTTTTAATCGATTATGGCAATGAATAAAGTTAAGATAAACAGTGACATAGAGTTGAAGGACAGGCTGGTTGCTATCAACCGTGTTACAAAAGTGACGAAGGGTGGCCGAACCTTTACTTTTGCTGCAATTGTTGTTGTTGGTGACGGCAACGGTGTCATAGGTTGGGGACTTGGAAAAGCTGGTGAAGTTACAGCCGCAATATCAAAAGGTGTTGAAGCTGCTAAGAAGAACCTGATAAAAGTCCCAGTTTTGAAAGGCACTGTTCCTCACGAGATTGAAGCAACCTTTGGTGGAGCGCGGGTATTCTTGAAGCCTGCTGCAGCCGGTACCGGTCTTGTTGCCGGTGGCGCTATGCGTGCTGTGCTTGAGAGTGTTGGCGTCAAGGATGTGCTTGCGAAGTCAAAAGGCTCATCCAATCCCCATAACCTTGTAAAGGCCACGATTGTTGCATTAAGCCAGATGCGTGATGCGTATACAGTAGCCAAGACACGTGGCATAAGTATGGATAAAGTTTTTAGAGGATAAAGGAGGTCAGATATGGCAACAATCAAAATCAAGCAGATTAAAAGCAAAATCGGTGCTCCAATTGACCAGAAGCGTACTCTTGAATCTCTTGGCTTGCACAAGATATCTCAGGTTGTCGAGCGTGAGGACTCTCCTGTTCTCAGGGGCATGATAAGGAAGGTTCACCACTTGGTAACCGTTATCGAGTAAATAACTTTCAAAAACTAAGGAATGATTATGAAACTAAATAATTTGAAACCAGCTGCAGGGTCAACGCATTCACGTCGTCGTTTAGGTCGCGGTCCGGGCTCGGGCTTGGGAGGTACTTCTACCCGTGGTCACAAGGGTGCGAAAGCTCGTTCTGGTTACAAGAGGAAAATCGGATTTGAAGGCGGTCAGATGCCGTTGCAGCGCCGAGTGCCCAAGTTCGGCTTTAAGAACATCAATCATAAGGAATACTTTGTGGTTAATCTTTCCACACTCCAAGCTATATCTGAGGCTAAAGGTATTACCAAGATTGGTATTCGCGAGTTGAAGGAGGCTGGTCTTACCAATGGAAAAGAATTGGTAAAGATTCTTGGCAATGGCGAGCTTAAGGCGAAGCTTGAAGTAGAGGCTAATGCCTTCTCGAAATCTGCCGAAGAGGCTATCAAGGCAGCAGGTGGTAACACAACTATAATCTGAGTAAATGAAAAAGTTTATAGAGACACTGAAGAACTGTTGGAAAATTGAGGATTTGCGTCAGCGAATCCTCATTACCATAACGTTTGTTGCAATTTACCGTTTCGGGTCGTTCGTGGTTCTGCCCGGCATAGACCCTTCAATGTTGCAGAAGCTGCAAACGCAGACCAGCGGCGGCCTCATGTCGCTGTTGGACATGTTCTCCGGTGGAGCGTTTTCCAATGCGTCAATATTCGCATTGGGAATTATGCCTTATATCTCAGCGTCAATCGTCATGCAGCTGCTTGCCGTGGCTGTGCCGTATTTCCAGAAAATGCAGCGTGAGGGTGAGAGCGGAAGGAAGAAGATAAATTGGTATACCCGTATCTTGACTGTTGCCATCCTTCTTTTCCAAGCTCCCTCTTATTTGATGAACTTGAAAGCCCAGGCTTATGGTGCGTTGGCTTCTGGCATCGATTGGTCTGTATTCATGATTTCGGCTACGGTCATCCTTGCTGCCGGCAGCATGTTTGTCCTTTGGTTGGGCGAGCGCATAACTGATAAAGGCATCGGCAATGGTGTTTCTCTGATAATAATGATTGGTATAATCGCACGTCTTCCGCAGGCCTTCATCCAGGAGGTTAGCTCGCGCTTTACTGCGATTTCAGGCGGTGGACTTGTCATGTTCATCATCGAAATAGCCATCCTTTATGCTGTCGTATGTGCATCTTTGCTTTTAGTTCAAGGTGTGCGCAAGATTCCTGTACAGTACGCCAAGCGTATTGTTGGCAACAAGCAATATGGTGGTGCGCGCCAGTATGTGCCTTTGAAGCTGTTTGCAGCCAACGTCATGCCTATCATCTTCGCTCAGGCGCTGATGTTTATTCCTTTGGCGATTTACCAGTATTCAACCGACCAGAGTGGGTATGTTGTCCGTTCGTTGATGGACCATCGGAGCTTGCTGTATAATGTTGTGTTCGCTGCATTGATTATAGCGTTCACGTATTTTTATACGGCTATAACTCTGAACCCGACGCAGATGGCTGAAGACATGAAGCGCAACAATGGCTTTATTCCAGGCATTAAGCCGGGTAAGGACACGGCTGACTATATCGATACCGTTATGTCGCGTATAACTTTGCCTGGCTCGTTGTTCATCGCGTTTATCGCAATAATGCCGGCTTTGGCTGGGTTGTTGGATGTACAGGATGCCTTCTCGCAGTTCTTTGGAGGAACATCGCTCTTGATTCTCGTCGGTGTTGTCATCGATACGCTGCAGCAGATTGAGAGTCATTTGATGATGCGTCATTATGACGGATTGTTGAACTCAGGCCGTATACGTGGCCGCAATACAGTATCTGCATATTGATGGCTGGGAGATTTCTTTCTGAATGAAGATTTTTCTGAAGACCGAAGACGAGATTGATTTGATGCGTAAGGCCAACAGGCTGGTGGGAAAGACACTCGGAGAGATAGCGAAGCACATCAAACCGGGTGTTACCACTCTCCAGTTGGACAAGATAGCTGAAGAGTACATAAAGGATAATGGGGCAGTGCCTGCTTTTAAGGGTTGTCCCAATCCTTTGGGAAATCCTTTTCCTGCAAGCATCTGTACGTCAGTGAATGATGTAGTCGTTCATGGTGTGCCGGATGAGGAGACGATTTTGAGGGACGGAGACATAATTTCGGTAGATTGCGGCGTCTTGCTTGATGGCTTTAACGGCGATTCATGCTATACGTTCTGTGTCGGCGAAGTCAAACCTGAGGTAAAGACACTTCTTGCTGTGACTAAGCGAGCACTCTTTCTTGGCATAGAAAACGCTGTTGCTGGAAAGCACGTTGGTGATATCGGGAATGCCGTCCAAGAATATTGCGAATCGTCTGGTTATGGCGTAGTCAGGGAATTGACCGGCCATGGAATAGGACGCAGTATGCATGAAGAGCCGGCTGTCCCTAATTATGGGGTACGCGGAAGCGGTGTGCTGCTGAAGGCAGGGATGTGTATTGCCGTCGAGCCGATGATAACAATGGGCGGACGGTTCGTTTACATGATGCCTGACCGTTGGACGATAAGGACGCGCGACGGCAAGCCTGCCGCTCATTTTGAGCACACCGTAGCGGTGCGCAGGGGAAAGGCGGAGATTTTGTCTTCTTTTGAAGAAATAGAACAGTTAGAAGGAATTTCATAAATTAAACACGAATGGCAAAGCAAGACGCGATTGAACAGGACGGGACTATTGTGGAGGCGTTGTCCAACGCCATGTTCCGAGTAGAGTTGGAGAATGGCTGTCCTATAACAGCTCATATTTCCGGTAAGATGAGGATGCACTACATCAAGATACTTCCCGGTGACAAGGTGAAGGTCGAGATGAGTCCTTACGATTTGACGAAAGGCAGAATAGTGTTCAGATACAAATAAATTTATAGAGATATATGAAGACGAGAACATCAATCAAGAAGCGTACACCCGACTGCAAGATTGTACGTCGTAAAGGTCGCCTGTACGTAATCAACAAGAAGAACCCTAAGTACAAATTACGTCAGGGCTAAAGTTAATTTTTTAATTTATCAATAACAAAATGGCAATAAGAATTGTTGGAGTAGATTTGCCCCAAAACAAGCGTGGCGAAATCGCATTGACTTATATCTATGGTATAGGTCGAAGTAGTTCAGCAAAGATATTGGACAAGGCAGGCGTAAGCCGTGACCTGAAGGTCAGCGAGTGGACTGACGACCAGGCAGCCAAAATCCGTGAGATTATCGGAGCTGAATACAAGGTAGAAGGTGATCTCCGTTCAGAGGTGCAGATGAACATCAAGCGCCTTATGGACATTGGTTGCTATCGTGGAATACGTCATCGTAACGGTCTTCCGGTTCGCGGTCAGAGTACTAAGAATAACGCGCGTACACGTAAGGGAAAGAAGAAGACTGTTGCTAATAAGAAAAAGGCTACTAAATAATAATTAGTTATGGCAAAGAAAACAGCAACATCTAAGAAAAGGAATGTAAAGGTTGACGCTATGGGCCAGCTTCACGTTCATAGCTCTTTCAACAATATCATCGTGTCTTTGGCCAACAGCGAGGGTCAGGTAATATCTTGGTCTTCAGCAGGAAAGATGGGTTTCCGCGGCTCAAAGAAGAATACTCCCTATGCAGCGCAGATGGCTGCCGAGGATTGCGCAAAGGTAGCTTACGACCTTGGTCTGCGTAAGGTCAAGGCTTATGTCAAGGGACCGGGTAACGGACGTGAGTCAGCTATCCGTGCCGTACACGGCGCAGGCATCGAGGTTACAGAGATTGTCGACGTAACACCGTTACCGCATAACGGATGCCGTCCTCCGAAGAGAAGAAGAGTTTAATTCAAGTACACAAAATCAAGGTTTTCTCCGCATCATGTTCAAATATGCGGGGAACAGAAAAGCAAATAAGATATTATGGCTAGATATACAGGACCGAAATCAAAAATCGCGCGCCGTTTTGGTGAGCCTATTTTCGGCGCGGACAAAGTTTTGTCCAGAAGGAACTTCCCTCCTGGACAGCATGGCAACAACCGTCGTAGAAAGACTTCAGAGTACGGTGTCATGTTGGCAGAGAAGCAGAAAGCTAAATACACATACGGTGTACTTGAGCGTCAGTTCCGTAATATGTTTGAAAAGGCAGCCAAGGCTGACGGCATTACCGGTGAGGTTCTTTTGCAAAACCTTGAGTGCCGCTTGGACAACGTTGTGTTCCGTCTTGGTATTGCTCCCACTCGCGCGGCAGCTCGCCAGTTGGTTAGCCACAGGCACATTGTGGTTGACGGACAGGTTGTTAACATACCCTCTTATTCGGTAAAGCCCGGACAGATTGTAGGTGTCCGCGAGAAGGCAAAGTCGCTTGAGGTAATCGAGGCTGCGCTTGCAGGCTTCAACCACAGCAAGTATCCTTGGATAGAGTGGGATGAGAATACAAAGAGCGGCAAGCTCCTGCACAAGCCCGAGCGCGCCGACATTCCCGAGAACATAAAGGAACAGTTAATCGTTGAGTTGTATTCTAAATAAATCATTAAGTTAATGGCGATATTAGCATTTCAAAAACCTGATAAAGTTGTAATGTTGGAGGCCAATGACAAGTTCGGCAAGTTCGAATTCCGTCCTCTTGAGCCTGGCTTCGGCGTTACCATCGGTAACTCCCTGCGCCGCATTCTTCTTTCATCGCTTGAGGGTTATGCTATCAACACCATACGCATAGCGGGTGTCGAGCATGAGTTTTCCTCTGTACCTGGCGTAAAAGAGGATGTCACCAACATTATCTTGAACCTGAAGCAAGTCAGGTTCAAGCAAGTAGTAGAAGAATTCGAGAACGAAAAAGTTAGTGTCACCGTGGAGAATTCTACCGAGTTCAAAGCAGGCGACATCGGTAAGTATCTGACTGGATTTGAAGTGTTAAACCCTGACTTGGTGATTTGTCATTTAGATGCCAAAGCCTCAATGCAGATAGACCTTACCGTCAACAAAGGCCGCGGCTACGTCCCTGCTGACGAGAACCGCGAGTTCTGCACTGATGTCAACGTAATTCCTATCGATTCTATTTACACTCCGATTCGTAATGTGAAATACGCAGTTGAGCCGTACCGCGTCGAGCAGAAGACCGACTACGACAAACTCGTCATTGAAGTTACGACGGACGGTTCCATTCACCCGAAAGACGCGCTGAAAGAGGCCGCCAAAATCCTCATCTACCACTTCATGCTGTTCTCCGACGAGAAGATTACTCTTGAGAACAACGACGTGGACGGCAACCAGGAGTTTGACGAGGAAGTGCTCCACATGCGCCAGCTGCTCAAGACGAAGCTCGTCGACATGAACCTATCGGTTCGTGCGCTGAACTGTCTGAAGGCGGCCGATGTCGAGACGCTCGGCGACTTGGTACAGTACAACAAGACCGACCTCTTGAAGTTCCGCAACTTCGGTAAGAAATCGCTTTCAGAGCTTGATGATTTGCTCGAGAGTCTGAATCTGTCGTTTGGAACTGACATTTCAAAGTACAAATTGGACAAAGAATAATCCTTAAGGCGCAGCCGCATTTGCGCGGCTGCGCCGAAGGTTGTCCCAAAAAGAATTAACAACAATGAGACATAATAAGAAATTCAACCATCTGAGCCGTACTGCATCTCACCGTAAGGCTATGCTCGCAAACATGGCCATTTCGCTGATAATGCACAAAAGAATCACTACGACTCTCGCAAAGGCCAAGGCCCTCAAGATGTACGTGGAGCCTTTGATTACACGCTCGAAGACCGACACAACGACTTCTCGCCGTGTCGTATTCCGCTACTTGCAGAACAAGTACGCCGTTACCGAGCTTTTCAAGGAAATAGCTACCAAAGTGGCCGACCGTCCCGGAGGCTACACGCGCATCATCAAGCTTGGCACACGCCAGGGCGACGCTGCTGATGTTTGCTTCATCGAGCTTGTAGACTTCGACGAGAACATGGCTAAGACCCCGAAGGCTGCCAAGAAGACCCGTCGTAGCCGCCGCTCAAAGGGCGCTGAAGCCGCTCCTGCCGCAGAGGCAGCAGCAACCGAGGCAACAGAAGCTCCCGCAACAGAGGAGGCCAAGGCTGAAGCTCCTGCTGAGGAAGCAGCAAAGGCTGAATAATCAAGTTAAGAAGTATATCTCTATTATAACGCTCCTTTCCGTGACCGGGAAGGAGCGTTTTTTATGCCTTATGGCGTACAAGTAATACTGATTTTGTGCCGCATCATGATGCGATGTGTGCCTAAATGTCACGTGAGTTCGGTATAAGAAACATCGGTAATCATCCAACTTCAAGCTGTCGGCTGGTATCTGTCATTCCGCGCTCCGACGCGGAATCCAGTGTAAACAGCCAGGCTTTTCCAGTGTTATTGGTACTGGATTCCGCGTCGGAGCGCGGAATGACAGATACCAACCGACCACTTGGGGCGAAAGAAAAAGGCAGGTTCTTCTCTATTAGTAAAATTGTTCCTTATACCGAACTCACGTTATTCTTTCCAATAATTGTCGGAGGTGCTCATAACTAATTCAAGAATATGTTTATGTACAGCGTTGCCTTGCTCTGCAGCTTTATTAAGCCAATATATTGACTGTTCCTTGTCTTTCGGTACACCATTTCCCAAATAATACATGCTGCCAAGTTTGGCTTGTGCTTCTGCATATCCTTGTTCCGCTGCCTTCCTGAACCAATATGCAGCTTGTGTGTAATCTTCGCTTACGCCTTTAGCATTAGTATAGCAAACTCCAAGGCTGTATTGCGCCACGTATTCCCCTTGTTCTGCTGCCTTCCTGTACCAATACACGGCTTGTTCGTAATTTTTGCTGACACCTTTACCACTTTCGTAAAGTGAGCCATAAAATGTTTGTGCGACAGCTAATCCTTGTTCAGCTGCTTTTTTTGACCAATATACTGCTTTTGAATAATCTTTAGCCACGCCATCACCCCCATAATAGCGAAAGGCAAGAGCTAATTGTTCCTTTGGGTCGGTCGGGTTGTCGGGGTCGCTGGCTATTTTCACGCGGTTTGCGAATTTGTCATTGTTACTTGACGAATACGACGAACCGCCGGGGTGATACTCTACGCCGAGTTCCCTTAATTTGCGGGTTGATGTTTCGTCTATTTTTCCACGTGTCGCCCACCAATCATCCGCACATTTCTTAAACCAATAAATAGCCTTGTTCTTATCCATGTTCTCATATAAGAGGCCAAGGCTGAAATATGCTCCATTAAATCCCTGTGCAGCAGATTTACGGAACCATTTTTCTGCTTCACGATTATCCGTAGTGACACCTTTCCCAAACATGTAGCAGCAGCCTAATTGGTCTTGGGCTTTGGCGTGTCCTTGATTTGCTGCTTTTGTGTACCATTTAACGGCCTGATTGTAGTCCTCTTTGTATCCTGTGAAGCCATAATAATAGGCATCACCTAAATCACATTGTGCCTCTGCGTTGCCTGCTTTAGCTCTGCGTAGCAGTTCTGACTTGCTTTGTCCTGCCGCAGTTAGGGCAAAGCAGGCGAGCAAAAAGAATGTCAGTAATTGTTTCATCTTAGTTGGTTTAAAAAAGAAAGGCGTGTAACCATCCGACGCTTGCATCCTTTTAGGTTACCGCCAAGTGACCTGTACAACAACAAGCAACGAACGGCTCACGCCCCATGAGCGTGAACCTCTAGTCTGCTTGTTCTCGTTGTACGAATATTGGCGGTATTCAAAAGGATGAGAACAAGAGCTAAAAGCTCAATATTTATATGTTTTTATCGGACGGGAACGCTTTCCCAGGTTGGTAATTGTCGATTGAACTCTGTTTCCCTGTTGATGGCCGCCTGTATCAGGCGGTTTGTGCCATCTTGCGTTTCCCTATTCAGTATGTCTGTTTCTTGTCTTTGGTTTTAAATGGTTTTACATAATGTTTATACTCTCTTGATTGGCGACTGTTGCCGCCGACTATGCAAAGATAATGCAAATAGCGTGCAATGCAAAATTAAAGGAAGGGAAACTGACATTTATTTTCGTATGCCGATTATAAGAATGGAATGTATAGCCATTTCCTGCGGCATTGGTGGTGAAATACTTTGCTTTCCAAAAGGCCACTTTTTGCATTGCGAAAGGTGGTCTTTTAGCGTGTAAAAGACGGTCTTTTAGGCTGCAAAAGGCCGTCTTTTGCAAAACGGCGGAAAACAGGGCGTTTTGCGAGGAAGTATGGGCGAAGGCTTGCTTCGTGTCTGATTATTTCGTATTTTTGCAGACACAACCATTAATGTCTAATTAAAAAACACGTATCAATGAAAGCATTTTGTTATTTTGGAGCGGCCGTCATGGCTCTCGCCGTGTGCCTGCCAGTGGCGGCGCAGAAGGTGGAGCGGACGGCTGACGGCGTGCGCCTCGACGTTGACGGCGGCAAGATGAAGTGTGAGGTTATGTTTTATTCTCCCTCGATTGTCCGCGTGGTGAAGACACCGCGGCAGGCAATGCCTGCGGAGGAGAGCCTCGCCGTGACGATGAAACCGCAGAAAACAGACTTCAAAGTGGAGGAGACCGCCGGCGCGGTGACTTTGAAAAGCAGTGAGGTGAGCGTCACGCTGGGCAAGCAGGACGGCTCGGTGAGCTTCACTGATGCCGCAGGCAAGAGCTTGCTCCGCGAGCAGGGAGCGGCGGAGTTCAAGCCCATCACCGACGGGGCGAACAAGGGTTATCACGGCGTAAGCCAGGCTTTCCGCCTTGACAGCGGCGAGGCCGTCTACGGCATAGGGCAGCTTCAGGACGGCAGGCTCAACCTGCGCGGCCTTGACAAGTACCTCGTGCAGACCAACATCGAGGACGGCAGCCCCTTCATACAGTCGGTGAAGGGCTACGGCTTGTACTTTGACAACTATTCGCCCGTGACGTTCCGCGACAATGCCGACGGCACGCGCTTCAGCTTCGAGGTGGGCCGCGGCGTGGATTACTACTTCATGTACGGCGGCGACGCCGACGGAGTGGTGGCCTGCGTGCGCCAGCTTACGGGGCAGGCGCCCATGTTCCCCCTGTGGACTTACGGCTACTGGCAGAGCCGCGAACGCTACAAGAGCCAGGACGAGCTTGTAGGCGTGGTGCGCAAGTACCGCGACTTGGGCGTGCCTCTTGACGGAATAGTGCAGGACTGGCAGTACTGGGGCGACAATTACCACTGGAACGCCACCGAGTTCCTTGCCCCTTCGTTCTCAGAACCGCAGAAGATGCTCGACGAAGTACACGCCATGAACGCCCATGCGGCCATCTCCGTGTGGCCGTCGTTCGGCCCGAAGACCAAGCCCTACGCCGCCCTCGCGCAGAAAGGGCTGCTTTACGACTTCAAGACTTTCCCCGTACCTGCGTATGACGACCCAGCCGAGCCGTCGGGCGTGAAGGTGTATGACGCCTTCTCGGCCGAGGCGCGCGATATCGTTTGGCGCAACATGAACGAAGGCTTGTTCAAGTACGGCATCGACGCTTGGTGGCTCGACGCCACCGAGGCCGAGCTTATCGACCCCACTCCGGCGCAGCTCGACCAGCCAACGGCTCTCGGCTCGTTCCGCAAGATGCGCAACGCCTATCCCCTTGTGTCGGTCGGCGGAGTGTACGACCACCAGCGCGCCGTGACCGACTCCAAGCGCGTGTTCATATTTACGCGCTCCTGCTACTTCGGCCAGCAGCGTTACGCGGCCAACGTATGGTCGGGCGACATCACCGCGTCGTGGGACGTTTTGCGCCGGCAAGTGCCTGCCGGACTTAACTACTCGCTGTGCGGCATGCCCCATTGGAACAACGACATAGGCGGCTTCTACGCCGGTCATTACATTCAGGACTACGGCCTGGCGGCGCAGAATCCGCAGTACCAGGAGCTGTACGTGCGCTGGTTGCAGTTCGGCGCGTTTACGCCGATGATGCGTTCGCACGGCACAGGCTCGCCGCGCGAAATCTATCTGTTCGGCAAGAAGGGCGAACCTGCTTACGACGCCATAGCCAAGGCCATCGGCCTGCGCTACTCCCTGCTGCCTTATATCTATTCAACGTCGTGGGACGTAACCCGCCACCAGTCAACGTTCATGCGCGCCTTGGTGATGGACTTCCCCACGGACAGCCGCGTCCTCGACATGGCCGACGAGTACATGTTTGGCCGTGCGCTGCTCGTAGCGCCGGTGCTTGAGGCGCAGTACACGCCCGAAAAACTTGTCGAAGGCGGCAAGAAGGTCGCTGCCGACTTTACAGAAGCCAAGCAGACTACGGTCTATCTGCCCCAGGGCACGGCCTGGTACGACTTCTTCACCGGCGAGCGTCACGACGGCGGACAGCAGGTTACGCGCACTGTGACCCTGGCCGACGTTCCCCTTTACGTCCGCGCAGGCAGCATAGTGCCGCTCGGCCCTGACGTTCAGTATGCCACCGAGAAGCCTTGGGACGCGCTCACGCTGTGCGTTTATCCCGGAACTGACGGCCGTTTCGTGCTGTACGAGGACGAGTTCGACAACTACAACTACGAGCGCGGCGCATATACCGAAATCCCGATGACGTGGGACGACGCTTCGCGCAGCCTCACCATTGGCGCTCGCCGCGGCTCTTATCCCGGCATGCTTGCCAGCCGCAAGTTCACCGTGCGCACGCCCGACGGCAAGCAGCAGACCGTCGACTATACCGGCAAGGCGGTCACCGTGAAGTTCTGATTGCAATCATACGTTTTCCAAAAGACGGCTTTTCGCATTGCGAAAGGCCGTCTTTTGCGTTGTAAAAGGCCACCTTTTGCAAGGTGAAAGATGGCATATTGCCAAGTTGTTGATTATCAGCCACTTGGCAATGGGCTTCTTTTAAGGGGTTATTGGGAGGACTGGGAGTTGTGGGAGAGCTGTAAAACGGCAACGGATTTTTCACTCATCACTCTTCGTTCTTCACTTGTTTGCCATTGTATTCTTCACTCTTCCCTCTTCGTTCTTCACTTGCTTGCCATTGTATTTTTCACTTTTCACTCTTCGTTCTTCACTTAATTATAGGGTTTTCCCTATCACTTTTAGGAGTTTTTCGTACCGCGGTATAGTGTAAAATGCGTAATTTTGCGGTGTAGACAATCAAAAATTGATGGTTATGAGGAAATATATCATCTTGTCACTGGTGGCTGTTACGCTGTTCAGCGGTTGTAGTTCATATACAGGTGCAGGCGCATTTTCGGGCGCTACGCTGGGTTCGGTCATCGGTTCGGCCATCGGCGGAATAGCCGGAGGCCCTCGCGGCAGCGACATCGGCACGCTTGTAGGCATGGCCGGTGGTGCTGTAGTGGGCGGCGCAATGGGTGCGCAGGCCGACAAGCAGGAGCAGGAACGGCAGGCATATAGCGACGCGCGGTTTGAACGTAAGTACCGCGAGCACCGCGAGGCGGCCACGCGCGGCAACAGCTATGGCGGTCAAGATTACGGTTACGGCTATGAAGACGAGAGCGGCTTCGACCCGTCGGGCGGCGGTGACGACGTGCTTTACGACTTCCAAGGCTCTGACTATACCGGCGATTACACCGCTACCCGTCCCACCGACGTGACTCCGTCGGTGCGCTATGACGACATACACGCTCCCTACAAGCCATCGGCGCAGCCGCTGGAGGTGCGCAACGCACGCTTCGTAGACGACAACCAGGACCGCCGGTTGAATGGTGGCGAGCTGTCGAAGGTTATTTTCGAGGTGTACAACACGTCGCGAGAACCGGTGTACGATGTGCAGCCTATGGTTGTGGAAACTACCGGGAGCAAGCACGTCACCATATCAAACACCATCCACGTAGAGCGCATACTGCCTGGCAAGGGCGTGCGCTATACGGCCATGATTAAGGCCGGCAAGCGGCTGAAGGACGGCCGCCTGACCTTCCGTGTGTATGCCGTCAGGGGCAACCATGACGTAGTTTCCAATGTCAGCGAGTTCAGCATCGAGGCCAGCAGGAAGTGAAACAAATTAAAAATGAAAAATTAACAATTAAAAATCCGTTGCCGCTTCGCTGTCCTCCCATAGCTCCCAGTTCTCCCAGTTCTCCCAAAATACCCAGCAACCAACAATGATGAAAACAAAGAAAAAAGCCTTAATGGCCGCCGCTTCGGTGCTCGCCGCACTGCTGCTGCTCACCTTCGGCGCGGCGTGGTACATGCTCGACTACGCCCTTACGCCTGCCGCCGACGCGCGCGACATGGCCAAACGCTACTCGCTGATGTATGCCGATTACCCGTACATGCGCCACTGGGTTGACAGCATGAAGTCGGTGAAAGCCCTGCGCGACACCTTTGTCATAATGCCCGACGGCGAACGCCACCACGCCGTGTACGCCCGCGCCGACAGCGCGGCCGGCCGCACGGCGGTGCTTGTTCACGGTTATAAGGACAGTCACGCCGGGATGCTGCCCATAGCGAAGGTGTATGCCGACATGGGTTACAACATCCTGCTGCCCGACTTGCACGCCCACGGCCTTAGCGAAGGCTCTGCCATACAGATGGGATGGAAGGACCGGGAGGACGTTATGCGCTGGCTTGTACTGGCCGACAGTCTCTTCGCTACGGCTGCGGCCCGTCCGCGTATCGTTGTGCACGGTGTATCTATGGGCGCGGCCACCACGATGAACGTGTCGGGCGAGAGCCTTCCGGCAAGCGTCAGGTGCTTTGTAGAGGATTGCGGCTATACCTCCGTGTGGGACGAGTTCCGCTGCCAGCTTGCCGACCAGTTCGGTCTGCCGCCATTCCCGGTGCTCTATGCCGCCAGTGCGTTGTGCAAACTGCGCTACGGATGGTCGTTCGGCGAGGCGTCGCCGCTTGCCCAACTGGGCAGGAAAGACACTCCGATGCTCTTCATCCACGGTTCGTCAGACACTTACGTGCCGTCACAGATGGTTTTTCCGCTGTACAACGCCAACCCTATGCACATGGCGAAGGACGGCGTTTCGCACCGTTTCAACGGCATATGGATTACTCCCGGATGCGCGCATGCAAGCTCGTTCCACGACTATCCGCAAGAATACGCCGATAGGGTAGGGGCGTTCGTCGGTGAGTTTATTGATTGAACGGTTAAGGATTTTTTGCCTTAACAGCCCTGATAGCTTCTTATTAATTCAACCACAGCCGAGCGCAGGTTGGCCAAGGCCACGTCTTTTTTCATGGCTTCGGCCAGCGTCATGCCGTCGGGCGTTATGCTTTCCACCTGGGCGAAGCCTGCCTTCAGCAGCTCGTCCCTGTTGTCTACGCTCCCTGCCAGCAGCCATGCGGGCACGCCCTTGGCCTTGGCGCGCTGCATTACGCGCACGGGCAGCTTGCCCATGAGTGTCTGGCGGTCGGCGTGCCCCTCGCCCGTTATTACGCACGCGGCACCAGACAGCGCGCCGTCGAAGCCGCAGAGGTCGAGCAGCAGGTCGGCGCCGGGACGCATCTTTGCGTCAAGGTATTGCATGAAGGCATAGCCGAGACCGCCTGCCGCGCCTGCTCCTGGCAGCGTGGAACGGTCGAAACCGAAGTGCTGCGCCGACGCACGGGCGAACCGCAGGGCGCGGTTTTCAAGCATGGGCAGCATCTCCGGCGTAGCGCCCTTCTGCCGGGCGAACACCATTGCCGCGCCGTCGGCGCCGCAAAGGGGATTGTCTACGTCGCACGCCAACGTAAAGCTGCACTGTCCCAACGCGCCGCCGAGGGCGTCGTCCACCGTTCCGCCGCGCGGCGCGAGCCTGTCCGTGAGGGCGCGCAGCATGCCTATGCCGGCGTCGCTCGTGCCGCTTCCGCCCAAGCCTATGATGAACTTGCGGCATCCGCGGCTGACGGCTGCCGCCACAAGTTCGCCCACTCCGTATGTCGTCGCACGCATGGGGTTGCGCTCCTCTTCCTTTATTAATGTCAGTCCGCAGGCCTGCGCCGTCTCGATAATGGCCGTGCCGTCGGGCGCAACGCCGTATTCGGCCCACACGCGGCGCATCAGCTGGTCGTGTACATACGCCCTTTCGATGTTGCCGCCCAATGCTTCGGTGAATGCGCGGAGCATCCCCTCGCCGCCGTCTGTAACATTGAATACCGCCGTCTCGGCGTCCTTCTCTGCCTGTTTTATGGCTTCCGCCACGGCCTCGCCGGCCTCCTTTGACCTGAGACAGCCCTTGAACGAGTCGATGGCGATGACGTATTTTCTTTTCATAAACAGCATATTATGTTTTGCAAAGATACTGCTTAATTTCCGAAAGGCCGTCTTTCGCTTTCCAAAAGACCGTCTTTTGCACGCTAAAAGGCCACCTTTTACAGGCCAAAAGACGGCCTTTTAGAACGGCGTTGATTATCAACCACTTACAGACAGGTAATCATGGTGTCTGTAAAACGTCCTTAATAAACGTAAGTTCGGTATAAGGAAAATATGACAATCATCCTGCTTCAAGCGGTCAGTTGGTAATCAGTCATTCCGCGCTTCGACGCGGAATCCAGAGTAAATCACCATGCTTTTATACGCTTGTGTACTGGATTCCGCGTCGAAGCGCGGAATGACTGATTACCAACTGACCGCTTGAAACACAAAAGGCAAGCAAGTTTTACCCTGTTGGGAAAATAAATCCTTATGCCGAACTCATGTTGATTGCTATATTGCATATCAAGCCCCTCTTCCAAAAGAGGGCTGGGGTGGGTGTCTTTTTTTATGTTCTCAATCTAAAATAATTGGCCTGCGCGAGTACAACTCTCGGATATTTTGCCTAAATTTGCTTCGCGAAGATAGGATGCGGCTCGGCAAAGACAAATCAAAAAACTTCGTTTTTCATTTGTCATTGCGCTCGCCTTTCACTATCTTTGCATACCGAAATCTGATAAAACGAAAAATATGCTCAATTTAGACGACCTTTACAAAGCACGATATGTGCTTAGTAAGATACTTAGGCGGACCGACCTTGTGCACGCGCCTAAGCTGAACCCCGAGAGTGACATTTACCTGAAGCCCGAGAACCTGCAAATTACCGGCTCGTTCAAGGTGCGCGGCGCGTACTACAAAATATCGCAACTTAGCGACGAGGAGAAGGCGAAAGGCGTTATAGCCTGCTCCGCAGGAAACCACGCGCAGGGCGTCGCCCTCGGCGCGACAAGCAACGGAATAAAGTCGATAATATGCCTGCCCGAGGGCGCGCCAATCAGCAAGGTTGAGGCCACTCGCCGCTTAGGGGCGGAGATTTGCTTAGTGCCGGGCGTGTATGACGACGCATACAACCGCGCGCTCCAGCTGCGCGACGAGCACGGTTACTCGTTTGTGCACCCGTTCAACGACGACAACGTAATCGCCGGACAGGGCACAATCGGCCTCGAACTGCTCGACCAGCTTTCCGACATTGAGGCCGTCGTGGTGCCCATCGGCGGCGGCGGCCTCATTAGCGGAGTGGCTTACGCCATCAAGTCGTTGAAGCCCGACGTCAAGGTGTACGGCGTCCAGGCCGCCGGTGCGCCAAGCATGTACCAGAGCATACGCGACCATCACCCCGAGACTCTTGCCAGCGTATCGACCGTTGCTGACGGTATCGCCGTGAAAACTCCGGGCGACCTGACATACGAAATCTGCTCGAAGTACGTCGACGAGATAGCTCTCGTAACCGAAGACGAGATTTGCGCCGCCATACTGCGCCTCATGGAGGAGGAGAAGATGATAGCCGAGGGCGCCGGAGCGGTGAGCGTTGCCGCGGCGATGTTCAACAAAGTGCCCATCAAGGGCAAGAAGACCGTCTGCCTGGTGAGCGGCGGCAACATCGACGTGAACATCCTGAACCGCGTCATCAACCGCGGTCTCGACAAGGACGGACGCATCTGCACACTCGCCATGGAGCTTGACGACAAGCCCGGACAGCTGCTCGAGGTTATCCAGGTGCTCGCAAAGCTCGGCGCAAATGTGCTTAGCGTACACCATGAGCGCGGCATAGCCAGCCACAGCGTGAACTCCTGTGAGCTGCGCGTCCGCCTCGAAACGCGCAACCACGAGCACGTTGAGGCCATCAAGGAAGGCCTGCAAAAGAAGGGGTTTAAGCTGAAATAAGCGAGAAGCAGCCCCTCCCCAACCCTCCCGAGGGAGGGAGAAAGGATGCAGTAAGAATAAAGAACCAAGAATGAACAGTAAAGAGCAGGGAAGAAGAGTTAAGGAAACAAGCCCTGGCGGATGTGTAAAAGCGGTTATGCGGAACACATACAACCGTTTGAACGGACGACATCCGACGAGTCAATTCTCCTTACTCCTTTTACTCCTTACTCCTTTACTCCTGAAAACAACATATAAACGAAAAGAAATGAAAGCATTACATTCAGACAAGGCGCCTAAGGCTTTAGGTCCTTACAGCCAGGCAATAGTTGCCGGCGGATTTGTGTTCGCATCGGGACAGGTGCCCATCGACCCTGCTACGGGCGAGTTTGTAGAGGGCGGAATAAAGGAGCAGACACGCCAGTCGCTCACCAATGTTACCAACGTTCTTGCCGAGGCAGGCATCGATTTGTCGCATGTCGTGAAGACAACCGTCTTCCTTTCAGACATGGATAACTTCGCAGCGATGAACGAAGTGTACGCAACCTTCTTCAAAGAGCCGTTCCCCGCACGCTCCGCCGTTGCCGTAAAGACCCTCCCGAAGGGCGCACTGGTAGAAGTGGAAGTGATTGCAGAACTGTAAGAAGGTGAGAAAGTGAGAGGGTGAGAAGGTGAGAAAAAGCTTCGCATTGTTATTTTTAATATTTCTTTTCTCACCTTCTCACCCTCTCACTTTCTCACCTTCAAATATTCCTTGATTGCCTCCACGTATTCCTCGAACGCCGCCATGCCTTCATCCGTGAGGCGGCACGACGTGTTGGGGCGTTTCCCTACGAACGTCTTTGTTATCTCGATATACCCTGCCTTGCTAAGTTTGTCAAGCTGGACGCTAAGGTTTCCGGCCGTGGCTCCCGTCTGTTGGCGCAGGTAGACGAAGTCGGCCTCGCCCACGCCGACCAGCAGTGACATCACCGCAAGGCGCAGTTCGCTGTGCAGAAGAGGGTTAAGCGGTCTCATACAGGCAGTCAGTCTTCATCGTCATCGGCGTTGATTGTGACGCCGATGTATATACAATATCCCAAGAAAACAACTAACCAAAAGTCCCAGTTGCTCCAAGTCTCGCCGTTGTAGGCTATGGACAGGATGCTGTAACCCAACCCAATAAAGGCGCACCATAGGATGCTCGCCTTCTTGAACAGGCCGCTTATCAGGAAAATGGCGCAGCTTCCGACTAAAGCCATTATAGCCGTTGCAGCCTCGGGTTTGTAGAACACCGCACAGAACGCCGCTATAACGCCCACGTAGGCGAAGTTGCCCCAGCCTTTTTTCACTATCCGTCCTGTTATTGTCATCGGCTTTTCCCACATCTTGTGGTAGACGAACGGTACGCCGTAGCTAAGCAACGGCACTGCCATCCACAGCCATTCAAGTCCTGCTTTGGGCATAATCCAGGTAAGGATGGTGACGACAAGGCTTAACGCCCCATACAAAGTAAGGAAGTTCAAGCGGCCGATTTCCGTCTTGCGGGCGCGCTCTATTGTCTTGGCTATCAGTTCAAGGCTTTCGTATTCATTAAATTTCTTGTCCTCCATATTGCTTCCAAGTTTTGTATTTTATTACTATTCCAGGCACAACTAAGCAGAACAGGCCGACCATAGCCATGTCGAACGCCTGTCCGGGGCCGCTGTCCTGCAACGCCCATCCTGCCGCAATGAGCGACATTGCAGAGAAACCGTAGTTCTCGTTGACACCCATCACCGCCGTTGACACGGCCGACGCGAACGAAAAAAGCAACAGCACGGCAGGGTAGATTGGCGCGTATGGCCAGCCCTGCGCCGCCTTGTTGGGCAGGCAACTGTAAACAGCCGCGAAGACGGTAATCATCGCGAAGAACATCCACGTCCACCTTATTACCTGTGCTGCGAACGTAGGAGCTTGCTCGCCGTCGTACTTCCGCTTCAGGTTTATCAGGTAGTAAGTCCAGCCTATACAGCCCATCGCCACCCAAAGCAGGTTCCAAAGCGGGTCGCCCGTGGCTCTCCATGTCAACGAAACGGCAACGCCCGTGACGCAGATGAGCGCGCCCCACACAATCATCGGTGTCGCCGCGTCGGCCGTTACGTTGCGACGGCTGCGCCATATTGCGTCGCCTATGATTTCAAGGCTGCGCTCGGCTGAAAGTTTCTCTTCATCCTTCATGGTTTCAATCCTTATTTCTTGCCTGTCGGTTGAGCATTATTCCCGGTATTACGAGCAGCGTTATGGCCGACAAGGCGAGACATAACGCCTCGTAAGGGCCGGGATACATCAGGGTGAAATTCACCAGAATGATGTTACCCCCGATGAAAACGCCATACGCCTTGTCCTTTAGCACGTATGCCGTTACGGCTGAAGCCGACATCAACAGCAGTATTATTGCAGCCGTTATGGGCAGCCGCGAGGCGTAGACCGACGCGTCGTAAGACAGCATTCCGAAGAAAGCGACGGCAACGGCGAGCATCCCGAATACGAGCCATACCCACCTTACAAGCCGCCATACATACGAATCGGGCTTGCCTCCTGCACGCTCCTTGCGCCTCATCACGGCATAAGCGAGCCATCCTACGGCGCACATGGCGAACCAAAGCACGTTCCACACGGGGTTGGCTGTAAGCATCCAGAGCGTGCAGACGAGACAGCCCGTGACGCAGGTGAGCACTCCCCACACTATCATCGGCGTGCCGGCATTGCGGGCCACGTCGCGCTTGCCCTGCTCTATGGCCTCGCTTATTATCTCAAGGCTGCGCTCGGCAGTAAGTTTTTCACTGCTTTCCATAGCCGTAGTTGTGGTGTTTTCAACGGCAGTCCTTGTTGTTTCGTTCATAATCTTACGGTTTTTCAATGGTTTGTCACTCTGTTTCCTACTCTCGTCTCCACGCCGTTCCCACTGCAGTTGGGCGCAGCATGGAGTTTTATCCGGATACAATGCAAAGATAAATAGGTTTATAATATAAACCAAATAAACGTGAATTAAAGTGTGTTTTGTTGTGATTTATTAACAAAACGAAGGGCTTTTGGCTTATGGGTACATGAGTTTTGTATGAGGATAATGTGGAAATAACCTTGCTTCAAGCTGTCGGTTGGTATCTGTCATTCCGCGCTCCGACGCGGAATCCAGTGTAAGCAGCCAGGCTTTTCTCATGTTATTTGTAATGGATTCCGCGTCGGAGCGCGGAATGACAGATACCTATTGACTATTTGAAATACAAAACTTACAAGTTATTTCCTTGTTGAAAAGACAACTTTTTATACCTAATTCACCTATGTATTAAGAACAGTTGAATTTCAAGAGTAAAACAACGCTTTTCCAAAAGACCGTCTTTTAGCCTGCGAAAGGTGGCCTTTTAGCTTGCCAAAGACGGCCTTTTAGCTTGCCAAAGACGGCCTTTTGGAATGCGAAAGATGGCCTTTTGCAAAACGGTGGGTATGGAGTAGGGGCATAAAAAAGTCCAACGCTGCTGCGTCGGACGGTAAACTGCTGGTAATTAAGGCGTTGCGTGGTTTTTAATCACTTGCGTTTATGCCTGTTCACGGCTCTCTGTTCGCGCCTGTTCTGCGCCTTTATTTCGTGCTGCGCCTTGTCTTCGTCGTCGGTTTTCTTCCAGATTGGTGTTGAAAAGTCTGGCTTCTCGGTGATTTCAAAGTCAAGTTCCGGCATGTCGATTTCGTCGCTCGGCTTGAACGGAACGCCCAACGGCTGCGTGTACTTCTCTACTCTTACCATCACAATGCCCGCCCGGAGCATGTCAAGCTGCTTCGCCGCGGCGTATGACAGGTCGATTATGCGGCGCGTACCGCACCTGTCGGTCACCTTCACCACTACGCTCTTGCCGTTCTTTATGTTAGTAACCTTGAGCATGGTGCCCAGCGGATAGCGTTTGTGCGCACACGTCAAGCTGTCGCGGTGGTATCGTGTGCCGTCGCTCATGCGCCTTCCGTGCAGCCGGTCAGCATAATAACTGGCCATACCCTTCTCCTGTGCGGGGAGGAGGGTACAGCCAGTCAAGCATAAAAGAATTATGGAAATAACTTTCAGTATCACACGTTTTCCGGGGTTTATACTATGCCTTGGGCCATCATCGCGTTGGCAACCTTCATGAAGCCGGCGATGTTCGCGCCCTTTACATAGTCCACGTAGTTCTCGTTCTCACGTCCGTACTTGACGCACTGCTCGTGGATGTTGTGCATTATTTGATGCAGTTTCTCGTCCACTTCGGCCTCGCTCCAGCTAAGGCGGATGGAGTTCTGCGTCATCTCAAGACCCGATGTAGCCACGCCTCCGGCGTTTACGGCCTTGCCGGGAGCGAAGAGCTGCTTGGCTGCCAAGAACTTCTGTACGGCTTCCTCGCTGCATCCCATGTTGGAAACCTCGGCTACACAGATAGGTTTGTTTGCCAAGAGCATGTCTGCGTCTTCGCCGCTGACCTCGTTCTGGGTCGCACACGGCAACGCGATGTCACACTTGACCTCCCACGGTTTGCGTCCGGGAACGAACTTCGAGCCGGGGAATTCGTCTGCATAAGGCTGGCAAACGTCGTTGCCGCTTGCACGAAGCTCAAGCATGTAGTCGATTTTCTCGCCGCTTATTCCTTCCGGGTCATAGATGTAACCGTCAGGTCCTGATATGGTGATGACCTTCGCGCCGAGCTGGGTTGCCTTCGTAGCTGCGCCCCATGCCACGTTGCCGAAGCCGCTGATGGCCACCGTCTTGCCCTTGATGTCATATCCGTGGGTCTGCAACATCTGGTTTACGAAGTAGAGAGCGCCGAAGCCTGTAGCCTCGGGACGTATTTTAGAGCCGCCCCATTCAAGACCCTTGCCCGTGAGGACACCGCCAAACTGGTGGGTGAGCTTCTTGTACATACCGAACAGGTAGCCTATTTCGCGTGCGCCGACACCGATGTCTCCGGCCGGAACATCCTCGTCGGGACCGATGTGGCGGTACAGTTCCGTCATGAAAGCCTGGCAGAAGCGCATCACTTCCGCGTCGCTGCGGCCGCGCAGAGAGAAGTCAGAGCCGCCCTTGCCGCCGCCCATCGGCAGCGTGGTGAGCGCGTTCTTGAATGTCTGCTCGAAGCCTAAGAACTTAAGGATGGAAAGGTTAACGGATGGATGGAAGCGCAGACCGCCCTTGTACGGGCCGATGGCGCTGTTGAACTGGACGCGGTAACCGATGTTGACATGCACTTCGCCTTTGTCGTCAACCCAAGGAACGCGGAACGTGATGACGCGCTCCGGCTCTACGAGACGCTCTATAAGCTTGGCTTTCTCAAACTCGGGATGCTGGTTGTAAACGTCCTTGATAGACAGCAGCACTTCCCTTACGGCCTGCAGGTACTCCGCTTCTCCCGGATGCTTTTGCTCCAGGGCTTGCATTATTTTTTCGACTTCCATAGTATAAGTATTAGTTAAACTAACATTGTGTCATAGTTCTTCTGCAAATATAGGTTATTATACTGAAGCCGCAAAGGAAAACGACGAATATTTGACCTGTGTCCTTACTTTTTGTACTTTATTCACAATAGAACATTGAAAGGGAGCTTAAAGGTAAAAAAGTAAAAAGGTAAAACGGTAAAAGAAGAGCGTAGCTGTTATGTTGCATACACGCAGGCATATTGTCAATGCCACCTTCTTTTACCGTTTTACCTTTTTACTTTTTTACCTTTTAATATCTGTCAAATCTGTTCCAGCGCCTGCTTGAGGTCGTCGATGATGTCGTCCACGTCCTCGATGCCTACCGAGAGGCGGATTAGGTCGGGTGCGATGCCGGCCTCGCGCAGCTGTTCGTCGCTAAGCTGGCGGTGCGTATGGCTGGCCGGATGGAGCACGCACGAGCGTGCGTCGGCCACGTGTGTGGCGATGTGTACCAGCCGCAGCGAGTCCATGAACCTGACGGCGGTGTCGCGGTCGCCTTTCAGTCCGAAGGCCATCACGCCGCAAGAGCCGTCGGGCAGGTACTTCTGTCCCAGTGCGTAAGCCTCGTCTCCCTTCAGTCCGCAGTAGCGTATCCACGCCACGCGTGGGTCGGCTTGCAGGAATTCGGCCACGCGCTGCGCGTTCTCGCAGTGCCGCTTTACGCGCAGGTGGAGCGTTTCGAGTCCGAGATTGAGCAGGAACGCGTTTTGCGGCGACGGTATAGAGCCGAGGTCGCGCATTAGTTGAGCCACGAGTTTCGTCATGTACGCCATCTTGCCGAACGCCTTGGTGTAGGTCAGTCCGTGATAGCTCTCGTCGGGGGTGGTAAGCCCCGGGAACTTGTCGGCGTGCGCTTCCCAGTCGAAGTTGCCGCTGTCGACGACGCATCCGCCCACCTGCGTGGCGTGGCCGTCCATGTATTTTGTGGTTGAATGCACCACGATGTCGGCACCCCACTCGAACGGACGGCAGTTCACCGGCGTGGCAAACGTGTTGTCGACGATGAGCGGCACGCCGTTGCCGTGTGCTATCCTGGCAAACTTCTCGATGTCGAGCACCTTGCAGCCGGGGTTGGATATGGTCTCGCCGAAGAGTGCTTTCGTGTTCGGGCGGAAGGCCGCCTGTATTTCCTCTTCGGGCGCTTCGGGGTTCACGAAGGTGCAGTCTATGCCGAGTTTCTTCATCGTCACGCCGAAGAGGTTGTACGTGCCGCCGTATATTTCGTTTGAGGCCACGATGTGGTCGCCGGCCTCGCAGATGTTGAACACCGCGTAGAAGTTGGCCGCCTGACCCGAAGACGTGAGCATTGCGCCCACTCCTCCCTCAAGGGCGGCTATTTTGGCGGCCACCGCGTCGTTGGTAGGGTTCTGCAGCCGAGTGTAGAAGTAGCCCTCCTTTTTCAGGTCGAAGAGCATCCCCATCTCGTCGCTGTCGTCATATTTGAATGTCGTGCTCTGCACAATCGGCGGCTGCACGGGTTCGCCGTTCTTTGGTTTCCATCCTCCGCGGACGCAGAGCGTCGCCGTTTTCAGTTTCTTTTCCATTGTCGTTGCTTTGTTTTTTCAATGGCTGCAAAGGTAAGATAAAAAAATGACAGACGGTAAGCCGCGCGGCTTAAATTGTGTTATTTTGCCGCTCGCGGCTGCCGTTTTGCGTCTTTTCCGTAAGCATCCGCTCTATGTCTGCCGTCCTTTTTCCACCGCTTTGGCCGCCGTTTCATGCGCCTTTGCCGCCGTCTTTGTAACTGTCTGATTATCAGGCGCGTTGTAAAAGGCCACCTTTTACGTTGCAAAACATGGCCTTTTAGCTTGCAATTCATGGCCTTTTGGAAGGCGAAAGGTGGTGTATTGAAATTCCGTCCCGGTTGTACTCCAAAGTAAGTGTTGATATCTGATGGGGCAATACGGATTTCGTGAATGATTAAAAAAGCTTAAGGCAAGCTCTTTTCCTTGCTTATTTCCATTCTATTTATAACTAATTAGTTATATTTGCAGCATGGAACATGGAGGCAGAACAGACATACGCACAGTCTACCGCACAGAAGAATTCATGCAGTTCTTTTCCGAATTAGGCGATAAGGTACGCCTAAAGATGGAATGGACAATCAACATTGTAATTACCGAACGGGTCATCCCGACGAAGTATGTCAAGCATCTAACGGGTACGGATTTGTACGAAATGCGTGTGTCCGTCGGCACTAATGAGTACAGGACGGTGCTGTTCTCCATCGACCATGACAACATTATCGAAGCCACCAAGATAATCCTGCTCAACGGTTTCTTGAAGAAATCGACGAAGGATTATGACAAGGAAGTGGCCAAGGCGCAACGCATACTTAAACGATTGGAATTATTATGAAGTTAGACGAACGTAAATTGGAACAGCTGCCCACGTTCAACAGCTATTTGGACGACAAATACGGCAAGCGTGGCACGGCAGGGCGTGCGGCGTTCGATGCCGACTCCTTGGCGTGGTATTACGGTGACATACTGCGCGACAGGCGCAAGGCGTTGAAGTTGACGCAAAAGGAAGTGGCCGAAAAAGTAGGCAAGGAGCAGAGCTACATAGCGCGTGTGGAGAAGGGGGAGGTTGACATACAGATGTCAAGTTTCCTGAAAATAGCCAAAGCTTTGGGCATACAGTTCGCCCCGGTCTACCTGTAACGGCCGTCAGTTTGCCGTTACACCTTATTATATATGCGCCCATGCGCGCCGCCATCGGCTTTTAAACAATTTTGTATAGGATATTACAAAATTGTTGCCTTATTTCAGTTTCTTTTCAGAATCGCCCCATAATTTTGCATCAGAGACGGGCGGAAAGCCGCCCCGAGAGTGAAAGCGAAACGAATAAAAACCTAAAAAAGACATTACGATTATGAAGACCAAGGAACTGATGAAGTGTATGATGGCGTGTGCGTTTGGAGTGTTTGCACTCACATCGTGCAGCGACGACGATGACGCGCCGGTGAATGTGCCCGACGCTGTGACGCGTGCGTTCTCTGACAAGTACACCGGCGTAAGCCGCGTAGAGTGGGACAGGGAGAAAGGCGGCTACCTTGTGGCCGAGTTCTGGAAGGACGGCAAGGAGCACGAGGCATGGTTCGACGCGAACGGAGAGTGGTTTATGACCGAGGTAGACTACGGCCGCAACCTTACAAGTCTGCCCCAGGCGGTGCAAGAGGGGTATAACTCTACGACGTATGCGCAGACCGACTGGATGGTTGACGACATCGACGAAATACAGCGTAAGGGATATGACACGTTCTACATCATCGAGGTGGAGAAGCGCGGCGAGCGCGACACTGACCTGTATTTCGACCTGAACGGAACGCTCTTCCGCGAAGTGCAGGACGGCGGCGGAGGCTCGCACGGCGACCTTGTGAACAATCAGATACCGGCGGAAATACAGTCGTTCATCGACGCGGAGTACCCCGGAGCACGCGTGGTTGACTTCGACCGCGAGTACAGCGGCTATGAGGTTGACATCATACACGACGGCAAGAGCAAGGAGCTTTGGTTCGACACGCAGTACAACTGGGTGCAGACCTCTACCGACGTGACACGCTCCATACCCGAGAACATCCGCGCGGCGGTGAAGGCGCAGTACCCCAACAAGCGCATCGACGACTGCGACTATGTGGAGACGGCCAGCGGCGAGGCGTACTACCTCGTTGACCTTGACAACTATGAAATGGACCTCAAGGTGACACTTGACGGTCAAATCACCGAGGTTTACGACTATTAAACGCATTGAGACACGGCCGGCGGAGGCGCAGCAAGCAGCCTCCGCCGGCTTTTGTTTTTACCTGTTTGCAACCCATTGATAATCAATGCCTTAGTAAAAGGCCGCCTTTCGCATTGTGAAAGGCGGCCTTTTAGCGTGCAAAAGATGGCCTTTTGGAAGGTAAAAGGTGGCATATTGGATACCCACCCCAACCCTCCCCAAGGGAGGGAGCTTGATTGCTACGTACTACTTTGCCTATTGATGTAT
>CAKZVT010000032.1 GCA_937922435.1 uncultured Prevotella sp. | reverse complement strand
ACGCCCGTCCGCCGTATTCCACGACACCGCTGCGCATCACGTCGCCGAACTCCGTGTGCTGGTAGAGCTGTTGACGGCAGGCCGGGCAGAACGCGCTGTCGGTGAGGTTGTGCAGCGAGCCGCAGTTGGGGCACAACATCCTCATCCGTGTGGCGTTGCCGCTCGTGTTTCGTAGCGTGGCTATCGCCCCGACGGAATCGAAGTTCCTGAGTTCCATGCCGTCGCCGTCGAGGTATACGCTGTAGAACGTGTCCATGTACGGTGCGCCCTTCTTGTGCCACTTGTGGGCCGGCACTTCCACGGCGAGCTGGAGGTAATACGGCTTGCCACGCTCAATGCCGAACTCCGTGTCGTCGTTCAAGGCCGTCACTTCCTTGGCGTGCGAGTAGTCGTTGCATGTTTTCCTGAACGTTATGCCGAGGCTTCGGGCGTGTTCCTTCATCATCTCGGCGACGAACGAGTGGGTGAAATACACGCGGTCGAGCATTGTCAGGCCTGCGGCAGGGGTGTCTTCCGAAAGCGATTTCACGTTCTCCCATACCACGGCGCGTGCCAGTACGTTGTTGCCGGAGTCCCTTGCCACGAGTATCTTCGCGCCCGCGAAGTTCACGTAGAAGTCGGCGGCGTTGCGCGCCGTGCCCTCATGTCGCATACAGGAATTGTGCAGGCATGATTCAGACGAATCCGCCGTATGGCCGTAGTTCTCGCCGTTGTACGCCTCGAAGAAGTCCTGCACGCCTTCGTGCAGTTTCACTGTGACCTTGCTGTCGATGCAGATTGCGCTGGCGAAGTAGGCCATGTCCGCGTCGGAATATTCCGGCAGGTTCTTGAACAGGCGGACGAACTTGGCCGGTTCGAGGTCGGCCCTGTTCTCCGGGAACCACGGCGCCTGCGGATTGTTGCGGTCGGGGAAGTTCTCGTTCGCGAGGTCCTTGTTGCACGCCGTCACCATTATCCTTATCCTCTGGTAGCTCTCCATGTTCGACCGCTTGCGCTTAGTCGAGAAGAAGTTGTACGAGCCGCGGATTATCTCCGCCACGTCGGCGTTGCGCTTGATTTCCGTAAGGATGTCGGCCGCGATGACGCTGCCGTTCTCCGCCGCGTGGGTGAGGCGCGACTTCAGTTCGATGCTTGCATTCAGTTTCATAGTCATTTGTTTTAAAGGGTTTGTATTTCTGTTCTTGTTCCGTTCCGCCGCAATGTCAGCGACGGCGTTTTGTCCTTGTTTTTGTATTCGTTTTCCGTCATAGCCCTTATTGACGGTATGCCCGTGCGGGTAAGGAACGGGTTGACGTACCAGCCTCCTGAGAATGTGCCGGGCCGCAGGCTGTCGTGCCAGACCACCTCCCCGACGCATCCGTGTACGAGCATGTTGCACACGGACATCATGCAGCAGGTGCGGTCGATGTCCTCACCGACGAGGTAACAGCCTAGGTTTCTGACGTGGTAGGCCAGCAACAGCCGTCCGCTTCCGCAGGCCGGGTCGCTCACTCTTGAGCCTTGTTGGCTGCCATTGTTTGCCGTACAAGCCGCCATAAGGTCGCATACCGGCGGCGGAGTGAAGAATTGTCCTTGTGCGCTTCGTCCGCTTTTGGATGCGAAGGCCATGTAAAGCTCGCCCAAGGCGTCGTACCATTCCTTGCCGCCGTCAAGCGTTGACTTCATCAGCGACAGCCATTCGCAGAACATCCGCATGAACTCCGCGTTCTGTTCCCTTTTGTATTTCCAGCTTTTAAGCGGCGGAGCGTCGGGCGTGAAACCGTGGATTGTGTATGCGAGGAAGTCTTCGAACACGGTCATGGGGCTTCGTCCGCATTCTGACGAGAAGCCGAGCATCAGCCTTTCGAGCGGTCTTACTTCCGCAGGTGTGTCATAATGTGTCATGGTTCAATTGTTTTAGGTTGTCTGTAAAATCCTTGCTTGTAATTTCATAGCCTGTAAATGCAGGCCTTTGCCTGTTCCTTTTGTATAGTGACACCTGCCGCAGCAGCATGTCGCAGAACTTCTGTCCGTTTGCGCTTTCGCCACTGAAATACGCCA
>CAKZVT010000031.1 GCA_937922435.1 uncultured Prevotella sp. | reverse complement strand
TGTGTGTGTGTGTGTGTGTGTGTGTGTGTGTGTGTGTGTGTGTGTGTGTGTGTGTTATACAAAAATCACACATACGCAAATATTCCGCGATGTTTTTGGCATGAAAAACGCGCGTAATGCCGTAATAAATTCCAACGTTGACGGTGGAATTTATTGCCGGTTTGTTCGCCTGTAACACTTTCATGCCTGTGTCGGATTATTCATTAATATAATATTGTCGGTTACAAATATACAGGTTTTTCAGAAAATAAATGCCCAAAATGCCGTTTTTTCTTCACTATAGGACGTGAAACGCAATGTTTCCGACAGGCAAGGACGGTTTTTGACGGCATGACTCTGTCGTCAAAGCAATGACTGACAAACAAAAAAATAATTCCGCCGAAAAGTAATATAACGTCAGTTCGGCATAAAACTATTACCGCTATAATCATTATCCAAGCGGTCAGTTGCATTTTGTCATTCCGCGCTCCGACGCGGAATCCAGTGTAAACGGCCTTGTTTTTGCCTTGTTTGTGTACTGGATTCCGCGTCGGAGCGCGGAATGACAAAATGCAAACGCCGCTTGAAGCAATATTACAATCACGGTGCTCGCAAATTGTAGAGAAATAGCTGTTATACCGGACTCACGAATATAAGGATTTCAATCCGCTCAAATCACAATGCCGCGATATAAATGTATGGGCATGTGCGGATTGCAAATCCGCTATTAGAAACCGCCGGATTGCAAATCCGGCAGAACAAATGCTTTCATTAATAAAGCTTTTACTTCATCCGACAGAATTGCGGATGAACCCAACTGATGGCCTTTCGTCTTGCAAAAGGCCGTGTTTCATGCGCTGAAAGGCCACCTTTTGCAAGCTAAAAGACGGCCTTTTGCAACACATTGTGTATCAAGGCGTTAAGCCTTCATTCCTCGACGAGCTTCCCGGCCTTGTCAAGCGCATTCCAAACAGAATAGCGCGCCTCGCCGTTCATAGCCTCGACCCTGGCAAAAAGCTCCTTCATGTCGGCACGATGGGAGTCGGTCTCATACGGGCAGAGCTTCACCTGCTTACGATACCCCTTATTAACGGCATACTGACGCAAATCGCACTCATCTTCAAGGCAAAGGGGGCGTATTATGGTTAGCGGCATCTTACGCATCTTCAGGCGCACAGGCATGGTAGAGAAGCCGCCTTGGAAAAAGAGGTTCATCATCGCCGTGTGTATGATGTCGTCCATGTGATGCCCCAAGGCGATTTTGTTGCAGCCAAGCTCCTGCGCCTTCAGGAACATTTGCTTGCGCCTGTTCCATGAACAAAGGAAACAGGGAGACTTGCGGTTGTCGGTTGAAGAATCGAAACTGGTAGTAACAAGATGAAGCCTTACGCCACGGCTTGCACAAAAATCACTAAGATAAGACGCGTCAGACTCATACTTGATGTTCTCCATCCTTATGTGCAAAGCCTCGACGGTAAAATCAGGCCGCTTGATTTTTTGCCTCTCCGCCAAAAGTTCAAGCAGACACAAAGAGTCCTTTCCGCCGGACAAGCCAACGAGCAAATGGTCTCCGTCTTCAATTAAATGATAATCGTAAATCGCTTTGTTGAAGCGACTTACGATTTTCTTTTCAAGTTTCTGTTCTATGCTTAATATCGGCATTGGGGATTGTCTTGCACCTCAATACGGCACCGTTATTTCATAAAAACCAGATATACGGCGCAGATAATCAACAGGAAAGCAAGGACATGATTCCAATGAAGGTTCTGCCCTTGGAAAAGAATGTTAGCTATAACGGCGAACACTCCAAGGCTGATGCACTCCTGGATGACCTTCAGCTGGATAAGCGAGAACGGGCCGCCGTTGCCTTGAAAGCCTATACGGTTGGCCGGAACCTGGCAGCAATACTCGAAAAACGCGATACCCCAAGAAAATGCAATGACACCTATCAGCGGCCATTTTGCCGACGCGCCGGATGTCTGTAACTTCAAATGCCCATACCAGGCAAGCGTCATGAAGACGTTGCTTAGTATGAGCAATACGATGGTATATAGTCCGTTCATTTCAAGATTCAGCCTTTCAGTTGTTTATCCATGCTTGCAGCAGCATGCCTGCCGTCGCCCATAGCGAGAATGACCGTAGCACCGCCGCGCACGATGTCGCCGCCGGCATAGATTTCCGGGCGTGAGCTTTGCATTTCTTCATTCACCACAATAGTGTTCTTACGTCCGAGTACCAAATCCTTTACAGACTTCGGAACAAGCGGATTTGGCGACACGCCGATGGCGACTATCACCTGGTCGGCATCCACCGTAACGGTCTTTCCCTCAACCGGCACAGGACTCCTACGTCCTGACGCGTCAGGCTCTCCGAGCGTCATAACCTGCAACACGGCCTGCTTTACGGCGCCGTTCTCGTCGGCAATGTATTCTATAGGATTGTGCAGGCACATGAAGTTAATGCCTTCCTCCTTGGCATGCTTCACCTCTTCGATACGCGCCGGCATTTCAGCTTCCGAACGGCGGTACACGATTGTTACGTCGGCACCAAGGCGTTTTGCCGTGCGGCATGAGTCCATCGCCGTATTGCCACCGCCTACCACAAGCACCTTCTTGCCTATGTTGAGCGGCGTATCGGTCAACGGATTGGCTGCATCCATAAGGTTTACACGGGTAAGATACTCGTTTGACGACATAACGTTTATCAAATTCTCGCCAGGAATGTTCATGAAGTTGGGCAGACCTGCACCCGAACCTACAAAAATTCCCTTGAATCCGCTCTGCTCAAGCTGGTCTATGCTGATGGTCTTGCCCACGATGCAGTCAGTCTGGAAATGCACACCCATCTTGCGGAGGTTGTCAATCTCTACATCGACAATCTTGTTAGGCAGACGGAATTCGGGTATTCCGTACTTCAATACGCCGCCGATTTCATGCAACGCCTCAAACACATAGACATCGTAACCACGCTTTGCCATGTCGCCGGCGAAACTCAACCCGGCAGGACCAGAACCGACAACAGCCACCTTTATGCCGTTTGACGGCGCGAGTTCGGGCACAGACATGTTTCCGCTCTCACGCTCATAATCAGCCGCAAAGCGTTCAAGATAGCCGATTGCGACGGCTGGCTCGTTCATCTTCAGGTGTATGCAACGGCTTTCGCACTGCTTCTCCTGCGGACATACACGGCCGCAAACGGCAGGCAGGGCCGACGTATTCTTCAGCACTTTGGCTGCGGCAAGGAACTGTCCGCGCTCTATGTTCTTGATGAATGACGGAATATCAATGTTAACGGGACATCCTTCAACGCACGTAGGCTTTGCGCAATCAAGGCATCTCTTCGCCTCGACGAGAGCCATCTCCTTGGTAAGTCCCTTGTTTACTTCCTCATAACGTGTGGTTATTCTGTACGAAGATTCAAGCTCGGGCATTACGACCCGCTCTATCGCAGTGCGCTCCTTAGGCTTCATCGACGCGCGCAAAGCCTTGCGCCATTCGGCATTACGGTCGGTCAACACGCTCAAAGGCTCGTCAGTCGGAGCAACGTCCATAGCCTCGCCGTCCTTCAAAACGTCATGGTTTTCACTGGCATTGCCTGCGTCAACAGAACCAAGATGCTCCTCAAAGTGCTCCATCTCCTCCTGTTCTGCACGCTTGAACGTGCCCATGCGCTTAAACATCTCGTCCCAATCGACAAGAGCACCGTCAAACTCGGGGCCGTCTATGCACACGAACTTGGTCTTTCCGCCAATGGTAAGGCGGCAAGCACCGCACATACCGGTGCCGTCAACCATGATTGTATTGAGCGAAACGTCGGTCGGGATATTGTATTTCTGCGTGAGCAAGCAGCAGAACTTCATCATTATAGGAGGCCCGATGGCAAACACCTTGTCTATATGTTCCTGCTTGATGAGCTTTTCCACACCTACAGTAACCACTCCCTTTTCGCCGTAAGAGCCGTCATCGGTCATTATTATAAGCTCGTCACTGCTGGCACGCACCTCGTCCTCCAGTATTACAAGGTCTTTATTGCGCCCTGCAATGACAGAAAGCACGCGGTTGCCTGCGGCCTTCAACGCCTTGACTATCGGCAGCATCGGGGCTACCCCCACTCCACCGCCGGCGCAGATTACCGTGCCGTACTTCTCTATTTTTGTAGGATTTCCCAGCGGACCGACAACATCGGTTATGTAATCGCCTTCATTCAGAAGGCACAGTTTGGTGGAAGACAAGCCTACTTCCTGTACGACTATGGTAATAGTGCCCTTCTCCGGGTCGGCGTCGGCTATCGTCAAAGGCATGCGTTCGCCCTTGTCGCCAATCCTGACAATGACGAAATTGCCGGCCTTACGGCTTCTTGCAATCAGAGGAGCCTCGACCTCAAAAAGAAAGACCTTCTCGGAAAACTGCTCTTTTCGGATAATCTTGTTCATAATATCTAAGTCTACAAGTAACAAGCAGACAAGCAAACAAGTGATTAGCAAATTCAACGCGGCAACACATATCGCCTTGTCAACTCGTCACTTGTTTACTCGTCTGCTTAAATATTTAGAAATTCTTGTCGTCAAGCATCTCGAAACCACAATAAGGCACAAGCGCCTTAGGCACGCGTATTCCTTCAGGTGTCTGGTTGTTTTCGATGATTGCGGCCACTATGCGCGGCAGGGCGAGAGCCGAACCGTTGAGCGTATGGCAAAGCTCGGGCTTCTTGGTCTCGGGATTACGGTAACGGCACTTCAAGCGGTTGGCCTGGTAACTCTCGAAATTGCTTACCGACGAAACCTCAAGCCACTTCTTCTGCGCGGCACTGTAAACCTCGAAGTCATAGCATATTGCAGAAGTAAAGCTCATGTCGCCACCGCATAGACGGAGTATGTGGTAAGGCAACTCCAGCTTCTGGCACAAGCCTTCCACGTGCGCCAGCATCTCGTCGAGCGACTTGTATGAATGCTCCGGCTTGTCGATGCGCACAATCTCGACCTTGTCAAACTGGTGCAGACGGTTCAGTCCGCGCACATCCTTGCCGTAAGAACCAGCCTCGCGGCGGAAGCATGCCGAATAAGCGCAATACTTAATAGGCAAATCCTTCTCGTCAAGTATCACGTCGCGGAAGATGTTTGTCACAGGGACTTCGGCCGTAGGAATAAGGTAGAGGTTGTCAAGATTGCAGTGATACATCTGCCCTTCCTTGTCAGGAAGCTGCCCCGTACCGTAGCCCGAAGCCTCGTTCACCACATACGGCGGCTGTATTTCAAGGTATCCGCTCTTGCGGGCCTCGTCGAGGAAAAACGCCTCAAGCGCCCTTTGCAGACGCGCCATCTTTCCTATATACACAGGGAAACCTGCGCCGGTGATTTTCACACCGAGGTCGAAATTTATCAGATTGAACTTCTTGCACAAATCCCAGTGACACAGGGCGTCAGCCGGAAGTTCGGGTATTACGCCACCTTCCTTTACCACTACATTGTCTGACGCGTCCTTGCCCTCGGGCACATCGTCATTAGGAATATTCGGGATGGTACACAACAGTTCGGTCAGTTTCCGCTGTGTCTCAGCCAGTTCATGCTCGAGTTCTTTCGCTGTTTCCTTCAACTTGGATACACTTTCCTTCACCGCATTGGCTTCGTCGTTCTTCTTTTCCTTCATCAAGCGGCCTATTTCCGCAGCCAGCTTCTTGCCTTCCTGCAAGTTCTTGTCAAGCTGCTGCTGCGTCTGCCGCCTCGTCTTGTCAAGTGCCAATACGTTGTCAACGGCCTCCTTCGCACCTGCGAAGTGTTTTTTCTCCAATCCTTTGATTACCCGTTCAGTCTCTTCACTGATAAGTTTAAGTGTAAGCATATATTTATTTTTTTAGTCTACAGATTACGGACAGCCATACAAAACCACTTGTACGCCTGCGCTACATTGCCTGCAAAATTACAAAATATTCCATTAAGCAGGCATACAAAAACGGCAAAAATCCCAAATCTCGTAAGAGAAATGGGATTTTTGTTGTTTGTTTGGAATAAATATAAACTCTTTTATTTAAGCTTCGGTTTCAGGTATTACCGACACAACGCTCTTGTCGCGGCGACCCTTGTGGAAGTTAACCACACCGTCAACCAGCGCGTAAAGCGTATCGTCCTTACCAATACCAACGTTCTTGCCGGGGTTGTGCTTCGTACCGCGCTGGCGAACTATAATGTTGCCTGCGATGCACTTCTGGCCGCCCCAGATTTTAACGCCTAACCTTTGAGAAGCCGATTCACGTCCGTTCTTCGAACTACCTACACCTTTTTTATGTGCCATTTCCTTGTTCCTCCTAAGTTTAAGCGATTACTTCTTTGATTTTAACTTCGGTGAATTGAGCGCGATGACCGTTCTTCTTGCGGTAGTCCTTTCTGCGCTTCATCTTGAACACGATGACCTTGTCACCCTTTACAAGAGGATTCACAACCTCACACACTACTTTGGCACCGTCTACTGTCGGAGCGCCTACCTGTACTGAACCATCCTTGTCGACAAGCAGTACCTTGTCGAACTCAACAGCCTGGCCTTCCTCCACATTCTTCATGTGGTGTACGAACAGCTTTTTGCCTGCCTCGGCCTTGAACTGCTGACCGTTAATTTCTACAATTGCGTACATTAATAATATATTAAACGGTTTTTTCCGTAAGGCGCATGGCATTTGCCATAACTTGCTCAAGCCTTTGCGGACTAAATCGGCTGCAAAATTACATCAAATAATCCAAACCGCCAAATTTTATCAATGCAAAAGAGTTAACAAGACATAAAGATGTAAATTAACAACGTGCCGCCAGCCATTCCACCATTAAACAGCCACATGACGGCCAGACCTTTTCTGCCCTTCACTTTGTACACATTGTTTTAGATACAGCCTCGTCAATCATGTTATTACACCAACAACTTCAGGGTTTTACATTTTCAACATTAAAAACCGTTATGCCACGTGAAACGGACTTTTGCTTACACTTTGATTTCCGTTGACGCTCCATAAGGGCGTTATTCTGAAACAAACGAGCGGACGGCGGAAATACGGCTGTTTTTCGTGTGCAAACGCAAATACCGACAGCCCAGCACGTTACGCCGAAAGCCGAGAAAGTGTGCAACAGAAGTCGACGGGAAAAGGCATGAAAAGCGGCTAAAACAGGAGATTTACACCGTGAAAACGCCACAATTTGACGGCAAACGGCATTGCAAAACACGGTCTTTCGCATTGTGATTGACCGTGTTTCACGTTATGATTGGCCGTGTTTAAGCAAGAGAAAAACCGCAAACAGCCATCGCAACGACCACCTGCCGCCGTCTTGCTTCACTGGTTACGCAATAAAGACAGACATTTTCATCCTGACACTTTGACACCGATTACGGCCTTGCCGCTTACATGGCAAACGGACGCTGGGCAGCATCAAAGATGCCAAAAGCGGCTGTTTTTGGTTAAACCTTTACAAAATTCACAGGCCGCCACACCTGTTTTAATGCAAAATTCGCTATATTTGCATATTGAAACCATGCCGTCGGGAAGCGACGGCACAAGTGGATTATCAAAGATTTACCTTACATACAGACATGACACGAACACGCAACATGCTTAAAACGAAAATAATATCGCTGGCCGTGCTGCTGCTTGCAGCCAACATCACGGCGCAGGCGCAAACGAGGAAAAACGCCAAGAAGGCGAAGGCCGAAGTGGAAATGACCGAAGAGGAGGAGCTGGCCGAAGAGCTGTACCAGTCGATGCTGCTCTCAACGGCGCAGGTGATGTTCATCGACAGCGTAGTGGTTGACTCGGCCGACTTCATCAGCAAAATACCGCTCAACAAGGAGTCGGGACGCATAGGCACCACCGGCGCACTGGCAAAGACGGCAAGCACGCCCGAAGGCGGTGCGTACATCAACGAGTTCGGCAATAAGATGTTCTACTCGAAAGCCGACGCCGACGGCCGCTTCAAGCTGTACTCCACCGACAAGCTGGGCGGACAATGGAGCGTAGGGAGGCTCGTCAACGAGTTCGGCAGCGAGTTCGAGGACATAAACTACCCCTACATGATGGCCGACGGCACAACGCTTTACTTCTCGGCGAAAAGCAAGGAAGGGCTTGGCGGATACGACATCTACGTGACACGCTTCAACACCGACTCGGCGAAATTCTACCGCCCGGAGAACATCGGACTGCCGTATAACTCGAAGGCGAACGACTATTACTGCGTAATCGACGAGTTCGACAACATAGGATGGCTCGTAACCGACCGCCGCCAGCCCAAGGGCAAGGTGTGCATATACACCTTCGTGCCGGCCGACACGCGCACCACCTACGACGGTGACATCATCGGGGAAGAGAAGCTGAAAGCCCTTGCCGACATAACAAGCATAAGCGACACATGGACGGACAAGGCCAAGCTGCAGGCCGCGCGCAACAGGATAAACGGCCTAAAGACAAGAGGGATTGAGACGAAGGCCAATAAGATGGCGTTCGTAATCAACGACAACACCGTATATACAAGTCCTGACGACTTCAAGTCGCCTGCCAGCCGTGCGCGCTTCGACAAGCTACAACAGATGAAGGCGGCCGCCGACGACATGGCGGCAAAGCTCGAGACACAGCGCCGCAACTACTCTTCGGGCAACGCTTCGGCAAAAAGGCGGCTTGCCGGCAACATAACCTCGATGGAAAAGAAGCTCGAACAGCTGCAAACATACATCCACGAAGCGGAGAAGGAAATACGCAACGCGGAAAACATGCAGCTAAGACAAGGGCAATAATACAGGCGGGGCAATGACACAACATCATCCCCACCGCACGGCTAATACATATTACTTCTATAAAAACAAAGCTATGGAAAAACGATATTTCGCCGAATCAGAGCTAATCATCAACTCTGACGGCAGCGTATTCCACCTGCACGTAAAGCCCGAACAACTGGCCGACAAAATAATACTGGTAGGCGACCCGGGACGCGTAAGCCTCGTAGCGTCGCACTTCCAGACGAAGGAATGCGAAGTGGAAAGCCGCGAGTTCCGCACCGTAACCGGCACATACAACGGCAAACGCATAACTGTAACGTCTACGGGAATAGGCTGCGACAATATCGACATAGTGCTCAACGAGATGGACGCGCTGGCAAACATCGACTTCAACACGCGCACAGAGAAGCCGGCACTGCGCCAACTCGAAATAGTACGAATCGGCACCTGCGGCGGCCTACAGGCTTATACGCCCGTGGGAACGTTCATCTGCTCGGTCAAGTCGGTCGGGTTCGACGGCCTGCTTAACTTCTATGAAGGCCGCAACGCCGTGTGCGACCTGCCCATGGAGCGCGCCCTGCTCAACCATCTCGGATGGAGCGGCAACATGTGCGCCCCTGCTCCATACGTAATCGACGCCGACCGGGAACTTGTAGAGCGCATCGCCGGCGACGACATGGTGCGCGGCGTCACCGTGGCGTGCGGCGGATTCTTCGGGCCGCAGGGCCGCCAGCTGCGCGTGCCGTTGGCCGACCCCCGTCAGAACGAGAAAATCGAAAGTTTTGAATACAACGGACTGAAAATCACTAACTTCGAGATGGAAAGCTCGGCGCTGGCCGGACTGGCACGCCTCATGGGACACAAGGCCACCACATGCTGCATGGTCATAGCCAACCGCCTGACAAAGAAAAGCGACACTGGATATAAAAGCCATATAGACGACTTAATCAGGCTCGTGCTTGAAAGAATCTGACCCTCACCGCTGAACCAATGAAAAAACACCTTATTATATTATGCCTGTCGCTGCTGTACGTACATGCGGCTTTTGCCCAATACGACTTCCTGCGGCCGGTAAAGGACTCCATACCCGGCGGATACGACTTTTGGGTATATACTCCGCAAGACTACTATTATTCGCTTGACAGCACGCCGGTAATAATATTCCTGCACGGACGCAGCCTGTGTGGCCGCAACCTTAACAGGGTAAAGCGCTATGGGCCGCTCGACGCCATCGTGAAGGGACGCCAAATAGAAGCCCTCGTGCTGGTGCCGCAAAACCCCGGCGGCTCATGGAAACCTGACAAAATCAACGATGTGCTTGAATGGGCAAAGAAACATTACCCCATGGACACCACACGAGTTTACGTAATAGGCATGAGCCTCGGCGGATACGGCACGCTCGACTTCGCCGGGACATACCCCGACAAGGTAGCAGCGGCTATGGCTCTTTGCGGAGGAAGCACGCTGAAGGATGTCAGCGGACTGGGCGGACTGCCGCTATGGATAATGCACGGCACTGCCGACCGCGCCGTGCCGATAAAGCAATCGAAAACTGTTGTGGAGCAACTGCAGAAAAGCGGAAACGACAAACGCCTGCGCTATGACTGGCTCAAAGGGGCTTCACACGGCGCACTTGCACGGATATTATACATGACGAAGACATACGACTGGTTGTTCTCCCACTCCCTGAACGACAAAGACCGGCCAGTAAACAAAGAGATAGACATTGACAAGGCAGACCTTTCAAAAGCCTATAAGGACATGATTTCAGGTGCTCCCGACCCTGAAGTGGTTTACGACAAAACCATTTATTAACATCATACATCCGCAGATTTGCCAATAAATATCCTTAACCCACACTGGTTAAGGATAAAGCGACATGCCTGTCGGGGCATTTACCATGTTGCTATCCCTTAACAACCAACTGGCACTTCACCAAATCCACACACCCGTTGCCCTTGAATGCAACTCCCTCCACACGGAGCAGTGCGGCCTGTTCGGGCCAGCAAGGAGCGGTGCGCCCTTGGCTGTTCACCACGCGGTGGCACGGCAAATTTAGTCCTGTTGCAGCACCATGAAGCACCCGGCCGACAAGGCGCGAGTGGTTGGGATGGCCTATAAGCCATGCAACCTGGCCGTAAGTAAGCACCCGGCCGCGCGGAATGGAGGCAACAACAGAATAAACTTCGCGTGTGAATTCGTCTTTGTCAAACATTTTTTCAATTAATAATTCATAATGCACAATTATGAATTGCCATCAGTCTTCCGACAAGTCGGCTACCATCTTGCGGTACATGGCGTACATGTGGGTGCGCGATATGTAGCCGTACAGGTGGCCGTCGCCGTCGAGCACTGGCAGCATTGAGGAGTCGGTAGCGTCGAACCGCCGCATCACTTCCTCCATAGTGTCGTTCACGGAGAGCACGGCCTCGGGCTGCGACATCAGCTGGCGCACGTGGAAGTGGTGATAAAGTTCGGTGCGGAAGACAATGTGGCGCAGCTTGGTTATGTCTATTTCGCCAAGCAGGTTGCCTGCGTCATCAAGCACGGGCAATATGTTCTTGTGGCTCTTGCTTATGGCGTGTACGAGCGAAGCGAGGTCTTTGTCAGGACTTACGGCGGTGTAGCTCTTGTCGATTACGCTGTCGAGGCTCATCAGGGTGAGCACAGCGCGGTCGGTGTGGTGCGTGATTAGCTTGCCCTGACGTGCCAGTCGCATGCCGTAGATGCTGTGAGGCTCGAATATTATAATGGTAAGGTAAGAGCAGATGCTCACTATCATCAAGGGGATGAACATCTGGTAGCCGCCCGTAATTTCGGCGATGAGGAATATGCCTGTAAGCGGCGCGTGCATCACACCGGCCATTACGGCGGCCATGCCAAGCAAGGCGAAGTTCTTTTCGGGCAAGTAAACACCTATTTCATATATATTCCACACCCTTGCAAAGAAGAAACCGGCGAAAGCGCCGATAAACAGTGACGGCGCAAAAGTTCCTCCACAACCGCCTCCACCGTTGGTGGCCGACGTGGCGAAGACCTTTGTCAGCAGCACCAAGCCGACATACGGAAGCAGCATTGCACCTTGCCCGTAGAACGGCGAGTTGTGCAGCAGCGCGTCCCAATCGGCCACAGTCTTGCCGCTAAGCAGTATGTTGATGCTGCCATAGCCCTCGCCGTAAAGCGACGGGAACAAGAATATGAGCGGACTAAGTACGAGCGCACCCAGCAGGAGCTTTACCATCGGCTTGTTCTTGAGCCGTGCAAAAACACCTTCGCAGGCCGTCATAGTGCGTATGAAGTAAAGGCTCACAAAGCCGCCGAACACACCTAAAAGGATGTTGGCCGGTATTCGCTCGACGGGCCAAGGGTTGTCAAGGGTAAAAACGAAAAGAGAATCACTGCCCGTAAAGATATAAGTGAAGCATGTCGCCGTGACGCTTGAGATGAGGATTGGCAGCAGAGAGGCCATAGTAAGGTCAATCATAAGCACTTCAAGCGTAAACACAAGTCCTGCGATTGGCGCCTTGAAGATGCCAGCGATGGCCGCTGCCGCACCACAGCCCACGAGTAGCATGAGCGTCTTGTTGTCCATCTTGAACAGCTGGCCGAGGTTACTGCCGATGGCGGAGCCTGTTAGTACGATTGGCGCCTCCGCCCCAACGCTGCCGCCGAAGCCGATGGTGATGGCCGAAGCGATGACGCTGCTCCAGCAGTTGTGCCCCTTCAGGCGGCTGCGCTTGCTGCTTATGGCGTAGAGAATGCGCGTTATTCCGTGGCTTATTTCATCTTTAACGACATAACGCACGAATAACGATGTAATGTAAATACCTATTACAGGATAGATAAGGTACAGCCAGTTGAACGTGTTTGTGTCGAAATGCGACGTAAGCAGATGGGCTATTTCTTCAATGAGCCAGTGCAATGCAAACGCCGCCACGGCTGCAAACAGTCCGACAAGGAAACTCAATACCAGTGTAAACTGGCGGTCGGTGACGTATTGTTCGCGTAACTTTATCACGCGCTGCATGAACGTTTGCCCGTCATGCACCATGTCTTTTTCCAAGCTTGCGTGGCTCACTTTGTCCGTTCCGTTGTTATAGTTCTTGTTTGAGGGAATATTCATAACAAATGAAAAGCCTGCCATTCAGGCTTTTCATTAACTTACGACATTACTTCCGGATTATTTCAACTTGGCCGTCGGCTTTAATCCTGATAATGCTTGACGGCGTATGCGGCTTCTTTTCCTGCCTGCGGCTGAAGCAAACATAGTCTACAGCAGCAAGCAATTCTTCGGAAATGTCCTTGTAGTTTTCCGCGGCTGGCTCGCCGCTGATATTGGCGCTGGTCGATACCACAGGCTTTTGGAAGCGGTAACACAATTCCTTCGAAAAAGGTTCTTGGGTTATGCGCATGGCTATGCTGCCGTCTTCTGCAATAAGGTTGGGCGCAAGGTTCACGGCATTGTCGAAGATTACGGTTGTTGGTTTGGTTGCCAATTCCATCACCTGCCACGCCACTTCGGGTGCATTCCTCACATAACGTTGCAACCTTACATCTGAATCTACGAGGCAAATGAGAGCCTTGGAGTCGTCCCTATGCTTGATTTTATACACTTTTGCCACGGCTTCTGCATTTGTCGCATCACATCCGATACCCCAAACCGTATCGGTGGGATAAAGTATGACGCCGCCTTGGCGCATCACTTCTACAGCTTTTTTTATGTCGTCTTGTACGTTCATATTTGTCAATATTTCCGCTCTTATGACACTTACGGCACGGCCTGCGCCGTCAAAGAGCGTGGCAAATATACGCAAAAAAACGACACGATGTCCCTTTTACGCGTGATTTTTCATAAAATGGAGCGGTTGCAACGCATCTTGAATGCAGATTGTCATTACTGCAATAAAACAATAATGGCGGATGACAAACATCATCCGCCATTATTTATTGGTATTATTCCTTTATATCCCAGCCGATGGCGCTTGCTCCAAGAACCGCCGCGGAAGAACCGTCAAGTCCGCTTACCAAGAACTGCGGCTTGTCTTTGAACAAGTTAAGTGCATGCTCACGATAGCTTTTCTTTATCGGTTCCATTATCAAGTCGCCGGCTTTTGTAAGTCCGCCAAAGAAGATGAACGCCTCCGGCGACGAGAATGCGGCGAAGTCTGCACACGCCTCACCAAGCATTTCGCCAGTGAAGTCGTAAACTTTCTTTGCCAGTTCGTCACCTTTTCCTGCGGCGATTGAAACATCGAGCGACGTGATTTTCTCGGGTTCAATGTCACGAAGCACTGACGGCATGTCCGTCGTAGCCAAGAGTTCACGGGCGGTACGGGCAACACCCGTAGCCGAGCAATAAGCCTCAAGGCATCCAGTACGTCCGCAACCACATGAACGTCCGTTCTCGCGGCGCATTATAACGTGTCCCAACTCGCCGGCAAATCCATCGCTTCCGTAAACAAGCTGACCGTTTATTACAATACCCGAGCCTACTCCTGTACCCAGCGTCAGCACGATAAAGTCCTTCATGCCGCGCGCAACGCCGTATGTCATTTCGCCTATGGCTGCGGCATTGGCATCATTGGTTATCGCTACAGGTATTCCCAGCTTTTCACTGAACATATCGGCAAGGGGCACTATGCACTCATGCGCCCATGCGATATTGGGCGCGTATTCCACTGTACCCTTGTAATAGTTGGCGTTAGGCGCACCTATACCCATAGCCTTGAACTTATCGATGCCTCCTACCTGGTCGATTATGATTTGCAAAGCCTCGACAGAGGCGTTTACATAATCATCAACATTTGAATACACCTGTGTCTTAATCGCTGTTGTGGCCTTGATGTCGCCACGGCTGTCTACTACGCCGAATACGGAGTTTGTACCGCCGAGGTCAAGTCCGATGACGTAGGGTTTTAATGGTTGTGATATCATGATATTGAAAAATTTGATGTTAATTACATGCTAACCAAATACAAAACATGACTTCATCGACCTTATCAACCGCGACGAAACGTCGTGTTTTGCTGAGTGATTGCAAAGTTATCAAAAATCTCATATACGGCAAAGTTTTGTCAGCAAAATTTGTTTCTTTCGTAAAAAATTAGCAATTTTGCACTCGTTATGCCGTTTCAATTTCATTTAGACATACTTGACTGGATTTTCAAGGGAATGCTGATTGGCATCGTCGCGTCGGCTCCGATGGGGCCTGTCGGTGTACTTTGCATACAACGCACCTTGAACAAAGGGCGCTGGTATGGCTTTGTTACCGGCATCGGGGCTACGGTAAGCGACTTCATCTATGCGCTGATAACCGGCTTCGGCATGAGTTTCGTAATGGATTTGATTAACAATAACCAGAACCGGTTTATCTTGCAAATAACCGGCAGCATTCTGCTGATGGTTTTCGGAGTATATTGTTACCGTTCAGACCCCACAAAAAAAATCCATGTCAGCGGAAACAAGAAGGGTACACTGATACACAACGGGGTGACGGCATTCCTCGTCACATTCTCAAATCCGCTGATAATATTCCTTTTCATGGCGACGTTCGCACAGTTCGCCTTTGTTGTTACCGACCATCCCTTGCACATGTGCGTAGGCTATTTCAGCATCATCTGCGGAGCATTGCTATGGTGGTTCGGGTTGACATGGCTTATAGACAAGGTCAGAGGGAAATTCGACAACAGCAGTATTGTCATAATAAACAAAATCATTGGCAGCATAGTCATGATTTTTTCACTGATTGTGCTTATCGGCACTGTATTCAATCTTTATACGTTTCATTATTAGCAAACAAGGTACGGGCAGACAAGTTCCGAGCCATATCAACTTGTTTGCCTGTTTCTTATTATGCTTGTCAACCGGCAAACAATGTTCATATCACAGGAATTAAGAAAGAAAAGCATAGCCGAATACCTGCTTTACATGTGGCAGGTTGAAGACCTTATACGTGCTTACGGCTGCAACTTGGGACGAATCCGACGCGAGTATATAGACAAGTTTGACTATACCGACGAACAAAAAGAGGACATGGCTGACTGGTATGGCAACCTTGTCAGGATGATAAACCAGGAAGGTTGCCGTGAAAAAGGCCATCTGCAAATCAACAAAATAGTGATGCAGCAGCTTGTGGAACTTAACGCACAGTTGCTGCAAAGCACGAAATATCCGTTTTACAACAGCGAATATTATAAGGTGCTGCCTTTCATCGTTGAACTGCGCAAGCGTGGGGCAGACAACGACGAGAACGAGGTCGAGACTTGTTTCAACGCCCTTTACGGCGTAATGATGCTGCGTTTGCAAAAAAAGAAGATAAGTCCCGACACTGAACACGCCATCAAGGAAATCAGCACTTTCATAGGGATGCTTTCAGATTATTACCTGAAAGACAAAGAAGAGCCTCTTGAATTTGATTGAACATACGGCTTTACGGTTATGCGGCCATGAGGTTTTACGGTTATTATTTGCTTTCATGCAACCCTAAGCCCACGGCTGCAAAATTACGACCGTAAAGCCCCAACAACCGCAAAACCAAATAACCAAAAACAATGAACATACTTGTTACAGGCTGTAACGGCCAGCTGGGCAGCGAAATCAGGCTGCTTGAAGAGAATTACGGACAGCACACATTTTTCAACACAGACAGGGACGAACTGGATATCACCAACCAGGCAGCCGTAAATGATTTTGTCAAAAACAATGCCATTGACGGCATAATAAACTGTGCGGCATACACCGCCGTTGACAAGGCGGAAACGGACAAGCAGCTTTGCACCGCCCTCAACACCGAAGCTCCAGCCTACCTGGCGGCAGCGGTAGAGGCACGCGGCGGCTGGATGGTACATGTATCTACCGACTATGTGTTTGACGGAACGAAGCATACCCCTTACACAGAAACCGACACCCCTTGCCCCGACAGCGTTTACGGCAGCACGAAACTCGCAGGCGAGCTTGCCATAGGCAAATTCTGCAAGCATGTCATGATTATACGCACGGCATGGCTTTATTCTCCGTTCGGCGGCAATTTCGTCAAGACGATGCTGCGCCTTGGCAAGGAAAAGCCCGAACTTGGTGTCATATTCGACCAAATCGGCACGCCGACTTACGCACGCGACCTTGCCGTTGCTATCATGACGGCCATAGAAAAAGGCATAAAGCCGGGCGTATACCACTTCTCCAATGAGGGCGTATGCAGCTGGTACGACTTCACAAAGGCAATCCACCGCATCGCAGGAATAACATCGTGCCGCGTAAAACCGCTGCACACTGCCGAATATCCTACGCCTGCCAAGCGTCCGGCATACAGCGTCTTGGACAAGACAAAAATCAAGGAGACCTACGGCTTGGACATTCCCTATTGGGAAGAAAGCCTGGTAGAGTGCATCAAGTTGTTAGCAGACAAAGTGTAACCAAATGAACAAGGAAATAGCAAGACGGCGCACATTCGCCATAATATCACACCCTGACGCGGGAAAGACCACGCTTACTGAGAAGTTTCTGCTTTTCGGAGGGCAAATCCAAGTGGCAGGCGCGGTGAAGAACAACAAAATCCGCAAGACGGCCACGTCTGACTGGATGGACATCGAGAAGCAGCGCGGAATATCCGTGTCAACATCGGTCATGGAGTTTGACTACGAGGGCTATAAGGTCAACATTCTTGATACGCCGGGCCACCAAGACTTCGCCGAAGACACTTACCGCACGCTTACCGCCGTAGACTCGGCCATCATCGTGGTGGACGGGGCGAAGGGCGTGGAGGCGCAGACGCGCAAGCTGATGAACGTATGCCGCATGCGCAACACGCCGGTAATCATCTTCATCAACAAGATGGACCGCGAAGGGCGCGACCCCTTCGACCTGCTTGACGAGCTTGAGCAGGAGCTTGAAATAAAGGTGCGCCCACTGTCGTGGCCCATCAACCAGGGAGCGAAGTTCAAGGGCGTGTACAACATCTACGAGCAGAAGCTCGACCTGTTCACCCCCGACAAGCAACGCGTTACGGAGAAGGTGGAGGTTGACATATCAAGCGACGAACTCGACCGCCGTGTCGGTGAGGCAGACGCGGCAAAACTGCGTGACGACTTGGAACTGGTTGACGGCGTTTACCCCGAGTTCAACGTTGACGACTACCGCTCGGCAGAGGTAGCCCCGGTGTTCTTCGGCAGTGCGCTCAACAACTTCGGAGTGCAGGAACTACTTAATTGTTTTGTCGAAATAGCCCCAAGTCCCCGTCCTACGAAGGCCGAGGAGCGCATTGTTGAGCCGGAAGAGCCTAAGTTTACGGGCTTCATATTCAAAATCACGGCCAACATTGACCCCAACCACCGCTCGTGTATCGCCTTCTGCAAGGTGTGCAGCGGACGCTTTGAGCGCAACCACCCCTACCTGCATGTGCGTCTTGGCAAGACCGTCCGCTTCTCTTCGCCGACGCAGTTCATGGCGCAGCGCAAGAGCACTATCGACGAGGCTTGGCCCGGCGACATAGTCGGTCTGCCCGATAATGGCATCTTCAAAATCGGCGACACTCTCACCGACGGCGAACAGCTGCACTTCCGCGGCCTGCCGTCGTTCTCGCCGGAAATGTTCAAATACATCGAAAACGACGACCCGATGAAATCAAAGCAACTAGCAAAAGGCATCGACCAGCTGATGGACGAGGGCGTGGCGCAGATGTTCGTCAATCAGTTCAACGGCCGCAAAATCATCGGAACGGTAGGCCAGCTGCAGTTCGAGGTCATACAGTACCGCCTCGAAAACGAGTACGGAGCCAAGTGTCGCTGGGAGCCGGTGCATCTGTACAAGGCTTGCTGGATAGACTCTGACGACCCTGCGGAGCTTGAGCAGTTCAAGAAACGCAAGTATCAGTACATGGCCAAGGACAAAGACGGCCGCGACGTGTTCCTCGCCGACAGCGGCTACGTGCTCCAGATGGCGCAGCAGGACTTCAAGCACATACGCTTCCACTTCACCAGCGAGTTCTGAAAAACGACAAGGGTAAAGAGTTAAGAATTAAGAGTTAGGAGTTAAGAAAAACGCCGACAAAGCATATTTTCTTAATTCTTAACTCTTAATTCTTAACTCTTTACTTATACACCTAAAACTGCGGGAGGACGAAGCATAACGCATTCGTCAACGCACTGAAAATCAACGCGTTACCCATACGCCCTCAAAAGACCGCCTTTTAGCGTACAAAAGGTGACCTTTCAACGTGCAAAAGGCCACCTCTTACCAGCTAATTTGGGTTCATCCGCATCTATATAAAGATGCTACACACTTGGCACACACGGCGAACTTACTTCAATAACTATCCAATACCTGCTGTATTAATATAAAAGGCGTGGATACAAATGCATCCACGCCTTCCGTACCCAACGTTTATTCATAAGCAGCCCGATACAAATGCCAAATCTTTAGAAATGGTATCCAAGTGTAAACAATAGCTGATGACGCTTGTTGTCAACCTTAACGGCGTTGCATATGTTATCATATTCCCGTGAATCTTCAGCCGAAGTGTAATAACTTGTAAACGGACTGAAATCGCCGCTCTGCGCCGAATACTGGTAAGCGAGGTCCAAGGAGAGTTTGCCTACGTTGTAACCTACGCCGCAAGTAAAACGGTTTGTAGCCTTCCAGTTTGTATAATCGGTTGACGATGCGTAATACGTGCCGGGCGAATTGACCGTGACATCCTTATAGCCTGCTTCTTCATACATAGGCGATACATAGTTATAGCCCACGCGGACGGCCAGCTTGCTGTCAGGCTTGAACTCCGCACCAATCTTGAATGTGCTTACACCTTTCAGCGTCTGCTCCGTGTGTCGGTTCATCGCGCGGTCGCTTGACGAACTTTCATAATATTCGTCATAATACCAGTCATAGCTTCCGCCAGTATTAATACGGCTGTCAAGGCTGCCATAATCGGCGTATTCATAGCCTGCGCCCACGGCAAGGTAATTGCCGAACGTAGTGCCGAGGCTTACACCGAACTTCCACGGCGTGTAGAGCTTGAAGTCGTAGCTCTCCCCTATTTCGCCAGAGTCATACATCCCGACATCGGTGTTGTTCTGCATGTACGTGTAATTGGATGTAGTCAAGTCATACCATGTCGGCGTAGCGACAGACAGCCCGACACGGAACGGCGAAGCCTCAATCGGGCGGAAGATTATGCCGGCCTTGACATTAAAACCTGTTCCGCTGATACGCCGCTCGTCGGCAACGAGGATATTGCCGATACCCGCTCCAGCCGCATCGACAAGTGTTTCAGAGTATTCGCCGTAGCTCTTATAGTTAACATCGCTGATGCCGAAGGTCAAGCCAAGGTAGACACGGTCGTTGATGTTGCCGCTGATATTGAAATCATACTCGCCTATGTAACCTGAATTGGCACGGTTGAACATATATCCGTTGGCATCGTTATGTATGAACATGTCACTTTGTTCATCATACGGCATCAACACGTTGAAATAAAGATAATCCACCTGGTTGAACATGTAGCTGTCGGCCACATACGCCCCATTGCCGCTATTGGCCGCCTCATCGTAATATACCCGGAACACGCCTTCAGCGTCTTTCAAGGCTGACAGCTTGTTCTGCGACGCGCCGTTGAGGGCGTCGGCGGCGGAAAGGATGTAGTCGAAGTTACGGCTCTTGTGGTAATTGAAAGCGAAATTCAGGAATGAGTTGCGCCCCGTGCGGCGTGCATACACGAAGCCGGCCTGGTCGAAACTCATGTTTGTCTTTTTGCCGTCGGCAAAACTGCTGCCGCCTTGCTGCGATACAAGACCAAAAGAGACATTGGCCGTAGAGTGGCGGAACAATCCGATACCGGCCGGATTGGTTCCGATGGTGGAAATGTCTGCGCCGAGCGCGTCCATAGCTCCGCCCATGCCTACATAACGTGCCGTGCCGTTAAGGTCTTCAGTCGCAATGTTAGCATTCTCGTAAGTCTCTTGCGCAGAAAGCGGCACAAGAGCAATGACGGAAAAGAATATTGATGCAAGTCGTTTCATAATCATAAATATTTTTGTTGGTTGATGTTCGGCGGTTGGCCGCTTTTGCCGATGTCATAAAAGCGACAAAAGCATCCAACCGCCATTCGTTATTGCGTTCTATTATCTCCTTCCACGGAAGCCGCCGCCACCTCCTCCGCCACGGCTGCCGCCAAACGAGCCGCCTCCGCGGAAGCTGCCACCGCCACGGTTGCCTCCGAACGAATTGTTGTACGTCGGACGGCTTTGGCTGTTGTTCCAATTATTGTTGTTCTGGCGGTTGCCACGGAAACGGTTGTTGTAATTGGTGTTTCCGTTGTTGCGGTCATACGTGTGGCGATTATTGTTTATACGGTTGCCCGTTCCACGGTATCCCTTAAAATTGGTGTTGCCAACCCCGCCATTACGATAAGGCCGTCCATGATTAGTAGTACCGGTTATGCCGCGATAAGGACGGTAATACGTCACCGGCCTATACCAAGAATGATACCATCCCCACGGACGATGCCAGCCGTAAAACCAAGGGTCGTACCATGGGGCATACCACCATCCGGCATACCAATACGGGCTGCCGTACCAATAAGGTCCATAGCCGTACCATCCATAATACCAAGGGTCGTGCCAGTAAAAATCGTCATACCGGCTTAGCCTCCGGCTGTACGTGTAATCGTCTTCCGGGTCATACGCATAATCGAAATCATCCACTGCCAACGCATCTCCTACTATTGTGTCGGCTGAAACAGAATCGATGATTATGACATCACTGTACAAAGTATCTAAATCCACACTTTGATAATGACCGGGTAGCTGGCCGCGACGGTTGTATTCGTCAACATCCCTCATGGGCGTTATGCGCACTGTGCTGCGCTCTTCGGCCATTTCCGCCTTGTCAACCTTTTTCGGGATGAAGTACATGTCATCCTGTGCCTGTATGCCTGACGAAACAAAGCAGAACAACGACAGACCACAAACAATCTTTTTTACGTTCATATATCGCCTCCTTATAATCGTTTTATCACGCTACAAATGTAGCAAATAAGTTTATTGCAAAAATAAGGAAAAACCCTAAAAACCAATAGGTTTTCCCCTATTTTTTATACATTTGCAGAAGAATTTAACAAGTATATGAAATATCTGAAAGCCATATTTACTTTGACGGCAACCGGAAACAAAGGGAAAAATGACGCCGTCATGCTACAAGCCTCAAAAGACGTTTTGTGCAGCATACTGGGAGATGCAGGTTTTGAGTCTTTTGAAGACGAAGGAAACACCGTAACAGGCTACATACAGGAAAAAACTTTCGACAAGGCAACTACAGACCTATGTCTCGCCGCTTTTCCAATAAACGGCGTTGAAATATCGTACACAGCCAAAAACATGGAAGACAAAAACTGGAATGAGACATGGGAAGCCGGAGGTTTTGAACCGATTGAAATTATTGGCAAATGCATAATACATGACACCATCCATTCACCGGCATCCGCACAACATGGAATAATAGACATCACCATTGATGCCAAACAGGCATTCGGAACGGGCGGACATGAAACGACATTCATGATTGTCAACGACTTGTTCGATACTGACTTGCATGGCAAACACGTGCTCGACTGCGGCTGCGGAACAGGCATTCTGTCGATTATCGCCGCAAAACTTGGCGCAGCAGGCATTACGGCTTACGACATTGACGAATGGAGCGTAGAGAACACCAAGCACAATTGCGACCTGAACAATGTAGACAACGTAAACGTAATACATGGTGACGCAAGTGTGATAACGAACGCAAAACAACGTTTCGATACTGTTTTAGCCAACATAAACCGCAATATCCTGTTGGCTGACATGGCCGCGTTCAGGCAAGTCATGGCCGACAATGGCACATTGACACTAAGCGGATTTTACACACAAGATGCCGATTTGCTTATAGACAAGGCAAAATCGCTCAACCTAAACTTGATTAAGAAAGAAACAAAAAACGATTGGTGCATGTTGAAATTCGGAACTGCCTAATTTACATAAAAGGCAAACAGCCGGAATTCATCCTTTAGCTTCATCCTCAATTGCCTATCGTAAGTTTGCGCAGGTCGTAATAGCTGCCGTTGTATATGTTGAAATCAACGTAGCCGTTGATGCCCGGCAGCCGTCCTGCATCGGTATGCTGCCAAAACTTCCATTCGCCTGGATATTCCACCTTGTCAACGTAATAATGAGCTATCCAATAAGGATAATCATCAAAGACAGGCGCGTCAAGATAATTCATCTTGAATTTATAATAGGTGTAAATTATCGGCTTTACGTGATACTTGTCCTCAACGATGTGCAGCCAAGTGAGCACATCGCGCTGAAAGTCCTCCACACTCACGTCCTTAGGCTTGTTCTCAATGTCTAGCACAGGCGGAAGGTCGCCGTCTCTCAAGGCGACATTGTCAAGAAAGAAATACGCCTGTTCCCTCGCCGAAGACTTGTTGCTCCAGAAATGGTAGGCCCCCCGTATGAACCCATACTCCTTAGCCTGGGCAAAATTATCCTTGAACCTTGAATCGACTATGCTTGTACCCTCGGTCGCCTTTATCAATATAAATCGGAGCGGACATTTCTCAATCATCGCATTGCGCAACAGTTCCCAGTCAATCTCACCTTGATGGTGGCTTATGTCTATGCCGCGTATTTCATATCCTTCGGGATATTTGGCTTCGCCGTACAAAGCCCTCCAGCGGAAACCGAACGGGCCGACAAACACATAATAGAATATCCACACGTAAAAAACGACGACACACAGGCCACCTACCCACCAAGCCCACCTCGGATAACGGCGCAATGCCGCCGGCAAAAAGCCAATACCGCCCTTGCGGCGGTGCAATCCATGCCTGCGCTTTCTACCTGATGGGTGTCTCCTGCCCTGTACGCCCGTATTACGGCTTCTATCCATTGTGCTTAAATTAGGGGTGGCTTTTACAAACCACCCCTAAGATACATTATTCAAACATTATTCTTGTTCCAACGCTAGCGTCTTGGTAGGCTGGTCGCAAACCTCAGCCGGTCCCCAATACTGGATAGGTCCGGGATATACATAGCAGGTTTCCTTTGCCCACTTGTCGCGGTTCTTGACAAGTTCCTTGAAAGGATTGCCGTCAAGCTCAACCAAAGCCTTGCGTATTACGGGCTTCATCTCGCCGTTCCTGCGCTCTATGTTCATCATCATCGTGATGGGCACACCGCCGGCCTTCCACTCGCTTGTAGGCTTAGTGGTGTTCTGCACGATTGCCATGTAGCCGGTCTTGCCGTTCGCAATGAGGTGGGCTGCGCTCGTTCCCAATGCGTAGCAATAGTCGGCGTCAAAGTTGGAAGGAGCTGCGCAACGTCCCTCGTAGCCGAAGAAATGGTGCAGTGCCGAGAACTTGCCTGTATATTTGCCTTCCTTCTTCCACTCGGCCAGCTTGGCTTCGCACATGTCTGAAAGCAGCTTTTCGGTCTCGATGAGCGACACCTGCACATTGCCATGGGGGTCTCTGTCCAAAGACAACTGGCGTGCAACGTTTGCGGGCAATGTGGAGAATGTCTGCCTGTTGCCTTCGCTCAGGTGTGCAAGGATGTATTCACGCTGCGCCACGGGGTCAAGTCCCTTGTAATCGTCGCCGTGTGAAGCGAGCAGGTCGTTAAGTTCTTCGATGAGCTTGCCTACTGAAGGTATGAACTCTATCAAGCCCTCGGGAACAAGGATTACGCCGAAGTTGTTGCCCTGCGACGCACGGTAAGCTATGACTTCGCAGAGATGCTCGACAATCTGGTTGAGCGTCATGTCCTTAGCCTTGACCTCTTCTGACACGAGGCAGACATTAGGCTGGCATTGCAGTGCGCACTCCAGGGCGATATGGCTTGCCGAACGGCCCATGAGCTTGATGAAGTGCCAGTACTTGCGTGCCGAGTTGCAGTCGCGCTCGATGTTGCCGATAAGTTCGGAATATGTCTTCGTAGCCGTATCGAAACCGAAAGAAGTCTCGATTTGACTGTTTTTCAGGTCGCCGTCGATGGTCTTCGGGCATCCTATCACTTGCACTCCATAGTTCTTCGCAGCATAATATTCTGCCAGGACGCAGGCATTGGTGTTAGAGTCGTCGCCACCGATGATGACAAGCGCATTGATGTTGAGTTCACGTATTATTTCAAGCCCCTTCTCGAACTGCTCTTCCTTCTCCAGCTTGGTACGTCCAGAGCCAATCATGTCGAATCCGCCGGTGTTACGGTAGCCGTCGATGAAGTCTTTGGTTATTTCGATGTACTTGTGGTCCACAAGACCGCCGGGGCCCATGATGAAACCGTACAGCTTATTCTCGGGGTTCATCTTCTTGAGCGTGTCGAACAGACCCGTTATCACGTTGTGTCCGCCAGGAGCCTGGCCTCCGCTAAGTATTACGCCAACGTTGGTAACGTCGCTGTTTTCCGTATCGCTCGGCTCAAACTCCACAACGGGCATCCCGTAAGTGTTAGGGAACAGCCGCTTGATATCTTCCTGATTGTCTACGCTTTGTGTCGGAGCACCTTCTTTTACCTTAACCAATCCTTTGAGTGCTTCCGGAAGCTTCGGGATGTAAGCCATCCTGGCTTGTTGCAACACGCTTTTTTCCATGACAAAAAAATTAAATTAAATTATTCAAAGTAAGCCTTTTTCTTTCGGCAGTGCAAATTTAATAAAAATCATCAACATGAAAAAAATAAACAGCCTTAATTCAACTAAATTTCAGTCTAAAAACAGGGCCGCCGCAAAAGGCCACCTTTTGCCGTCCGAAATACGGCCTTTTGCACGGTAAAAGACCGCCTTTTACAATGCGAAACACGGCCTTTTGGAAAACGGCCGATTTTCAGACAAGCAAATAAAAGATAAAAAAACGATGATTTTCCACTGCCAGGCACATGCTTTTACAAATTATTTCTTATATTTGCATAAGGCAAGCTGCATACGGACACGCCATGCGCAAACACGCCGGCAACGTCTGCAGCACCGTAAAACATCAGGCAAACAATAAAACATTTAAGCATATGGCAAACAGACGCGAACTGAAAAAAGCTATCAACTATATTTGCAGCGACCTCTTTTCAGAGTGCATCGCGGCATCATTGTACAACGGAGGCAAAAACCAGGAAGGGCTTAATGCCATCTTGGCGTCAATAATAATATTGCAGCGCGACTATGTCTGCCGCATATCCCATACCGAACCGGGAATGCCGCCAAAAGCCTACTTCAAAGACCTGAAAGACAAATTCCGCATACAAATTGAAGAAATAACCGACAGCATAGCCAACATCTGAAACAGATTATCAAATCCTTATGCTTCAAAAACTTTGCGGATGGATACTGTACAGGGTGCTGGGTTGGGAGAAAAGAGTCACAATCAAGCATCCTGACAAATTCATAATATGCCTGGCTCCACACACAAGCAACGTCGATTTCATATTAGGACAACTGTATGCCAAGGCCGAAAACATGAGGATTAACTTCCTCATGAAAAAAGAATGGTTTGTATGGCCGCTTGGCATATTGTTCAGAAAGGTGGGAGGCATCCCCGTAAGCAGGAACAGGCACACAAGCATGACCGACCAACTGGCGGAAGCCGCAATGCAGGGAAAAGAGTTCCGGCTCTGCATAACACCTGAAGGAACACGCTCGCTGAACCCGGAATGGCGAACCGGCTTTTACCATATTGCGTCAAAAGCCGGCATACCCATATTGCTATATGGCCTCGATTACAGCCGCAAGCTAATCCAATGCACCAAAAGCCTTACACCGGGCGGAGACCAAAGCAAAGACATGGAAGAAGTAAAAAACTACTTCAAAGGCTTCAAGGGGCGGCATCCCGAACTTTTCACCACTGGCAACTGACAATGAAAAAGCATTTATACATATTACTGGCCTGCGCCTTATTGGCATCATGCGGCACACACCGCAATGTCGTATCAACCTCACATACAGGGAAAACAGGCAAGACTGTCAAAGAAACAAAACGCGACATAACATACAAGGGACTGCCATGGGTGGAGAACATATCAAAACCTGTAAACATTACCAACGGACTTAAAAACAAGCACCTGTCGATATGGGCCAGCCACGGACGTTTCTATGACCAGGGCAAAGGCACATGGCGGTGGCAGCGGCCTAACATATTCTGCACAAACGAAGACCTGTTCACACAGACCATCGTAGTGCCCTACCTCATCCCGATGCTTGAAAATGCCGGGGCGACGGTATTCACGCCGCGTGAACGAGACTGGCAGAGAAACGAAATCATAGTGGACAACGACGACACCGTCAAACTCCCATACTACACGGAAATAAACATCAACAGCGCGTGGACGGACGCCGGAGCCAAAGGTTTCGCCGCAAACAAGAAAACATACGAAGGTCACGACAACCCCTTCAAGGACGGAACAGCACGCATGGCAACGGCTTCGCCTTCGAAAGGATGTGAAATATCATACCAGCCAAGATTCACGGAGGAAGGCCGGTACGCAGTCTACGTAAGCTATCCCACACACGGCAAAAGCGTCCCCGACGCCAAATACATAGTACACCACAAAGGGCGGCGCACCGTTTTCAGCGTCAACCAACGGATGGGCGGCGGCACATGGGTGTATCTTGGGACATTCGATTTCGCAAAAGGATGCAATTCAGACAACCGCGTCGTGCTGACAAACGAGAGCGCTTACCAAGGTGTTGTAACGGCAGACGCTGTACGCTTCGGCGGCGGAATGGGCATCATCGCGCGTAAAGGCAAGACAAGCGGACTGCCCAAATGCCTTGAAGGCGCACGTTATTACGCACAATGGGCTGGCGCACCGGAAAATGTTTACATGGCGAAAAACGGGACAGACGACTACCGGGAAGACATTTACGCGCGTCCGTACATGACTAACTGGCTCGCCGGAGGCTCATGTTTTGCTCCTGGAGAAGAAGGGCTTAACGTCCCGATAGAGTTGGCCTTGGCCGTGCACAGCGATGCCGGTTATTCCAAAGACTATTCATCGCTCGTAGGCTCACTGACAATATGCACCACCAATACAGGCAACGGGCTTTTGGCATCAGGACACTCGCGCAAGACATCAAAAACATTCGCAAAAATGCTGCTTGACAACGCATACAAGGATATAGCCTCAACATACGGCAGATGGAGCAAAAGGTATCTGTATGACAGGAACTACGCCGAGACAAGATGCCCCATAGTACCGTCGGCTATCATAGAAACACTGTCGCACCAGAACTTTCCCGACATGTTCATGGGGCAAGACCCGAACTTCCGTTTCACACTTGCACGCAGCATCTACAAGTCCATTTTGCGTTTCAACTCGGAAAGGCACAACACCAAATATGTAGTGACGCCACTTGAACCGGTAAACGCCTGCACCGAATTCTACAACGGCGACACAATCATCATACGATGGAATGCACAGCCTGACGCCCTGGAACCAACGGCAATGCCCAAGTCATACATCCTCTATACGGCCATAGGCGATTACGGATTTGACAACGGCATACGGGTAAACGGCACAGCATGCAAAGTAAAACTGGCGCCCAACACCCTGTACAACTTCAAAATATCGGCCGTCAACGAAGGCGGCGAAAGTTTCCCCTCGGAAGTGGTTTCGGCGCTATACAACCCTAACGCGACCGAAACAATACTCATAGTAAACGGTTTTCAACGGCTTGCAGCACCTGCACCGGTAAACGACAGCACACACCAAGGCTTCAACATCGACGCCGACCCGGGAGTATGCATGGACAAGACGCTCGGATATTCAGGCCGGCAAATATGCTTCGACAAGCAGATGGCCGGCAAAGAAGGGGAAGGCGGACTCGGCTACAGCGGCAACGAACTTGCCGGACACATCATCGCTGGCAACAGCTTCGCATACATCCCGGTACACGCAAAGGCAATAATGAGCGCAGGCAAATTCAACATTGCAAGTTGCTCGAAATACGCTATTGGCAAACAAATCTCCGACCTAAGCAAATACGGATGCATAGACTTGCTGCTCGGACTGGAAAAAGACGACGGCTACTCGCTCAGGCAATACAAGACATTTACGCCGAGGCTGCGGAGCGCACTTGCCGACTATACCGGCAACGGAGGCAACTTGATTGTAAGCGGCGCCTACATAGGCAGCGACATGAGGAGCAAAGACGAGGCACGCTTCATCAATGACATACTGCACATATCACACAACGGCTCGATACGTCCGGGGAAAGAAAACAAGATGACCGGCATGGGCACATCGTTCGACATATACACTACATTGAACGAAGCCAACTATGCAGCCACGTCAATAGACCTGATAAGTCCCGTCGCCCCCGCATTCTGCGCCTTGACTGAAAGCAACGGCCATTCGGTATGCGTTGCCTACAAAGGCAAAGACAACCGCACATTCACCATGGGATTTCCGTTCGAGTGCATTACGTCAGAGAAAAAACAATCTGTCATAATGCGCGGAATACTGAATTTCATATTCGATTGACGGTGTTTGCCTTACATTTAATCACCGACACTTAACTCAATACAGCTTCCCTTCTCCCCAGTCGAGCTCGGGGTAAGCCGCCTCAAGTTCCTCGACGCTGCGCTCTATGCCGCTACCGCCCGACGTGGCGAACGGCAACACGCGCTTGCCACACAGGTCGTGGCTCTCGATGAACGTGTTGATGATGCGCGGAGCCACGCCCCACCAAATCGGGTAGCCAAGGTAAATAGTGTCGTAGCTGCCGATGTCGGCCTTCTTTGCCTTCAACGCCGGGCGGCTCTTCGGGTCGTTCATCTCCACCGACGAGCGCGACTGCTTGTCGTTCCAGTCCAAGTCCGCCGCCGTGTATGGCTGCGCCGGAGCAATCTCGTACAGCTCGCCGCCTGTCTCTTTGGCAATCTGCTGCGCGGCGCGCGCCGTCGTCCCCGTGGCCGAGAAGTAAGCCACGAGCGTCTTGCCCTTGGCCTCCGCCTTGTCTTCAGTCTTCTGCTGTCCGCCCTGACGGCAGGCGCAAATGTTAGTACATACCGCAACGGCGGCCACAAAAGTAAACAAAGTCCTGATTGTCTTCATAACCTTTTCATTTTAATACATTGCAAATATAGTGCAAAAAAGCCATGCGGCGCATAAACAAACAACCGAAGTTTATACCAATTTCACAGATTATATTTTGTCCAAATCACAAATACGGCAACTGTGTCTTTATCAAATAAAGACGGCAAAGGCCATGTGCTTTAAACAGCGCAGATAAACCATTGGAAATCAACGCATTAACATACACTTGCAAAAGGCCGCATTTTGGTTTGCAAAAGGTGTCCTTTTAACGTGCAAAAGGCCACCTATTACAAGCTAAAATACGACAACTTCACAACAGGGAACGATGAACTAACGTTTTTCCGCAGTATCACTGCAATTGTCGGTTTACGTCATTTGTCTGTTTTCAACTCCCTGTCCTTCCTGTAAGCAAGCGCTGTGAAAGCGCATACAAGCTCATCGTGCTGATTGCGCACCTTCACTTCAAGGTAAGGTATTTTGTGATGGCTGTGCGTCTCGACGGCCTCGGCCGTGAGCACGTCGCCCTCTACGGCCGAACGGAGGAACGAGATTGTGCTCTCGATGCTGAACGTAAGTTTGCCGTGCGAGTTCATCACGGCGGCGAGGGCGATGTCGGCCAGCGTGAACAACGCCCCACCCTGGCACACGCCTCCGGCGTTAAGATGTTCACGGGTAACGGTCATCTCGGCACGTGCGTAGCCCTCGCGTACCTCTATTATCTGTGCTCCGGCGTTTGCGGCGAAGCGGTCGCCTTGGTTAAGAAAGTCTTTCAGTGTCATATTTCGCTGTTCTTTATCTTTCATTAAAATGTGGTGAAAACACATTCAACCTTTATATAACGACAAAGGCCGCCTTACTTAATAACGTAAAGCGGCCTTTGTTTGTTATGTTAAAGCACTGATTTTATGCTTTGTTTACTTTGCGTAAGCCACGCTGCGCGTTTCGCGGATGACGGTAATCTTTACCTGTCCGGGGTAAGTCATCTCGTTCTGTATTTTCGTTGCGATTTCGCCAGACAGCTTCTCGGTCTCCTTGTCGTCCATCTTGTCCGCCCCTACGATGACGCGGAGCTCGCGTCCTGCCTGTATGGCGTAAGTCTTCGTCACTCCAGGATAGCTCATCGCGATGGCCTCAAGGTCGTTGAGACGCTTGATATAAGCCTCAACAATCTCGCGGCGGGCACCTGGACGTGCGCCGCTTATGGCGTCGCATACCTGCACGATGGGCGCAAGCAGCGTGTTCATCTCCATTTCGTCGTGGTGCGCTCCGATGGCGTTCACGATGTCGGGCTTCTCCTTGTACTTCTCCGCGATTTTCGCTCCGTAAAGTGCGTGGGGCAGTTCGCTCTCCTCATCGGGCACTTTTCCGATGTCGTGCAGCAGTCCGGCGCGCTTCGCCTTCTTCGGGTTAAGCCCGAGCTCCGATGCCATTACGGCGCAGAGGTTGGCCGTCTCGCGTGCGTGCTGCAGAAGGTTCTGGCCGTAGCTTGAACGGTATTTCATCTTGCCTATTATGCGGATAAGCTCGGGATGCAGGCCGTGTATGCCAAGGTCGATGGCCGTGCGCTTGCCGGTCTCGATTACCTCGTTGTCAAGCTGCTTCTTAACCTTTGCTACAACCTCCTCGATACGTGCCGGATGGATGCGCCCGTCGGCCACAAGCTGATGAAGGGCAAGACGGCAGACCTCGCGGCGGATAGGGTCGAAAGCAGAAATAACAATTGCCTCCGGCGTGTCGTCGACTACAATCTCAACGCCCGTAGCGGCCTCAAGGGCGCGTATGTTACGACCCTCACGGCCAATGATGCGGCCCTTTACCTCGTCGTTGTCGATGTGGAACACGCTCACGGAGTTCTCGATGGCCGTCTCCGTAGCAACGCGCTGTATTGTCTGGATTACTATTTTCTTAGCCTGGGCGTTGGCGTTGAGCTTCGCCTCGTCCATGATTTCGTTTATATAGCTTGCAGCATCGGTGCGAGCCTCGTCCTTAAGGCTCTCCACGAGGCGGTTCTTAGCCTCTTCCGCACTAAGTCCTGAAAGTTCTTCAAGTTTGGCACGCTCCTGCAGCTGCATCTTGTCAAGCTCGTCCTGACGCATTTGTATGAGCTTTTTCTCGCTGTCAACACGTTGCTGCTGCTGGTCGATGTCTTGCTTCCGCCGGCCAAGTTCTTCCTGCCTTTGGTTCAATGAGATTTCACGCTGCTTGAGCCTGTTCTCGCTCTGCTGGATTTTCTGGTTGCGTGCCTGCACCTCTTTCTCCAGTTCTGACTTCTTGTTAAGGAATTTCTCCTTTACCTCAAGCAGTTTTTTCTCTTTCAACACATCCGCTTCTTTCTCGGCGGCACTTACCATCTCTTTATATTTCCCGGTAATGACATACCTGAAAATACCATACCCCGCAAGTCCACCCAATACAAGGGCGACCACGGCAATTACAATATTTAATATCATTTGCTTAGTTTATTTTAGTTAATATTCTCACTTCCCTTGCTGCCGGTTGGAGTCTTTACCTCCAAAGCGTCCTCGATTTCAGATGTGATTTTTGTGAGAATATCATCGTAAGGCTTGGTATCGTTATTGGACTTTTCAAATTCCAAGTCGATAGCTATGTCAAGCATAGCCATGCGTATTATTTCCTTCTCGCTCCGACTTGCACCATAAACATCCATCAACGAATTGACCTTATCCGTTATAAGCTTTGCCGCATTACGACAATACGCCTCGTCTTCCGGCCTGACTGTTACCGGAATGTATGTATCGTAAACGTGCAGTCTTATATGTAATTTATCGTTCTCTACAGCCATCGCCACCTGATTACTTTCCGCTCAGCAGCGTTATACACTTGTCAACCTCCCTAATCAGCCCGGCCAACCTGCGCTTTGCGGCGTCAACATCGCCGTCGCAGATTTCAAGCATACGTGCAGTCTTGAGGCTTTCATAATCTTTGCGTGCCTGCTCCAGACTGGCCTTGAGCCGCTTTATCTCGCTGTCTCGCGAGTCAACCATCGCATAAAGCTCGTCATTTTCCTTCTTCAAATCTTTATATTGAAGAATCATCTGCCTCACACGCGTTGTAAAAAGCGTCAAGATTTTGTCATCATCAGCCATCCGCATCGATTTTGTCTACAAAATTAGACGTTTTTCATCACATTGCAAAATTTATGCAACGGATTTTAGGAAAATTCAGACTTTTAGGCTTTTACAACCGCCTAACAAACAAATTCCACAATGAAAACCGTCAATTTCAGTTCTTTACATCATCTGTGTTTGGACGTGGTTCTTTCTTCGCCAGCATCACAACCTGGTAGACAAAGCCCGTAATCCACTTCTCGCTGAAACCAAGACGTTTATTGTATGTCCTGATTGCAACTACGGTTTTCATCACACCTGCGTCCTTAAAATCATTCTTATTAAAAATGTCAGACACAGTTTTCTCCGTCATCGTGTAGATTGCTTTCTTCATGAACGACGGCATACGCAACTTGAACTTCATCAAATTACCTGTAAGCATCATGACATCTTGAGTAAAGTTCTGAAACTGTATCAGATAAGTCTGCACATCTTGTATCTTCCGGCAGTTGCGGCGTATACTTTGGTCTAGTTCCTTGAAAAAATCATCTTCCGTCTTGTATAAATCCGACAGCATTTTCTTACAATGTTTTTTCTCGCCCACACCAAGCTTGTTGTTCAACGTCGGCACATGCAGAGTCGCCTTGAACATACGCAGGTCTGGCAGCATCGCAAGGTTTGTTACTCCTGCATTCTCTGCGATTGCGGCCTGCAAGTAAACCCTAACAAGCGTCATGTAATCTTCCATGCCGCCTATCTTATGCTCTTTGTCTTTATTCTTTCCAAAAAGTTTACCTAAAAATCCCATACATTTTTATATTAAAGAAAACATGGAGCAAAGCCCCATGACAAAAATACATGTGCAAAAATACATCAAATACGCCAAATTTCAAAATAAAATTTGATTATTATCAGTTTTTATTATACCTTTGCATGATATAAAAAACGTCATGCACAATATTTGATAAGTACACAAGCACAAAAAACAAGCAAGATACACTTAAATTTAAAAGACAGTTGTTTCATTTCAACAAATATATATAATTATGAAAGGAATCGTACTTGCTGGTGGGTCAGGCACTCGCTTATATCCCATCACAAAAGGTATCAGCAAACAGCTTATACCAATTTTTGACAAGCCGATGATTTATTACCCGATATCAGCCTTGATGCTTGCAGGCATAAGGGAAATATTAATAATATCCACACCATACGACCTTCCAGGGTTCAAACGTCTATTGGGTGACGGCTCTGACATTGGCGTAAGGTTCGAATATGCAGAACAACCTTCTCCCGACGGACTGGCACAGGCTTTCATCATTGGGGAGAATTTTATTGGGAATGATTGTGTATGCCTTGTCTTAGGCGACAACATCTTCCACGGAGCTGGTTTTTCCGGCATATTAAGAAATTGTGTCGCAACAGCAGAACAAGAAGATAAAGCGACTGTTTTCGGATATTACGTGAACGACCCTGAACGTTACGGAGTGGCCGAATTTGACGCACAAGGGAATTGCCTCAGCATTGAAGAAAAACCAGAGAATCCCAAAAGCAACTACGCCGTGGTAGGTTTGTATTTCTATCCCAACAGTGTTGTTGAAATCGCTAAAAATATAAAACCCAGCAAACGCGGTGAATTGGAAATTACGTCTGTAAACCAAGAATATCTGAAAAGGCACGCCCTTAAAGTCCAAACCTTGCAACGCGGCTTTGCATGGCTCGACACTGGTACACACGACAGCCTTAGTGAAGCCTCGACTTTCATAGAAGTCATAGAGAAACGACAAGGGCTAAAAATCGCCTGCCTTGAAGAAATTGCGTTCAAACAGGGCTGGATTAACGCCGACAAGCTGAAAGAGAACGCACAGCCAATGTTGAAAAACGATTACGGCAAATACCTTATGAGCCTAATCGGACAAGACTAACATTATCGGTACAAAACGAATTATCAAGACAAAACACAAAAGTAGATGAACGAGTTAAAGAACGACCAGCAAATCCAAGGAACAAGTGAAGAGCAATCATCCTTCAACTTCAGCACCATTTTCACCGCATTCATTTTGAATTGGAAATGGTTTCTTTTATCAACCATCATATGTGTTGGTATCGGTTTCTTATATTTGCGTTATGCCACACCAGTATACAGCACATCGGCAAAACTCCTTATAAAGGATGGCAACGACGACAACAGAAGAGGCGGAGGTGCTCTTCAGGCATTGGAAAGCATGTCCAACTTCGGTTTCATAAGCAGCAACTACGGTACGGAAAACGAACAGGAAATACTGACTTCTACCACTATCGCCGAACAAGCAATACGCGACTTGAAACTGTATGCCAGTTATTATATAAAAGGTAACATCAAGAAGCAACTTGTATACAAGAAGCAGCCCATCAATGTAGATATGGACTCGTCGCATATCGAAAAGCTGAATGCCCCGTTTGAACTAAAAATCAAACGGGAAAACGATTCATACCACATTAAAGGAACTTATTATATAGCTGAAAATGAAATAAGTTTCGACGGACCGTATGAAATTGAAAAAACAGTAAACAGCCTTCCTGCCGTAATACGGACACAAGCCGGAACACTGACTTTGACACAAAACGGGAAATACACACTTGAAGACGGCGAGACACAATACGCATACCTTATTTCACCACGCAACAAAGCGCATGAATACACCGGAAAACTAAGCGTAGAACAAACATCGAAAACATCTTCCGTTTTCAACCTGCAATTGGAAGACCAGGACATAACAAGAAGCATCGACTATTTGAACCAGTTGGTGACATGCTACAACCGCCAAGCCAATGAGGACAAGAATGAGGTTGCCGTTATGACAGAAGCCTTCATAAACGACCGCCTTGTAAAAATCGATGCGGAACTTAGCTCTACAGATGGAGCCATGGAAAGCTACAAAAAGCGCAACAAGCTCATGGAGCTTCAGCTCGACGCCATGGCTACATCCACGAACACATCCACATACGGCCAGAAGCTCAACGAAGCCAATACGCAGATAGCCCTCATCGGTAGTCTTATCAATTTTGCGAACCGCCCTGGCAACAAGCACCAAGTATTGCCATCGAACATCGGATTGCAAGACGAAGCTTCAACGTCGTTAATCAACGAATACAACAAGATTGCGCTTGAACGTAACAGGCTGTTGCGCACTGCATCTGAAAGCAGCCCTGTCGTCACCGAGCTTACGTCGCAATTAGACGACATGCAGGCAAGCATACAGCAGGCTTTGGAGCAAGCACGCAAGGGACTTATCATACAACGTGACGCCATTAGCAAGCAGCTCGGCTTATACAACGACCAAGTCACTAAAGCTCCAGAACAGGAACGTATCCTAACACAAATAGGCAGGCAGCAGGAAGTAAGGTCCGGACTGTACCTGATGCTTTTACAGAAACGCGAAGAGAACTCGATATCACTCGCGGCAACCGCAGACAAAGGAAAACTCATAGAAAGGCCGCAATTCAACAAGAAAATAAGCCCCAAGGGCAGCATAATAATGCTCGTGGCTTTAGTTTTCGGTATCGCCGTACCAGCTGCAGTCCTTTATGTAATCAACTTCTTCCGCTACAAGATAGAAGGACATGACGACGTAGCAAACCTGACAAAATTGCCTATAATCGCGGACATTGCCGTTGCGAACGAAACAACGAAAACAAGGGCTGACATCGTGGTGCATGAAAACCAAAACAACCAGATGGAGGAAATATTCCGTTCGATGCGAACCAATATACAATTCATGCTAAAACCGGGACAGAACGTAGTCTTATTCACATCGTCCACATCAGGCGAAGGCAAGACTTTCACTGCTACAAACCTGGCTATAAGTTTTGCATTGCTCGGAAAGAAAATCATACTCATCGGACTTGACATCCGCAAACCGAGGCTGGCCGAACTGTTCAAAATCAACAACTACAAATCTGGCATTACAAACCTTCTGATGATGGAAAATCCGCAATGGGACGACATACAGGAACAAATACATCCATCAGAGGTAAATGGCAATCTTGACCTGTTAATGGCAGGAATAGTGCCTCCCAACCCAACTGAATTACTGTCACGTCCGGCGTTGGAACAAGTTATAACGCAACTCAAGCAGCACTACGACTATGTCATGATTGACACCGCACCTGTAGGACTGGTTACTGACACGTTGCAAATAGGCAAGCTCGCCGACATAAGCATATACATTTGCCGTGCCGACTATACTCCTAAAGCAAGCTTCAACATAATAAACAGCCTTGCAGAAGAACAAAAGTTGCCCAACATGTGCATCGCCATCAACGGAATCGACCTGTCTGAAAAGAAGTACCGTTACTACTACGGATATGGCAATTACGGCAAATACAGCCGTTATGGACATTATGGCAACAGCGGATACGGGAAATACGGCAATTACGCCAACAGCCATTACAGTAACAAGGACGACAATTCCATAAAGCAATAACACCCCATTCACCAGACGTATCATGACAATAGCAGTAGATTTCGACGGAACAATCGTAGAACACAGGTATCCAGAAATCGGCAAGGAAATCCCGTTCGCCACCGAAACCCTTAAAATGCTGATTGCCGACCGTCACAAACTGATACTTTGGTCGGTACGCGAAGGCGAACTGCTTGACGAAGCAGTGAACTGGTGCAGGGAGCACGGAGTGGAGTTTTATGCCGTTAACCGCGACTACCCGGAAGAGCGCGGAACTGACAACAACAATCATTTCTCGCGCAAGCTAAAGGTAGACATGTTCATTGACGACCGCAACATTGGCGGACTGCCCGACTGGGGCACCATCTACCACATGATAAAAGAGAACAAGACTTACTACGACATCATGATGGAACGGATGGGAACGGCACATCATGACATGGCCGCCAAAAAGAAAAGGTGGTGGCAACGTTAAGCAGACTTTGAAACACATAAACGGTTCGCGGCTGGAACTCAAACGGGTTTCAGCCGCGAACCGTTTACCCAAACCGACCATTACATTTCAGTAGGCAAAGAGTGTGCGAATAACGGCAATGCTCTGCCGGCATGTCCTGATGACAGATTGTGATTTACCCTACGTCATCAGGCAGAAACATTATTACTTGTATTAAATACGTGCCTATTTGTTACACACAGGCACAAAAGCCTGCAATCCCACACCAACAGATATGTCAAAACATTATCTTTGCACTTTGAACAGTTGTGCAAAAAGCCTTGTTTCAATCAATAACAAAAGAAAAACATGTCAATCACCAAACTTAACACCCACAGCTATGCAAGTAAAAACATTTCTAACAGCACTATGCTGCCTGCTGACCTTTGGCGGAGCATTGTCCGGCGCAAGAGCTAAAACCACAAACACGACTGCCGGAAACGGCAAAGGAGCTTTCTACACCAGTGTTTACAGAAATCTGTTCAATGAGTATCTTGGAATATCCGACACCAAGACAGACGAACGGCTGGCGCAGGTATGGAAACACTTTTTCGTTGACGAAGACACCAAAGTGTACTTTGAAGACAGCGACAGCACGGCCTACATCTACGATACAGGCAGCCACGACGTAAGGACCGAGGGCATGTCTTACGGCATGATGATATGCGTGCAGATGAACAAGAGAACCGAGTTTGACAAGATTTGGCGGTGGGCTAAAACCCACATGCTCTATACTTCAGGCCGCTGGAAGGGATATTTTGCATGGCAATGCAACACAGACGGCAGCAAAATCGGCGGAGAGCCGAGCTGCGCCACCGACGGCGAAATCTACTTTATCACGTCACTCTTCTTCGCTTCCCACCGCTGGGGCGACGACGGTGTATTCGACTACGGGCGCGAAGCGCAGAAAATACTGAAAGACGTAATGTCGAAAGACGGCTCTCAAGGCGTTTACAACATATTTGACGCAAAGACAAAACTTGTCTGCTTCGTTCCACACGAAGGCTCACGCCTGCACACCGACCCGTCTTACAACCTGCCTGCCTTCTTTGAACTGTGGGCTATGTGGTCTGACACTAACAAAGACTTCTGGTCACACACCCCCGATGCGGCCAGGGAGTTATTGGCTAAATCGTCACATCCCGTGACAGGTCTTTTCCCCGACTATTCAACGTTCAAAGGAGAACCGTTCCAGCCGGATTGGAAAAACGACTACGACGCACGCCGCTATCAATACGACGCAATACGCTGCGCGATGAACATCGGCATGGACTACAACTGGTTCGGCAAGGACTGCAAGCGCCAGACCGACATGATGACGCGCCTGCTAAAGTTCTTCAAGAACGAAGGATTCGAGCACGGACAGTTCAACCTTGACGGCACATCGCCCACCGGAGGCTACTCCGAAGGCATGGCCGGGGCTAACGCCGTCGGCGCGTTCTGCCTGGAAGACAAAGCCTTGGCGAAAGAATATGTAGAGCGGTTATGGAACACCAAGGCTCCGACCGGCGAGTTCCGCTATTACAGCGGTATGGTCTACATGCTGTCTATGCTCCACGTTTCGGGACGGTTCAGGATTTACTGAACCGTCGGTCAGCCCAATTTTCTAAACACGAACCTTACAATAAGGAAATTGGTAGGTATCGCCACGCAATACACTGGCACAGGAGCAAGAACCTTGCTTACGCCTAGCCATATAAAGAAATTGAGCAGGCTGATTTGCAAAAGATAGTTGAACAGATGGGCGCAGGCGAAGCCGAGGCCGTTCTTAACCGACTTTTTCTTGCGGAAAGTGAAGCGCGCCGAGAGCACATAGTTGGCAACAAAGCTTACCAAATATCCCAAAGTGTATGCCACGTTGACATCCATCACGCCGTGCAGCAGCCAGTAAACGCCGTAATGCAGGGCCGTAGCCACAACGCCTACGGCGCCGAAGCGCACAAGCTCGAAAAACGTTTCACGCGAAAACAGCATACCTTCCAGCAGTTTTGTCGCTGCAAAATTAGCACAAACATACCGTAAATCAAAATATAACAGGCTTTATCTTAAAAAAGATTAAAGCCTGTTTTGTTTTCATGCACTTATCCGTTTATTGTTCAGAAAGGCAACAATGGAACAGGCAGAGTTTGAACATATAGCCACACGCATAAGGCAAAGAGCCGTCGCTACGGCGCTCGCCTTCGCCGCCAGCGGCGACGAGGCCGAGGACATAGCGCAGGAAACGATGCTGAAGCTGTGGACTCTGCGCACTGAAATCTGCGACCCGGCGCACGCCGAAAAGCTGGCCTCGTGCATAGCTCACAACCGCGCCATAGACAGCGTCCGCCGGCGACGCACCATATCATTGGACGCAGACCGAAGCTTCATCGACGACAAGACGGCAAGCCCCGACCGCGCAATGGAAGACAAGGAGAACATGGCCTGGCTCACAGAACGCCTTGCCTCGCTGCCGTCAACAGAGTACCAAATACTGCGATTGAGACAAGTTGAGCGCAAGAGCCACGAAGAAATAGCACGCATCGTGGGCGTAGAGCGTTCGTCGGTATCCACCATCCTCGCGCGTGCAAGGGCAAAGATGTTGAACGAGTTTAAGAAAAGGGAAAGGTAATATTATGGAAAAAGACATACGCACACTCATCGACCGATACATGGCAGGCCAAACCTCGCTTGAAGAGGAAAGCCGACTGGCCGATTATCTGCGCACCCACGACTTAGGCGAAGACCTGCAACCGTACAAACAGATGTTCGCATGGTTTGACGAGGGAATGCCTCTTGAAAGCATACAAGTTAACAAACAAACAAGCAGACAAGCCACACTCCAGTCTTCCCGAAGCTCCCAGTCCTCCCAGTTTCCCCGTAAAACAGTCTGCTTAATCGCCGCAGCTGCGGCGACAATAGCCCTGCTTATGCTCGTTGCATGGCCGAAGGCCGAGCCGCGACAAATGGCAGAAAACAAGGCTGTGCCACCAATCCAAGAGAGCAACAAACCGGCAGCCGCGCCCGACACGCTTACCGCCGACACGGCGACAACCGTTGTTCCAATAAAAAAAGCACGCAGGCGCAAGCCGAGGATTGACCGCTACAAGCCGTTGCCTCCCAAGGTTTACGTGGCCGAAACGCAAACTGACTCTGTCATCGAGGCGGCAGAAATGATAGCCGAGGCTACGGTAAAAGTGGCCGAATTACAACAGGAGGCAGTGCTCGACAGCATCTATGACGAGCACAAACGCATCGAAGCTGGCATAGACCTGTACGTAACCGCCATGGAAAACTATGACGTTGAAGATGAATATTACTAAAAACAAAAGATATGAAGACAATAAAACTCATGGCCGCGGCACTGCTCTTCGCCGCCATGCCGGCCACAACAGAAGCGCAAATCAACCTGAAAGGAGCCATCATCTCCTTTACCAGCAACAAAGACCTGGCACCTTACATCAAGGCAAGCAACAGCATGGAGAACTCCGAGAACAACGGAGTAAAGACCCAATCGTATTACAATGAATACTCGTTCAACATGCCCAAGAGCAAGCGCAAGGAGCTTGACAAGGTGCTGACGGCGTTCGACAGAGACAAATACGAAGCTTACAAGGTGCAGTCAAGGGATGCAGGCATAAGCAAAAACGTGCTTTCAAACATAGCATACGGAGAGAAATTGGACAAGAGCATAAGCTATGGCTCGTACAAGGACAGGAACTACCGTCTGATGTTCGTACGCAACACGCAGGACAGCCTGCGCCGTTACGCCTACGCGATAGTGTGGGCCGAGACGGCTAACGGCGACAGCCTGCGCGGCACGATAACCGAAATATATGGCCGCGACCCGCAGAAGGCAAATACAGTAACCGTACTCACACCGTATTCAAGCGGTTTGAGACACGTCACTATGATTAATTCAGACGGCACCATAACCGTAAAAGACACCGACACCGGCAAGGAGTACAAGATTGAAAGCGACATGCCCACAAACAACAAGATTGAGACTGGCATGGACTTCATCAAACGCTTCTCCAGCCTAAGGTCAACGCTACTCAGCCCCGAGCTTATAGGACAGCGGACGGTACAGGCATCATTAATCAACAAAATCGTGGAGCTGTGCCGCGAACATGGCAAACTTCTCAATGAAGATGAGCGTACTATCTGCATGAAAAGCTTAAAAGACATGGCGTCGGGGCGGAACGACCCTTACGACAGAGACCTGCTGAAACTCGCCATGTCAAGCCTTGACAAATAAGCAAATACTCTCTCTTTTCAGATAAACAACAAAAGTCCGCCACGCCGTATGCCGACGTGGCGGACTTTGCTTTTGCCCCATAGCTCTGCAAAAAGCCACCTTTCGCATCCCCAAAGGCCACCTTTCGCACGCTAAAAGGTCGTCTTTCGCAGGCTAAAAGGCCACCTTTTGCACGACGAAAGACGGCATATTGGAAAGTCGTTCATTTTCAAGCAGTTAGTAAAAAAGCGGCAACGCCGCGCCACATTCTCGTTTTTAATTATTATTTTTGCACAACTAATAAAAACATTATGTGTGGAATAGTAGGATATATAGGCCCGAGAGAAGCCTACCCGATACTCATTGAGGGGCTAAAACGACTGGAATACCGAGGCTACGACTCGGCCGGCGTGGCCCTCATCAACGACAAAGACGAGCTTAACGTGTATAAGGAGAAGGGCAAGGTGAGCAACCTTGAAGCCATTGCCGCGCAACGCGACACCACCGGCCACATAGGCATTGCCCACACGCGGTGGGCCACGCACGGCGAACCTTCGGCCGTCAACGCCCATCCGCACGTGTCGCAGAGCGGACGGCTCGCCCTCGTGCACAACGGCATCATAGAGAATTACGCCAGCCTGAAGGAATACCTTACGGGCAAGGGGTTCACATTCAAAAGCTCGACCGACACCGAGGTACTGGTACAACTCATCGAGTTCATGCAGCGCGAATACGGCAAAGACCTTGAAGGCGCGGTGGTGATGGCGCTGCGGCGCGTGGTCGGCGCATACGCCATAGCCGTGGTAGACCGCGACTGTCCGGACAAAATCGTGGTGGCGCGAAAGAGCAGTCCCGTGGTAATAGGCGTTGGCGAGGACGCCAAGGAGTTCTTCATCGCATCGGACGCAGTGCCCATCGTGGCTTACACAAAGCAGATGGTCTACCTCAACGACAACGAGGTGGCACTGCTGCGCGTGGGGCACAAGATGGAAATCAGGAACCTTGACAACCAGGAAATAACCCACGACGTGAAGGAAGTGGACCTCGACCTCGAGTCGCTCGAGAAGGGCGGCTTCGACCACTTCATGCTGAAGGAAATCTACGACCAGCCCCGCTGCATGGCCGACTGCATGAGGGGGCGCATACTGCCGGCAGAGAAACGTGTGGTGCTGAGCGCGCTCAACCTGCACCGCGACGAGCTTGTCAGTGCGCAGAGGTTTATCATCGTGGCCTGCGGAACGTCGTGGCACGCCGGACTCATAGGCAAGCAGCTCATAGAGCAATGGGCGAAAGTGCCGGTAGAAGTGGAGTACGCCTCGGAGTTCCGCTACCGCAACCCGGTAATACAGCCTGACGACGTTGTCATAGCAATATCGCAGAGCGGCGAGACGGCCGACACCCTGGCGGCATTCCAACTGGCAAAAGAGAACCACGCCCTGTGCTTCGGCATAGTAAACGTGGTAGGTTCGAGCATCGCCCGGGCGTCAGACACCGGCATATACATACACGTAGGCCCTGAAATCGGCGTGGCCTCGACCAAGGCTTTCACCGGGCAAGTGACCGTGCTGACGCTCTTCGCCCTCGCCCTCGGGTACGAAAAAGGCACTATACCGCAACAGGAATACGAGGAAGCAATAGCCGAACTGGCACGCATACCCGACAAAATCAAGGCTGTACTCGCCAACGACAGCAAGATAAGGGAAATAGCACGTGCGCTGACCTACGCCGAGAACGCCCTCTACATGGGGCGCGGCTTCAACTACCCCGTAGCTCTCGAGGGCGCACTGAAGCTAAAGGAAATAAGCTACATACACGCCGAAGGATACCCGGCTGCCGAAATGAAACACGGCCCCATAGCACTTATAGACGAGGACATGCCCGTAGTATTCGTAGCCACACACCACCAGCTGTACAAGAAAATACTAAGCAACATACAGGAAGTGAAGGCGCGCAACGGCCGCATCATATCCATCGTGACCGAAGGCGACAAGGCTGTAAGCGACATATCGGAGGCTGCAATAGAAGTGCCCCCTACCCTCGCGCCGCTTGCGCCGCTGCTCTCTGTCATCCCCTTGCAGCTCATCGCATACCACGTAGCCGTGGAAAAGGGGTTGAACGTAGACCAGCCGCGCAACCTTGCAAAGTCTGTGACGGTGGAATAAGAAGTTTAATATAAGGAGTAAGGAGTATAGGAGTAAGGAATGAAGATTGGAATGCATTACCACCTTAGGCCAACCAACAAAACATATCTACTTACTCCTTTACTTCTTACTCCTTCTCTCCTTTACTACAAAAAATCAAACAACATGACAAAAAGTGATTTACGCATAATCTTCATGGGTACGCCGGAGTTCGCCGTCGAAACCCTGCGCGCATTGGTGGAAGGCGGATACAACGTTGTGGCCGTGGTGACACAGCCAGACAAGCCCGTAGGCCGCCACCAGGACACCTTGCAGCCGCCGGCGGTCAAGCAATACGCCATAGAACACGGCCTGCCCGTGCTGCAGCCGGTCAAGATGAAGGACCCTGCATTCGTAGAAGAGCTGCGCAGCTACCATGCCGACCTTCAGGTGGTGGTGGCCTTCCGCATGCTGCCCGAGGTGGTATGGGCGATGCCGCGCTTCGGCACATTCAACGTACACGCCGCCCTGCTGCCGCAATACCGCGGCGCGGCACCTATCAACTGGGCAATAATCAACGGCGAGACGCTGACCGGGGTGACGACATTCTTCCTCGACCACGACATCGACACGGGGCGCATAATAATGCAAGAGCCGTTTGAAATAAAGGACGACTACAACGTAGAAGACGTGTACAACGGACTCATGAGGCTCGGCGCTGGCATCGCACTGAAAACCATTGACAAAATAATTGAGGGCGAAGGCAAAGTAGACACCATGCCGCAGAGCGAGATGTTGCCTACTGGCCGCGAGCTGCACAGCGCCCCCAAAATATTCAAGGAGACGTGCCAAATAGACTGGAACAAGACGGCACGCAGCGTGCGCAACTTCATCCGCGGCCTTTCTCCCTACCCCGGCGCATGGACGAACATGGCTGACGGCAACGGCAAAACGTCGGTACTTAAGCTATTCAAGACTACCGAAACCGCCATACCATGCAACGGCAAGGACGCAGGCACACTGATGGTGTACAACGGAAAGCTGCTCGCCGCTACCGCCGACTGCTGGCTGCAATTGGACGAAATACAGCTTAGCGGCAAAAAGAGGATGGACGCAAAAGCGTTCCTCAACGGCATAAGGGACATTGACAATTCACAATTCATAATGCAAAATTCATAATCGGCGAAAGCCTATTGTACATTATTAGTTGTGAACAAACCATATTGTGAACCGAAAATTGGCAAAAGCCGATTATGAATTATGAATTATGAATTATGAATTAATCAAGGATAAGCGCATAGCCGTGCTGCTCTCGGGCGGCGTTGACAGTTCCGTCGTGGTGTACGAACTTGCCAGACAGGGCCTTCACCCCGACTGCTTTTACATCAAAATCGGCCCGGAAGAGACAGAGGAATGGGACTGCTCCAGCGAGGAAGACCTCGAAATGGCTACCGCCGTGGCCGCAAAGTACGGCTGCAAACTGACTGTCATCGATTGTCACCGCGAATACTGGGACAACGTGACGCGTTACACTATGGACAAGGTACGCGCCGGACTGACGCCCAACCCCGACGTTATGTGCAACCGCCTCATAAAGTTCGGCGCATTCGACCAAAAGGCCGGGCACGCATACGACCTAATAGCGACAGGGCACTACGCCCAGACGGAAATTATAGACGGGATGAAATGGCTAACCACAAGCCCTGACCCTGTGAAGGACCAGACCGACTTCCTTGCACAAATAGAGGGCTGGCAACTGAAAAAAGCCCTGTTCCCCATAGGCGGAATGATGAAGGAGGAAGTGCGCGCCATTGCCGAACGCGAGCATCTTATTAATGCAAAACGCAAGGACAGCCAAGGAATATGCTTCCTCGGAAAAATCAATTACAACGACTACATCCGCCGTTACTTGGGCGAAAAGCCTGGCGACGTACTTGAACTGGAGACAGGCCGCAAAATAGGCCAGCACAAAGGGCTGTGGTTTCACACCATCGGCCAGCGCCACGGCCTCGGCTTCGGCGGCGGTCCTTGGTATGCCGTGAAGAAAGACATAGAGGCCAACATCCTATACGTAAGCCGCGGATATGACCCTCTTACCGCATATAAAAAAGACTTCAAGATGCACGGTTTCAACTTCCTGACGTGCGACCCGTGGCAAAACATGACAACGGCAAACGTAACATTCAAAATCAGGCATACTCCTGAATTTCACCGTGCAACAATTGAACGTACAGGCGACGCATCGTTTGCAGTACACTCCACCGACCTGATACAAGGCGTTGCGCCAGGCCAGTTCTGCACAGTATATGACGAGATGCACCACCGATGCTTCGGCAGCGGAGAGATATGCGTATGAGAAAAATGTAAAGTTGGGAGGAATGTTATTATTACAAAGACAAAAGGCCGCCCATGAAATCCGCAAGGATATTCATGGGCGGCCTTTAACATGAATGTCTGTCAATTGTTGACTGAACCGCCGACAATGTCAAGCAACTCGTTGGTAATGGCCTGCTGACGGCTCTTGTTGTACTGCAAATTCAAGTCGCGCAACAATTCATCAGCATTGTCGGTAGCTGTCTGCATCGCAACCATACGCGCCGCATGTTCACTGGCCACACTGTCAAGCAAAGCGGTATAGACCATAAGATGAGACAACCTTGGTATGAGCATCGACAACACGGTAGCCATATCCGGCTCAACGATGAAATTATCATTAAGAGGCTTGGCTTCTTCTTTCTCCTGCATTGACGTCCGCCTGCCTTTTTTCCGCAAGTATTCCTGCGCCTCAAGGGTAGCTATATTCGACTTCAGGTCACGCTCGTCGTCAAATTCAAGCTCACTCTTTACATCTATCGGCAGGAAAGTCTTACGGGTAAGAATTTGCGAACCGGCACTCTTGAAATGATGGTATATCATCTCAACACGGTCTATCTCACCGTCAACAAACTGCTTGGCAAGAGTATCCGCCAAATCTATACAAGTATCGACAGATGGCTTGTCTGCCATTGCTGAATAGTCGCCTGCACACACATAACCAAGCTTTGCCGACTTTTCCGCCACCTTACGCCCGACTGGATATATTATGACGTTGTCTTTGCCCAAATGACGGTACTCATCGACAACCTGCTGCATCATCTTGATTACATTAGCATTGAAACCGCCACAAAGGCTACTGTTTGAAGAATATACCACCAAAGCGACACGCTTGACCGGACGCTCCAAGCTGTAAACCGTTGTAGCATCTACCTCGGAAGCCAAGAAACTTTTAAGTATGTGCTCAAGCATGGTCTCATAAGGCAGCATATTCTCAATCATAACCTGGGCGTGATGAAGCTTTGACGAAGCAACCATCTTCATCGCACTAGTAATCTTACGAGTGCTGTTTACAGACGATATGCGGTTCTTTATTTCCTTTAGTGACGGCATAAGTCAATCAGTTTTTATACTGGCCTGCGATGTCGGCCATTACAGACTCTATTACGGTGGTTTGCTCGTCGCCGATTTTGCCCTCGGACAACGTGTCAATGACATCCGCATGCGACGAACGCATCTTCTCCAAGAAGGTGTTTTGGCACTCGCGGACTTTATCTACGGGCACATCATGCATCAAACCATGCGTGCCGCAATAAAGGATTGCCACTTGTTCGCCGACCGGCATTGGGCTGTATTGCGGCTGTATGAGCAATTGGTTGTTCTTACGTCCACGGTCTAGCGTCATGGCGGTAACAGCGTCCATGTCGCTCGAAAACTTGGAGAAAGATTCAAGCTCACGATATTGCGCCTGGTCAATCTTCAACGTTCCTGCCACCTTCTTCATACTCTTTATCTGGGCAGAACCACCAACGCGGCTGACAGAAATTCCGACATTGATTGCAGGACGGAAGCCTTGGTTGAACAAATCAGTCTCAAGATATATCTGGCCGTCGGTTATAGATATCACGTTTGTAGGAATATATGCGGACACGTCGCCTGCCTGTGTCTCGATAATAGGCAACGCTGTAAGCGAACCACCGCCTTTTACATGACCTTTCATACACTCTGGCAAGTCGTTCATCTGCTCTGCGACTTCCTGCTGGTCATTGATTCTCGCCGCACGCTCAAGCAGACGGCTATGCAAATAGAACACATCACCAGGATAAGCCTCACGGCCAGAAGGACGACGAAGAATAAGAGAGACCTCACGATATGCAACCGCCTGCTTTGACAAGTCATCATAAACGACAAGTGCGGAGTATCCCCTATCCCTGAAGTACTCGCCAATGGCAGCACCTGCAAAGGGCGCATAATACTGCATTGCGGCCGGGTCGGCAGCAGTTGCGGCAACAATTATAGTATAAGGCATAGCCCCATGCTCCTTTAGGTTGGCAACCAAAGCCGCAACAGTAGAAGCTTTCTGTCCGATGGCAACATATATGCAATACACAGGTTTGCCTGCATCGTAAAAACTCTTTTGGTTGATTATCGTATCGACGGCTATCGCTGTTTTTCCCGTTTGGCGGTCGCCGATTATCAACTCACGCTGTCCGCGCCCGATAGGAATCATCGAGTCTACAGCCTTTAGGCCAGTCTGCAAAGGCTCTTTCACAGGCTGACGGTATATCACACCTGGTGCTTTACGGTCCAACGGCATCTCAAAAGAGCCTGTAAGGTCTATATCACCTTTTCCGTCAATTGCCTGTCCAAGAGGATTTATAACCCTCCCTAACATATTGTCATTGACCTTAATGCTGGCAATACGCTTTGTACGCTTTACATGCATGCCTTCCTTTATTCCAGAAGTAGAACCCAAAAGCACGCAGCCGACATTGTCCTCCTCAAGGTTCATGACAATAGCCATAGTACCGTTTTCGAACTCAAGTAACTCATTGGCCTCGGCATTGCGCAGTCCATAGATACGAGCCACACCGTCGCTTACCTGCAACACTGTGCCAACCTCGTCAAACTTGGCACTGCCGCTTATACCCTTTAACTGGTCAAGAAGCACTTGTGAAACTTCGCTCGGTTTTATTTTATCTGACATATTACAAATTACAATCGTTTGTTACTTTAGTTGTGACAAAATGGAATTCAGCATTGACTTGACACTTAAATCCAACCTATATGTATCATATTCCAATACAAATCCTCCTATCAAGTCGGGATTGGTCTTGGTCTCAAATTCAACTGTCCCACTCGTCCTGCCTTCCACCAGATTACGCAACTTCTGCTCAATTTCAGAAGATACCGTGGTGGCTGTCAAAAGTTTAGCACGGATTAGATTTTTCTGCCTTCGGTATAATGTGATATATGAATTTGCAATAAACTGCATCATGCTCTCACGGTCTTCCTTCAATACAAGCTTGAAGAATGTCTTTGTCAATTCGCACGGACTTCCACCCACGGCGGCAAGGAACAAACGCTCCTTGTCATCCTTCGAGAGCATCGGATTATCTATGGTAAACTTGAGTTCCGGAACTTTTATATAGCTGTCCGACAACATCTGCATCTCCTGATAGACATCGCCTTCAAGCTTTTCCTCGATACCTGCCTTTAGCAAAGCACGCGCATATCTTACCGATATTAATCCTAAATCCATAACCAATTATCTTTTTTCAGAAGAAACTTCATCCAGCATACGGTCAATCAAATCCATCTGCGCCTTGTCGCTGCCAAGTTTCTCACGAAGTATTTTCTCCGCAATCTCGACACTCAACGTCGCAACTTCCTTACGAATATCGCCAACTGCGGCGCGACGTTGATTCTCTATTTCAGCCTTGGCTTCCAAAAGAAGTCTATTGCCTTCCTCACGCGCCTTGCCTTGTGCCTTCTCAACAATGGCATCACGCGTTACAGCAGCATCTTTCAACAACGCTGCCTGCTTCTCACGGGCTTCCTGCAAGATGGATTCACTCTCTCTTTGTATATTGGCAAGCTTCTCGTTAGCCTCATGCGCCTTTCGCAAACTGTCATCAATGTAAGCCTTCCTCCCGTTTACCATTTTTATTATGGCCGGGAAACCAAACTTACAAAAGATGCCCAGCACGACAAGGAACGTGACGGTCATCCAAAACAGCAAGCCTGTACTTGGAACAAATAAATCCATACGCTGTCTTTTTAAGGAGCGTCTTCGCAATCGTCATTACAACTGCGAAGACTTACTCACCTTTTATTAGATACACAAGAATGCTATAACCGCAGCAAACAGGGCAACACCCTCAATAAGAGCGGCAGCAACAATCATGTTCGTAAAAAGCTTGTTCATTACTTCTGGCTGACGCGCCATGGCATCCATTGCCTGACCGCCAATCTTACCAATACCGATACCTGCGCCAATGGCTGCAAGACCTGCGCCTACAGCGGCACCCAACTTTGCAACTTCTGCTGCTAATAATAATGAAATCATAATCGTTAGTGTTAATTTATTATTTATTCAATTTTATATCTATCACTCATTTACTATGTTCCGGTTCAGCCTTTGCCAATCCGATAAACACCGCACTCAACATGGTAAATACCATTGCCTGGATAAAACATACCAAACATTCGAGACACATCATGAAGATGCTCATCACGACACTTACCACTGACATGCTGAAAAATACGACCATGGCCTTGCTTGCAACAAGGAATATTATACAAGTTATAGCCAAAGCTATCGCATGTCCTGCCATCATATTGGCAAAAAGTCGAATCATCAAGGCAAAAGGCTTGGTAAATATCCCGACAAACTCAATTATAGGAATAAGCGGAATCGGAGCTTTCAACCAAGTTGGAACATCAGGCCAAAATATATCTTTCCAATAATGCTTGTTTCCACTAAACTGCACAATGATGAATGTACATAAAGCCAAGAAGAATGTAACTGCGATATTGCCCGTAACATTACCACCTCCAGGAGGGAACGGCATCAACCCCATGACATTGCAGACGAAAATAAAGAAAAAGCACGTAAGCAAATAAGGCGTGTACTTTTCATACCCCTTGCCAACCCCAGGCTTTATTATTTCATCCACGACATACATCACAAGCATCTCAATAAAACCCGTAAAGCCTTTCGGAGCCGGGTCGCTGACCTTGCGGTTACGATACCAACGAGCTGGTATCAATATGCAACAAAGCAAGATGGCGACATTTATAAACATGACGGCAACCGTCTTGGTAATTGAGATGTCAAACGGACGTGTCTCCGTACCTTCAGCACCAAGCTCTACAATTTTCCCCGCATTGCCACCAGTCGTGGCGATTGCCAGATTAAACGGCCCTTGCCTATACCCACTGGCATCAGTTTCTTCCGAAAACCGCGCACTGCTAAACACATGAAAACCTGTAGAGCTTTTGACTATTACAGGCAAATGTATAACCAACGGCTCATCACCGATATCGGTTATATGCCAATCATAAGAATCCTTTATGTGCTCAAGCACTACATCCTTTATATCGGCGTCTTTACCTGCAGCCTTTACAGGAGCAGCAAACGCCTGTAACATCAGTGCCATTACACACAGTAACCGTATTAAGTGGTTCATTCTTTTTTAATGTTTTAATATCAATGTCACAACCATCATTACGACATACATTACCAAAAACATTGCCGCGAAACTGATTGCATCATCCCTTGAATCTGACAAAAGTACATATACAACTACAATAGTTGCAACCAAAAGCATGCGTATGGCCGCCATTGCAAGATAGAAATGCACCAAATGTCCAGGAAAGTGACGCTTTACAACGTCGTACCCTTTCACATATGCAAAACCCAAGGCGACGAAAAACAAAGCAGACAAAGATACCGCTATTGCGCTCATCGTGCTTTTTCAACACATAAAGAAACTTCGTTCTTATGGACTTCGACAAAACCGCCGGAAACAGTCAATTGCCTTTTGTCATCCCCCGTTGTGTACTCAACGATTCCTGCTTGAAGCACGGAAATTATCGGCGCGTGGTTGTCGAGTATCTCGAAATTACCCATCACGCCTGGAACCTTCACGCTCTCCACATAGTCGTCAAATTCCACTTTCTCGGGCGAAACTATTTTCAGTTTTAAGCTCATATCCTTTAACTGGTCAATTGTCAACCTTTTGCAGCTTCGAGAAGTTTCTTTCCTTTGGCTATCGCATCGTCTATCGTGCCTACGTTCAAGAATGCCTGTTCCGGGAGGTCATCGACCTCACCGTCAAGTATGGCATTGAATCCACGGATTGTTTCTTCGATAGGAACCATTACACCTGGCAGTCCTGTAAACTGTTCCGCCACAGTAAACGGCTGAGACAGGAAACGCTGTACTCTACGGGCACGGTTCACGGTCAGCTTGTCTTCGTCAGAAAGCTCGTCCATGCCAAGGATTGCAATGATATCTTGCAACTCTTTATAATGCTGCAATATTTCCTTTACCCTCTGTGCACACTCATAATGCTCTTTGCCTACTATCAACGGGTCAAGAATACGGGAGGTACTTCCCAACGGGTCAACAGCAGGATAAATGCCAAGCTCCGCAATCTTTCTGCTCAACTCCGTCGTAGCGTCAAGATGCGTAAACGTTGTCGCCGGAGCCGGGTCAGTCAAGTCGTCCGCCGGAACATATACGGCCTGCACTGAAGTAATACTTCCATTCTTTGTAGACGTGATGCGCTCCTGCATCGTACCCATCTCACTTGCAAGCGTAGGCTGGTATCCCACAGCCGAAGGCATACGGCCAAGCAATGCCGAAACCTCAGAACCGGCCTGCGTGAAACGGAATATGTTGTCGATGAAGAACATTATGTCCGCAGCCTCACCGTCTTTGCCTCCATGGTCACGAAACTCCTCCGCAACAGTAAGACCCGACAATGCCACTGAAGCACGTGCTCCAGGCGGCTCATTCATCTGTCCGTACACAAGCGTAGCCTGCGACTTCTTAAGCTCTTCAGGGTCAACCAATGACAAATCCCATTTGCCTTCCTCCATTGCCTTCTTGAACTTCTCGCCATATCGGATTACTCCCGATTCAAGCATGTCTCGAATCAAGTCGTTACCCTCTCGGGTACGCTCGCCAACACCTGCGAATACCGAATAGCCGTTATGTCCCTTGGCAATGTTGTTGATAAGCTCCATTATAAGCACGGTCTTTCCAACGCCTGCACCGCCAAACAAGCCAATCTTACCGCCCTTCATGTACGGCTCCAACAAATCGATGACCTTGATTCCAGTAGCAAGCATCTCCTTATGGGTTGACAATTCGTCAAATTTCGGAGCATCGCAGTGTATCGGATAAGCGCCTTCCATATTCAATGGTTCCATTCCGTCTATAGGCTGTCCGATTACGTTCATCATGCGCCCCTTGATTTGTTCACCGGCAGGCATCAGAATCGGATGCCCTGTCGAGACAACTTCAAGTCCACGCTGCAAACCGTCCGTATTATCCATAGCGACACACCTAACAGTGTCTTCGCCTATATGCTGCTGCACTTCTATTACGAGGTCGCGTCCGTCGGGACGTTTCACTACCAGCGCATCATAAATCTTAGGCAACACTTTCTCAGGGTCTACGCCGTTCGTATCAAAATATACGTCGATGACAGGACCAATTATCTGGGAAATATGTCCTTTAATTTGTTCCATATGATTATTTCTTTTTAAGTATGTCTTTCAAAAACGCAAAGTTACGAAATAGTTTTTTCCATACAAAATTTTATGTCACAAAACTTTCGTCAAATAAACTTTTATTTACATTCAAAAGACCTCATTTTAATTACTTTAATGTTCATGGTGTTTTTTTAGATGCTCAATTCATCCAATACCGTTATCAGTTTTTTGTCAAACGGTTTGTCTGAACGAATAGCCTCGCTCAACGGAACATATACCACTTCATTGTTACGCACGCCAATCATCACATTACGCTGGCCCTGCATGATGGCGTCAATAGCTCCAACGCCTGTACGGCTCGCAAGGATTCTATCATGCGCGGTAGGCCTGCCGCCACGCTGCAAGTGACCGAGGATTGACACCCTCACGTCATAATCAGGGAATTCGTTGCGCACACGGTCGGCATAATACAACGCACCGCACTTAGGACTCTCCGACACGATTACGATACAACTCTTCTTACTCTTTCTTATTCCTCGCTCCATGAACCGTGCCAACTGGTCTACATCGGTAGAATCTTCAGGTATGATTGCAGCTTCGGCACCGGATGCGATGGCACTGTTTTGCGCCAGAAAACCGGCATCGCGCCCCATCACCTCTATGAAGAAGATGCGTTCATGACTCTGCGCCGTGTCGCGTATGCGGTCAACACATTCAACAATGGTGTTTAGAGTGGTGTCATATCCTATTGTAGAATCCGTGCCATACAAGTCGTTGTCGATTGTCCCGGGCAGCCCTATGCAGCACACGTCGTGCTCTTGGGCGAACAGCATCGCACCTGTAAGCGAACCGTTGCCGCCGATTACAATCAAAGCGTCTATGCCATTGGCAACCATGTTGTCGTATGCCTTCTGCCGTCCCTCCGTCGTTGTGAACTCCTTGCTGCGTGCCGTCTTCAGGATAGTACCGCCCGACATGATTATACCGCTCACGTTTTCAGTGGTGAAATCAGCTATTTCGTTGTTTATCAAGCCGTCATAACCGCGGTAGATGCCCTTGATTTTAAAACCGTTGCATATACCCGCCCTTGTGACCGCACGTATCGCGGCGTTCATTCCAGGAGCGTCGCCTCCTGAAGTCATAATGCCTATTGTCTTAATCTTACCCATAATATTTTGTTTTTTACAATTTTCAACACAACATCCACATCGCAACAAGCCCAAGAAGCCATCCTATCATGGCGACAAAGCCTACATTCTTGAAATACCAACCTACATGTACGCGCTCCATTTTCATCAGGGCCAGGCCGCTGATTGACCCCAACGGCAGGATATTTCCGCCCATAGCCGAACAGAAAGCGATGATTTTCCAATATATCCCGTTCTGCGTGAACGACGACATGTAAGACGCGTCTGCGGCCTGCGCCAGCACACTCCCATCCATGACAGGATATATTGAAATAAAGCTCATGCAAGAAGCAAACGAATCCAAAACACTGCTTACGCACCCTGTTATTACGCCCATAATCCACACATTATGTATATTGGCGTCACAGAATCCGGCGATATGGGATATTACCCCCGTCTCACGCACCGCACCGATGGCAAGCATGATGCCCATGACAAAAAGCATCAGCTGGATGATACCATACTGCAATGCGCGCGGAACCGGGCGCTGTATCATCTGGTCAACGTTCATCAGCTTGCGGTTGAAAATTTCATTCACTATCCATAAGAAAGACAATACGCACAACGCACCGAGGAACGGGCTAAGCTTGGTTATATTATGGAACGTTGGGATGAACCACAATCCGCCGATGCCGAGGATGAGCATCACCACGCGTTGCCACTTGTTCAGGTTCGTATCATCGCCGCGGTAAGGCATTGTGGACAATTGCAGCTCCGTATGCTCTGGCAATCTGCGTCCGAGCCAATATGTAGGCAGCCACCAGGCAACAAGGCATGGGATAGCGAGAGACGCCGAAAAGTTGGTTGCAGTGACAGCTCCTGTACTCCAAAGCACAAGTCCGTTAGGGTCGCCTATCACAGTCAATGCACCGCCACAATTCGCAGCCAGCACTATGGCACACCCGTAAATCATGCGCTGGCGGCGGTTAGGCAACAGCTTGTGCATGATTACCAGCATCATCGTGGTCGTACTAAGGTTGTCGAGATTTGCCGATATTGCGAATGTCATTACTGACATTATCCACAACAGTTTCTTGCTGTTACGGGTTTTAAGAAGCTCCTGCAAGAAGTCGAAACACCCGTTATTGTTCAGTATTTCGACAATTGTCATGGTGGCAAGCAGGAAAAGCACGATTTCCGCTCCCTTGCCAACATATTTTATAAAGACGTCTTCGGCTATGTACTGCTTTACGTTCGAGCTGGTCGGCGCAGCCCCGGCAAGGAAGTCTGCATATTCTCCGGCGTGTTGCCCCATCACAAAATCAGTGCCGTAGCAGATGTAAAGCACCCATCCCGCCGTACCCACGAACATTGCTATCGCCGCCCGGTTTACCCTGGTAGCGTATCCCGTGGCGATAAGTACGTAGCCTATCAGCAAGATGGAAACAATTACAAGTGACATGGTATTTTCATAATTCAGCTACAAAATTACGAAATAATATTAATACCCGAAAGCCTGGCGCACGAAAAATTTTAATGTTTAACGAGAATTTAATCTAACAAATACGATGAGGCCGCCCACGCACAGCTCCAGCGGCGACGCCAACACGCAGAAGGGTCTGGCCGTCATGGCCAGACCCTTCTGCAATATAGCAACAGCGTACTACAGTTCTACATCCTTGTACAGATAACGCTTGATGCTCTTCTTGGGCGTCTTCTCAAACTCCTCGTCCATCAGCTTGAAAGCCGTTATCTTGCTGTACGACGGTATCAGCATGTTCAGTTCTATGAGGTTCTGCTCCATTACATGCTGCACGTCTTCCTTCGAGAAGCCAAGGTTCTTGGCCTCTTCATAGTCGGGGTATATCAAAGCTACAAGCTTGTCGCCCTTCTGCACTATCAGGCTTTCCACGACAAGGGTCATGCTGTTTAGCTTGTCCTCAATCTCTTCGGGATAAACGTTCTGCCCGTTAGCGCCGAGCAGCATGTTCTTGATGCGTCCCTTGATATATACGTAGCCGTCGCTGTCCATCAGTGCCAGGTCTCCGCTGTGATACCACCCGTCTCCGTCAAGGGCCTGCCGCGTGGCTTCCTCGTTCTTGTAATACCCCAGCATTACGTTGGTTCCGCGCGCAAGCAGCTCGCCCGGTATGTTCTCCGGGTCACGGCTGTCAATTTTCACTTCCATGTGTACAACAGCCTTGCCGCACGACGTAGGCATGAACTCCGTGTAATCGGTGTAAGTTATTATTGGCGCACATTCCGTAGCGCCATAGCCTACCGTCACGGGGAAGTCGATGCTCTTCAGGAACGCCTCCACCTCCTGGTTGAACGGCGCTCCGCCCACTACCACTTCATACAGGTTGCCGCCGAAAGCCTCCATTACCTCTTCGCATATTTTCTGCTTCACCTTCTTGCTGATTACCGGCATGTTCATCAGCAGGCGCATCTTGTGTGTCTGGATTTTCGGGAACACCTTTTTCCTGATGATTTTCTCTACGACCAACGGCACGGCTATTATGATGGCCGGCTTGATGTCGGTGAACGCCTGTGCTATGATGGCCGGGCTGGGCACGCGCGTCAGGAAGAATATGTGGCAACCATGGCAGAATTCAAACAGGAATTCGAACGACATGCCGTACATGTGGGCCATGGGTAGTATGCTTACCGTATTGGAGCGCTTGGGTATGTGCGTGCCAAGCATCTTCAAGGTGAAGTCAAGGTTTCCCCACAACGCCCGGTACGGGAGCATGACGCCTTTTGAAAAGCCCGTAGTGCCGCTTGTATAGTTGATGAGCGCAAGCTCGTCTGGGTCAGCCTCCCTGTGGTATGCCACATGGTTGGCGCGGAACGCCTTTGGATATTTCTTTCCGAACAGTTCGTTAAGGTGTTCGCGTGCGTATGTCAGCTTGTCTGTCCTTGATACGAGCAACGAATAGTCGGGTATGTAGATTACGCCCTCAAGATGTGGCATCTTGGTTGCATCCACCGACTTGGCCACTACGTCGCCGACAAACAGCAGCTTGGCCTCGCTGTGGTTTACCACATTGTAAATTTGGTCGGGCGTAAACTCATGCTGTACGGGCACGGCTACGGCGCCGTATGTCAGCGTTGCCAGGAAAGCCACCGCCCAACTGGCGCTGTTGCGGCCGCAAATGGCTATTTTGTCGCCTTTCTGCACACCGCTGTTCTCGAACATGATGTGCAGTTTCTCTATCTTACGGGCCACATCTTTATATTGCAGGGTGACGCCCTTGTAGTCGGTAAGCGCGTCACAGTCCCAGTTTTCTATCACGCTTTTCTCGATATACGAGTTGAAACTTGGTATTCGCTCCATTGCACAAAATTCAAAAATTTGTGCAAAGATAGGTCATTTTATGCACACAGGCAAATTATTTGTGCAGTTTTTACATACCTCGTCAAACAATATTTCTTTTGACAGCAAGATTATTGCCACCTTAAGTAAAACCCGAACCGGCGACACTTGAAGTTGCCGCAGTCAGCTGTGACACATTGCCCATATACCACAATATATTGTGACACAATGATTTTCAATGGCCTCTCCATACTGCGATATTTTGAAAAACAAGACACGACGGCGTAAAAAACGCAAGGAAAAGCGTGCAAGCGCAAACGCCTGTAAATCAGTACGTTGCAGACTGTACGCCGCAAGATGTGCAACAACCTGACGCGGAACGCTGTACAAGAGACGGCCTTTCAGGCCGCAAAAGGCCGTCTTCAAGGCCGCAAAAGGCGGTCTTTGCCTACCACTTCAACGGCCTTCCTGGCACAAAGAAGATACCATATTATACCCCAAAGGGATTAATCAGGACGACAAACCACGCTCTCCACCCCCGCCATAAAGCATAAAAGCGGTGACAGTGAACGTAGTTTTGATATTTTCGCAGACATTTTCATCTTGACGTTTTGCACGCTTTTCAGCGCCAAACGCTGACACAGCCTGCTGTATGCCACCGCCTGCCGGCTGTTAACTTATATTACACACTTCCGCCCAAAATAATCACTCCTTGACGCCCGAATTGGAAAATTACTCGTATATTTGCATTATGAAATTCCGCGGAAGCATTGCCGTGCTGTGCGTCCTGCTGCTGGCCGTCCATACCGTCACGGCAGACGCCAAGGCCGCCACCGACTCGTTGACGCTGCAACGGGTGCTGGCCTACAGGCAAGGCATGCCCGTAAGCCTAGACGGAATACACAGCAATATATATATAAGGTATTACTTCAACACGGAAAAACGCAACTTCACACTGATGGCCGTGCCGTCGATGTATGCCATAGCGCGCGGCCTGCGCGAATTCGCAGGCGAATCATACAGCACGGTTTTCATAAAAGACAACACCGTCAAGGAAGCCATCCTACAACTGAACACGGGAACAATCCCACGGCACAGAAGCGCCATGACGACCCTCAACAAATACCTGCTGCCCGACATTTACGGTGTAACAATCATCGACGGACAGCTGCTCTCGCCGTTCAACCGTCACAACACAAGGCTGTACAAGTATGCCATAACCAATCTTACGGGCAACAGGGCAGAGATAGTGTTCCGCCCAAAACGGTACAACACGCAGCTCGTAAGCGGCTCGGCCATAGTTGACAGAAGCACGGGACGCATAATCAAAATCAACTTCAGCGGCGAATATGACATGGTGAAGTTCCACATCTCCACTGAAATGGGAAAGAAAGGCTTGCGCTCGCTGCTGCCGAAGACATGCGACATTGACGCGTCGTTCCACTTCGTAGGCAATAAAATCAAAGCCTCGTTCCACTCCGTCTACGACAACCCTGTCTACCTGCCCGACACCATAAAGAACTCACACGACAGCCGGCTGATGGCCGGCATAAGGCCCGCCCCCCTTCCTGCGGAAATCAGGAAACTGTACGCCACACATGACTCGGCAAGGAGCAAGACGGACTCCGTAAAACAGAAGAAAGCGGACAACATGTGGAAAAAGGTATTATGGAATTCTTTTGGCGACTATGTCGTAAACAGGACGAAGGGCAACTTCGGCGCAAACAGGCAAGGGGCGTTCAGGATTTCGCCCATACTCAACCCGCTGTACCTGAGCTACAGCGGCCGCCGTGGGCTGACATACAAGTTCAAGGTGAACGGCAGCTACAAATTCTCGCTTAACAGCGACTTGTCCGTAGCATTCAACGCAGGCTACTCGTTCAAGCAAAAACAACTGTATTTCAACGTCCCGTTGAAGTTCAACTTCAACAAGAAAAGGAACGGATACATTGGCATCGAAATAGGAAACGGCAACAGGATTACCAACTCAAGCATAGTAAACCAAGTAAAACACGAATCGCTCGACTCGATTGACTGGGACAGGATGAACCTTGACTACTTCAAGGACTTCTACGTAAAATTCGCCATGAACTACGACTTTTCCGATAAATGGAGCATGAAGCCGGGCCTCGTCTTCCACCGCCGCTCCGCCGTAGACAAGACCGGCTTCGAGGTGGCAGGCCGCCCCGTGTCATACTACTCGCTGGCACCCTCGCTGCAAGTGCAGTTCCGTCCGTCGGGATGGGACGGGCCAATCATCACGACCGACTACGAACGCGGCATGCGCGCGGGCAAGGCCGACATGGAATACGAACGTTTCGAGTTCGACGTGTCGTGGTTGAAACCGTTTTACTCCCTAAGAAGCCTGTCATTAAGACTTGGCGGAGGCTTCTACACATCGAAGAGCCATAACTCCTACTTCCTCGACTACACCAACTTCAGGGACGAGAGCATACCAGGAGGATGGAACGACAACTGGAGCGGAGAGTTCCACCTACTGAACAGCAACTGGTACAACGTGTCCGAATATTACGCACGGGCCAACGCCACATACGAATCGCCGCTGATGATTCTGTCACGCATTCCTTACGTAGGCAGGATGATTGAAATGGAACGCATATACGTCAACGTTCTGTTCGTGGAGCACCTTACACCGTACATCGAATACGGATACGGCTTTACAAACCGCTTCTTTTCGATGGGCGTATTCATGGCGACAAGCAACAGAAGCTTTGAAGGCATAGGCTGCCGCTTCGGCTTCGAACTGTTCAGGGACTGGTGACGGAAGTTAAGAATTAAGAATTAAGAGTGAAGAGTTAAGAATTAATATAAGGAAGTAAAGCCAAATCTGATGAAACCATTGACCATATACAAGGCAAGCGCAGGCAGCGGAAAGACTTTTACGCTGGCGGTAGAGTACATCAAGCTGCTGATTGACAACCCGCTTTGCTTCAAGAACATACTTGCCGTGACCTTCACCAACAAGGCCACGGAGGAAATGAAAATGCGCATACTAAGCCAACTGTACGGCATTTGGAAGATGTTGCCCGATTCCGCAACATACATGAAAACCGTATGCGGCAGCCTTGACATCACCGAGCAGCAGGCCAGCAAGCGTGCCGGACAGGCTCTCGCGCTGTTAGTACACAACTATCATTATTTCCGCGTCGAGACCATCGACTCCTTTTTCCAGTCCGTAATGCGCAACCTTGCCCGTGAACTCGACCTCACACCCAACCTGAAAATCGGTCTGAACGACGCACAAGTGGAGGAACAGGCCGTCGACCTGCTCATCGAATCACTTACATCGACAAGCAAAATCCTGCAATGGCTCATAAGTTACATATTCTCAAACATAAGCGAGAACAAGGGCTGGAACGTAATAGGACAGATAAAAAGCTTCGGCAAGACAATATTCCGCGACTTCTACAAGGCTGTAAGCGACGACCTCGGCAAGGCCATTGCAGACCAAAATTTATTCGACAATTACACCAAACGCCTTAGAGCAATACGCACAGACGCGAAAAAGCGCATGGCCGGATACGCGCTGGATTTTGAGAAAATAACAGCCGAAGCCGGGCTGGAACCTACTTCATACGCAGGCAAGGCCAAGGGTATATGCAGCTATTTCAACAAGCTGAAGGGCGACGACTTCAGCGACACAAACTGTAAAAAACAAATCCTGGAGAAATGCCTTGCCGGAGCGGAGAACTGGACTTCAAAGACAAGTCCCGACCGCAACGTAATAATCTCATTGGCCGAAAGCCGACTGATGCCCTTATTACGCAAGGCCGAAACAGACAGACAAAAGCAATGGAAACTGTATGCCACCGCGGACTGCACGCTGAAACACCTCGACAAGCTGCGCCTGCTGGGCAGCATAGAGGCCAAAGTCAGGGAACTGAACGGCGAAGCCAACCGCTTCCTTTTAAGCGATACGCAGCATCTGCTGCACACATTGATAAAAGACAGCGACTCGCCTTTCATATTTGAAAAGGTAGGATGCCGTCTCGAACATATAATGATTGACGAGTTCCAGGACACCAGTTCCGTGCAATGGGACAACTTCAAGGTGCTCCTGAAAGAATGTATGAGCCACAGTCAGGACGGCAAAAACTTGACAAGCAACCTCATAGTGGGCGACGTGAAGCAAAGTATCTACCGCTGGCGCGGCGGCGACTGGAGGCTGCTTAACAACATACATTCACAATTCAGCCACCCTGAAAGCAGTCTAGAGGTCAGGAACTTGCACACAAACTACCGCTCGGAGCGCAACATCGTTGACTTCAACAACAGCTTCTTCAAAGCCGCCGCTGAAACGGAATACGGCCAAGAGACCGACATCGGCGGCGAAGAGCATGCCCAAGAGATACTTTCTGCATACTCCGACGTAAGCCAAACGCCCCACGGCAGCGACGGAGGCTACGTCAAAATCACAATGCTGCCAGGTGAAGACTACGAACAAGAGACTCTGGAACAGACAGCTCAAGCCGTAAACGAGCTGCTCAAGCACGGCGTACAACCTTCAGACATAGCAATCATACTACGCAAGAACCGCCATATACAGCTTATTGCCGACTATCTTAGCGACGCCTTGCCTGGACTTGACCTAGTAAGCGACGAGGCGTTCAGGCTCGACGCCTCGCCTGCCGTCAACATCATCATACATGCCCTCAAGCTGCTAATCCACCCTGAAGACATATTGTCAAAGGCTTGCCTCGCTGTAAACTATCAAAAAACCGTGCTGGCCTCACCGAAAGGAAACGGAGACCTGCTGACACCATCACACGACAAGCAAGACCTATTCATAGAGGAGCTGCTGCCAGATGATTTCATCAACAACAAAGAGAGCCTAAAAAGGATGCCACTTCTGGAGACCATCGACAAGATATGCTCCATATTCAACATCGAACGGCTCAATGAACAAGGCGCTTACCTTTGCGCGTTTTACGACAAAGTCGCCGACTTTACAGCAAACAATCCCGGCAACATTGACAAATTCATCGAAGCCTGGAACAGCGACATTTGCAGCTCTACCATACAAAGCGACAGCATATCCGGGGTGCGCCTAATCAGCATACACAAGAGCAAAGGCTTGGAGTTCGCACACGTGATAATCCCGTTCTGCGACTGGGCATTGGAGAACCGCGACACAACTCTATGGTGCAAACCCGGGACGCAGCCGTTCAGCGACCTGCCCATCATACCTGTTGACTATTCAAAAAAGCTGCTCGAAACAATATACGCCGACAACTACCGCAACGAGCACATACAAAACACCGTAGACAACCAGAACCTGCTGTACGTGGCCTTCACCCGTGCAGGACGCAGCCTGTTCGTGACAGGGCGCAAGGACAAGAAAAAAGGAGGACAAGCCAGCCGCTCAGAGCTGCTGGGGAAATGCCTGCCGGTTGTAGCAAAAACGCTCGACGGGGCAAGCCTCAACGGAGACGAAGGCGACGACGTGCCGACAATATTCGAATACGGGCAGCTGCAATATTATAAGGTGGAAAGCGAAAACGCTGACAGGAAGCCTACGCAAAACGTTTTCCTGATGCCCGCACAGCGGCACGAAGCCACAATGTCTATGCCTCATTTCACAGCACAGTTCAAGCAGAGCAACAAGAGCAAGGATTTCATCTCTGAAGGACAGAGCCGCCGCAGCCGGTACATCGAGGCAGGCAACGTGATGCACAAGCTGTTCTCCTCCTTACGGACAATAGACGACATCGAGCCTCAACTGAAGCAGATGGAGTTTGACGGCATCATCTACGACGAGAGTCTGACCGCAGAAAAGCTGCGCAGCTTCCTCGCGGAACGCTTTAACGACAACCATGTAAAAGACTGGTTTTCACCACGTTGGCGCGTATTCAACGAATGCTCCATACTTGAATATGACAAGAATACAAGCAAAACCATAGAGCGGCGGCCTGACCGCGTAATCACGGACGGCACGCAGACCATAGTCATAGACTTCAAGTTCGGCAAACCACAGAAGGCTCACGCGGCGCAAGTGGCCGAATACGCCGACCTGCTACGCCGCATGGGACACACCGATGTAAAAGGTTTCGTATGGTACGTGATGGAGAACAGAATATCAAAAATAGAATAACCTAACGTGAGTTCGGTATAAAAAACATCCTTTGTAGGGACATAATTCATTATGTCCGCACGTTCTGAAAGAACGT
>CAKZVT010000030.1 GCA_937922435.1 uncultured Prevotella sp. | reverse complement strand
AAGAACGCGCTCAACAGGGACAAGCCCCGAAAAGCGGATGCAAAAGTACGCACTTCCAACGCAAACTCCAAACTTTTCGCAACTTTTCTTTGAGAAAATATCGAAATTTAACATCTGTTCACAAATAAGCAAGAAAAACTACGGACGAACACATTATTATAATGGGATAAATCAACACTTTACAAATACGAAACAGAATGCAGCGGCATGAAATATTTTGGCCTTTCAATTAAGCATAAGGTTCATTTCCGCGCCTTCGCCGTCGAAAATAAAACGGGCGAGAGCGTCGATTGTGAGTTTCACTGCCGACGGACAAGGCTCGTCGGTCTGGCGCACAGTACCGTCTTTCAGCACATAATATGCGTTGTTCATCGGTATGTCGGCATCCCCTTCTACACGGAGCACCATGTCTGTGCCGGGGTGTGTATCGACGTAAAGGCGCAAAGCCTTCTTCGCGTTGACGACGCGAAGCATGGCCGGGATGTCCTCCGCCTGCGGCCTGTACGCCTTTCCTGCAAGGCGTATGTCGTCGCGGATTACGCCGTAGCCGTCTTCATCGTGCAGCAGAACGCAGTTCCTGCTGCGCTGTATGCGGTCGAAGTCGGCGAAAGAAACGGCCATAGGGTCGGCCGGTGCAGGCTTGCACGTGATGACTTCGGCATATCCGCACTTGCCGTACCATCCGTAAAGCCACGCCTCGGCCGGTATGAGTGAGGCGAAGACCGTATCCTTATAATACAGGCGGAAGTGCGCCTGGCGCATGAGGTTGTTGCCGATGTCCTGCCCACGGTAGCTTTCCATCACGGCTACACCGCTGATGTAGGCGGTGTTAACCTCCCTGCCGCGGTACAGCATGGGATAAGGCAGGGTCTGAAGGGCGGCCACCACGCGCCCGTCCAACTGGCAACAGACGTTGTACTCGCTCCTGTACACGCGCGAGAAGTAAAGCTGTATGAACTCTTCGGGGTCTCCGAAGGTGTCGCGCCACAGCTCCATTGTCTCCTGACGGATACGTCCCTGGTCCTCGAAGTCGGCCAAAGGATGCTTCTCCATGATGACGTTTTTCTCCAAAAGTATGTCAGGCTTATATGAGAGTTTGGCCCGTCGCAGCCCCTCGTCGCCCATGTCTTCCTCGCGGTTGATGTAGTAATACTGCTCGGGAATGTGCTTGGCGAACTCCTGATTGATGACAGCGAACGCCCCTTCGTAGCCCACGTCGGCCTTCTCCACGCACACGTCAAAGGTGGTCTGGTTAATCGGGCACCCGTAAGTGAACGCCACCATGCGTCCGTCCACGAATATTGCGCCGCCCGTAAGCCCCAGTTTGTCCCAGCGGTTGAAGGCGCGCGTCATCGAACGCAGCTCTTCCGACAGTTCTTCGTCAGGCTCGTCGCCGTTGTCATCCTTCGACACGGCACGCCATTGCCGCTCCACTTCGAGGCACTGCGGTATCAGTTCGGGCGTAATTTCGCGGTATTCATAATCGGGATAGAGGCTCTTGAACTTGTTGATATGGTTGCGCTTGCTCTGGAGCTTCTTGCCGGACAGGTTGACGAGCTTGTCGCGCAAGTAGACGTAGTCGCTGTAATCGCGGTCGGGCTTGATGTCGAACGTGTCAGGGAAATGCTTTTCGATGATGTCGCGCATGTAGTTGCACACGCCGAGCATGAGGAACGGATGCCCCATGGCTATGGAGTCGTCGCGTATGGCGCGGATAACACTTACCGAGCATTCGTCACACGGCTCTACCTTGAGCGAGCCGTCCTCCTGCCGCCGGGGGCGCGGAACGGGCATCATGTAGGCCAGATGACGGCCCGTGTAGAAGCGGAACACGAGGTAGTTGTCAACCACAGCGTACTGCGTGTTGTACAGGAAACGCCAGCTGATTAGGTTGGCAAACGACAGGTCGCAGTTCTGCCTTTCGCCGTAGAGCGTGAAGCTCTGTATTAGGTCTTTGTCGTCGACGGTTACGTCCTTGAACTTTATCATGACATTGAAAGATTGCGTTACACACGGCAAATTTATAAAAAACGCGCGTAACGGCAAGCGTTCCTGCACAACTATTTTCGCCCTGCAAGACCGCCGCCTGCGGCTGCATTCACGGCGCGTAACGGCTCGTCTGTAACCGCCTGACTGTCAATGCGTTTGCAAAAGGCCGTCTTTTAGCGTGTAAAAGACGGCCTTTTAGCGTGCGATTGATGGCCTTTTGGAAGGCGAAAGACGGCCTTTGAAATTTTTGCCAATCATTTTACTATGAGAAAAGAGCATGACCCACCGCAAAAAACAAAGCCTGCAAAAGCATACAAAACGGTACAATAAAGCGCTGCAATGGCGCGTTTCACTATATGCAAGGCGGCATACGGACACCGCCGTAAGTAAAAACCGCAATGACAATGCACATAAAAACGCCGCTGACCGTAATCTCGATTTGCGCCTGCATGGCAACCGCGCAGGCGCAAAACGCACTGCTATCGCGCGTGGACAGCCTTTTAGAAGCGCGCAACGGCAAGCGGTTCGCGCGGTACGATACGGCCTACATCGGCAAGCCCGACGGCAGATGGACTGTAAAACTGCGTTTCAACGCATCGGGAACAGACCTCCACACGGATGGAGAAATGGGCGGTTCGCCGTTCAAATCGACGCTCAAGGCCGAAATGAAAAGCACCGCAGGCGTGACCGTCAGCTACCGCGGAGTGTCGCTCGGATACTCCGTCAACCCGGCAAAACTGGCCGGGCGCAACAAGGACAACGAGCTGACGTTCAGCACTTACGGCAACCGCATGGGCTTCGACCTGGCATACACGTCGGCAAATACGTTCAGCGGAGAAGCCGAACACGGCGAAGATAAATACGACATAGGCCAAGGCAGCGTGGAGATGGAAATGTTACAGGCCAACGCCTACTACGCCTTCAACCACCGCCGATTCTCGTTCCCGGCGGCGTTCAGCCAGTCGCAGGTGCAGAAACGCAGCTGCGGCTCGTGGCTGCTGGGGCTTTCGGCCTTCGCCGGACGCATCAGCGCCGAAGCCAACGCCATACACGGCATCGGCGCGACACGGCTATCCTCCATAAACGTGGCCGTCGGCGGAGGCTACGCCTATAACTTCGTAATAAAGCGGAAATGGCTTTTGCATATCTCGGCGATGCCCCACGTCGTGGTATTCTCGCGCAACAAACTGACCGTAGGCGGCACGCGCCAACGCACACCATACCGTTTCCCATCGTTAATCAACGTAGGCAGGCTCGCCGCCGTGCGCAATTTCAAGAACAGTTTTATGGGAATGTCAGCCGTGGTAAACCTTTGGCAACAGGGCGACAGCGGCAAGATGATGATTGAAAGCCTGAAATGGCGCGCCCGGCTGTTCTACGGTTTCAGGTTCTGAAACTATGAAACAGAAAAGCGTAGGTTGTTGCCCACGCTTTTTTACATCACTTCTCAAATGTCTTTACAAGCCATTCAGACGCAAGCGAGGCGGCATACGCCTTGTTGGCGGAAAACACATGGTCGTCTCCGGGGATAAGCCGGACGGCGCAATCAGGCATCTCGCGGCCGAACCTCTGCCCGTAAGTATAAGGCACTACGCGGTCGGCCATACCGTGAATTACCAGCGCGGGGCCGTAATAACGCGCCGCCGTCTCGTATATGGGCAGGTCGATGGCCGTCTGGATGTACGCCCTTCCAAGTTTGTGCCCTGACGGAAGGGTGACATATTCGGGCGCGTGCCACGGGTCATACGCAGCTCCCATGGTGTTGCCGCGCAGCGCATCGTCCCTCAACACTGCGGCAGGAGCCATCAGCACGAGGCTTTTTATTACGCCCGAACCGAGTCGGCCGGCCGTCATCGCCGCCACCACGCCGCCCTGCGAATGGCCTACCAACGACACGTCAACGGCCTGCGGCAGGTCACGCGCATAGGCGACAACGGCCAGGGCGTCGTCAATCTCGTTGGGAACGGTCATTTCCGTGAAGTCGCCTTCACTCCGTCCGTGGCCGTTGAAGTCGAAACGCAGCACCCCGAAACCAGTCTCCAACAGCCGTGAGGCAACGGTTGCCACGACAGGGTCGTCCATGCTGCTGGTGAACCCGTGGCAAACCACCACCATGTGGCACTTCTCACCGGCCTTCATTTCCGGCAATTGCAGGCGTGCGGCGAGTCGCCCCATAGAGCCGTTGATGTAAAACGTGGAATCGGTCTGCGCCGAAGCGATGACCGGAAACAAGGCTGTTGCCATAATGAAAAATGCTTTCCTGAACTTCATAAAGAATCTTTTTTCATTGTAATAATAATGCGCTGCGGCAAATATATATAAAAACACACATAACGCCAAAGCATTCTGGCACAACCATATACACAAGGCATAACGCCCATCGGCAACCACCACCGCCATACATCAAGCCTTCACCGTAACAGCCTGACTGTCAACTGGGTTGCAGGATATAGCCTTTCGTCACCTGTAATACTGCAAGAAGGCGGCCAGCGGCACGCCCATGGCCGGATAATTGGGGTAAGGATGCGGATTGCCTGTCTGCAAACCGTCACGGCCGCGGCGGTAACCGTTCTCGCCGTCGATGGCCGCTCCCATGTCGACAATGTATATGCCTTCGGCCTCGCGGCGGTCGAACGTGGCTATGATATTGCGCCGCAACCGCCACATTGCGGCGTTCTGGCGCAAGGTGAAGTCGCCCGGCTGGTTGTCAAGAGAGCCGCACGTAGAGCACGGCAGCAGTATGACAAAGCGTCCTTCGGGCACTGCCTCGTGGTAAGAGCGCGCCATCTGCTCCACGCGGCAGTTCCATTCGTCAAAACAGGCATGAAGACTGTCGCGGAAATCGTTAAGCCCCAGCAGCATGAAAAAGAAGCGGGGCTTGTGCAACTGCCACATTTCCAGATACTTGCCGTAGTCGAAACGCCATGCGTACTCGTCCACATCAACATCGCGCCAGCGGCGGCCGTCATAGGCGACGTAGCATCCACGGGCGTTGTCATACATCATATCGCCGCGCCTGGGGTCGGCAAGATAGCCCGTAACAGGGTCGAACTTTGACAGGCAACGGCCAAAGCGGCTGCAATTGTACACCGTATCGAAGCCGGCTACAAGGCCGCTCTCAACCCTGAAACAGTTTTTCCAAAAGGCCGTAGCGCCCCAGTAGCGGCGGCCGTCCTGCGGCTGCATGAAGCCGTTGTAAGGCGTGATGCCGCCCTTTGAGACCTCGAAATACCGGGCTACGGTCCATCCGCCGCGCCCCTCGTCATACTGTCCGTCGGCATCCTTCACGCCGCGCAGGCCGACAAGGCGCAGCCCGGGCACATATCCCTTGTCGAGCAACGCGTCGCGGAAGAAAGCCCCGTGCACGTAGCTGTCGCCCAGGATTTGCGCCGTAACCTCGCCTCCGCCCGTGCATTTGCGCCCTACGAGCACGGTCACGGTGTCTGTCATAAGCGTGTCGAAACGGTCGGTGTTGACCAAATCCACCACCATTCGCCGCTCCGTGCCGGCCTCCGGCCTCACCGTGACATACCTCGACGTGCGCCGGGTATAGGCCGCATCGCCGGAGAAGCGCACAATGTCGTCGTATGGCCGCCACCGCTTCACGATGGGTTCCATGAACAGAGTGTTGTCAACACCGGAAAGCATGTACACCTTGTCGGGCACGCTTATTTCGTTGCGGAAGCCTGTCGTCTGGGCGGATGCACACATACCCCATGCCGCCAAGGCTGCAATAACAATGTTTTTCGTCATCATCATAATACAAATATAACGCATTTTTCAACGCAAAGCGTAACGCCCTGTGCTACAACAAGTTACAACCCGTCTTGCAAAAGGCCGCATATTGCGCTGCAAAAGGCCGTCTTTTACACCTAAAAGGCGTCCTTTCAGAAGGCGAAAGACCACCTTTCGCAACGCGCCTTAACGCAAAGCATACAACAAGGGGCGTTGCGCTTGATGCGCGACGCCCCTCAGATTATACTTGGAAAATCAGTTCCTTTACGGCAAGCATTACTCCGCACGCAGCGTGAAACGCTTGAACGCAACGACGGTAAGCTCCTTGTCGGCAGCGTGCAGATAGTCTGCAACGCTCATCTTGCCGTCCTGGATGTACTCCTGGTTGAGCAGGCAAGAGTCCTTGAAGAACTTGGCCATACGTCCCTTGGCGATGTTCTGTACCATCTGCTCGGGCATGTTGGCAGCCTTCTGCTCGGCCGTCTCCTTCTTGATTTTGCGTATTTCCTCAGCCTGTGCTTCGGTTATGTTGCCCTTCATGATGCCTTCGTTGATGTGCTCTTCGTTCTCTGCGATGTAGAGATTGAAGCCGGCCTTCTTCAGGGCAGCCTCTACGGCCTTGTTGATTTGCTCTTCCTTGGTCTTCTCGATGGCAACCTTCAGCTCGCTGTCCTTAACCTCCTGGGGTACGCTTGCCTCGTCGAGAGCCACCGGATTCATTGCAGCCACCTGCATTGCGATGTTGTGAGCCTGCTCCTCGGCCGGCTTGTTGGTCTGCACCATCGTGCAAAGCGTGTGCTTGTTCATGTGGTCGTAAACCGAGACATTACCTCCCTCGAGGTAGAGGTAGCCGTCAAGCTCGGTCTTCTCGCCCGTGATACCAGAGCGCGCTACGACCTCGTCCTGCACTGTGCTGCCGTTGAGCGGCAGAGCCTTAACCTCGTCAAGTGTCTTGGCCTTTGCCTCAACGGCTGCGTCGAGGATGCTCTGTGTCAGGGCGATGAAGTCAGCTCCGTTGGCTACGAAGTCAGTCTCACACTTCAAGGCAATCATTGCGGCGAAGCCGTCAACGGCCTTAACCAGCACACAACCGTTTGAAGTCTCGCGGTCGCTGCGTTTAGCGGCGATGGCCTGGCCCTTCTCGCGGATGATTTCTATTGCCTTGTCGAAGTCGCCGTCGCTCTCGGTAAGGGCCTTCTTGCAGTCAGCAAGGCCGGCGCCGGTCATCTTGCGGATTTTCTGTATGTCAGCTATTGATACAGCCATAATCGTATTTCCTGATTTTATTAAATGTTATTCAAAAATGAAATCATGCCTCGGCAGGAGCCTCTTCAGCAGCTTCCTCTGCAACGGGAGCCTCGTCTTCAGCCTTGGGAGCTTCATCCTCTGCGGCCGGAGCGTCCTTGCGAGCCTTGCGTGCACGCTTGGGTTTGTCCTCCATTGCAGCGGCCTCAGCCTGCTCCTTGGCAGCCTTCTCGTCGGCCTTCTCGATTTTACGCTCCTCAAGTCCTTCAGCGATGGCGGCGCAGCAAGCGTTGAGCACTACCTCGATGCTGTCCTTTGCGTCGTCGTTGGCAGGTATTACGAAGTCGATGTCGCGTGGGTTTGAGTTGGTGTCAACCATTGCGAATACGGGAATACCGAGCCTCTTGGCCTCTTTCACTGCGATAGCTTCCTTCATGATGTCAATCACGAAGAGGGCTGAAGGCAGGCGTGTAAGGTCTGCAATAGAGCCGAGGTTCTTCTCGAGCTTTGCACGCTGGCGTGTAATCTGCAGGATTTCACGCTTTGAGAGGTTCGAGTATGTGCCGTCGTTCATCAGCTTGTCGATAGTAGCCATCTTCTTCACAGCCTTGCGGATGGTGGGGAAGTTGGTGAGCATACCGCCCGGCCAACGCTCGATTACGTAAGGCATGTTGACCGAAGCAGCCTTCTCGGCAACGATTTCCTTTGCTTGTTTTTTAGTAGCTACGAACAAAATCTTCTTTCCAGACTTTGCTATTTGCTTCAACGCGTCGGCAGCCTCGTCGATTTTTGCTACCGTCTTGTTGAGGTCGATGATGTGAATGCCGTTGCGCTCCATGAAGATGTAGGGAGCCATTGCGGGATTCCACTTGCGCTTGAGGTGGCCGAAGTGGCATCCGGCCTTGAGCAGCATATCAAAATTTGTTCTTGACATTGTCGTTGTTTTTTAATTGTTGTTGTTTACTTTCCTTTTTAGTTTTATTAGAACCAGCCCGTAAGTAACCGTCGGTCAGGCTGCCGCGTGGCGGCGTTCAGGCCGCTTCGGCGTTCCGATTATAGCCCGTCTGGCGGGTCTTATGGGTTTGGATGCTAAACGCGAGGCTTGCGCTTCCACGGAGGGAAGCGTCGAGCCAAACATTAACGCTTGCTGAACTGGAAGCGCTTGCGTGCCTTGGGGCGTCCCGGCTTCTTGCGCTCTACGACGCGTGCGTCGCGTGTGAGGAAGCCGTGGTCTTTCAAGTTCTTCTTGTCTTCGGCGTTGATTTTCACGAGGGCGCGTGCTATTGCGAGGCGCAGAGCCTGGCTCTGGCCGGTGAAGCCGCCGCCGTCGAGATTGGCCTTGATGTCATACTTCTCGGCAACGTCGAGCAGCTGGAGGGGCTGCTTTACAACGTACTGGAGTATGCCAGAGGGGAAATATTCTGTAATGTCTCTTTTGTTTATGGTTATTTTGCCGGTGCCCTCAGTCAGGTAAACACGTGCCACAGCACTCTTGCGACGGCCTATTGCATTGATTTGTTCCATTGTCGCTTTGATTATTTGTACTGGTTAATATCTATTGCCTTGGGCTTCTGTGCCTGCATGTTGTGCTCCGTACCGTCAAAGATGTAGAGGTTGTCCATCAGGCTGCGTCCGAGCGGACCTTTGGGCAGCATGCCCTTTACGGCGTGGCGGATGATGCGGTCAGCACCATAGGGGCGCTTGCGCAGCTCTGCCGGCGTGTTGAAGCGCTGTCCGCCGGGATAACCCGTGTAGCGTGTGTACACCTTGTCGGTCTCCTTCTTGCCGGAGAATACGACCTTTGCGGCGTTGATGAGGATTACGTTGTCACCGCAGTCTACGTGAGGGGTGAAATTTGGCTTGTACTTTCCGCGCAGGAGCTTGGCAACCTTAGAGCAAAGACGGCCTACGACCTGGTCTGTAGCGTCGATAACGACCCACTCCTTATTAACCGTTTCCTTGTTGGCGGAAATAGTCTTGTAACTTAAAGTGTTCATTTCTAAATTAAAAATTACTACTAAAAAACGTTTTCTTTCTCTCTTGAACGGCGATTCACTAACCGTCGCGCTCGGCCAAAAGCGCGGCTATTAACACGCCGTTCCAGGGGGTTCTAAGTGCTCCCCCGATAATAATCGGCGTGCAAAGGTACACATTTTTATTATATGCACAAGAACGGGAAGGATGCAAATATATGTTTATTATCCATATTTAACATTGTTTTTGATTAAGAATTGTGAGTTGATTTAATTGAGAATGGAGAATGTAGAGTTGAGAATTATGATTTTACTTAATTGAGAATGGAGGATTGAGAATGAATAATTATGATTACCTTTGACGCTCGCCGAAGCCTTGTTTGCTGTTAGTAGCAATAGGCAATCCAAGCTCCCTTTGGGAGGGTTGGGGTGGGTTTCCAATATGCCACCTTTCAGCTTCCAAAAGGCCACGTTTTACAAGCTAAAAGGCCATCTTTTACAACGCGAAAGACGGCCTTTTGCAAGGCGTTTCGTAAGCAACTGATTTTCAATCGGTTACAAAACAAGCTAAAATAAGACACCAAAGGCGCGGAAAACGGTGTCGGAACAATCCAAGGAAAATGGCTGGAAGCGTGCCGCATGACGGATTTTTTGCGTAATTTTGCATACACATAACATCAGGAAAAGAGGTTTTACGATGGAAATAAACTACAAAATACAGTTCCCCGACGTGATGGACGGCAAGAAAATCCTTTACGTACACGGCTTCGCCTCGTCGGGCAGCTCGGGCACGGTGACGAAAATACGCGAGATGCTTCCCGGCGCGACGGTCGTAGCCCCCGACCTGCCGCTGCACCCGGCAGAGGCCATGCAGCTGCTGAAAGGGCTGTGCGAGACGGAGCAACCAGACCTAATCATAGGCACGTCGATGGGCGGCATGTACGCCGAAATGCTTTACGGACACGACCGAATACTGGTAAACCCGGCGTTCCAGATGGGCGAGACGATGCTGAAGCACGGCATGTTGGGGCGCAACACGTTCCTGAATCCTAGGCAGGACGGCCAGACGGAGTTCTTTGTAACCAAGCCGCTGGTCGAGGAATACAAGGAGATGACGGCGCAATGCTTCACCGGCGTGACGGAAGAGGAGGCGAAGCAGAGGGTGTTCGGCCTCTTCGGCGACGCCGACCCGGTAGTACACACGCGCGACTTGTTCGCCTCCCACTACCGCAACGCCATCTCCTTCCACGGCGAACACCGCATGAACGACGGCATACTGCTGCACTCCGTAATACCCGTAATACGCTGGATTGACGACCGCCAGCAGGGACGCACGCGCCCAATCGTCTACATCGGCATCGACACCCTGCGCGACGCGCACGGGCGGCAGCAGTCGAGCGCGATGAAGGCGGTGAACTTCCTGCTCGACAATTACACCTTATATATAATAGCTCCGGCACCTACTGACAACCCGGCGTACATCGCCGACGTCACCGCATGGGCCAACGACGTGGTCAACGTGCCTGCATGGCAGCACATGGTGTTCACCAACCGCTACGACCTTCTGTACGGCGACTACATCATTGAGCCGTCGGACGAATGCCATGCGGCCGACTTCGCCGGCACGCGCATCCGCTTCGGCGACGACACTTTCAAGACGTGGGAGGAAATAATAGAGTTCTTCGGACGGCTGGGAGGACAGTAGGTAAATTAAAAATGAACAATGAAAAATGAATAATGAATAATTTATCAGTGGTTTAATGAACAATTAAAAATGAATAATGAATAATTTATCAGTGGTTTAATGAAAAATGAATAATGAATAATGTACAATCAGATGGACAATTATCAACCATAAATAATTACCCAATAAGCCACAAATGGATTTTTCATTATTCATTTTTCATTATTCATTAAATAAGACATTATGAATTATTTATACTCCCGAATCCTCGAAATCATCCCCGTACTTGACGGCGCGGAGCCGCTGGCGGCCAACAAGATGGCGCACGAAACGCTTGTGCTTGCCTGCCACGAGGGGCTTCGCGGTACGGGTCAGGCATACGGAAACCTGTTCTCGCAGGTTGACTTCCTGTGCCGCAGGCACAACATGCGCGTGCCCGACAAGATAGCGTTGCAGGCACTGCGCCGTGCCACAAACAGCACAGAGGCCGTAGAGCAGGCCGACTTCATGCACGGACTGCACGCCCTCTGCCGCCTGGTTTCGGCCATAACGAGCGACGGCGTGCCGCAAAAGCTGCTGCAAGCGCTGCCGCCCGAGGACAAGGCTTACAGCCGGACGGAAGGCGTTGACGTGCGCTACATACGCTGCATAGTGAGGAGTTGGGACACCTTATATATATATGTGGCCGCCGAAAGGGGGCTTGACGGACAGACGCTGGCCGTAGACTGCACCGACGACAGCCTCGCTTACCTGCGCAAGATGATGCGCGAGGGAATGCAGCTAAACCTTTTGGACTGCAAAATGAGCCGTCTGAAGGACGGTAAAGAGACCGCGCCGGAAGGCGTGGAGAGCGTCGTCGTGCCCGGCATCGTCGTCGTTGAGCCTGACTATCTCATCGACATCAGCTCAATAGCGGCCTGCTTCAAGGACTACGGACACCACCCCCTGACCTACACTATCGACCGAATGAAACCGCGTGCGAACAGCCAAGCCATACTGCTTGGCAACCTCGCAGGCGCAGTTCTCGACGACATTGTGAACGGAAAGGACAGCTTCAGTCTTGCAGAAACGCTGCGCCGCAACTTCGCCGACAAGGCTCTTGAATACTGTTCGTGCCCCGGTTTCAATGCAAAAGAGTTCAAGGCGGAGGCCGAAAGGCAGGCGGACAACATACGCAAGGCCGTCAACGTGATGTTCGCCGACCACGACCGAAGCCGCGCCGTGCTCGAACCGTCGTTCATCTGCGAGCGTCTCGGCCTGCAAGGACGCGTCGATTTGATGACAGACGACTTCCGACTGCTCGTCGAACAGAAGGCAGGCAAGAACCGGAACATAGCCTCCGGCCGCCCGGGAGGCCACGGCTCAATGCAGCTGGAGCCGCATTACGTGCAGCTGTTGCTGTACTACGGCGTGCTAAGATACAACTTCCAGCTCGGCCAAGACCGCCTCGACATACGCCTGCTCTACTCCAAATACGCGCCCGAAAGCGGCCTCGTGGCCGTAGCTTTCTACCGTGCGCTGTTCCGCGAGGCCATAAAGCTGCGCAACATGATTGCCGCAACCGACTTCACCATAGCCAGCCTTGGCTTCGGGAAGGTACTGCCCTACCTCACTCCGGCTACCGTCAACACCGCCGGAATGGACAACTCGTTCTACCACACATGGCTACTGCCGCAAATAGAGGCCGTAACCGAACCGCTAAGACGCATGCAGCCGCTCGAAAAGGAATACTTTTGCGCAATGGCGACGTTCGTCTACCGCGAGCAGCTTCTTGGCAAAGTGGGCTCGCAGGAGGGTGTTTCGGCCTGCACGGCCGACCTCTGGAACATGCCGGTAAGCGAGAAAACGGAGACCGGCAACATATATACCGGACTTACAATAACGGCGAAACGGTGCGGCGGAGACGGCGACGCACCCGACATATTGACGCTCTCCGTGCCCGACCAGGGCGTGAGTTTCCTGCCAAACTTCCGCCGCGGCGACATGGTTTACCTCTATCCGTACCGCCGCGGCCAGCAACCCGACGTGCGCAACGCCCTGCTTTACAAGGGCAACATCGCCGAACTGCACACCGCAAGCCTGACAATAGCCCTGGCAAACGGGCAAAAGAACCCTGAAATACTTAAAGTTTCGAGCGACGGAGACAATACTCTCTACGCCGTGGAGCACGCCGGAAGCGATGCCACACAGGGCGGAGCGCTGCGCGGACTGCACGAGCTAATCACCGCTCCGGCCGGCCGCAAGGCCCTGCTTCTCGGCCAACGCGCCCCCCGAAGGGACGCTTCGCGGCGGCTGACGAAAACGTACAACGAGGCGTATGACGACGTGCTGCTGCGCATAAAGCAAGCCGAGGACTACTTTCTGCTGGTAGGTCCGCCCGGAACGGGCAAGACTTCGATGGCCATTCGCTACATGGTCGAGGAAGAACTGACTGACGACAGCGCATCAATACTGCTCACTGCATACACCAACAGGGCTGTGGACGAGCTGTGCGCGATGCTCGAAAGCACAGGCGTAGACTACATCCGCATAGGCAGCGAGTACAGCGCCGACCCGGCGTTCAAGCACCGCCTGCTGGCTGAAACAGTGCGCCGTAGTCCCCACTTAGACGGCGTGAGGGCGCAAATCGGGGCCGCTCGCGTCATCGTCGGCACTACATCTACCATCATGTCGCGCCCGTTCATATTCGACATAAAGGCGTTCACGCTGGCAATCGTCGACGAAGCGTCGCAAATATTGGAGCCGAACATCGTAGGACTGCTTGCCGCCCACCGCACAGGCGGCGACGGACAGCAAGAATGCAGGATACGGAAGTTCGTGCTTACGGGCGACCACAAGCAGCTGCCTGCCGTCGTAAGGCAGGACGAAACGTCGTCGGCCGTAACAAGCGAAGCACTGCGCGCCATCGGCCTTACCGACTGCCGCGACTCGCTATTCGAGCGGCTGCTGCGCCTTGAGCGCAAGGCCGGGCGCACGGAGTTCACCGGCGTGCTGCGCCGCCACGGCCGCATGCACCCCGACGTGGCCTTCTTTCCCAGCCACGAGTTCTACGAAAGCGAGCGGCTTGAGGCCGTTCCCCTGCCCCATCAGCAAGAAACCGCCCTGCCATACGCCGACATCGGCCTTGGCGACCGCCTCGACACGCTGCTGCGCACGCACCGCATGGTGTTCATCCCGTCGCCCATGTGCCGCAGGCCGGAACTTTCTGACAAGGTGAACACGGCCGAAGCGGCCATCGTGGCGGAAGTGATGAGGCGCGTAAGACTGATGCTCGGCGCGGCGTTCGACCCTGCGAAAAGCATCGGGGTCATCGTTCCTTACCGCAACCAAATAGCCGTAATACGCCGCGAAGCGGAGCGTTTCGGCATGCCCGAGCTTGAAGCGGTGTCAATAGACACGGTGGAACGCTACCAGGGCAGCCAGCGCGACGTCATCATTTACTCGTTCACCGTGCAGAACGAATGGCAGCTTGAGTTCCTCGCAGGCAGCTGCTTCGACGACGGCGGGCACACCATCGACCGCAAACTGAACGTCGCGCTGACACGCGCACGCCGCCAAACCGTCATGACGGGCAACGCCGCGACACTCGGCAAGAACCCCGTGTTCAAGCGGCTGATGGAATATGTCAGGGAGAAAGGCGGAATTTTATAGCATAAAAAAAGAGGACTCCGCTGAGCCCCCATCCATTGTTAACCTTAAATCTAATACTATGAAAAACACGATGCAAAGGTAATGATTTTATCAAAAATCACAACAAAAAGTTAGCATCTTTTCGTTTTACACCCCTGTTTTATTGATTTAAGTCAAACGGCAACCGTCCGTCCTGTCCTTTTAGCGACTCAATCAGCCCCACAAAAAGCACCTTACAAACGCCCACTTACAACCCATCCGTAACCCGTTGACAGCCAACGGTTTTCCAATATGCCACCTTTCGCCCTGCAAAAGGCGGCATATTACAACGCAAAAGGTGGCCTTTCGCAATGCGAAAGGCCACCTTTTGAAAACCGACAGGTTGTCGGCATTAGTTCAATATGTCACTTGCCGTAATTCTGCAAGCCCTTGTTCAGGAACTCGGTGTACAGCGAAATGTCCTCGTCATAGCTGTAAGAGCCGGCCAGGGGCTTGCCCTCGTTGTCGAGAATGACGTAGAAGGGCTGGGCGTTAGCGCCGAACTTGCTGCGTTGCAGGTAGCTCCACTTGTCGCCTACGGTGCGCAACGTGCGCTTCTTTCCGTTCTCCGTCACTTCCATAGGCTCGGCCAGCGGCTGCTTGTCGTCAACGTAAAGGGAAATGAGCACGTAGTCATTCGTCAGCTTGTCGGCCACCTGCGGGTCGGTCCATACAGCCGCCTCCATCTTACGGCAGTTGACGCAGCCGAAGCCGGTAAAGTCGACAAGCACGGGCTTTCCTTCGGCCTTGGCCGCCGCCATGCCCTGCTCGTAGTCGGTAAAGCGCGGCTTCACCTCGTTGTGATACAAGTTGAAGTCCTGCGTGTTCATGGGCGGAGCAAAGGCGCTGACGGCCTTGCAGGGCGCACCCCACAGCCCGGGAATCATGTAGACGGTGAAAGCCAGCGACAACAATCCCAGCATTATGCACGGCACGGGCATCGCACGGTTGTCGTCGCCGTCGCTACGGAACTTGAGTTTGCCTATGAGATAGAGGCCGAGCAGGCCGAAGATGACTATCCAAAGCGAGAGGAACACCTCGCGGTCGAGCAGTCCCCAGCCGTATGCAAGGTCGGCCACGGAGAAGAACTTGAGTGCGAAGGCCAGCTCGATGAAGCCCAATACCACCTTGATGGTGTTCATCCAGCCGCCCGACTTGGGCGCTTGCTTCAGCCATGTGGGGAACAAGGCGAACAGCGTGAACGGCAAAGCCAAGGCTATGGCGAAACCAGCCATGCCCACGGCAGGGCCTGCTATGCTGCCCGACGTGCTCACCTCGACGAGCAGGAAGCCGATGATGGGACCTGTGCAAGAGAACGACACGAGCGTCAACGTGAACGCCATGAGGAATATGCTAAGCAGTCCGCTCGTGGAAGAAGCCTTGCTGTCGACCTTGTTCGTCCACGAAGAGGGCAGCGTAAGCTCGAACCATCCGAAGAAGGAAAGGGCGAACACCACCAGCAACAGGCAGAAGAAGATGTTGAACACGGCGTTGGTTGACAGTGCGTTGAGCGCGCTCGCACCGAGCAAAGCCGTTATGGCAAGGCCGAGGACGAGGTAGATTACCACGATGGAAATGCCATACGTCACGGCGTCGCGCACGCCCTTGCGCTTGTCCTTGGCGCGTTTCAAGAAGAAGCTGACGGTCATCGGGATGATGGGCCACACACAGGGAGTGAACAAGGCGACAAGTCCGCCCACGAAACCCATGAAGAATATGTACAGCCAAGAGTGGTCGGCGCTGCCCTGCTGGCCGTTCATGGCCTGCAGTTCGCTGATTACCGGCGTCCAAAGAGAGTCGCTGTCAACCTCTGGAACAGCGGCGACCACAGCGGTGTCGGTCTTCGCCGTGTCGGCCACAGCTACCGTATCAGCCGCCGGTTTCTCCTCTACGACAGGTTCTTTGGGCGCATCCGCCACGCCTTCGCCCTTGAAGTCGAACTCCACTTGCGTAGGAGGCATGCACATTTCGTCGTTGCACGAGCCGTACTCCAGATAGCCCTTGATATGGTAAGTCTTGCCCGTTATTTTGTATTTCTGCACGAACGTGACGCTGTTCTCGAAGTAACGCAGGTTCATCTGGAACATGTTGTCAAACTTGTTGACCTCGTTTCCCCTATGTCCGAGCTTGCCTTCGGCCTTCGCCCCGTCGGCGGTCTCGGTGGTGATGGTGGCCGATATCGGGCCGCCATCAGGCAAACCGGTCGAATAAACGTGCCACCCGGCGTCTATTTTGCCGCTGAACGTTACCTCTACGATGTCCTCCGCCACCTTCTTCTGGCTCACGCTGAAGTGTACGGGGTCCTGCATCTGCGCGCCGGCCGTCACGGCAAGCAGCGCCAGGAGCAGTGTCATAAAAAACTGTTTCTTCATAATCGCTTGTTGTTGGATGGTGTATTGGGATAGGACGAATAGGCCAAATGAGCCTGATTAGCCCTATGCGCCATTGTAAGAAAACTCTTAATTAGCTTGACGCTGACTTTCAGTTCTTAACTCTTCACTTTCTTATGTGTCATTATGTCGAGTACATAGCGGTCGGTCTCGTCCATTCCGCGGCGGCCTATTTCGGTGAGGTTGCGTATGCTCTGGTCAACGTCGTCGTCGATGATGCCCTCCACCGATGTTACATGCTTGTTCTGTATGGCGAGCATCGCGCTAAGGATGGCGGTGCTTACGCCCGACGTCAGCTTCAAGGCGCAGCTGGGTTTGGCTCCGTCGCAAATCATGCCGGTGAGGTTGGCAATCATGTTCTTAACGGAGAATGCTATCTGCTCGTAGCTGCCGCCCATAAGATACGTTATGCCGCAGCTGCTGCCCGTGCTCGCCACCACGCATCCGCAGAGGGCGGAGAGCGTGCCGAGGTGCTGCTTTATGTATATTGCCGTAAGGTTGCTTAGTATGAGGGCGCGGATTGTCTCCTCCTCGGTGTTGTGGTTTTCCTCGGCGAACACGGCCACGGGCATCGTCGCGCAGATGCCCTGGTTGCCGCTGCCCGAGTTGCTCATCACGGGTATCATCGCCCCGGCCATGCGCGCGTCGCAGGCGCAACTGGTGGCCGAGAGCACCTTGGAGAAGATGCCTTCGCCCATTATTCCGCGCCCGAGGGGACTGCAAAGGGTCTTGCCGAGCTGGTGGCCGAAGTTCTCGCGCAGGCCGTCGGCGGCCGCCGCCTCGTTCATGTCGCGCGCCTCGAGGATGAAGCGCAGGTCGTCAACGTCGGTCTCGGTGGCAAAGTCATAAACCTTTCTCAATGTAAGGGGCACTTCCTCCTCGTCGGCTGCATGGCCGGCGTGTACCGGCTTGTCCTCGAGCACGTCGCCGTCGCGGCGCAGGTAGACGAAGTTGGTATGCTCCGTGGCGATGTGCGCCTCGGCCTCATGCCCTCCGCCGCTCACCGTCACCTTAATATATAGCTTGTCGGGGGCGGCCTCGTCGAGGCCGATGCGCAGCCTTCCGCCAGCAATAAACCGCTTGCCGCGCTCCACGGCGTCGCGGTTGCAGTCCTGGAGCACCTCCAGTCCCAGTTCCGGGCGGCCTATAAGCGCGCCCAAGGCCACGGCTATGGGAAGGCCGGTCATGCCCGTGCCGGGTATGCCTACGCCCATGGCGTTCTTCAGGATGTTGGCACTGAGGCGTATGTCGATGCTCTCGGGCAATACGCCGAGCAGTTCCCTCGCCTTGGCTACGCACAAGGCTACGGCCATAGGCTCGGTACATCCGATGGCTGGTACTACCTGCCTGTGTATGAGCGATATAATCGCGTTGCGTTCTTCAGCTGTAAGCATGTCGTCGTTACATTGTTTTTACAAGCTGCGAAATTACTAAATAAACCTCAAAAAACCGTCGACGAAGCGTGAAAAATTTTACTTTCAGAAGGCCGCCGACGACCACCGCCGCAACGCATTGGCTTTCAATACGTTACAAAAGACCATCTTTTACATTGCAAAAGACGGCCTTTTAGCGTGCGAAAGACGGCCTTTTGCAACGCCATTTGCCGTCTTTTGAATTGAGAATTGAGAATGTAGAGTTGAGAATTATGATTACCCCTACCGGTTTCCAAGCATTAAAGGTAATCATAATTCTCAACTCTACATTCTCCATTCTCAATTAAATCAAACACCAAGCCATGAACGTTCCTTCTATGTTAAAAGGTCGATAAAGTTGTTAACGTGTAATACACCGTACAGTATTTTTTCGTATCTTTGCAACGTTTTTATAACAAAGCGGTATTTCATATTTGAAAAACAGGCCGCACTGCGGTGCCGACACTTGCCGGAACCGATGAATGAATCGACAACATTAAACCATGTATTTGAGAAGAACATTTAAGACATTAGCAATTACAGCCTTTCTTGCCATGACGGCGGCGACAGCCACCGCACAAGACCTCTTGGCCCGACAGGCTCCGATAGACAAGAAGATGAAGGCAGTGGACACCATCGCACTGCGCAGGCTTATCGACAAAGAACAGGCCGGCTCGCCGTCGGCACAGCTATACAAGGAGTGGAGCAACAAGTACGCACACAAGGCGACGGAGCTGCCCGACTCGTTCCTCATCAACCTGAAACACTTTTGCATGCCCACCACGAGCCGCGTAATAACATCCAACTTCGGCCGCCGCTGGGGCAGGATGCACAAGGGCATCGACGTGAAAGTGTACATCGGCGACACCATACGCGCGGCATTCAGCGGCAAGGTGCGCATCGTCAAATACGAACCCAGAGGCTACGGCAACTACGTTGTGATACGCCACCACAACGGACTGGAGACAATATACGGCCACATGTCCAAGCACTTGGTCAAGGAAGACCAGATGGTAAGGGCCGGAGACCCCATCGGACTCGGCGGAAACACGGGCCGCAGCACCGGCTCCCACCTGCACTTCGAGACACGCCTGTGCGGAGTGGCGCTCAATCCGGCGCTGATGTTCGACTTCAAGAACCAGGACGTGACTGCCGACACGTACATGTTCCACAAGGATACGTACCAAAGTGAGTCTGTACTTGCAAACAAGCGCGCAGGCAAGAACAGCGACATGGCAGAGGCTTCTACCGGCAGCAGCAGCGGCAGCAAGGCTTCAAAGAAGTCGACGAAACGTGGAGGCGACGTGCTCTACCACAAGGTAAAGCGCGGCGAGACACTCAGTTCGATTGCCAAGAAGCGCGGCACTACGGTCGACAAACTGTGCAAACTCAACCACATAAGCAAGAGGATGCGCATACGTCCCGGACAAATCCTAAGATACTCATAATTGTTAAAGTCAATAAATTGTCAAGGCGGCTGCCAGCGTGAGCTGACAGCCGCCTGCCTTTTTACAAACCGACAACATGAAAAAAGGAGTTATCTTCGTGATAACTCCTTTCGTTTACTTACGCTTATAAACATCGTCGCGCCTGTGGTTGTCGCACCATTCGGCACACTCCGGGCACAACTCGCCGCGCTCGTGGCATCCGTCCACCGTGCAACGATTGTACCGGCAAGCACCGCATCCGTACCTTTCGCCGCAGCACCTGTCGTCCTTGCGGCAGTCATTCCTGCGGTAATCGCCGCAACATCCACCCCTGCGGTGGTGGCGGTGACGGCCGTCGCAATCGTCATGCCAGCCGCAATGGCCGCGCCTTTGCTCCGTCTGACGCGCAGGCGGCTCGTCGCCGTCATGACCGATGAAAGCCATCGTGCCGACGCTGAACAGCCCGAGCAAGGCCAAACTGACTACAAACTTCTTCATATTGCCTCCTTTTTATGTTTTTACTCGTATTTGTTTACAACGGCAAAAATAGGGAATAAAGCCGCAAATAGCCAAATAATTTTAGTTATTTAATTGTAAATTAGGATGAAAGCCATCATCGTCGGCCACGCTTCAGCACACCTCTCACCACGAACCAGGCGTGCATTGCCAGCGTGACCGGCAGCCCATAGTGGCGTCGCATCACGTCGAAACGCTCGCGGAGCGATGCCCGGTGGTTCTTGGTTGTCTGCCCCTCGCGCTGGTAGCAGGCCACGGTTGCATGGACGTTGGCCAACGGCAGCGACATGCGCGACGCCTCCTTCATCACCCGTATGCACCAGTCCACGTCGGCGGAGAAGCGGTAACGCAGGTCGTAAGGCGTGCGCCGGGCGATGTCGAGACGTGCGTAGAAAGCCTGATGGCACACCAGCATGCCCATGCGGAACGACCTCCAAGTAAGCCTTTCGGGCGGAGCAAGGCGGCGACGGGCCACGAACCGCCCCTCGTCATCTACCAAATCGGTGTCTCCATAGAGCACGGCAGGCATGCCGCTCCTGTCGTTTTCATAGCTGCCAAGCCGCGCATTATTATATATAAGGTGAAGGGTTGACGCGTCAGGGAAGAAGTCTCCGGCGTTGAGAAAGCATACATAGTCGCCCGTTGCGAGGCGAAGCCCCTTGTTCATGGCATCGTACAGCCCCTTGTCGGGTTCTGAAACGACGCGCACCTCATGGCCGTTCGCAGCCTCGTCAGACCGCCGCTTGTATGCCAAGGCCATGTCGGCAGTGCCGTCACTTGACGCCCCGTCCACGATGATGTGCTCCACATCGCGGTACGTCTGGCCGAGAACGCTATCCGCCGTGCGCATAAACACGGGGGCGGCGTTGTACGTAATGGTGACAATTGTGAACCTTATCATAACCTGTAATGCCTGTAAGCAAGGGCTTGGTTGTAAACTTCAATGTACTTCATTGCCACGCTCTGCTGCGAATATGACACCGAAACCTTGCGCACTGCGGCACGCGAAAGCCCGTCATAGTCGGCCTCCTGCAATACCCAACGCATCCCTTCGGCCAGGTCTTCGGCGCTCTTGTACGCCGCTACGTAGCCGTTCTTGCGGTGGTCAATCATCTCCGGTATGCCGCCTACGTTGAAACCTACGCACGGAACGCCGCAGGCCATGGCCTCCATGATGGTGTTGGGCAGGTTGTCTTCAAGCGAAGGGAGCACGAACAAGTCGACCGAATTATACACATCTATTATCTTTTCAGTGGTGCTAACAAAGCCAAGCGGATATACGGGCACAGGCAGACGCCCTGCAAACTCTTCCGACTTGCCTCCGAGGATTACCACAGCCGTGTCGTCCTTGACCTGCGGACACGCCTTGACGAGCCTGTCATAGGCTCCGAGCAGGTAATCCATGCCCTTGCGCTCGTCGGTGATGCGCTGCGAGACGAAGAGCACGAGCTTCTTGTCGAGCGGCAAAGACAGGCGCATACGGGCTTCGGCCTTGTCGCCGGGGCGGAACTCGCGCATGTCGATTGCATTGGGAATGCTCACCACCTGCTTGCCTGTAAGCAGCCGGCTGCCCTTCACCGCAGAGGCGAGCCACCGGCTACAGGCCACGAAGACGATGTTGTGCGACGACCAGATGCGCTCCTTCTTACGCCATACACGGTGCGACAGGTCGCGGCCGGAGCCATGACCGGGCAGCAGCTGGCAGTTGGCGCAGCCCTGCGTGGCGTACGACCTACACCCGCGCGGATAATGGCAGATGGCCGTAGCGGGCCACATGTCGTGCAGAGTCCACACTACCGGCTTGCCCGAATCGAGGATTTTGCCGAGCGTGCGGAGCGAAAGCATGCCTTGGTTTACCCAATGCAGGTGCACGATGTCGGCCTCCTTGAACTCGCGCGTTTTGGTGATGTCTACGCCGGCGTTGGCTATGTCTATGGCAAAAAGGTTCTTACGCGAGAAACCGAGGTGGCAGAACACGCACCAGCGTTCCCACAGGAACGCCCACTTGCGCCGCAGCCTGCCGCCGGCCGAGGCTACGGTAAGGCTGTCGGTAGTCTTGTCGCGCACCATCATCTTGGCCTTCACGCCGTTGTTGTTCAGCGCGTCGACCAGGCGGCCTGCGGCTACCGCCGCTCCGCCAACGTTCTCGCTTGTATTTACAATAAGTACACGCATCGTATGTCAAGTCATTATCCTAAACTTACGCAAAAGTAAAACAAATAACGCATTTTTCCAAATATCAGGGCATTTTAATCGCTGTTTGCGCACACAAGTTATTGATTTGTATCAAGAAAAGCTGTTAAGATATCAAAAACACACATGAAAGTATTGACACGGACGCATTTTCGTTGTACCTTTGCATCGTCAAAAGGTTAATAAATTGTTTAGGTTAGTAAATAGTATTAGTTTAAGGTAAAGTTTTCATGATTATTTAGGATGACAAAGGGAGCCGTGAGGCTGTCTTTCGAATCGAAAAGGTTTTTTAGTTAAACATATTTTTGATGCGCCGCAGCTCGTGAAGAGTTGCGGCGCATTCTTTTTGCACTTGCAAGGCAAGCGGATTGAGAATGGAGAGTTGAGAATGGAGAATTATGATTACCCCTACCGGCTTTCAAGCGTCAATGGTAATCACAATTCTCCATTCTCAACTCTCAATCCTCAACTAAAAACACATCCCCCGTGAAACGCCCGTAAACAAAGGGCTGCGCAAAAGGCCGTCTTTTACAATGCGAAAGACCGTCTTTTACACTCCAAAAGGTGGCCTTTTGCGTTGTAAAAGGCCACCTTTTGCAAAACGCCCGACACGGTACGGCAATCCTACCGGCGGCCGGCGGCACCGCGGCCGACCGAAACTTTTAACGCCGGCAATGCGTTATAACGGTAAAAATAAGTATCTTTGCACTTGTAACAACAGCCGCGCCGCCCTACGGACGGACACGCGGCGGCAAACAACCAACCATTATGCAGGCAATAATACTGGCGGCCGGGATGGGCCGCAGGCTCGGCGACTACACCAGGGACAACACCAAGTGCATGGTAAAGGTGAACGGCGTGAGGCTCATCGACCGCACGCTGGAGCAGCTCTCGCGGCTCGGACTGAACCGTGTCGTCATTGTGACGGGTTACAAGGGCGGCGAACTGAAGGCCCACATCGACGCCACGCATGGCGGAAAGCTCGCCATCGAGTATGTAGACAACCCCGTGTACGACCGCACCAACAACATATACTCGCTGTGGCTTGCCAAGGACAAGCTGTGCGAGGACGACACGCTGCTGATTGAATCAGACCTCATATTCTCCGACAGGATGCTGCCCTTGGCCCTCGAAGACAGCCATCCCAACGTGGCTTTGGTGGCTAAGTACGAGTCGTGGATGGACGGCACGATGGTAAGGATTGACGAAGAGCGCAACATTGTGAACTTCGTGCCCAAAAAAGCGTTCCGCTTCGAGGACACGGAACATTACTACAAGACGGTCAACATATACAAGTTCAGCCGCTCGTTCTCGGCCAACAAGTACGTGCCTTTCCTCGACGCATACTGCAAGGCGCTGGGCAACAACGAGTATTACGAGCAGGTGCTGCGCGTCATAACGCTGCTCGACAACAGCGACCTGAAGGCTCTTCCCGTAGGGACGGAGAAGTGGTACGAGATTGACGACGTGCAAGACCTTGACATAGCGGAGACCATCTTCGCCGAAGGCGAGGAGATGCTGCGCCGCTACAACTTCCGCTACGGAGGGCACTGGCGCTTCCCCAAGATGACAGACTTCTGCTACCTGGTAAACCCCTACTTCCCTACAGAGCAGATGAAGGCCGAGATGAAGGCCAACTTCGACACCCTGCTCACCGAATATCCTTCAGGCATGTACGTCAACTCGATGCTGGCAGGCAAGTGCTTCGGCGTCGCCGGACGGCACATCGTGGCCGGCAACGGCGCGGCGGAGCTAATCAAGAGCCTCATGGAGCACGCCGACGGCAAGACGGGAGTGGTCTACCCCACGTTCGAGGAATACCCCAACCGCCTCGACAAGGACGGCATCGTAGCCTTCACTCCGCGCAACGCCGACTTCAGCTACACCGCCGACGACCTCATGGAGCACTTCGACGGCAAGGACATCAGCCGCCTGCTGCTAATCAATCCCGACAACCCTACGGGCAACTTCATACCCACAGACGACGTGAAGCGCCTCTGCCGGTGGTGCGGAGAACGCGGAGTGACGCTCGTAGTGGACGAGTCGTTTGTCGACTTCAGCGACGACTTCGAGCACAACACGCTGCTCGACGACGCCGTGCTCGCGGCCAATCCCAACCTCGTCGTCGTCAAGAGCATATCCAAGTCGTTCGGAGTGCCGGGGCTGCGGCTTGGCATACTCGCGTCGGCCGACGGCCAGCTGATAGACAGGATAAAGAAAGACGTAAGCATCTGGAACATCAACTCGTTCGCAGAATTTTACATGCAGATATTCAACAAGTACCAGGCCGCCTACCGTGAAGCCTGCCGCAAGTTCGTCATAGAGCGCGCACGCTTCCGCAAACGGCTGCAAGAGGTAAGCTGGCTGAGGGTGCTTCCATCGCAGGCAAACTACTTCTGCTGCGCCATAACAGGCCGCTTCACGTCGCACGAGCTGTCGAAAATACTGCTCGCGCAGTTCAACATAATGATTAAAGACTGCGACACGAAGACCGGAATGCGCGGACTCAACTTCATCAGGGTGTCAGTGCGCGGCACGGCCGACAACGACCGCCTCGTCGACGCGCTGCTTTCACTATGACGGCTCACGCCATTTCACATTATATTATATGAAGATTTGCATTTGCGGAGGCGGCAACCTGGGGCACGTCATGGCAGGCTTCATAGCCTCAAGGGAAGCCGACGAGGTAAGGATTCTTACCCGAAGGCCGGAACGTTGGCAGCCAGCCATAACCATTGACACGCCCGACGGCGCCGCTCTTACCGGCCTCCTGGCGCGCGTTTCGTCGCGTCCGGCCGACGTTGTGGCAGGCTGCGATACTGTTATAATGTGCCTTCCGGGGTGGTCAATCGGCTCCACACTCGACGAAATACGCCCGTATTTGGACAGCGGCACTGCAGTAGGCAGCGTGGTGTCGAGCACGGGTTTCTACTTCGAGGCACGCAAACGGCTGCCTGCCGGCACACCGCTGTTCGGCTTCCAGCGCGTGCCTTTCATCGCACGCACCACCGAATACGGCCGCCGCGCGTCACTGCTCGGATACAAGAAGGAGCTGTGCATGGGCGTGGAAGGCATCAAGGAAACGGAAAGTTTCAGGCAGGAAATGGAGCGGATGCTGGCCACTCCAGTGCGGTTGGCCGGCAACATGTACGAAGTAAGCCTGACGAACAGCAACCCGTTGCTGCACCCTGCGCGCCTGTACAGCCTGTGGAGCGGATGGCGCGAAGGCACGGTGTACAGCCGCGTGCCGATGTTCTACGAAGAATGGGACGAGCAGGCGGCACGCCTTTACATCGCCATGGACGGCGAGCTGCAGGCACTTCTCGGCACACTGCCCGTAAGACGTGGCTGCATACCGACCGTACTCGACTATTACGAGAGCAGCGACGACGCATCGCTTGCCGCCAAGCTGCGCTCCATCAAGGCGTTCAAGGGCATACCTGCACCGATGGCCGAACACGGCAGAGGCTACGTTCCCGACTTCAACAGCCGCTATTTCACGGAGGACTTTCCCTACGGACTGGGCATCATACACCGCCTGGCTCACGACAAAGGCGTGCCTGTGCCGGTCATTGACAAGGTCTATGAATGGGGCATGTCTTTCGTCCGACAGGACGGAAGGCGTTGAACGCTAATCCAGCCAGTACGCCTCGAAGGTGTGGGTGACGCGCTGCTCTACGGGCGGCAGCTTCATGTAGTCGCCGTATGTACGGCGCAGGTAATCCTCGTAACCTACCATAGTCTTGTACATCCGTCCCTCAAACAGTATGTCGACGCTGCCCTCTATATCGGCGGCAGGCATCCACGAGCGTGCCGCAGGACCGGCTTCAGACAGGTTGGCAACGGTCGACGTAGGCTCGCGGCGCACCGTCATGCGGCGCAGCAGACGGTCGAGCATGCCCACGGAGACGGGCAGCAGGCGGTAGCACCAGAATGCAAGGGCCGACTTCAGGTAAACGTTTTTCGACTTCTTGCACCTTCTTATCTTATACAGCAGCCGCTTGCGCTTGAACAGTCGGCGCTGCCCGGCCTTGTCGTCGGTCACATAGTCGACCGGGAACACGTCGACGTAGACCCCGATGCGGTATCCCTCGTTCTCGGGTTCTACAAGCAGCGTGCGCGTATCCACCACCTTGGCGAAGGTGTACATGTAGTGCTTCTCCCTCTTCGGGTCGAGCACGCGGCAATTGCCCGACGCGCTCTTGAACGTGCTGATGAAGCGTTCGTAGTCCTCGCGCGGCATGTACAGGTCTACATCGTCGTCCCAAGGGATGTACCCCTTGTGGCGCACGGCTCCGATAAGCGTGCCGCACGCCAGGAAGTAACGCAGGCCGCAGGCCGTGCAAAAAGCGTGGATGTCGTCAAGTATGCCGAGCTGCACGCCGCGTAGTTCCTTTATGTCATTTATCCGTCTCATATCTTCCATTGTCTGCCATGCGCCCGGCATGATGCCGCCGGGCTGCCTGCATGGGTATGCAAAGATAGCAATAATTATGCGAAAAACCATCTTTCGCGTTGTAAAAGGCCGTCTTTCAGCCCCTAAAAGGCCACCTTTTACACGGCGAAAGGCCACCTTTTGCAAGCCCGTCCGTAACACATTGGCAGCCAAGCGGTTACAAAACGCCACGCAACAGCATGGCAATCAAGGCGAAAACAATTGCGATTTCACTTCTGTCAATCGGAATTTTGCAGTACCTTTGCCGTCAAATGGACAATCTGAAGGAGAAAACAGCCAAGGGACTGATGTGGGGGTTGATAAACAACGGCACCACGCAGGTGCTCAACCTGCTGTTCGGCATATTCCTCGGGCGGCTGCTTACGCCGTCCGACTACGGCATGGTGGGCGTGCTGGCGATATTCACCACCATAGCCGGCAACCTGCAAAGCTTCGGCTTCACGCAGGCGCTGACCAACATGAAAGCCCCCACGCCGCGCGACTACAACGCCGTTTTCTGGTTCAACGTGCTGGCAGGCTTCTCGCTTTACGCCGTCCTCTTCCTCTGCGCTCCGCTCATAGCGCGCTTCTTCCGCCAGCCCGCGCTCGTAGAAGTGTCGAGGTTCGTATTCCTCTGCGTGCCCATATCCGCGCTCGGCATAGCCCACAGCGCATACATGTTCAAGCGGCTCATGGTGAAGCAAAGCACCATGATAGGCTTCGCCGCACTGCTGACCTCGGGCACGGCTGGCGTAATCCTCGCCCTCAACGGCATGGACTACTGGAGCCTCGCATGGCAGCAGGTAATCTACATCACCGTAGTCAACATAGGCCGTTACATTTGCACGCCGTGGCATCCGTCACTGCGCATCGACCTGCGGCCAATCAAAGGGATGTTCGGATTCAGCGTGAAAATCCTCTTCACGTCAATACTCAACACGCTTAGCGGCAACCTGCTGGTGTTCATCTTCGGCCGCCTGTTCCCCATGCGGACGGTGGGCAACTTCACGCAGGCCAACAAATGGAACACCATGGCCTACTCGTTCCTCACCGGCACGGTGGCGCAGGTGGCGCAGCCGGTGATGGCGCAAATCAGCGACGACGGCGAACGCGAGCGCAGGGTGTTCCGCAAGATGACACGCTTCATGGCGATGCTCTCATTCCCGGCAATGTTCGGGCTGGCCATCGTGGCCGAAGAGTTCATCCTCGTGACCATACACGAGCAGTGGCTCAGCAGCGTACCGCTGCTCAGGGTGCTGTGCATCGGCGGAGCGTTCATGCCCTTCTACTCGATATACCAGAACCACGCCATCAGCTGCGGACGCAGCGACATCTACCTCTGGTGCAACATAGCGCAGATATTGGTGCAGCTCGCCATCGTACTTCTGTTCGCACGGTACGGCATAATGACAATGGTCATAGCCTATTCAGCCAGCAACATCCTGCTGCTCGGCCTGTGGCAACACTTCCTGCACCGCCTTACAGGCATAAGGATGACCGACGTACTGCGCGACATCTGCCCGTTCATGCTGGCAGCGGCGGCTGTTACGGCAGCGACGTGGCTGCTCACCCGTGGCATAGGCAACCACTGGCTGCTGCTGGTTTGCCGCGTAGCCGTAGTGGCGGCGCTATACTCCGCCGTGATGAAACTTGCCCGTGTGCACATCTTCGACGAATGTATCGAATACCTTAAGCACAGGCGAAGCAAGCCGTAAGGCATGCCGGCATGCACCGCCAGCACACCAGGCATCACCCCTTGCGCAACACTTGGTAGCACAACTGGCGCTTTTTCTTATAGTCGAACTTGAACAAGTGCTTGCGCGTCTTTACCCAATTGAACCGCATTACGAACCTCAACCACTTGCCCACAGGCAGCCTCCTGCCTGCATAAAGGGCTTCGTCAATATGCACGAAGTACAGGTCGGCCAGCGTGTCAAACGCCGAAAAGTCGCGCGGACACGCCGAATACAGCCACTCTTCGGCCCAAAAGCGGTCTGTCGCAATGCGCTCCTTGGGGAACGGCGGCAGGCGGCGCGCATAGCCGGAGCTTACCCACCAGAAGTTGCCTGCATACAGATAATAAGGCTTGGGGTAAGGAGGCAGGCGGTAACAGCCGTAAGTATCATAGCCGCCTTGCAGCACATTGACGGCCACCTGCCACTTGGTGAAAAGAAAATACTCCATCATGTGCCGCCACGCATCCACGTTGCGGCGGAAGCGGCGGTAGTTTCTGTCACGGTCGTCGCCGCCGTAATATGACACGCCTTTCGTATGGAAATAGTACAGCAGGCAGTCTTCCCCGACGCTCTTAGCCCTTAGAAACTCAAGGGCGGGGTACTCGAACTTCATCGGGTCGGTCTCAACGGAGACAAGCTCCGCCTTCTCTTCACCGAGCATACGCAGCAGTTCGTCGGCCTCCTGGCGGTCTTTCACTATGCAACTGACGTAAAGCCGCCGCGTGACGGCGTACAGTCCGCCTGCTTTCAGGCGGCCAATCTGGTCGGCGACAAGCTCGCGCCAGCCTTTGTCACAGAACACATGATACACTCCGTAGACAGGTTTCGCCATGTCGGGCTCGTGCTCCCACGGTGTGAGGTCATACCGCTGTACGGCGCGGAAGACGGTGTTGTAAGCGGTCTTCGCCGCTTTTGATATAATGTTTGCCATTGTTTTCAGCCCTTATACAACTCCTCATACGCTTCCTGCATGCGCCTGATGCCAAACATTTCTTTTGCGAACAGCATAGCTTCTTTGCTTAAAGCATTGCCATTCGCACGCTTTTCGAGGTTCTTGAAGATGTCCATGTAGCTGTCGATGCTGTTCCCCGTCACGGCCAAAGGCCAGTCTGGAGGCAGCGTGTCGCGCAGTCCAGGGCAGCTGTTGGCAATGACCGGCAGGCCGGCGAGGCTCGCTTCGATTGACATTATGCTAAGTCCTTCAAACTCGGAAGGCATGAACATGTAGTCGAACGATGACAGATAGGCGGCCAAACCATATATGGGAGCATGCAAAGTGACATTTTCCTGATTTCCGAGTTCACGCTCGATGTCAGCACGGAGACTGCCGTCGCCCACTATATAAAAGTGCAGCCGACGGTCGTCTTTCAGCCGTTTCACTACCTCTATGAGGGTGCTTATGCCCTTCTGCGGCTCGAAACGGCCTGCGAAGAGTATGTTTATACTTGAAGACAGTCCCTCTTCGTAAGGTTTTTGGATGGTCTCCGCCACGCCATTATATATTATGGGAGGCGTCTGTCCGTATTCTTTGGCGTAATTGTCGCGCACCGACACGGATATAGCCACGTTGCAGGCATGGCGCATGAAAAAGCGTTCCACGCGGCGGCCGGTCTTCTTCAGCCCAGTCCACAGCACGGTGTTGTGTATTGTGCGCACCACCTTGCAGCCTTTAAGCAGGCCGGGAAAAAGGGTGAACAGCCACCACACAGCCAGGTCGGGCATCTCCGTGTGAGAGTGTATGGCGGCAGGACGGTGCTTCAGGAACAGCGGAACGAACCACAGGGGGAACACTACGGCGGCCAAACGCTCGAACACGTAGTGAAACCTTATTGGCGGCACGTGGGCACGGTGATAGCGTATGCCGGCCTCGTCAAGCTCCTTTATGAACACCTTTGTGAACTGCGAATTGGCACGCAGCAGCTCGACAATGTGATATTCATAGCCTTCCGTGCGCGACTTGGCTATGTTGACAGCCACGCGCTCGGCTCCGCCGACATCGAAATGCGTTACTATGTGGAATACCTTTTTCATGACTTTATCATGGGCAAAGGTAATCATTATTTTCCAAAAGGCCACATTCCGCATTGTAAAAGGCCGTCTTTTACACGCCAAAAGGCCGTCTTTTAGAAGCTAAAAGACGGCCTTTTGCAACGCGTTTTACAACACACTGAATATCAAGAAGTTACAATCGGAGCAGCGATATGTATATTCTCCTTGCCAAAAGGTAAGCGAAATTTGCCACCGCATACGGACAACGGCCGCGGAAAAGGGCGGCCATCAGTCGGAAAAGCACGCCGCGCGGACGGTAGCCGAGCAGCTCGTCGAACGGAGCGAAGCCGTAGCCCGAGCTGCGTGTTATGCGCATCGCGTTCACCATACCGAACTGCAAGCCCGTAAGGTAACGCCTCTCCGTGTCGCGCTTGGTGAAAAAGTCGAGCACCACGCGGCAGGCCATGAGGTACGAGCGGAGGTTGCGCAGCGACACGGTGTGCGTGTACGACGATGCGTTTTCGTCGCTGTAACAATAAACAACATCGTCAACGAAAGCCCGGCTGGAATAGAACAGCAGGCGCGGAGTGACCGAATAGTCCTCGGCGTTGTCAACGCCTGGCACATTGTCGATGCCGTTCGCGGTGTAAATGCTGCGTCTTATGAGGCGTCCGCAGAGGTTGTGCGCCACTACGTTCTGGCACAGCATCATGGCCAGATACCTCTCCTTGCGCGCCACGCGGCACGGAGGCATCAGGCTTGTAGAGCCGTCGGGCATCACCCTTAGCCACGCCCCGTCCACCATGTCGGCGCCAGTGGCCGCCATGCGGCCGGCAAGCGTCTCGACGGCTTGCGGCGGCAGGTAGTCGTCGCTGTCGATATGCAGCACGCAGTCGCCCGTCGCGGCGGCAAGCGCGGTGCGTCTCGCGGCGGCAAGACCGCTGTTGCGCTCGTGCCGTATGATGCGTACACGGCCCTCCACTTCGGGATGCCGGGCTACGACAGAGCGCATGATTTCGGCCGAACGGTCGGGCGAACAGTCGTCAACGAACACGAACTCGATGTCCTTGTACGTCTGTCCGAACAGCGACTCGGCACAACGCCCTATATATTTCTCCACCCCGTAAACGGGAACTAACACGGATATTTTCATAAACAAGCACCTTCTTTGAATAAAAAACAATAAGCCTGATAAGGCTAATAAGCCATATAAGCCGAGGCGACAGGCAAGCCCGATGCGGCCCGTCCGCCCCGTTGCGGCCTATAACAGATACTTGGCGAACAGCACGAAGTTGTACACCATGAGCCACACCGTAAGCCCGACGAGCAGCTTGCGCAGCCATTCCTCCCACTTGCGGCCTTCCGCCGCCTTGACAAGGAAGCCTATGGCTATGGGCAATGCGAACAGCCAGTGGGCCGACATGATGTACACCTCGTTGATGCCGAAGCCCAAACCCATGTGCAAAGCCATGTCGAACGCCATGCCGCAAAGCACCATCCACATGAAGCGCGACCGCCGGCCGCACCATATACCGGCAGCAAACAGCAGCACGACGAGCCCCTCGACGATGTAGTTAACAGCCCAACGGTAGCGCACTATCACCGGACGGCTGCGCAAAGTGTCGCCAAGCAGATGGTCTTTGTGCAACTGGATGGACTCGCCGAACAGGTTTTCCACCGCCGTTGCGGCACGCGACGTGGTGGCGTCGGTCCACTGCATGAACTCGCCTTCAGCCATAGGCTTACCCGTATGCCGGGCTTTCGCACTGCTACGGCGGCTCTTGGCTGCCGCCTCCGCACGCATGCGCATCTCCCGGTCGAACGCCTTGGCTATCAAGGCGCTGTCTTTCAGCGACGTAGTGTCACGGAAAGCGTTGAACGCACGCTGGCGCGCCTCGGCCTTCTTGGCTGCCCGCAACTCGTGGCGCGCCTTCTCCTTGGGCAGCACAAAGGTGCGGTATTCCCAACGGGCGAAGCCCCAGATAAGCGCCGCAGGCAGCAAGACGGCAAACAGGAAGTATTTAGGTCTGAAGAATTTGCGCCCGTTCGTAAAGAGCGAATATATGTAAGTCTTTACTCCGTTGCTAAGTGTCACGCCGGCAGTGGCTAAGAACAGCACCACCGTCTGCCATATTTTGAACTGCGAACCATCCTGTATCTTCCTGCCGGAAACGTAAACTGTGAAGACAAGTAGGAACATCGAGACGCAGAAATGGTCGGGCACCACGGCCGACACCATTGCGTATGCGAACGAAAAGAGCATCGTCGAGAGCACAGCCGAGTCAAAAGCGCGCAGGCGGACGATGTCCCTGAACGTGCGGTACATGAAGACGAACGTGTAAAAGGCGCACAACAGCAGCGGCACAGCCACTATGAACTGCACCAGGTTGACACCCGTCAGCTCCATAAGCCACTTGTCAAGCATGGATAACGGCCATGCCATGAACGCCAGCAGGGGGTGGCGGTAGACGTTGTAGGCGGTGTCCCAGTACGTCACCACGGAGTAAGTGATGGGGTCGAAGCCCGACACTGTGAAGTTCTTGATGAACACAGTCCAGTGGCCTCGCCCTGTTTGGGTGAACAAGTCGAAGTAACGCGCTATTACGAGGATGTGCAATGACACCGTAACCAGCAGCATAAGGGCTGACGCGAGCCACTCTTCGCGGCTTACTTTGAACAGTCTTAGAAGCTTTTTCATAGGTTATTCGTTTTATGGGAGATGTGGGAGGACTGGGAGTTCTGCGAATACAGGGAATGCAGGAGAGTGCAAAGCAGCAACCGTCTCATTATGAATTATGAATTATGAATTAAGAATTATGAATTACTTGAACGGTTTGTAGTACGCCTCGTTGGCAAAGTCGAGCAGTTGCGCGTCGCCCTGGCTGTCGCCGTAGGCCGTAAGCCAGTATTGCGTGCGCTCGGGGAAGAGCTGGAGCAGGCGGTTTACCTTCTCTTCGCCGTAGCAGTTCTTGGTAAGGAAGCGGCCAGTGAGCACGCCTCCGCGCTCTTCCACCATTGTCCCGACGACGTAGACACCGCCGATGCCGTCGAAAAACGGCTCTACCCAGTTGTTGACGCTCGCACTGACGACCACCACCTTGCCGCCTTCGGCCAGCACATCCTGTATTTTCCGTATGCCTTTGGGCCGCATAAGGCCGGCCTTGGCACGGGCGAAGCGCACGCAAAGCGAGTTGAACGTGTCGACAGCCATGCCCTTGAAGCAGTGCGAGAACACGCGTTGCTTGGCCTTCCAGTTGGGGTACAGCCCCATCTTCATCAGCACCAAGAGCGGCGAATAGCGCAGAAAGCAAAGCAGGAAAGCCTTGTCTCCCTTGGCGAAACGTATGAACTCTATGAGCGTGTCGCGGCGCGTGAGCGTGCCGTCGAAGTCGAAAGCATGGATTGCCCCGAGCGGATATTTGCTTATGTCGAAGTCGGTCATAATCTAATTAGAACTAAAAACGAGCCCCACCCAGCCCTCCCGAGGGAGGGAGTATGGTTAGTTATTGTCTTTTTCCCCAATCCATGCAGCATTGAAAAGCACATCAAGCTCCCTCCCTTGGGGAGGGTTGGGGTGGGTGTCGCTATTTTATTTGACATACAACAGCACTGCGAAGACGAGCGCCCAGGCTACGACTACGAGCTGGGTGAACCTGTCGTGCAGCATCATGCGCGTGGGGTCGCCGCTCTTCTCGTCGACGACGGTCAGCTGCATGTAGCGCAGCAGGCCGAGCAGGACTAACACGGAGGTGAGGTAAAGCATGTCGGAACCGATGCGCCCGGTAACCTCGGGCGACACGGTGTACATGATATAACACACCAGCGTGACGGTGGCCGTGATGGTGATTGCCTGGTTGATGAACGTGAGGTTGTAGCGTATGGTGTTCTTGCGCGGCGGCACTCCCGTCTCGTTCATGCGCAGCACGTCGTCCCTGCGCTTGGCGAACGACAGGAAAAGCGTGAGCAGGAACGTCATCAGCACCAGCCACTTGCTCGGCGTTATGTCGGTGGCGAAGCCCCCGACGAGCACCCTCAACACAAAGCCGAAGGCCACGATGCACACATCGACGATGGCGTATTGCTTCAGCTTGGCACAGTAGCAGAGATTCATTACATAGTAAAACAGCAGCACGCCGCCCACTTGGAGCACATGCCGCAGGTCGCCCACCAGTGCTGTGACAGCGGCCGCCAGCAGCAGCATCAACGCCATAAGGGCGCGCGCCGCACCCACCGACACCGCCCCGGACGCCACCGGACGGCGGCACTTCACAGGATGGCGGCGGTCGGCCTCAACGTCGTTGATGTCGTTGAAGCAGTACACCGACGACGCCGTGAAGCTGAACGCCAGAAACGCCAGCAGCGAAGCGCGTATGTCGGCCACGTCGAGCAGGCTGCCGCCGAAGAACATCGGCACCATCACGAATACGTTTTTTATCCACTGCTGCGGACGGATTAATCGTATAATGTTGTTCATATTCCAATAAATTCAATAACTGACACCCACCCGGCCACCTCCAAACACCCACCCCAACCCTCCCGAAGGGAGGGAGCTTGGAATGCTTTTGATGGCAGGTACGCGGCATTGACGTATCAGGCTTATTAGGCTTATCGGGCTTATTGGGCCTAATATGCCTGATAAGCCTAATGAGCCTGACGCGCCATTGACGCGGCATGGCTAACCGCCTGATTGTCAATCACTTTCCAATATGCCGCCTTTTAGCCTCCAAAAGACCGTCTTTTAGCCTCCAAAAGGCCACCTTTTGCATTGCAATTCACGGCCTTTTACATCGCGATTTGCCGTCTTTTGCAAACCCGTACATCCTACGAAGCACATCAAGCCCCCTCCCTTTGGGAGGGCTGGGGTGGGTGTTAGGAGGCTGTGTGGTGGGTGTTCAACCCGTTATTTTCCCTAAGACCTTGTGCAAAACCCACGCCAGCACAAGCGACACGGCGAGCATTAGCAGCACCGTGAGGCAGTAGCCGAGGCGGTAAGGGGATATGTATTTCAGGACGAACTGTATGTGTATGAGGTACAGCTCGAGGCTGACTGTCCCCACAAAGGCCAGCGCACGGCGCACACGCTGCGGCGTATGGCGCAACGCCAGGGCAAGCAGCACCACGGCGGAGATAGTGAGCGGTATGTAGACCATGCGCTCCAGGAACAGTGGGAAGCGGCCGCGCCACGCCTCTTCGAACTCGACGCACATTGCAAGGCTCATGACGAAAGCCAGCACGAAGAGCCATACGGCCTGTCCGTCAATGGTGCGCCGCTCCTTCACCCACGCCCCGAGGTTAAGTCCTATGAGGAAAATTGGTATGCGGCTGAAAAAGATTTCGAGGTGGCCTACGGCCTGGTGAACGGGCGGATAATACTGCACCATTACGGCCAAGACCATCGCCAGCACTGGCGTCCAGCGGTAGGCAGGGTGGCGCTGTATGAGCGTCATGTAGGCAGGGGCGAACGTGTAGAGCATCATGATTGACGGAACGAACCAGAACGTGAGGTCGTCAACGCGCCAAAAGCTCCAGCCCACGAGTATGTTTGCCACGAGGTTGGGTATGTCGGGGCTGTAACCGCCGCCCGGAGTGTTTATATAATTAGGTATGTAAAACAGGCAGGCAATGACCAGCCAGGCAGGATACACGCGCAGGTAGCGCCGCTTGAAAAAGTGCTTCAGCGACGGATTCTTAGTCCACGAGAACCAAAGCCCCACCCCACTAAGCAGCAGGAAGATGTCAACACCCACGTTGCCGCAGCGCACGAGGCCGTACATGGGGTTGCTCTTGGGCAGCCAAACGTGGAAAAACATGACGAAGAGCATCGCCAGCCCCATCAGTTCGCCTCGGTAGCGGCTTATGTCCGACAGTTCGATTGGTTTCTTCATGGCCTTAGTTTTGGTTTCGGAATATACCTGAAAGCGAGCTTGAAGAGCCACGCCAGCAGTATTGACGCAACGACGTAGACGATGAGTCCCGTGTACACCTGCCCCCGGTAAGACATCTTTATGATGATTTCACGCGTCACGGGGTGCACCACGAATAGCGCGGACGACATCGCCCCGAACCACACCATCGGCGTCAACGCCTTTTCAGGGATTAGCTTCACCGTGGCTACTGCGCCCACGACGACGAACGCCGGCACCCAAAGCCACGCCTGGAAGGCGAAACTGCCGAAGTAAACGACCGCCGCCGACACTGCGGCCAAGGCCAGGTAAGCCCTCGGCGACAGCTCCCTGCCATGTCGGGCGTAGAGCACTCCCATGCCGAAAGGCAGCATACCGCCGATGAAGTTGTAGCGTATGCGGTTGAGAGTAGCGCCTCCCGGGTCGCTCTCGGGCGTGAACATGGCCTGCGCCACCCAGCATATTGCGATTAGCGCGACGACGTTCGACGTCTTCTGCCGGTAGACAAGCAGGCGGTAAACGATGTAAAGCTGGAGCATGAGGCCGAAGAACCAGTAGGGCCCGGGCTTGATTATGTGGTCGGGGTCGGGCAGTATGTTGATGTACATGAGCAGCTGCGCCACAACGCGACCCGGCGTATAGCCGTGGTAACCGTGCGGATGCAGGTAACTGACGACGGCGAACGCCACGTAGCCAAGAAACATAAGGCGCAGCAGCTTCAGGTAATGATAGCCCACGAAGGGCACGGCGCGTACCCTCTGCGGCGTGCTTTGCTCATACTTGCAGACAAGGCCGAAACCGCTTATGAAGAGGAACACGGGCACGCCGTAATGCCCGAAGAACGACATCAGGTGGACGAACAGGTCGCCGTCGAGCGCCAACAGCTTGTCGGCCAGCATCCGGGGCTTGGCCGCCGTGAACGTATATTCGTTCTCCTTTACGGCGAAACCGAGGAAATGGCAGTAGTTATGGAGCATTATGCCGAGTATGGCTATGCCGCGTAACGCCTTCGACTCGGCAAGGGTTAGAAGGGATTTGGTCATTGCATTGTCATTTTACACCCATCCAAAAGCCACCTGACACCCACCCAACATTGAGCAGACACCCACCCCAACATTGGGCAGACACCCACCCCAACCCTCCCCAAGGGAGGGAGCTGGATGTGCAATTGCAGGTGATTTTATACATTATTTTATATATTTTAAGGCGGTCTTTACGCCGCTTGCATGCCTTTTGCCAACCCTCTGACTGTCAGCCACTTGCCCGTTTGCCGTGTTTTACCGTGCAAAACGTGGCCTTTTAGCCTCTAAAAGACGGCCTTTTGCAATGCGATTGACGGCCTTTTGCAGAACCGGCGGTTATGTTCTATGAGACAAATGAGCCTGATATGCCCAATACGCCACAGCTAAAGGCATTTCAAGCTCCCTCCCTTGGGGAGGGCTGGGGTGGGTATCCTCACTCCAGTTTGTCATAATCCGTAGTGTTCTTGAGTATTCTCGGACGCGCCTCGTTGTACTGCGGACTTAGTATGTTGAGTTCCTCGCGGTAGTGGGGCGTGCTTATACCGCCGAGGTAAAGCAGCAGATGGGGCAGCGCGTCGGTCATGTAGCGGCGGTCGCGCGCCTTGAGTATGTCGCCGTAAGTTCCGGGATTTTTCACTATGAAGTCGTGCGAGCACCAAAGCCAGAAGGGTATGTCAAACTCCTCGCGCGCCAGACGGGCGGTGATTTCGGTAGAGTGCATGCGTCCGTAGAAGTGCACACCCTCGCCGTAACACTCCTCGCCGTGGTCGGGAACGTAGATTACGACGGCCTCCTCGTCTTCGAAGCGTTTGATGATTTGGTCTACAATGGAGTCGTTGTAAAGCACGGCGTTGTCATAATCTGCCAGAACGCGCAACTCTTTCTGCTTGAGGTCGGGGCGGTCATAGTCGTCAGGGTTGAAGTGGCGGCGCCCCCGTGGGAAGCGCGTGCGGTAGTCAACGTGCTGCCCCTTGAGATGGAATATTATGAGGTTGTGCTCCTTGTTATATTTCTTAAGGCGGTCATACTGGTCGAGCATGGCCTCATCAAAGCGGAAAAGGCTCGTGTTGCGCGTGTCGAACATGGCCTTGCTCAACGTCGGATTGTTGAGGAAGAAGCCTCCGCTGAAGTCATACACGGCCTCCTTCGCCTGCGGAAGGAACTGGTTTGTAAGGAAAGTGACGTGATAGCCGGCCTTGCGAAACAGCTCGGGAAACAGCGGATAGTCGCACCATTCGCCATTGTCGCCAACGGTATAAAGCGAAAAGAGGTACTTGAATACGAAACTTGTCAGGTTCCAAGGTGCCACAACATCTGTGTACGGAACGAGGTTGCCCTTGCGTGCACGGGCCTCCTGACGCGGCGTGGTTGGCATGCCGTAGCCGTACAGGCCGGCGTGATGGCGGTTGTAGCTCTCGCCTATTATGAGCACGATGTTCTTGCTGCGGTACGAACAGCTGTCGACAACGGCCTTGTCGATGTTGGCCACGAGCTTGTCAACCTGCTGCGCCGTAAGCCCGTTGGCGTAGACGCTGAAGAGCAGGCGGTACACGGGATGGAACATCACGGCGCAGTCCTTGCGCGTAAGCTCGTGCTCCACGTCGCCGATGTTGTCGTATGACATCAGGCGGGCATACGCCGCCTTGTTGGGCCAGCCCACAACGGCGCAGTAGACGAATGCGGCGAGAAGGACAAGCCCCAGCCAGGGCTTTGCCTTCGGCAGCCATGAAGTGAAGAGTGAAGAGTGAAGAGTGAAGAATCCGTTACCAGAAGAACATTTGGATTCTTCACTCTTCACTCTTCGTTCTTTTCTGTGCCACAGCACCGCCCAGACGATGTGCGCGAGCATCACAAGGAGCACGCGGCCGAGACGGGTGAAGACAACACCGAACGTCATGTACGACTCGACGAACTCCGCCGCCTCGTCGCTGTTGGTCTCGCCGACCAAAAGCAGCATAGTGGGGGTTATGGTAGTGTCGAACTTTACGAAGCAATACACGTCAACAATGGCAAGCAGGTAGGCCACGAAATACATGGCGCGCTTGAGCCACAGGCCGACCTTGCGCGGCATAATCCACAGCACGAGGCACAGCAGGCACACGTCGACAAAAATCTCTTCGGGAGCCAACTCGTAGGCGTGGTAGCCGCGCTTGGCGGGCACTACGGCGTAGACGGCCACCAAGCCCAGCACGAACATGAACACGACGAACGCGCCGTAACCGCGCAAGGGCTTGAGCACAGACGCCAAGGCGCACCCGATTTTGTCAACAAGTTTCATCCCGATGATTGTAAATTTTCCGGCAAAAGTACATCTTTTTATCTTATTTACAATAAATAAATGCGGAAAAGTACGGTTTGCCTTGCCGCCAGCCGCAAAACGGCCGCTGGCAAGCGGTTTTGCAAAAGGTGGCATATTGCAATGCAAAAGACCGTCTTTCACCGTCTAAAAGGCCACCTTTTGCAGCCCGAAAGACGGCCTTTCGCAACGCGTCTGATTACCAACGGGTTACAGACGGGCAAAAACGAGCGTGGGAACAGGTCATGCGCCTGGCAACGAAAAGGCGGAAACAAGCGGCATTTTGCCTCGCAGGATTTTGCAAGTCCGGCTGATTTCACTACATTTGCAACACGTTATGAAAAAGTCGTTACTGTATTTCGCACTGTTCGTAGTACTGCATGTCGGCACTGCGTTGCTGTTTTTCTCATGCCTCATGCTGTACGCCTTGGCGGCAGGCGTTGACTCTGGCGCGCTCTTGGACGCGCCTTGGGTTGAGGACACAGCCTTGTCTTTGGCGTTGCCGTGCCTTTCCTGGTATTCATTAGGCTGCGTATGGTGCGCCGTATGCTCACAACGTGGACGGCTGGCACGGGCAAGGCGTGCGCCTTGGCAGCGTTGTCCGCCCTGTGCATAATATTAATCGAAAGTCCGCTAACCAACGCACTCGGGCTTGAAGAGGCCGTCAACGAAAGCGACCCGTTCGCGTCAGGCTCGGTGCTTATCCTGTTTACAGGCTGCCTGCTTGGGCCATTCGTCGAAGAAATGGTGTTCCGCGGAGCTATGACTGGCAGCCTGCTCGCCAGGCGTTGCAACATCATCGTGACCCTCGCCGTGCCCTCCCTGCTCTTCGCCGCGATGCACCTAATACTCGAGCTGATGCCGTTTTACTTCGCATACGGCCTCATCGCCGGGTGGTTCGCCGTGCGCACAGGCAGCCTCTGGCCGCCAATAGTGCTCCATGCCACGAACAACACCGTCTGCGCAATACCCGACAGCGCCCTTCCCAGCATCGAAACGCTTGGCGAAGCGACAGCTACCGCTGTGGAATGGACGCTCGCCGCCATCGCCGCCGTCGGCCTCACGCTCTGCATAATGGCGTTGAACAAAGGAACAAAGATAAAGAAATCTGTTTCTTATAAGTAACAGATTGCATACAGTTCGTAAATCTGTTACTTATAAGAAACAAAATATAAAGGAAAAAGAAAACGATTACAACGCCTTCATCTTCAGGAAATCACGTAAATAGACGTGCCTTATGCCGTCGGCATTTACCGCCCCAAACATGCGGTCGAGCGACACTACATATTTGGGATGGTTGTCGGCAATTTGCTTCAGGTTGCCGAACTCACGGTCGATTGTAGCCTGCGAAGCCAACAAGTAAGCCACTTGCACATATACAGTGCTGCCGTTTTTCTCTGCAACAAAGTCAATCTCCGTCTTATACAACTGACCGACGAAGACCTTATAACCTAACCGCAACAGATGAAGATACACGGCGTTCTCCATCACCTTCTCGATATCTGCCGCCCTGTTGCCGCCCACAATATGGTTGCGCAGACCCAAATCCTCAAAATAATACTTGTCGCCAAGCTCGAAAATACGCTTGCCATGAATGTCGTAACGGCTTACCTTGTTTATTATGTAAGCGTCGCAAAGCAGGTCGAGATAGTTCAGAATGACCTTTGCCGAGGTATCTACACGCTGACCTTTAAGGAATTTTACTATGCTCGTGGCCGAAAACAGCTTGCCGATATTGTCCGCCATAAAGCGTACCAAAGTCTTAAGAAGGGTCACATTCCTAATCTGTCCTCGCTCCACGATGTCCTTCAGTAGGATTGTGGAATAAACGCTTTCCAAGTAATCGTCGACAAGTTCTACGTTATCCAAACCGAGCCTGCCAAGCTGCGGCAACCCTCCATATTGCAAATAAGCGGTAAGCGCATCATCGCTGTCTGTCATTTTATGGAACGACAAGAACTCTTCATAACCCAAACTCTGTATGTGGTAGTCGATATGCCGACCGCTTAGATACGTCGACAGTTCACTTGAAAGCATCTTGGCGTTGCTGCCCGTAACCATAATCTGGCAGGCATCATCGGCTTGCAGGCTTCTAAGCGCACGCTCGAAACCGTCTATATCCTGTACCTCGTCAATGAAAAGATAATTGTCTTTGCCTGTCGACAAACGTCCATTGACAAATCCAAGCAGGTCGTTATAATCGCAGATATTGTCAAACTCGTTTCTCTCCTTGTTCAGATAAACCACATTTGCCTGCGGCAAAGAGCCTATATGCTGCATCACCTGTGCCATAATGCAGCTCTTTCCGACACGCCTTTGCCCGGTAAGTGCAACGATTACGCCCTTGCCGAAAATGCGTTCTATCCTGTCCGTGTAATCCAACCGTTCTATCAGTTTCATCGCATTACCTTGTTTTTTGCAAAGATATAATTTTTATTTCTTATAAGAAACACATCTGAATAATTTGTTGCTTTTATTCCTTATAAGTAACAAAATAAGGGCAAGTATTAAGAAAAACTTACTTATACAGCTCGTTTTTATGGATAAACTCCGCCACGACTGGCGGCACGAGACCGTCGATTGATTGGCCGCAGGCTATCCGGCGGCGCACTTCGGTGCTGCTGCCGGGCACAAGACCAATGTCGGCAAGGGTGACATTGGGAGGGAACGAAGCAGGATTGAGCGGCGTGCCTTCACGCGGATAGACTACAATGCGGTGATTGGCAATGATTTCACGCGCGGCATACCACTGGTCGAAGCGTGCCCAGTTGTCCGCGCCGATAAGCAGGACGAACTCGCGTTCGGGATAATCCTTGGCAAGCGACTGAAGCGTATGCCACATATAGGAAGGCCGAGGCAGGCGGAACTCGCAGTCGGAAGCCGCCATGCGCTGTTCGTCCGCAAGCGCGAGGCGCACCATTTCAAGGCGGAGCGCATCGTCTAAAAGCTTTTCATTACGCTTGAAAGGGTTTTGGGGAGACACCACAAACCATACTTCGTCAAGCCCGGCAAGCGTCAAAAGCCGCCGCGCCAGCTCGATGTGACCGTTGTGTACAGGGTTGAACGAACCGCCGAAAATACCGATTGAGGGTGTCATACAAACTTTTTCACCGCCTCCAGGGCTTCGCTTACGGCGCGGTCGAGGTCGTCGTTTACGATTACTTTGTCGAACTTCGAGGCAAAGCCAAGTTCAAATTCGGCGCGCGCCAGGCGGTCTTCGATTACGCTGGGAGCGTCAGTGCCGCGGCCTTCGAGCCGTCGGCGAAGCTCGTCGAGCGACGGGGGCTGGATGAAAAGGGCCAGGGCGCGGTCGCCGTAGAACTGCTTGATGTTGCACGCCCCCTTAACGTCAACATCGAGGACGACGTTCTCGCCGGCCTCAAGCTGCCGCTCAACCTGACTTTTCAACGTACCGTAGTAACGGTCTTTGTACACCTCTTCGTATTCAAGGAACTCGTCGTTCTCGATTTTACGGCGGAACTCGTCAGGCGTAACGAAGAAATACTCAACGCCGTCGCGCTCCGTGCCGCGCGGCTGACGGCTCGTGCACGATATGCTAAAAGCCATGTTCAGCTCCTCGTGCGCCATCAAACGGCCTATGATTGTGCTCTTTCCGCTGCCGCTGGGGGCGGAGAAAATGATAACTTTACCGGGCATATCTTTCTGGTTTTAGAAGTTAAAGTAGTTAAAGAAGTTGGAGAAGTTAAAGACAAATCCTTTATAAAAAAGCAAAATCAAGATGCTGGCTACAATCAACATGACGTTTGTCTTTAACTTCTCCAACTTCCTTAACTTCTTTAACTTCTTATTTTTACAATACATTCAGCACTTGTTCCTTGATTTGCTCAAGCTCGTCCTTCATCTTCACCACGATGTTCTGCATCTCCGCATTGTTGCTTTTGCTACCCGTGGTGTTGATTTCGCGTCCCATCTCCTGCGCTATGAAGCCGAGCTTCTTGCCTTGGCCGATTTCGTCGTCAAGCGTCTCGCGAAAGTATTTCAGATGGTTGGCAAGGCGCTGCTTCTCCTCGTTGATGTCAAGTTTCTCGATATAATAGATAAGCTCCTGCTCAAGGCGGTTCTTGTCATACTCTACATCGGGAATGCTTTTCAGTCCTTCTACGATGCGGGCACGTATCTTCTCAACGCGCGACTTCTCGTAAGGCTCGATGGAGGCGAGCAAGGCCGCGATGTTGTCAAGTTTCTCGGAGAACTTGCGGTAAAGGGCTGCGCCTTCCTGTTCGCGGAACGACACGAGAGCCGCCAGCGACTCTTCGACACCGCGGCGGACAACAGCCCACTCGTCGTCGCAAAGCTCTTCCACCTCGACCTTTACCATTACGTCGGGCAGACGAAGGAGCGTGGCGAACCAATCTTGCGGCTCCGGTATGCCGGCACTTGCCGACAAGGCTTTTATTTGGCGGTAATAGTTCTCCACAAGGGCGGCGTTCACCGGTGTGGCATCGGCCGAAGCGTCCTTCTCCACCCAAATGGAGAAGTCGACCTTGCCCCTAAGCAAGGCTTTCGACACCATCTGGCGTATGTCCATTTCCTTCTCTCTGTACAGGGGAGCGATGCGCGTTGACAAGTCCAACGCCTTGCTGTTAAGCGACTTGATTTCTACGTGTATTTTCTTTTCATTGAAAGTTACGACAGACTTTCCGTAACCCGTCATCGACTGTATCATAACGATATATGTAGTTAAATTTATGCAAAAGTACATATTTCTTGTGGAAAAAGCGTACTTTTGCACATTATTTAAGGAGATATTTTCATTTTATGTCTTGCATATTAAATATTGAGACAAGTACCGACGTGTGCTCGGTAGCTGTCAGCCAAGACGGCGCTTGCATATTCAACAAAGAAGACAATAGAGGTCCCAACCATGCTGTAAGTTTAGGAGTGTTCGTCGATGAGGCACTGGCATACATCGACAACCGCGACATAAAGCTCGACGCTGTGGCCGTAAGCTGCGGCCCAGGCTCATACACCGGACTGCGCATCGGAGTGTCGATGGCTAAAGGCATCTGCTACGGCAGGGGCGTTAAGCTCATCGCCATGCCTACACTCGAACTACTCGCCGTGCCTGTACTGTTGGAACACGACCTTGAGGACGGCACTCTGCTCTGTCCGATGCTCGATGCACGCAGGATGGAAGTGTACGCCGGAATGTACGACCGTGCGCTGCACGAAGTAAGACCCGTACAGGCGGACATCGTGGACAGCGGCACATACAAGGAATATCTGGACAAGGGGAAGGTATGTTTCTTCGGCAACGGAGCGTGCAAGTGCATGGAAACCATCAACCATCCGAACTCCAGCTTGATAAAAGACATCAAGCCATTGGCAAGGTACATGTTCCCATTGGCGGAAAAACGCATGGCTGAAGGACGCTTCGAGGACGTGGCGTACTTCGTTCCGTTCTACCTGAAAGACTTTGTGGCAAAGACTCCAAAGAAACTATTGTAAACATTAATTCCACACATCACAGTACTCCCAAACACCCAAATACAACAAAGATGAACATCGAAGGATTGGATTACAACACCCAACGAGAGCAACTGATACTGCCGGAATACGGACGCGAGGTGCAGAAAATGGTTGACTACGCAGTGACCATAGAAAACAAAGAGGAACGCCAACGCTGCGCAGAAACCATCATAGGCATCATGGAACGCATGTTCCCACAGGCACAAGACAGTGCCGACTACGAACAAAAGCTGTGGGACCACCTTGCAATAATGAGCAACTTCAAGCTTGACATAGACTACCCCGTAGACATAACGGAGGCCAAGAACATCATGAAAAAGCCTCAACCGATGGATTATCCGAAGCAGACGAATCCTGTAAAGCATTACGGTAGCATGGTGTTTGAACTGTTTGAAAAGCTGAAAAGCATGCCTCCCGGCCCGGAACGCGACGAGCTGACAAGGCTAACAGCCAACCAGATGAAGCGCAACCTGATGCTGTGGAGTCACGGTTCGAGCGACGACGAGAAAATAGCATCAGACCTCGCACGCTTCACCGACGGGAAAATACAGCTCGACTTGGACAGCTTCAAGTTCAACATAGGCAACATGAAAGAGCCGGGAGAGAAACGGCGCAAGAGGAAATAACACCCCAATACACGTTTAACAGTCAAACTTCCGACAAATGGAATCTTTCATAATAGAGGGCGGCCATCAGCTGAGCGGCACGATAACACCGCAGGGCGCAAAGAACGAAGCGCTCGAAGTAATCTGTGCATCGCTGCTCACGTCTGACGAAGTGACAATAAGCAACATCCCCGACATACTTGACGTAAACAACCTTATAAAGTTGCTTACCGACATAGGAGTGGAAGTCACGCGCTTAGGACGCAACGAATATTCATTCCGGGCGAAAGACATCTGCCTCGATTTCCTTGAGAGCGACGAGTTCATACGCAAGTGTTCGTCACTCCGGGGAAGCGTATTGCTTATCGGACCGCTGCTCGCACGCTTCGGCAAAGCTGTCGTGGCAAAGCCCGGCGGCGACAAAATCGGGCGACGAAGGCTCGACACCCACTTCCTCGGTTTCAAGAACCTTGGTGCGACATTCTCGCACAACGACGACCGCGGAACGTTTGAAATCAACGGCAAAAACCTCAAAGGATGCTACATGCTGCTCGACGAGGCGTCGGTTACAGGCACGGCCAACATCATAATGGCCGCCGTATTGGCCAAAGGAACGACAACAATCTACAACGCAGCGTGCGAGCCTTACATACAACAGCTGTGCCATCTGCTCAACCGAATGGGAGCGCGCATCAGCGGAATTGCCTCAAACCTGCTGACAATCGTCGGCGTGGAAAGCCTGCACGGAGCAGCGCACAAGATTCTTCCTGACATGATTGAGGTAGGCTCTTTTATAGGAATGGCCGCCATGGTGGGCAACGGCATAAGAATAAAAGATGTCTCCTTGCACAACCTCGGCATAATACCCGACTCGTTCCGAAAACTCGGCGTGAAGATAGAGATTGACGGCGACGACCTCGTAATACCGCACATGAAGCATTATGAAATCGAATCCTTCATCGACGGTTCAATCATGACGCTGGCCGATGCGCCGTGGCCTGGACTTACGCCCGACCTGCTTTCCGTGCTGCTTGTCGTAGCGACACAAGCCCGCGGCAGCGTGCTGTTCCACCAAAAGATGTTTGAAAGCCGCCTGTTCTTCGTCGACAAGCTCATCGACATGGGAGCGCAAATCATCCTGTGCGACCCCCACCGCGCCGTCGTCGTAGGCCACGACCACAAGATAAGGCTGCGTGCCGGGCGCATGACAAGCCCCGACATCCGTGCGGGAATTGCCCTTCTGATTGCTGCGTTGAGTGCAAACGGCACAAGCCGCATCGACAACATCGCACAGATTGACCGCGGATATGAAGATATTGAAGAACGCCTTAACGCGCTCGGAGCAAGCATCAAGAGGGTGACAAGCACACAAACAGACAAGTAACGACTACGATGATTAGGACTGAAGAGGTTTACAAGATTGGCAAAATAGGCAAGCCGCACGGCGTAAAGGGCGAAGTTTCGCTGATGTTCAGCGACGACGTGTTCGACCGCGTGGATGCCGATTACCTCGTGCTGATGGTCGGCGGCATCCTCGTTCCTTTCTTTTTCGAGGAATACAGGTTCAAAAACGGAGAGACGGCCTTGGTGAAATTCTGCGACATCGACACCAAGGAACAAGCCCAGGAACTTACCGGATGCGAGGTGTTTTTCCCTAAAAAACTTTCCGACCGCGATGAAGACGAACTCACATGGGAAGAACTTAAGGGTTTTGAAATTCTAAACGCCGATGCAGGAGACAGCCACATTGGCACGTTGGCGTATGTAGACGACGCCACAGAGAACGTTCTTTTCTGCGTGGAAAAGCCTGACGGAAGCGAAGTCCTGATACCTGCATCTAACGATTTCATTACCTCCATTGATGCGGAAAACCGCAAAATCCATGTCAGCCTGCCGGAGGGACTGCTCGATTTAAGCTGAACTTGTCGGCTGAATGACATCCACATATTTCATAAAATGCGTGTAACACGAAACACATGAAAAAGCAAATAGCCATACTCGGTTCAACTGGCTCTATCGGAACGCAGGCTCTCGACGTAATCAAAGAGCACTCCGACCTGTACGAAGTGTACTGCCTTACGGCCAACAACAAGGTAAAAGAGCTTGCGGAACAGGCACGACAGTTCAATCCGGCAGCCGTGGTAATAGCCAACGAAGCAAAATACGACGAGCTGAAAAACCTGCTCGCCGACCTTCCCGACATAAAGGTTTACGCAGGAAAGAAGGCCATCGACGAGATTGTCGAAGCCGAACCTATCGACATGGTGTTAACTGCTATGGTAGGCTTTGCCGGACTTAGCCCTACTATCCACGCCATCCGGGCGCACAAGAAAATATGTCTTGCCAACAAAGAGACGCTTGTCGTGGCCGGAGAGCTTATCTGCAAACTCGCCGCCGAATGCCATTCGCCCATCATTCCGGTAGACAGCGAGCATTCGGCAATATTCCAAAGCATCATCGGAGAGGGCGACAATGATATAGAAAAAATACTGCTTACAGCCTCGGGCGGCCCGTTCCGCAACTTCACAAAAGAGCAATTAGCCTCCGTAACGAAAGCCGACGCCCTGAAACACCCGACCTGGAGCATGGGCGCAAAAATAACAATAGACAGCGCAACGATGATGAACAAAGGCTTCGAGGTGATTGAAGCCAAATGGCTTTTCGGCGTTCCGGCTGACAAAATACAAGTTCTCGTCCATCCGCAGAGCATCGTCCACAGCGCGGTGCAGTTCTGCGACGGAGCCGTAAAAGCACAGCTCGGCGTGCCAGACATGCGCCTGCCCATCCAGTTTGCTTTCTCCTACCCCGACCGCCTGCACCTGAACGGCGACCGCCTGGACCTGTTCAAGCATCCGCTTGAGTTCTTCGAGCCCGACATGGACAAGTTCCGCTGCCTCGCCCTGGCGTTTGAATCCATACGCAAGGGCGGCAACATGCCGTGCATAGTCAACGCCGCCAATGAAATAGTAAACCGCGGTTTCCTCGAAGACCGCTGCTCGTTCATGCAGATGAGCGAAATCATCGAGAATACGATGAGCCGCGTTCCGTTCTCCAAGGAAGCCGACTACGACACATACGTTGCCACCGACGAAGAGGCGAGACGCGTTGCAAAAGAACTTTTGGGAATTAAAAATTAAGAGTTAAGAATTAAGAAACATATTTTGAAAGCCTTGAAGACGGCGGGTTGGCACAAATAAATTATTCACTCTCCGTTCTTCACTCTTCACTTAAAGATTATGGAAATATTTTTGATAAGACTGCTCCAGTTCATGCTGGCAATCTCGATTCTTGTGCTGCTCCACGAGGGAGGGCACTTCTTCTTTGCAAAACTTTTCGGCGTAAGGGTTGAGAAATTTTACCTGTTCTTCGACCCTTGGTTCCACCTCTTCGAGTTCAAACCAAAGCGCAGCGAAACCACTTACGGCGTAGGTTGGCTTCCCTTGGGCGGCTACTGCAAGATTTCGGGCATGATAGACGAGTCGTTTGACACCGAGCAGATGAAAAAGCCGGCCCAGCCTTGGGAGTTCCGCTCCAAACCGGCGTGGCAAAGGCTGCTCATCATGGTGGGCGGTGTGCTCGTCAACTTCCTGCTCGCGCTGTTCATCTACGCAATGGTGCTCTTCACATGGGGCGACTCCTATTACTCGCTCCGCGACATGTCGATGGGCATGAAGTTCAACGAAAGCGCCAAGGAAATGGGCTTCCGCGACGGCGACATACTGCTGCGCACCGACGAAAAGACGTTCGAGAAGTTTGACGTAGACATGTACCGCGCCATAGCCAACGCCAAGACGGTAACTGTAAAGCGGCAAGGCAAAGAGGTGACAATCACCATGCCCGAGGACGTGAGCCTGCTCACTATGGTTAAGGAGCAGCCAGTCTTCGCGCGACCGTTCATCCCTGCCGACATCGACAGCGTGCTGGCGGACACTCCGGCGCAGAAAATCGGAATGCGCAAGGGCGACAAGCTGCTGGCTGTCGGCGGCAAGAGCATCGACTCTTGGAACGAGTTTGACGACCAAATCGGCCGCATGAGCGACATGCTTGCTGCCGCAACGACACCTGCCGACAGCCTCAAGGTGCGCACAACTACCGTGGTTTTCGCACATGACGGCGGCAAAGCAACGCCCGACACGGCGCAGGTTGTGCTGAACCCCGACCTCACTCTCGGCGTAGGCCGCACGTATCTCGGAACTTACTACAAGCCCGTAAAACTTGAATACGGCTTCTTCGAGAGCTTTCCTGCCGGCGCGGTGTACGGCGTTGACGTGCTACGCGGCTACGTGGACGACATGAAATACGTGTTCACGGCCGACGGGGCGAAGTCGCTCGGAGGCTTCGGCGCAATCGGAAGCCTGTTCCCCCCGACTTGGGACTGGATGATGTTCTGGCGCATGACGGCGTTCCTTAGCATCATCCTGGCGTTCATGAACATACTGCCCATCCCGGCTTTGGACGGCGGTCACGTGCTCTTCCTGCTCTACGAGATGATTACACGCCGCAAACCGAGCGAGAACTTTCTCGTCAAGGCGGAATACGTCGGCTTCGGAATACTCATCCTCCTTATGGTAGTAGCCAACATGAACGACATTCTTAGGTGGCTGGGGTATATGTAAGTAGACACGAAACACCCACCTAACACCCACCCCAACCCTCCCAAAGGGAGGGAGCTTAATATGTATTGCAAGCAATAAAGAAGTGCCTGTCAAGGTACAAAAGCAATAAAAAACAACGCCGTGAACTTGCAGTTTGCAGGTTCACGGCGTTGTTTTATCTCATCTTTCACCAACTAAGCCAACCAAACTCCCTCCATTCGGGAGGGTTGGAGTGGGTTTTTAGTGGCTGGAATGGGTGTTAGTTCTTCTTTCAAACTCTTTCAGCACATCGCAGTTCGTGGCGTGCTCGTCCGCCTCTTCGGGGTGCTTCTGTATGAACTTGCTCAACGCTTCGAGGGCTTTGTATTGCGACGAGGCCGGGAGCGGCACGGTGACGGGATTGTAATCATCGTCAAACTCCGTAGTACACCATAGGTCTGTGTCCGTATATGCCAAGGCGTAAAGGGCTTCATACTGTATTTTAAGGTTGCTTGAAGCCTTGCATTCGGCCAACAGTTCGCGTGCCTTTTTAGCAAAGTCAAGCTCTCCGGCGCGTGCGCTGTCGAGCACGCTCTTGCCGTATTGCGTCAAGAACCAGCAGTCGCCGTAGTACGAAGCCTGATAATACCTCGTGGCAAGCTCGTATGCACGGATGTCCTTTTGCTCCCCTTCGGGCGCAAGGTTGTACCAGCTTTGCAACTGGAGCATGTCCTTGCAGTACCTTACTTTCAGGTTTTCCTTGGGCGAAGCCAAATTAGGGCCGTCGGTGTCGGGGTCGTTGGGCAACTGGCGCACAAACCAACGGGGCACGGAGTAAGACCTGTTCGCCATGTACCAGCTGATATTCTGCTTCTCCAAGTAATCCAGCGGCACGCGCTCAAGCCACGTCAAGGCGTCGGCGAAGCGGCCTTCAGCGATGTAACGGGTACCGATTAGGTCGTTGTAATAGTCCTTATCCATATACACCTGCTGCGCAACGTAGTGCTCGAACACGTCGGTCTTGGCAGAGGTAAGGTAAGAGTAATACGCCGCGAGACTGTCGGCAGGCGTTTGGGAAAGCATCTCAAAATACTCGTTCCATACCGAATAGTTGAGATTTGAGACGTAACCGTCGGGCCAACTCATGTGCATGTCTTTATCGTACAGCTGCGAAAGATACTCGAACTTGTTTTCTTCCATCATGCCGTATATGGCGTTCTCCACATTGTGCAGCCCTGCGGCATGGTATCGCTGTGCAAGAACGCGGTAGGCAATGCGCTCCTTCACGTCGGTATAATGGTTCTCATAAGCCTGTGAACGGCCGCGCTCCTCCTCGATTTTCCTGTCCAACCAGCGGAATTCGTCGGTCATCCATTCCGACGTTTCGCCGCCCAGCGGAGCCACGGTGGCCTGCGCCAAGAGGCGTATGCACCGCGCATTGTCCTTCATGCGGCGGCTGCCCTTCATGCCCACGGCGGCGTTTGCGCGGCGCGAAGCCTCGTTGTAGTCGCCTAAAAGATACTCAACCATGGCCGCCGCGCTCTGCCACAGGCATGGCGAGGATGTCTTTTTCTCTTTCAGCACGTCGTCGGCAAAGCTGACAAACGCCTTGGCGTCGGCAGTAAGCACGGGCTGTGCGCCCTTGGTTTTTACCCATTGAATGTCAGGCTGGCCTTGGATGTACGAGTCGAACGTCTCCTGAAGTCCGTTCACAAAGTCCTGCACTAAATATAATAAGGTGTAAGCGTCGGGTTCTTCGGCGTACACTTTCCTTATGCCTGCAAGGTTGCGGTAGCCGCGCATACACCAGCCGATGCTGCGCATGTCGCCCTGCTCGGCATAGATTTCGCACGCGGCGCGGCGCAGTCCGCTGTTGAGCATGGCGCGGGCGTAGATGTTGCGGCACATGTCGCGCCACACTCCGCGCGGCAGCTTCGAGGCCGTGGCCGTCCAGTAGAGCATGTTGGCCTTGTCGCGGCCAAGCAACATGTTGGCACGCATGGCAAGCAACGCGAACTGCTCCCTCATCCGCCGCCCCTTGTAAGCCTGCGCGGCAGAGAGCATGGCGTGCAGGGTGCTGTCTCGCGAGGCCAGCTCTTCGCGTGTGGGATAGTTCCACGAGTCGCTCGTCACGTAGTCGCTCATCTTCAGGTAGGCGTCCAGCCAGCGCATGTACTCCAGCATGTCCTTGTCGCCCTTGCGCCCGGCGATGGCGCGGAGGGTGTCAGCGTTCCACCTGTAATACTCCGTTTCCCGGCTTTTCAGGTCGTCGGCGTAAGCCTTCCACCAGTTGTTCATGTTCTCGGCGAAGGGCGAACGCATCCGCTCGCGGCGGAAGACGCTGAACATGTAGGCGTTGTGTGTAGGCCGTTCGGGGGCGCACGCTATCGCATCGGCCAACGGAACGAGGCTAATCAGGGCTGCTATTATAAATCTTTTCATAGTCTTCAGGGTTATATCGGGTTATGTTCTGGTTGCTTAGGTCAAACAAAATCACCTCCTGCACGGCATCCCTGCGCCTTGCGGCCACGGCATGTGCAGCATCAAGTATGTCTCCGACGGAGGGAGTGCGCGTTACGATGGTGTCGCCCGGGAGCACGGGCAGGTCGTCGTCGCGGTGCATTATGCCGACGTACTTGCCGCCGCGGAAGAGTATGCGCCAAGAATATATGGGGTAGGCCGAGGCCAGCGGCAACTTGTAACCGGCCAACCGGCGCAGATAAGGAGCAGCGTCGGCCATGTCGAAGATGGGCTTTTGACACGCGATGTCGGTAAAGTCGCCGGTGTTGTACATCATGAGCACGCCGCGCTCCACGGGCGGCGGAGCCTCCGAAAGCTGATGCAGGCGTATTGTAACTGACACATCCATACCTTCACTCTTGGCCAAAGCGACAAGCGTGCGCAGGAAACCGAAGTACCGCGAGCGCGTGCGGCGCGTCCAGTCGCAGTCCACCTGCAACTCTCGCACTCCCTTTACGCCGTTAGTCTCGCTCATCCGCATGACACGGCGGAATATCTTTTCAGCCAGCCCCACAGTGTCTCCGGCCATGCACTCGTTGACGATGTACACCGTTGGCACTACTTCCAGTCCCTCGGGCACGGCGGTCTTGAAACGCAGCGTGGCGTTGGGCACGGTCTGTCCGCCGTCGTCCTGCACTACGTCGAAATACCTTACGTACATCCTCCGCACGCCGTGGGCTTTCAGGAAGGCCGTCTTGGCCGTGTCGATGTCGAGCACGGTGCTCCAGTAATACACCGCCCTTACCTGCTCTCCGCCGTCCTTCTTGGAGCACGCCGAGAGCAACAGAGCAGCCGCGAAGCATATTGCAAGCGTAAGATTTCTCATATCTTCAATCTGCGAAGATAACGGAAAAAAGCGACATGTGCAACTGTTTGCCGCCTTTTAACGCAGGCATACGCCTTTGCCGGGACGTTTTCGGGGGCGCATCACCTAACCGCTTCGGCCATCTGGCATGCTACATAGCCGGTGCGCCCGTCGTCAAGCCTCACCTTATACCAGCCGTCCACGATGCCGTCGAGCGCGAAAGTCTTGCCCTGCTGCGCCTTCATTATTGGCGCACCGCTTACCGGAGCGGTGCGTACATTGACGTTGCTCTTCAATATCTTGACATGCTTGCAGGCTTGGGCGGCGGTAAACTTGTAGCCATCGCCGAAGCTGACAGAACGGCTGGAAGGGTCGTAAACCACGTCGGCCGTCTCTATCTCTCCGGGCATACCGTACCGAAGGCTGTAATACTTCACCTTGCAGGCGTTGCCAGACATGCTCTCCACGCCCGTGATTATCCAGTAGTCGGCCACAAAGTCGTTCTCCATCTGCAAATATCCGTAGCACGCACCCTTGCCGTCGGGCTGCTTGAGGTTCTTGCCGTAGAGGTCCATCACGAGGTGATAGTAACCGTCGGGCGACTCGTCGGTCCACGCTCCGCAGAACGGGCGGTTTGCCTGTGCCATCGCCGAAAGGCACGACATGAACGTAAAAGCCAACAATGTAAGGATGATTTGTCGTTTCATAAAAACATGTATAAATAAAGGACAGCCCTTGGAAACATGGCAGACAGGCACACGGGAAGGGCGTTTGACCCGCACGCCTACGACTGCAAATATAACAATTTTCAGCCAAACAACCGGCATGCAACGCTTGAAAAAACGCCCATTTGCATCCAGCCGCGCAACAGCTTGACATTCAGCGAGTTGTAAAAGGCGGTCTTTCAGCGTGTAAAAGACGGCATATTGGCGCGCAATTGACGGTCTTTTGGAAGACAAAAGACCGCCTATTGAACACCCACCCCTACCCTCCCGAAGGGAGGGAGCACGCCGTACCCTGCCCGCTTCGCCCTTAGCACATAAGTCACACAAGGCTTATCAGGCCCATTCGGTCCGTCATCTTTAGCCAAGCGACTATAAAATAAGTTAAATAAAACCAAATGGGGGAGGGGTAATTTGAGAGTATGATTTTTATCATTTACATTTGTAACAATAATTAAAATCATTAACATTTATAAACCTTAAAAACATCTGCAATGAACAGAACAAGCATCGCGGCCTTGGCCGTAATGGCCATTTTAGCCTTCACGCCGCAACAGGCGGAGGCGCAGTTTTTCAAGAAATTGGGCAAGGCTGCTGCCAAACTGCTCGACACGCCGTCGTCAAAGAATAAAGAGACGGCACAGACCAAGACCGTGGCCGGCGTTAAAATCGTGAACAGACTGCCGGGCTTCAGCGTCGATTACAAGGGTGTGACGTGGCAAAAGGACTTCTGCGGCGTTGACATCATCGTCACCAATACGGGCGACAAGACGGTGCGCGTGTACGACTTCAACAAGATGAAGACCTTTGACGGCGACGGCAACGAGTACGCCAGCCGTAGCTTTGTGGGCAAGAACCTCACCACCGTGGGCAACGGCGACTTCGACTTCGAGCCTGGCGTGCCGGTAAGGTGTACCTACGCGCTGTTCGACCTGCCCGAAGGCGGCACTACAATGAGCCTGCTACAGCTGCGCACAAGGACGCACGAGGGGGCTGACGGATACGTTGACCGCTTCATCGAGCTGCGCAACGTACCAATCCCGGCGCGGACGGCAGACGCTACGGCAGGGGCTAAACCGTTCAAGGGTGTGTGGACGGCGACAGGCAACGGCTTCGAGGCGAAGGCCGAACTCGACTTGTACGGCATGACTGTCAACGGCACTGACGCCGACTATAATGACATAAAGTGTTACGGAATGATACACGTCGGATACGGAGACAGGGTTGACGACTGCTCTATCACGGCCTGCAACCCCAACGGCAACAAGGCCGGCATCACCTTCGTGAGCAGCCGCGACGGCCATATCTACACCGCGACGCTGACCGTTGACCCGGCAAAAAATACGCTGACGGTGAGCGACGTGACGCTGACCGACGGCAGCGAGTTCGGCGACTGCTACGTGAACGACGGACTTGTGCTTAAAAAGAAGTAAGAATTTATTAGAAGTTAAAGGAGTTCTGTTTAGAAGTTAAAGGAGTTAAAGAAGTTATCGCTCCCTTCGGTCGCTAAGAAGTTAAAGACAAATGCCTTGTCTACTTGTCACTGACTGCTTGTCTGCTGACAAAAGTAATGTCTTTAACTTCTTAGCGACCGAAGGGAGCGATAACTTCTTTAACTCCTTTAACTTCTAAAAGTAACTTTAGAATTCGAGTATCATCACGCCGCGCGGAGTCAGCTCCACGTCGCTTGTAAGCTGCACGGTCTTACCCGTAAGTACGTCCTTGGCCGTGGTCTTCGCGCCTATTACCTCGGCGTAACGCTTCACGGCGAGCTGCGCGGGCTTGCGTGTGCCGTTGACAACGGTCATGGCCGTCTTGCCGTTATACTGGCGTGCGATGACGTAAACGCCGTTGAACGGTATGAACTGGGTCTGCTTTCCCTTAACTATTACGTCGTTGCCCTGACGCCAGTGGAGCAGTTTGCTCAACCAGGTAAACATCGCGTTCTCCGCCCGTGTGCGGCCTTCGGCTGTGAAAGCGCTGCGCTCGTCGCCCGGAAAACCACCCGGGAAGTCCTTGCGCACGTTGCCGTCGGTAACCTCCTTGGTGCCGTTCATCAGCACCTCCGTGCCGTAATACAGCTGCGGAATGCGGTTTACGGTGAGCAGGATTGCCAACGCCTGCTTCAGCGCTGTTGTGTCCTTGCCGTTGCCGAGGAAGCGGTCGGTGTCATGGTTCTCGACGAACGCCATCACGCTTGACGGGTTGGGATAGAGATAGTCGTACACAAAGTTGTTGTAAATGCGGTTCATTCCCGTGGAGAAACCGTCGGTGTCCTCGCGCTTCGCCTGGTTGATTTTGTCGTAGAAGCTGAAGTCCATCACCGTGCCGAGATAGCTGTTGCTCTTCGAGAGCTTGCTGTCCTTCTGCCAAGCGGCGGTGTATGCAGGCTCCGTAACCCAAGTTTCGCCCACCACATTGAAGTTGGGGTACTCATCATTGAGCGTCTTCATCCACCTTGCCATGCCGTCGGCGTCGGCATACGGGTAAGTGTCCATGCGGATGCCGTCGATGCCCACGGTCTCAATCCACCACTCGCTGTTCTGTATGAGGTAAGTCATCACGTGCGGATTCTTCTGGTTCAGGTCGGGCATTGTCGGCACAAACCATCCGTCAACAGTCTCTTTGAAGTCCACCTGGCTGGCATACGGGTCAACGATTGGTGTCAGCTTGTACGTGGTTTGCAGGTACTTGTCGTTCACTTCGGGCTTTGTCTTGTCCTTGCGTGCTGCAAGCCACTCCGGCGTATTTAGCCAATCCTTCGTCGGCATGTCGGCAACCCACGGGTGTTCGAAGCCGCAGTGGTTGAAAATCATGTCCATCACAACCTTCAGACCTTTCGAGTGAGCCTCGTCGCAGAGGCGTTTGTACTCGTCGTTGGTGCCGAAACGCGGGTCAACACGGTAATAGTCGGTCGTAGCGTAGCCGTGATACGAGCTGCTGCCGTTGGAGTCAGGCGAATTATTTTCAAGCACCGGGGTGAACCAAAGAGCCGTAACGCCCAGCTCCTTGAAGTAATCGAGGTGCTGGCGGATGCCCTCCAGGTCGCCGCCGTGGCGCAGGCTGGGCTGCGAACGGTCGATGATGTAAGGGTACAAGCCCTTGACTTGGTTGTTAGTAGGGTCTCCGTCGGCGAAGCGGTCGGGCATAAGCATGTACAGAACGTCGGCGTTGGTGAAGCCCATGCGCTCCTCTCCGCGCTTCTCGCGCGCCTTAAGCTCGTACTTGACCTTCTTCTTCGCCTTGCCATTCTTGAACTCAAGGGTCATCTCTCCTGGCTGCGCGCCCTCCAGATTGAGGTAAACGAGCAGGTAGTTGGGACTGTCTACGCGCACGATGCTGTCCACACGCACGCCTGCATAGTCGGTTGTCACGTCGGCGGAGCCTATTCCTTCGCCGTAAACCATCAGCTGGAGCGACGGGTTCTTCATGCCGACAAACCAGTTGGTAGGGTCGATGCGGTCAACCTTGACCGCCGCGTTGATTGCCATAACGCTTAAAATCAGACTTAAAGATAAAAGAAGTTTTTTCATATTGTGACTGTTTTTTATTCATGCAATATTACCGCCGACTGCGCCGGAACGCTGACTTGAGAGCCTGTTACGGTGCCGAGTCCGGCCTCGTTGATTACCCCGTCGCGACAGACTACGGTGTAGTTGCCCATCGGAATGTCAACGCTGCGCGCCTGTTTGGCGGAGTTCAATATTACGGTTATGTTCTTCCAGGAGTCGCCCTTGGGGTTGCCCTTCAGGCGGAAGGCCACGAGGCAGTCCTGCACGGGCAGGAACTCAAGGTGCTTGCGCACGCATTCAGCATCGCCGAGGCGGAACGCCGGGTGGTTCTTTCGCATGGAAATGAGGTTGCTGTAATAGCTGAACACCTGCGGATATTTCTCCAAATTAGTCCAATCCAGACGGTTGATGCTGTCAGGGGAGTTGAAACTGTTGTGCACGCCCTTCTTGTCTCGCAGCATCTCTTCGCCCGAAAGGATGAACGGAACGCCCTGCGACGTGAACACGGCGGTCTGCGCCAGGAGGTCGAGACGTATGAGTTCGTCCTGCCCGATGCCGGGAATGCTGGCGCGTAGGCGGTCAACAAGGCACATGTCGTCATGGCAACTGACGTAGCTTATGGCCTGCCAAGGCTGCAAAGCCCATGCCTCCTTGCTGTAGTTCACCTTCGTCATGTCTACCTGCGGATGGCTTATTGCCCCGGCGATGCCGAACTTCAGGCTCTCCTCATTGCCCGGCAGGCCGGCTATGAACGCGCCCTTGGTGTCGTCGCTGAACGGGCCGCGCAGCGCGTCGCGCATCTCGTCGCCGAAGGCTGCGATGCCGGGTGTCTTACGCATGTTGGCCTTCACGGCAAGCTTTTCCACCGGATAGGCGCACGCCCCTGCACTCCAACCCTCGCCGTAGATGAACGTTGCGGGGAAGGTAAGGTCGAACATGCGGCGTATTCTGTTCATTGTCTCGATGTCGTGCACGCCCATCAGGTCTACACGGAAGCCGTCGATGTGGTACTCGTCAACCCAGTAACGCATGGACTGGAGCATGAAGTTGCGCATGGGGTCAAGCTCGCTTGCGGTCTCGTTGCCGCATCCCGAGCCGTCAGACCACTTGCCGTCGGCGGTCTTGCGGTAGAAAACGTCAGGATAAGTACGCTGGAAATTGCTGCCATCAATGTTGAAAGTATGGTTGTAAACCACGTCGAGGATTACGCGGATGCCGGCCTTGTGCAGGGCGCGCACCATCTCTTTGAACTCGCGTATGCGCGTTGTAGGGTTGTAAGGGTCGGTTGAATACGAGCCTTCAGGCACGTTGTAGTTCAACGGGTCGTAGCCCCAGTTGTATTGGGGCGTGTCCAACTTCGTCTCGTCAACTGACGCATAGTCGTATGACGGCAGTATGTGTACGGCGTTGACGCCGAGCCGTTTCAGGTGGTCTATGGCCTTCTGCTCGGTCAGGGCGAGGAACTTTCCCTTGTACTTCAGCCCCGACGACGGGTCGATGGAGAAGTCGCGGTGGTGCATCTCGTAAATCACGAGGTCGGTCATCTTCACCTTTTCGGTGATGCGGTCGGTGTCCCAGCCCTCGGGATTGGTCTCGTCGAGGTCGACGATTGCGCCCCTCTGTCCGTTCACTCCTACGGCCTTGGCGAACACTCCCGGGCATTCGCCGCGCCCGGTGTCGAACGTGTAGAACTTGCCTTTCCAGTCGCCGTCGAGCGTGGCGGTGTAATATCCGGCACTTGAATAGGACATCATCATCTCTTGCAACGGCTTGCCGCCCTGCCCTTCGGCGTAGATGCTGAGCGTGACGCTCTCCGCGTCCTTCGGGGCGAACAGCTTGAAGGTGGTCTGCTTGGGCGAATAGTTTACCTCGTCGGCGAAGCGGAACAGCGAGACCGGCCTTTCAGCCACAGGCGCTTTGGGCTTACGCGCCATGCGCGTGGCCGCTTCTTGCGCAACAGCTTCTTGAGCCATAGCCAGCGAAAGGAAGCCTGCAAGCAACATGTTTGTAATCTTCATATCAGTCATTATTTATCAGTTTCGTAACGTCTTGTATTCCAGCGTTTTGCAAAAGGCCGTCTTTTGGCCTGCAAAAGGTGGCCTTTCGTAAGGTAAAAGACGGTCTTTCGCCGTGCGAAAGACCGTCTTTTACAAATCACTTCGCAATCAACGATACAGCGAAGCCGCCGCCGGGGGCTTCCGTCAGCTTGAGGGTGTCGCCCTTCTTGACGGTCTTCTTGGTTATGGTGTACGCCTTGGGGTTCTTCTCGTAATGGGCGTCCTTTGCGTCGGCGTAGATTGTGCACTCATACTTCTTGCCCTTGTCGAGGAAGTCGAGCTTGACGACAGACTTGTGTCCGTTCTCGTCGCACTTGCCGCCTATGAACCAGTTGTCAGTGCCCTTGGCCTTGCGCGCCACGGTGATATAGTCGCCCGGCTCGGCCTCGAGATACTTGGAGTCGTCCCAGTCAACGGCAACGTCCTTGATGAACTGGAACGCGTCGTAGTACTTCTCGTAGTTCTCGGGCAGGTCGGCGGCCATCTGCAACGGGCTGTACATGGTGCAGTAGAGTGCCAGCTGGCCTACGAGCGTGGTGCGCACGTATGACTTGTTATTGCTCCACGTATAGAGTTGTGTCTCAAGAATACCCGGAGTGTAGTCCATCGGGCCGCCTTGCAGGCGCGTGAAGGGCAGCACCACGGTGTGGAACGGCTTGCTTCCGCCGAACGCCTCGTACTCCGTGCCGCGCGCACTCTCGTTGCCTATGAGGTTGGGATATGTGCGGCAGAGACCAGTCGGGCGCACCGCCTCGTGCGCGTTGACCATGATGTGGTGCTTGGCTGCTTCCTTCACGGCGTGCAGGTAGTGGTTGTTCATGGTCTGGCTGTAATGGTGCTCGCCACGCGGAATCATGTCGCCTACGTATCCGCTCTTAACCGCGTCGTAGCCGTATTTGTTCATCAGCGTGTACGCCTTTTCCATCCAACGCTCGTAGTTCATCACCGACGCCGATGTCTCGTGGTGCATGATGAGCTTCACTCCCTTTGAGTGCGCATAGTCGTTAAGCATCTTTATGTCGAAGTCGGGATACGGGGTAACAAAGTCGAACACGTCGAATTTCGAATGTCCGGCCCAGTCTTCCCAGCCTTCGTTCCATCCCTCTACGAGCACCTGGTCGAGACCGTTGGCTGCGGCGAAGTCGATGTACTTCTTCACATTCTCGTTGTTCGCCCCGTGTGTACCGTTAGGCTTGCTGTTCTTATAGTCGGTCACGCCCAAGCGTACAGACGGATATTCGTTGGTGTAGCTCCATGAGGCACGGCCTACAATCATGTCCCACCATACGCCGCAATACTTCACGGGGTGAATCCAGCTTACATCGTCGAGGGCGCAAGGCTCGTTCAGGTTGAGGATAAGGTTGGATGCGAGCATGTCGCGTGCGTCGTCACTAACGATGACGGTGCGCCACGGCGTGTTGAACGGTGTCTGTATGTAGCCCTTCATGCCGGTAGCGTCGGGCGTAAGCCATGACTCGAAGGTCATCGTCTTGTCGTCGAGGTTGAGGTGCATCGTGGCGTAATTGACGCACGCCGCCTCGTGCAGGTTGATGTAAAGGCCGTCGTCGGTCTTCATCTGGAGCGACGTCTGCACACCGGTAGGCGAGAACGTGGTCTGCGATGAGTTGGGAGTTATTGCGCCCTCCATCAGTCCGCGTATTTCGGAAAGCCGCGACTCGTTGTAGTCATACTCCTGCGTGTCGTAGTCGCCGGGTATCCACCAAGCCTTGTGGTCGCCAGCCATGGCAAACTGGGTGTGCTCCTCCTTGATTACAAAATAGTTCAGTTCGTTCTGCTGGGGGAACTCGTAGCGCAGGCCCATGCCGTCGTTGTACACGCGGAAACGTATGAGAATGTTGCGCTTGGTGGCCGGTTGGTTGAGCGTAACGGCCAGCTCCTTGTAGTTGTTACGTATGGTGGCAGTCTCTCCCAACACGGGTTTCCACGTCTCGTCGAACGACGACGTGTCGGTCTTCGCTATGGTGAAGCCGTCCATAAGGTCGATCTCGTCCATGCCTTTGCTGGCGTGCTTGTTCTTTGCAAGCTCCAGTCCGAGGTGGCTCGGCTTGACTACTGCCTTGCCCTTGTAGTCCAGTTTGTACGTAGGCCGCCCGTTGTCAAGCGAGAAATTCAACACTACATTGCCGTCGGGCGACGTCACCGTCTGTGCCAATGCCATCAACGGCGTCAGCAACACGGCCAATAATACTTTTACTTTTCGCATTGTTTAAGGTTTTTATTTTTATTTCAAGAATATCCATTCGGCCTACATTCGCCCGCTCTCGCGCACCAGGTCGGTGACGTTCTGGCTGAACTCATGGTTCGCTATAAGGTCTTCCAGATTGAGGTGCATCCTGTAACGCCAGTAGTGACGTGGGTTGGACGGTACGTTTATGCGCTCGGCGTCGGCGTCGGCGAGGCGTATGTTCTCGTCGATTGCAAGCCAGTCTTGCAGAGCGATGATGCAAAGCATCGACGGACAGAGCAGGTGGCGCGACACAATGTCGCGTGCGAGCCAGCCCGGAAGGGGATGAGGCGCGGCGCCATATTTCTGCAACACATTGTTGAAATAGTCCTGGGTGCGCGCCGGGTCTTCGTCCCACCACTGGCGCATCGTGGGCGTATCGTGGCTGGAAATTGTGCAGACGGAGCGGTAAGGGTTGTGCGAGAGCACGCCGAAGCGCACGTTCGGGTCTTTGGGCATCGACTGGATTTCGAGGCTTAGGATTTTAAGCTCGTTCATAACCCACGACACACAGTCGGGCACCATGCCCAAGTCTTCGGCGCATACGAGCATACGCGTAGCCTCGACAATCTTCGGCAGCTTGTTCATCGCCTCCCGATACCAGAACTGGTTGTTGCGGCGGTAGTAGTAATCGTTGTAGATTTTATTGAAAAGGTACTTGTCGCTGTCGTACAGGGACTCGTAGATGAAGTCGAACTGGACGGAAATCCTCGGGTGGAACTTGTGCGGGTCGCGGTGGTCGCGGACGAAGAGCACGTCGCTGATGAGAGCGTACAGGCCGTCACGCAGGTTGAGTTCGTCCTGCGAAGTCTTGTCGGCGAAGGCGGCTTCGACCTTGCGCTGGGTGTCAAACTCGGGCCTCATGCGGTAACGCCCGTCGTGAGTGGGCACAAGATACGTGTCGCGCACCATGGCGGCACGCTCTCCGAACATGCGCTCAAGCACCCAGTCGGTGATGAAAGGCTCGGTGAACAGCTCCTCCTGGAAGTGCAGGCCGTAAGCCTCTATTTCCTCCCTCGTCATGCCGAGGGCCGGCGAGAACTGGCCCAAAAGGCCGTGTACGGAGTGGATGGGGATTTCCCAAATGCGGAAGAAACCGAGCACATGGTCTATGCGGTAAGCGTCGAAGAACTTGGCCATGTTGGCGAAACGGCGTATCCACCAGCGGCAACCGTCCTTGAGCATCTCGTCCCAGTTATAGGTGGGAAGCCCCCAGTTCTGGCCGTTCACGGAGAAATCGTCGGGCGGAGCACCGGCCTGTCCGTTGAGGTTGAAGTAGCGCGGCTCCTGCCATACGTCAGCTCCGTGGCGGTCGACGCCGATGGGTATGTCGCCCTTGAGCACTACTCCCTTAGAGCGTGCGTACGCATGGGCGTCGGCCATCTGGCGGTTAAGCACGAACTGCACGTAGTAATAGAACGCCACCTGCTTGTAGGCCGCCGTGCGCGGATTGGAAAGAGCCTTGCGCTCGGCCTCGTCAAAGTGGTTGTGGTCGGGCCAAGTGGCGAAGTCGGCCGTACCATACTTCTCGCGCAGGGTGCAATACTGGGCGTAAGGCACAAGCCAGTGGGCCTCCTCATCGAAGAAAGCCTTGAAGTCGGAAGATGCCAGCACGGCCTTGCCCTCCTGCTTGTAGAGCACCTGCAAGTATTCAATCTTGGCGTAGTTGACACGCTCGTAGTCGATTTTCGGCAGCGCGTTAAGCTCCTGCCGCAGACTCTCGAACTTGCTTCTCAACGCCTCGTCCTCGATTTGCGGCAACGCGTTAAAGTCGGCGAACTGCGGATGGAGGGCGAATATGCTGATGCTGCTATAGGGATAGGAGTCTGTCCAAGTGTGGGTTGTAGTGGTATCGTTGATTGGCAGGAGCTGGAGCACGCGCTGCTGGGTCATCGCCATCCAGTCAACCATCTTCTTGAGGTCGCCAAAGTCGCCCACGCCGAAGCTGGTCTTGGAGCGCAGCGAGAACACGGGCACCTGCGTACCGGCACACCTTACATTATATATTGGGAAATCGGCCTTGTCGAGTTCGTAGACCACCACGCCGCCGTCTTTAAGCGTCGGGGGCAGTTCTACGCGGCGGTTGCCGCAGTTTTCCCAGACGACATCGGCCGGGTCGGCCACGTTGACGGCAATAAACTTGAAACAGAACACGCTGGAACGCAGCTGCGTAGCATCTATATCCACAAGCCATTCGTTATAGTTGTGCTCCACCATAGGCACGGCCTTGAGCACATCCCACGCCCCGAGCGCATCGTCATTGCCCACGAGCTTGAGCACCTGCCGCCCCGACAGCTGCGGCGCGCGAACCTTCAGGCGCACCGTTGCGGGATAGTCGCTAAGCGGCACGAGGCGCGTCTTGCGGCGGCGGATGCAGTCCGTGAACGCCGACGTGTACAGGTAAGCGTCCTCGGGCATGTCAAGCCAGTGGTCGTACACGGTGATGCTGTCGCCGCGCAGGGCGTTGATTTCAAGGCGGTGAGGCTCTACAAGCCATTCGCGCCTCACTACATTGTCTTCACCGCGCACCACGCTATAGAAATAATCGATGTGAGTGCCTTTCTTCAGGTCGAGCTTCAGGTTGCATGCCCACTCGCGGCCGTCGGCTGTCCGCATACGGTAAGGCGTAGACTGCATGGTCTCGCCGCCCCAGCCTGTTATCAGATTGAGTACAAGTTCCTCGCCGAAACTCGTGCCGTAAATGACGTTCAATAGTATGTTCATAGGTAACAAGTCTTTAATTACGCCTCAAAGATACATATAAAAACAATTCATGCGGACGCAAAAAAGCACAGTTTCCCCCTTTTTAAGATGCAAACGTTTACACGCACTGGCTGTCGGCGGCGCAACAGCTTAGCATTCAACACATTGCAACAAGCCGCATCCTACAACCGGGATGCGGCCTTGCCTGCGCTCAAAACAACTGCCATGACGGGAAGACGGAAGCCTGCGCGCCGCTACAGCTCTACTACAAGGGCTACGCCCACGGGGCTGACGGCCAGGCTTACATCGTCGTCCCAGCCCGTGATTTTGTCGCCGAGCCAATAGCCGGCCTCAACCGAAAGCACGCCTATGGCGGCACCGGCAAGCACGTCGGCCCAGTGGTGGCGGTTGCGGCGGACGCGGTCAACGGCGGTGACGGCGGCAACGGTGTAGCCGGCGACGCTTATCCAAGGGCTTACGCGGCGGAACTCCTTGTCCAGAATGGCCGCACCGAAAAAGGCGAACGAGGTGTGCCCGGAGGGAAACGAATGGCGGTCGGTGCCGTCGGGACGGGTCGACTTGACCGTAAACTTCAGCCCGTAGGTGAAGGCGGCGTCAACGGCGAACGACGTGGCCGTGTTCACAAGCAGGCGCTTCCACTGGCTGCGGCTGTCAACGCCGGCAGCCTTCAGCGCGTAGGCCGACACTATGGGCACGAAGCGCAGGTAATCGTCGATGCCGTCGCCATGATAAGGCTTGTTCTGGGCGGCGCACACAACAGGCATCAGCAGGGCCAGGATTAAGGCCGGAAGTTTCTTGCTCATACATTGTCAATATAAAAGTCAGGCACACAGGCCAGGACGAAGCATGCCAAGACACACGGCTGCGGCAACGCCCCACACGGCGGTACAGCCCCGGCTTGCAGGCTTCACGATTTTCCAAAGGTACGCATTTCCAACGACAACGCCAAGCAACAACGCCGAAAATTACAGTCTGTCACATACGGAGGCGCATTTGTTACAGTTTCAAACGGTGGCCTGCGGCTTTGCGAAAGACGGTCTTTTGCATGCCGAAAGGCCGTCTTTGACCGTGCAAAAGGCTGCCTTTTGCAGCACGGAAGGCGGCCTCCAAAAACTGTAAGGGCGGCGCGGCCGGCTTTATTAGGCCAATGTTTCCGCATTATTCGGTTTTTATTCGTTTATTCAAACGATTTTTATTAAGTTTGCAGTGGATTTTGAACATATCGGAAACAAAACGGAAAGACAATGCAAGAAACAAGGCAAAACAGGATAGCAAGGCTGCTGCAAAAGGAGCTTAGCCTCATTTTCCAGTCGCAGACGCGCTCCATGCACGGCGTGCTGGTAAGCGTGACGCGCTGCCGCGTAAGCCCCGACCTGAGCATCTGCACGGCTTACCTGAGCATATTCCCGTCGGCCAAGGCGGACGAAATAATCAAGAACATCACGGCAAACGAGAAGACCGTGCGCTACGAACTGGGCACGCGCGTGCGCAACCAGCTGCGCATCATCCCGGAGCTGCGCTTCTTTGTGGACGACTCGCTCGACTACATTGAGCACATTGACGAGCTGCTGAAGAAATGAACCTGCCGTTTTACATAGCGCGCCGATACCTCTTCTCGAAGAAGAGCACGCACGTAATCAACCTCATCAGCGGCATAAGTGCGGTAGGCGTGGCCGTGGCGACGATGGCGCTGGTGGTGACGCTGAGCGTGTTCAACGGCTTCCACGACCTCGTGGCGTCGTTCCTGACGGCCTTCGACCCACAAATAGAAGTTGTGCCGGCCGAGGGCAAGACCGCCCCAGCTGACGACCCCGTGCTTCAGAAAATCCGTGCACTGCCGTCGGTAGACGTGGCTACGGAGAGCGTGGAGGACCAGGCACTGGCCGTGTACCGCGGCAAGCAGGCCATGGTGACGGTGAAGGGCGTTGACGACAACTTCGACCAGCTGACGCACATCAACGACATACTCTACGGCGACGGCGACTTCGAGACGCACGCGGCCAACCTGGAATACGGCACGGTGGGCATACGCCTGGCCGACCAGCTGGGCATGACGGCCGACTGGGACGGCTTCCTCAACATATACGCGCCGCAGCGCGAGGGACAGCTTGACATGATGAACCCCACGGAGGGCTTTGTCGAGGACTCGCTAATATCGCCAGGCGCGGTGTTCATGGTGAGAAACGCGCGTTACGACGCCAATTACATAGTCACCTCCATAGGCTTCGCACGCCGCCTGTTCGGCCAGCAGGGCATGCTGTCGCAGCTCGAACTGAGGCTCAAGCCGGGCAGCGACCTCGACGCGGTGAAGGCTGAAATAAAGGAAATAGCAGGCAAGAAGTACCGCGTGCTGGACCGAATGGAGCAGCAGGCCGACACGTTCAGGATAATGAAAATAGAAAAGTTCATTGCCTACATATTCCTTACGTTCATACTGGCCGTGGCCTGCTTCAACATAATAGGCTCGCTCTCGATGCTCATAATAGACAAGAAGGACGACGTGGTGACGCTGCGCAACATGGGCGCGACCGACAAACAGATTACGCGCATCTTCCTGTTCGAGGGACGCATGATTTCAGTAATCGGCGCCGTTGCAGGCATACTGCTCGGCCTGCTGTTGTGCTGGCTGCAACAGGAGTACGGCCTCGTGGCGTTGGGACAGAGCAGCGGCTCGTTCGTTGTTGACGCTTATCCCGTAAGCGTACATCCTGAAGACATAGTAATAGTATTCCTTACGGTGGTAGCCGTGGGCTTCGTCTCGGTGTGGTATCCCGTAAGGTATTTTGCAAAAAGGCTGCTGTGACAACCACCCCAACCCTCCCGAATGGAGGGAGCGTTATATGATTTGCCATAAATAAAGCCGTGAACCTGTTGTAAGTTCACGGCTTTAATACTTTTATTTCAAACATTCACATTTGTAATATTGCCAGGAAGCCAATCAAGCTCCCTCCCTTCGGGAGGCCTGGGGTGGGTATCAGACATGTCACCTTTCCGCCCAGTCGCCCCTGTCGAGATTACGGTAGCTGATGGCTTCGGCCAGATGCTGTGCCTTGACGTCGGCGGACGAGTCGAGGTCGGCTATGGTACGCGCCACCTTCAGTATGCGGTTGTAGGCACGGGCGGAGAGGTTGAGCCGCTCCATGGCCATGCGCAGCAGGTCGATGCCGGCCTCGTCGGGTTCGGCGTACTGATGGAGCATTCGCTCCGACATCTGCGCATTGCAGTGAACTCCGCGGCATTCGCGAAAGCGTTGCTCCTGGATTAGCCGCGCCTTGATGACACGCTCGCGTATGCTTGTGCTGCTTTCGCCCTGCGTCGGACGCGAAATGTCGTTGAAGGGCACGGGCGTGATTTCGACCTGTATGTCGATGCGGTCGAGCAAAGGGCCGCTTATTTTATTAAGGTAACGCTGTATTTGCCCCGGCGTGCATACGCACTTGTGGGTTGGGTCGTTGTGATAACCGCACGGACAGGGGTTCATCGACGCGACGAACATGAACGAACAGGGATACTCAACGGTGTACTTGGCACGCGATATGGTGATTTTGCGGTCTTCAAGGGGCTGGCGCAGCACCTCAAGCGTGGCCTTGTTGAACTCTGGCAGCTCGTCGGCGAAGAGCACGCCGTTGTGCGCAAGCGAGATTTCTCCTGGCTGGGGATTGGCTCCGCCGCCAACCAAGGCAACTTGGGAGATGGTATGATGGGGTGCGCGGAACGGACGCTGGGAAATCAATGACATGTCGCGTCCCAGCTTTCCGGCCACCGAATGGATTTGCGTTGTCTCAAGACTTTCGGCCAGCGAGAGCGGCGGAAGGATGGAGGGAAGCCGCTTGGCCATCATCGACTTGCCGCTGCCCGGAGGGCCAATCATTATCATGTTGTGGCCTCCTGCAGCCGCTACTTCCATCGCGCGCTTGACACTCTCCTGGCCGCGCACGTCGGCAAAGTCGAGGTCGAACTTGCTCTGCTGCTCGTAAAACTCGCGGCGCGTGTCGATGACGGTAGGCTCAAAGCCCATTTCTCCGTTCAGGAAGCGCACCACGTCGAGGATGGTGTCCATGCCGTAAACGTCAAGACGGTTGACAACGGCAGCCTCGCGGATGTTCTGCCGGGGCACAAGCAATCCCTTGAAACCCTCCTTGCGCGCACGGATTGCTATCGGTAAAGCGCCGCGCACTGGCTGGATTTTGCCGTCAAGACCAAGCTCGCCGATGAGCATATACTGCGAAAGAGCCTCGGGCTTGACATTGCCCATGGCGGCAAGAAGGCCGATTGCGATGGGAAGGTCATACGAACTGCCCTCCTTGCGCAGGTCGGCAGGAGCCATGTTAATTGTGATTTCGGATACAGGAATGCGTATGCCGTTGTTTTTCAGAGCTGCGACAATGCGGTCGCGGCTCTCTTTTACGGCTGTGTCGGCAAGTCCGCTAAGATGGAACATCACGCCTTTCGACATACTTACCTCGACCGTAACGGTTGTCACCTCAAGACCGTTTACAGCCGCGCAAAACGTCTTGACAAGCATGTAATGGGTTAATTTAACAGTGTTTTCAGTTTAGATTCAATGTCTTCAGCCTTCATGTTGCGCTCGATTACTCGTCCCTGGGCGTTGTACAGGATGTTCTCCCTTATTCCGCCGAAGCCGAATGTCTCCATAAGCGGGCTCTCGAACATCAACTGGTCGCACACAAATATGGTGGATGTAGAGTCGTTCCGTAGCGAACGCAGGCAGTCGTCGCGTCCTGCGTCAAGGCTTATGCCCATCAAGGCGAGACGGTCTCCATAGTCTTCCTTCATGCGGCTGAGACGGTCACGGATAGAGCGGCTCTCGTAATCCCAGTTCGCCCATGTGTAGACTACTGCCACACGGCCTTTCAGCTTGCCGTCGGAAACATTGTCCCCATGAATGTCTTTCACGGAAAAACGCGGCAGGACAGCTCCTATTACGCCATTTTTCGCATCCTTGACATAGCGCGACATACGGGCCACATAGCCGTTTTTCGGCTGCGCCTTGTAGACAATCGACACGAGTTGCCCGGCCCTCTCAAGCTCTCTTTTGCTTGGAACGCCGTTATTGCTGATAAAATATTTCCTCAGGATGTAAACGCTTACAGCCGATTCGGGATTGTTACGTACAAACTTCTCGGCGTACTCCAACACTTCGGGAGGCGAAGCCTTGGCTATCTGCTGGCGAAAACCGTTCATCAGCTTGTTCTCGTCAGTCCCCTCGATTTCTATCTCCTTAAGGTGTGAAGCGTCGCCCTTGATTGTAACAGACTTTCCCGGTTCTGCAAAAACAGGCTGCTCGGAAAAGTTAGGAAAGACAATCATGACTGTGCCGCTTTCCTTGCATGGAGTCTCAAAAGTAAAACGTCCGCCCTCAACTTTTATCGTATCGACACCGTCGAATACGCCGTCGGGACTGTAAACATAAAACTCACCTTGGTTCAGGTTGAGTAGACGTCCTTCAAAACTGAAGTACCCCCTGCGCGAACCGCAGGCAACCAGAACCAAGGTGAGCGTAAAGATGTATATAAGCCGCTTCATGCGTCAGCTTAGTTTATTTGCTGACTTTAGACAGCTCAAGGTCGTTGTTAGCGTAAGTTGAGAGTGAAGAATCCTTCTGCAAAGCGCTCTTCAGGTAAGAAGAAGCTGCGTCGTTGTTGCCCTGGCGAGCGTTCAAGATAGCCTGGAGATAATCAGTCATGGCATCCTTGTTCTCGATGTTGCCAAGGGTTGTAGCCGCACCGGCGTAGTTCTTGTTAAGGATTTGAGCCAAAGCGGTTGTGTTGCAGTTGATGCCGCTCAAGTTCTGCTCTGCCGTTGCATAGTCTCCCTTTGCGAGGTTGAGCGAGCCAAGCACCTTGTTGTAGTCGCCTGCTGTGTTGCCCTTTGCGATGTAATTCTCTGCTTCGCTCAAGTTGCCGCTCTTCAAAGCGAGCAGACCGAGGTTAGCGTTAACCTCTGCAGCGTTGCTGTTGATGCTCTGAGCCTTTGACAGATAGTTCTTAGCCTCTGCGTCGTTGCCCTTTGCAAACTCGATTGCAGCAACATTGTTGAACGCACGGTAGTCGTTAGGATAAACCTCGGTGGTCTTCTTATAGATAGCTTCCTGTGCGTCGATGTTGTCCTCAAGAGTAGCGGCGTAAAGCAGTTCGTCAACGCTCAACTGAGTAGCGTCAGCCTTGTACTGCTCCTTGATTTGGTCGTCGCTGCGTCCGATAGTCTCATAGTTGATGATGAGGCGTGAACGGCGGAGTTCAGGAAGGATGCCGTCAGCAAGCTCGCGGAAACCTGCAGACATGTTGCGGATTTGCTGCTCGCGCTCCTCGGGGTCCTGATACATAGAGAGAACGCGGAGGATTACGTCCTTGTCCTGGATGTTGGAAGCGGCAACAAGCTTCTGGAAACCGTCCCAGTCCTGAGCTGTGTACTTGCCGGTAACATTGCCTGCAAGTTCAGCTTCCTTGAGTTGCTTCTCCGCATAGTCAACAGACACGTTCTGACGCTTGCTTGCCAGCTTGTCGTTGAACTCTACACCACCATCAGGAGATGCGTAAGCAAGAACTTCCACATTCTTCAGGTTCAGCTTCTCCTTATCATTGTTGATGTCCTTAAGCAGCTTTACGAACTCCTGTACAGAGTTGTTCTTCAGCTCGCTCTTGCGGAGGTTGGCCTGGTTGATGAGGAACTTGATTTGAGACTCCTGCCTCTGGGCGCGTACACGCTGGAATGTGTCGGGAGCGATGCATGCTCCGCTGCCAGCGAGAGTTTTCGTATAAAGTTCAGATGTAGCGATAACGCCCTCTGCAACCTTCACCGCAGGAACTTCTATCTTCTTCTTTTTCTTGCCATAGTAAGCGTCGAAAGTCATATAGAGGTCGCTCTTCTGCATTTCGGGAACATACTTGTAGTTGGCCTTCATGGTGTAGTTGCCACCCATCTTGTAAGAGATAGTCTGGTCGTTGCCTTCCACCTTCTCGCCCTGGAACGTGGCAGCCTGTCCCTGTGCCACCTGTCCGTTGCCATAACGCAACTCTGGAACAACAGTAACCATGGCCTTCTTCTTCAGATACTTCTCGGGGAAAGTACCGTCGATGGTAACAGCCACCTGTCCGCCTTTTGACTCAAGGGGATTGGGGGTGACTTTGAAATTGTCAGCTGAAAGCTCTCCCAGCTTGGAAGAACATGACGACAGTGCGAGCACTGAAGCAGCCGAGAACAATAAGATAAGATTTTTTTTCATAATGAAAGGTTTTTAGATAAGATGTGCCGCGAGCGGGACTCGAACCCGCACAGCCATTTCTGGCCAAGGGATTTTAAGTCCCTCGTGTCTACCAATTCCACCATTGCGGCGGCACTGGAGCGGCAAACGGGACTCGGACCCGCGACCTCAACCTTGGCAAGGTTGCGCTCTACCAACTGAGCTATTGCCGCATAAAGCATTGCAAAGATAAGCCTATTTCCCGAAAGTGCAAATTAATTTACACATTTTAATATTAAAACGTGTCAATTGTTTACATTCAGCATACCGCCATTAGCCATTGCACGATAATTTATCAGGCGTTTTCCGCCGCCATCGCTGATTACAAGTCCGCCGTTGTTCATATCGTATTTACGGTGGCAGGAAGGACATTCGGCCGTGCCGTTGGACGCCATCGAGAGCGAATAACGCGGCAAACCTGTTTCACCATAGCAGTTCGGGCACTGGCTGTCGTAGGCGTAAAACGTGGGCGGATTGTTCAAATTGCCATACCCAACGATGATGCCCGTCTCGTTGAATACGCCCAAGGCAATCGACACCTGCTGGTCGGGTGCGGTCTTGTCTGCACGGTCCGACAGCCCTTGGTTTGTCGAGAAATAGAAATAATTGCCCTTCATCGTTATACGGCAGAACACTCCAGGAGACAAAGGATTCATCGCCGAGGCGAGCGCCGGACTACGGTTTGCCGAATTATCGAACACAAACCGGCACGGATACCTGCTGTACTCGTACTCCGCCTCGCCGCAACCTGACATCAGAACGGCTGCAAGGAGCACTATTATATAATAGGTGTAACGTTTCATTACTTGATTGGTTATGATAAGCCGAATGGGCCGGATGGGCCTGATAAGAGAAATGCGCCAAGACTGAAAACCGCCAAGGGCTATTCACAAAGCAGCTCTTTCTCGGCCTTCTCCACTCTGTCAAACGTGAAACCGACGATGATATTGTCCATGAGCGCACTGATTTTGTCGTTGCACAGGTTGCCTATGGAGCCTTCATGGGTATGGCTGATGTCCTTGCATGGCGTGAAGCGGCCGGCCTCAATGTCCAGCCCCACCTTCTTGTAAGCGTCGCGGAATGGCATTCCTTCGGCGGCGAGGCGGTTGACTTCCTCCACAGAGAACATCAGGTCGTACCTCGGGTCGTCGAGAATGTGGCGGTTAACCTCCATTTTGCTCACTATATACGCCGCCATGCGCAGGCAGTCTTTCAGTTCGCCGAAGGCAGGCAGGAACTCTTCCTTTATTATTTGCAGGTCGCGGAAATAGCCCGAGGGCAGGTTGTTCATGATTAGCGTCACCTGCTGCGGCAGCGACTGGAGCTTGTTGCACTTTGCGCGCAGCAGTTCGAACACGTCGGGGTTCTTCTTGTGCGGCATGATGCTGCTGCCCGTGGTACACTCCTTGGGCAGGCGGACGAAGCCGAAATTCTGGCTGTTGAACATGCAGGCGTCGAAGGCCATCTTGGCCAGCGTGCCGGCAACGGAAGCCATGGCAAAGGCCGTGTTGCGCTCTGTCTTGCCGCGCCCCATCTGCGCGTACACCACGTTGTAGTCCATCGTGTCGAACCCGAGCAGGCGCGTCGTCATCGTGCGGTCGAGCGGAAACGACGAGCCGTAGCCTGCCGCGCTGCCCAACGGGTTGCGGTTGGCCATACGCCATGCGGCCTGAAGGAACAGCATGTCGTCGGCCAGGCTCTCCGCGTAAGCGCCGAACCACAGGCCGAACGAGCTTGGCATAGCCACCTGCAGGTGTGTATAGCCGGGCATGAGCACGTCCTTGCACTCGTCGCTCTTCTGCAGCAACTCGTCGAAAAGAGCCTTTACAAGCCCTACCACCTCCTTGATTTCGTGGCGGATGAAGAGCTTTAGGTCTACAAGCACCTGGTCGTTCCTTGACCGTCCGCTGTGGATTTTCTTGCCAATGTCGCCAAGCCGGCGCGTAAGCATCAGCTCAACCTGCGAGTGAACGTCCTCGACACCGTCCTCAATCTTGAACTCTCCGCGCTCGCACATGGCGTAGATGCGCTTCAGCTCGGCAAGGAGTTGCGCCAGTTCGGCCTTCTCCAGCAGTCCGATTGACTCAAGCATGGTGATGTGAGCCATGCTTCCGAGCACGTCATACTTGGCCAGATACATGTCCATCTCACGGTCGCGCCCAACGGTAAAGCGTTCTATCTCCTCGTTTACGGAGAAGTTCTTTTCCCAAAGTTTTGTTGACATTGCAAAAACATTTACACCCACCCCTGCCCTCCACAAGGGAGGAGGTTGGATTACCTTTTTATCGTTTAACGTAAAAAAACAGTACGGACACAGGCGTATTCCTCTTTGGCGCAGGCAAAAGACTTGCCGCAAAATCAAGCCAAGCCCCCTCCTTTAGGGAGGGCGGGGGTGGGTCTTAGTACGGCAGCATTGCCAGCGCGTCGGCTATTTTGTCAACGCCGTCCTGTAGCTTCGAGCCGAGCATCGGCTTGAGGAACATGGGGATGTCGGCCTTCACCGTAACGCGCATCTTGCATTCGGTGTCAGTAACAGGCAGCAGCTGTACCCAGAGGTTGAACGGCACGGGCGAATTGGCCGTCTCGAACTTGATACACTTAGGTTCGTCGCGCTCTATTATGCGCAGCGCTATTGCGCCGACGGGCGGCACGCTGATGCTCACCGTGTCGTGGTCGAACGTCAAATCCTGCACCTTGTCCGCCGGAATGCGGTCCTTGATGCGCTCTATGTTGTTAAGGTCGCTAAGCGTAGCATACACCACATCCTGCGGATGGGGAACATGCTTGACGCCACTTTCGTATTTGCTCATAAGTACAAGCCCCCTCCCGGCCTCCCCGAGGGGAGGTGAGAGGATGCGTTTGGTTAATAATATTTATATAAATGCCGGCCTCCTGTCCGCCGCCTCACTCCTCCCCTCGGGGAGGTCGGGAGGGGGCTTTACCAGTTTGCCGGGTCTTTGCGCCACTCGTGCAGCAGCTCTACGTCCTTCGCGGTGATGTAGCCCGTGGCTACAGCCTCCTCGACTACGTGCTCGTAGTCGGTCAGGGTGACGAGCTTTACGCCTGCATCCTCGAACGCCTGGCGCGCTACGGGGAATCCGTAGGTGTATGAAGCCACCATGCCTACCACCTCGAAGCCTGCCGCGCGCAGGGCCTCTACAGCCTTCAGGCTGCTGCCTCCGGTCGAGATGAGGTCTTCAATGACAACAACCTTCGCGCCCTCGGGCAGTTCGCCCTCGATGAGGTTGCCCATGCCGTGGTCCTTGGCCTTGCTGCGCACGTAGGCGAAGGGCAGGCCAAGCTCGTCGGCAACGAGCGCGCCCTGCGCTATGGCCCCCGTCGCAACGCCAGCCACGGCGGTAGCTTCGGGGAAGTGTGCCAGTACGGCGTGCGCCAGCTCCAGCTTCACGAAGCCGCGCAGGTCGGGGAAAGACAGTGTCTTGCGGTTGTCGCAATAGAAGGGCGACTTCCATCCCGAAGCCCACGTGAAGGGGTTGTCGGGCTGTAGCTTGATGGCCTTTATCTTCAATAGTTTAGAAGCCAATGCTCTTTTCAGTGTGTCCATGTCTCTATAGTTTTATACCTTATTATTATATGCCCATGCGCCCGGCGGCCAACCGCCAAGGCGCGTTTATATCGTGCAAAGTTACGTTTTTTGCCGTGTAAAACAAAATAAATCGCCCTATTTTTAACAGAACGGCGCAGCCGTCAGCCGCCGCCGGGAAACGCGTCCGCCGCCTCTTTTGTAACACATTGATTTCCAACGCGTTGCGAAAGGCCGTCTTTTACACTGCAAAACACGGTCTTTTAGCGGCCAAAAGACGGCCTTTTGGAATGCGAAACATGGCCTTTCGCACAGCCATACTGCAACATCGGCTGGCGCAGAGGCGTCAGGTTTGGCTCTTTCGGGATTTTTACGTACCTTTGCCCGGTGCTTTTTCATGACATAAAAACTTACGGAAGATGAAGATATTTGCAGTAGGGATGAATTACATCCTGCACAATAAAGAGCTCGACGGAGCGTTATATAAACCGGAAGAGCCTGTGATTTTCACCAAGGCCGATTCGTCGTTGCTGAAAGACGGAAAGCCGTTTTTTCCGCCAGACGACCTCGGACGCATAGACTACGAGGGCGAACTGGTAGTGCGCATCTGCCGCCTCGGCAAGAACATACCCGTAAGGTTCGCCCACAGGTATTACGACGCTGTGACCGTAGGCGTTGACTTCACCGCGCGCGAGCTGCAACGCCGCCTGCGCGCCGAAGGCAAGCCGTGGGAGCTGTGCAAGGGCTTCGACGGCGCGGCGGCCATCGGCGAATGGGTGGGCGTGGAGAAACTGCGCGACGTGAACACGCTGCGCTTCCGCCTCGACGTTAACGGGGCAGCCGTACAGGAGGGCTGCTCGGCCGACATGCTGTTCAAGGTGGACGAACTAATCGCCTACATCAGCCGCTGGTTCACGCTCAAGACGGGCGACATACTCTACACAGGCACACCGCAGGGCACAGGCCCGGTAAACGTGGGCGACCACATCACGGGATGGCTCGAAGAGCGAAAAGTACTCGATTTCAACGTAAGATGACCGCAAGGAAGATATTGGCGCTGTTGCCGCTGCTGCTGTTTGCCGTCATGGCAGAAGCAGGAGCGAAGACGCAAAAGTTCTTCAACCTCACCGCAGACGAGGTGAGGCTCGACAGCGTGTTGCCTTTCTTCTCGTGCCATGTGCCGCTCGACGGCGCATGGCAAGACTCCGTGTACACCGTCACCATAGAATATCCCGAGTTCATCGGGATGGGCTCCGCCGATATAAGAAAGTACGAGCGTATAAGCGGCAAGCCGCTGCCGGCAATGCCGGCGGTAGAGACCAACGTCGTGGTGGAGCGCCGCCGCGGACGCCTTGAGGTGTCGTTCGTGCCGCTGGTGGAGCGCGACGGACGGCAGATGAAGCTCGTCAGCTTCATGCTCGACGTTAAGTCGCAGCCCAAGCGGCGCACGGCAGCCATGACAAGAGCCGGAAACGACGTGGCGGCCGGCGACCGCTATGCCGCCCACTCCGTGCTGCGCGAAGGCCGTTGGGCGAAAATACGTGTGCCGCAGACGGGCGTTTACGAAATAACACAGTCGCTTGTGCGCCGCGCCGGGCTGTCAGACCTGAACCGCGTAAAGGTGTACGGCTACGGCGGAGCATTGCAGGACGAGGTGCTGAGGGAAGACTACCTTATAGAACACGACGACCTTAAGGAAGTGCCCACGTGCACGGTGAACGGTCGAAGGCTGTTCCACGCCGAAGGCCCGGTGACATGGGACAGCGCGACCGCCGACAAGCGCACACGCAACCCCTACTCCGACTACGGCTACTACTTCCTGACCGAAAGCGACGGCGAGCCGCTTACGGTCGACAGCACGGCCTTCATAGACTCCTTCTGCGAGCATCCTTTCTATTATCACGCGCTCCATGAGGTTGACAACTACGCCTGGTACCAGGGCGGACGCAACCTATTCGAGAACGACCCCGTCAGCGCAGGCCGCTCGAAAAGCTACACCATAACACGCGAAGCGGCGCAGGCCGGACTGCACTGGATAACCGTCTGCGTAACCGCAGGACAGGTAGCGACAGGACAAATAAGCATCAACGGCAACACCGTGGGCACATTCTCGATGAGCGGTTTCTCAGAATACGACTTTGCAAAAAGTTACGAAAAAACGTTCAGCGTGACGTCGGCCACGCTAACGGACACCGTCACCATAACCACCACTTCGGGCGGACCAGTGCGCCTCGACTACATATCGGCACGCTTCGACGCGCCGCGCAGCAGGCCCAGGCTTGCCTCGACGCAGTTCCCGTCGCCCGAATACGTCTACAACATAACCAACCAAGACCACCACGCCGACCCGCAGGCGGACATGGTTATAATAGTGCCCACGTCGGCAAAGCTCACCGCGCAGGCTGAAAGGCTAAAGCAACACCACGAGCAGAAAGACGGCCTCAGGGTGACAATAGTGCCAGCCGACGAGCTTTACAACGAGTTTTCGAGCGGCACTCCCGACGCCAACGCCTACCGGCGGTACCTGAAAATGCTGTACGACCGCGCCGAGACGGAGGCCGACATGCCTCGATACCTGCTGCTGTTCGGCGACTGCGTTTGGGACAACCGCTTGCTCACACCCGAATGCGCAAGCCTCTCGGCCGACGACCTGCTGCTATGCCACGAGAGCGAAAACTCGTTCAACAAGGTAGACTGCTACGTCGACGACGGCTTCTTCTGCTGTCTCGACGACGGAGAGGGCGGCAATCCCACCAAGACAGACAAGCTCGACGTGGCCGTAGGCCGCTTCCCTGTACGCACGGAGGCCGAGGCCAAAATCATGGTTGACAAGACCATAAGCTACGCCGGCAACGACAACGCCGGCAGCTGGCAGAACCTCTTGGTGTTCATGGGCGACGACGGCAACGAGAACATACACATGAAAGACGCCGACGAAATAGCCAGGACCGTAGAAACCATCAACCCTGCATTCCAGGTGGAGCGCATAATGTGGGACGCATACAAGCGCGAGACATCGTCGACGGGAGCATCCTACCCCGACGTTACACGCATAATAAAGCAACGGCAGCAGGCTGGCGCGCTCGTGATGAACTACAGCGGACACGGCGGACAGACCGGCCTATCGCACGAAAACGTGCTGACGCTCAACGACTTCGCCTCATTCACAAACAAGAACCTGCCGCTTTGGATTACCGCCTCGTGCGACATCATGCCATTCGACGCACAGGAAAACAACGTCGGAGAAACCGCCGTACTGAACGAAAAAGGCGGAGCCGTGGCCTTCTTCGGCACGACGCGCACCGTATATGTAGACCGCAACAAAGCCATAAACAAGGCTTACATGCGCGCACTGTTCACCCCAAGAAACGGCGGATACGTAACAATAGGCGAAGCCCAGCGGCTTGCAAAGAACGAGCTCATAACCTCTGGTGCCGACGTTTCGGTCAACAAGCTGCAATATTCACTGCTCGGCGACCCGGCGTTGAAGCTCAACATACCCGTACAAAGGGCTGTAATCGACAGCATCAACGGCGTCGCACTCGCATCGGCCGACGCCATTCCGCAAATCTCGGCAGGCTCTGTCGTCAACGTAAAGGGGCACATCCAGACCGCCGACGGCGGCAAGGACACAGCCTTTACGGGCGTTGTCTCCGCACTGGTAAGGGATGCCGAGAAGCTGGTAGTGTGCCGCCTGAACAACACTTCGGCAGAAGGCGCGAGCACGGCGTTCGAGTATTACGACCGCACGACCGTGCTGTTCAACGGCAGCGACAGCGTAAGCGGCGGTGAATTCGACTTCTCCTTCGCCGTACCGATGGACATCGACTACAGCGACGAGACTGGACTTATCAACGTGCTGGCCGTCAACTCCGCGACGAAAGAGGCCGCCAACGGGTGCAACGGCGACTTCATCGTAGGAGGAACGGAGGCCGGAGGCACTGACGGCATAGGCCCGTCGGTCTACTGTTACCTCAATTCGCCGTCGTTCGTGAACGGCGGAAAGGTGAACACAACGCCTTACTTCGTGGCAGAAATATCCGACAAGGACGGCCTGAACACCACCGGCAGCGGCGTAGGGCACGACCTCCAGCTGACAATCGACGGCGACATGTCGAAGACTTACGTGCTTAACGACAACTTCCAGTACGACTTCGGCAGCTTCACAAGCGGCAAGACGTACTACAACATACCGGCAATGGAACCGGGACTGCACACCCTCCGCTTCCGCGCATGGGACATAATGAACAACTCCACGACGACGGAGCTGACGTTCAACGTCGTGGAAGGGCTAACCCCCAGCATTTACAGCATCGACTGTACGTCGAACCCGGCGACTACTGGCACTACCTTCATCATTGCGCACGACCGCTCGGGGAGCAACCTCGACATTGAAATCGAGGTGTTCGACATCAGCGGACGACCCGTATGGAAGCACACCGAGGGCGGCGTGGCGGCATCGGGCACGTACACTGTTGACTGGGACTTGACCGGCGACGGCGGCGGACGGCTCTCCACCGGGGTGTACATCTACCGCGTGAAACTTGGCGGCGACGGCAGCGGAATGGTGTCGAAGGCAAAGAAACTCATAATAATGACAAGATAATCCCACATTGCAATGTGAGGATTTAACAATTAAGAATTAACAATCATACAACCGTTGCAACAACAAAAGACAAGACAATGAAGCACCTTAGAATACTGCTCGCAGTGCTGACGGCCACCGTTTCGCTCGGCGTAGGCGCACAAGAGAAGACCGACATATTCAATCCGGAGCGTAACTCTGTCACATCGCAGACAATCGCTCCTGACGCGCGTGCCGCCGGAATGGGCGACGTGGGCGCGGCGACCGACCCCGACGTGAACTCGCAATACTGGAACCCGGCCAAGTATCCGTTCTGTATCAGCCGCGCCGGAGTGGCCCTCAACTACACGCCGTGGCTGCGCCAGCTCGTCAACGACATGGACCTGGCCTACCTTGCAGGCTACTACCGCATAGGCGACCACAGCGCGGTGTCGGCCTCGCTGCGCTATTTTTCACTGGGAGAGGTGTCACTTACCGAGGAAGCCGGCGGCATGACGATTAATCCATACGAGATGTCCATCGACGTGGCTTACTCGCTGATGCTCAGCGAAAAGTTCTCAATCGCGGCCGGTGTGCGCTGGATTTACTCCGACATCACTTACGACTACACCGAAGAAACACGTGCGGCAAGCGCCTTCGCGGCCGACATAGCATGCTACTACCAGGACTACATCATGCTCGGACAGCGCGAATGCCAGCTCGGACTGGGACTGAACATCAGCAACATAGGTAGCAAAATCAACTTTGACGGCAGCGAGAACAGCGAGTTCATACCGACAAACATGCGCCTCGGAGCGTCGCTCATGGTGCCAATCGACGAATACAACCGCTTCACCATAGCCGCCGACGCCAACAAGATGCTCGTGCCTACATACCCGCTCATCAAGGACGGCGAATCCAACGAGGACTACGACCAGCGCGTGCAGAAAGACTATTACGACATATCGAGCATCAGCGGCATCTTCAAGAGCTTCGGCGACGCACCCGGAGGCTTCAAGGAGGAGCTTCAGGAAATACGCTGGAGCGTCGGCGCAGAGTACGTCTACAACGACAAGTTCAGCCTGCGCGCCGGCTACCACCACGAGTCGGAGAACAAGGGCAACCGCAAGTACTTCACCTTCGGTGCCGGTTTCCGCATGAGCGCGTTCTCGCTCGACTGCGGATATGTATGGGCAACGGCCAAGAGCAACCCTCTTGACCAGACCCTGCGCTTCACCCTCGCCTTCGACATGGACGGAATAAAGGAGCTGTTTAGAAGATAATTCTTTATTTTATGGATATTAGAGTAGGTTTAGGTTATGACGTCCACCGCCTCGTAGAGGGGCGCGAGCTGTGGCTCGGGGGCATCAGGATAGAGCACACTACGGGCCTGCTGGGACACAGCGACGCAGATGTGTTAATCCATGCAATATGCGACGCGCTGCTCGGCGCGGCCAACATGCGCGACATAGGCTACCACTTCCCCGACACGTCGGCGGACACACTGAATGTTGACAGCAAGCTGCTACTGCACAAGACGGTGCAGCTCATCGCCGCGAAAGGCTACAGCGTGGGCAACATCGACGCGACAGTATGCGCCGAGCGGCCTAAAATCAATCCGCACGTGCCGGCCATGAAGGCATGCCTGGCCGAAGTAATGGGCGTTGACGAAGACCGGATATCAATCAAGGCCACCACCACCGAGCGGCTCGGATTTACCGGGCGTGAGGAGGGAATGAGCGCATACGCCGTGGCGTTAATCACGAAATAGCACGTAAACTGAAAGCTAACAGACCATGCAAAGTGGCGAGCCGTGATGCGGCTCGCCACTTTGCATTTTACAATATGCCGTGTTTCGCATTCCAAAAGGCCATGAATTACAACGTAAAAGGCCGTGTTTTACAATGCAAAAGACGGTCTTTTACAACGCATTGAACCACAGACAATTACACTGATAGCCGCAGAGCAGACGATATTTCACGGAAAACCGTTATTGCGCAAACCAAGGTTTTCATTACTTTTGCCACATAACAGCACCGCAACTGCTGCGGATTGCCATGTAAAACAACTTCAAAAGACAATACAATGAAAGAGTTTCTAATGTCAACCACCCTGCCCTTCTGGCTCGTGTTCATCATCGTAGCCGCGGCCTTCGCCACAACATTTCTATATATGAAGAGCGAAACAAAGTCGCGCACGCTGCTATTCGCGTCTGCCGGATGTATGCTCGCGGCCACCGTTCTTGAGATAGCCATCTACGCAGTGCTGGGCGGCAACAGCATGTGGTGGTGCACATCAGACGAGTACGGCTTCTGGGCCAAGCTCGTAAGGCTCATACCCTTCGCCCTGTTCATCGCGATGCAGATACTGCAAGTGTTCTTTTTCAAGGGCGCGGTGGAAGAGCACATAGGCAAGGAACTGGCCATCAAGTCCACGTTCATCTGCCTCATCCTCACCTTCCCCGTGGCGCTCGTCCTGTCAATCATACTGGGCGTAGCCGGCGTTTCCAACGAGACGCTGAACGTTGTGGTGAGCATCGTATTCTTCGCGCTCGTGCTCGGCGGCATAGGCTGGGCTCTCATGCGCAACGTGCGCACAGCGGGCTGGCGTCAGGGAGCGGCGTTCACGGCGTTATCCGTCATCTGCGTGGTAGCCGTCTGCCTGGCGGTGTTCCTGTTCATAGTAGCCCTCATTGAGCTGTTCCTGCAAATACTGACGGCCTCGGTGATAGTAATAGCCGGGATATACGCTTACAGCCTGATGTCGAAGGGGCAGCAGGTGGAACAGCCGAAGATGATGTTCCGTGACAAAGACGGACACCTGCATGTGGATTCCATATCGCGTGACAATGCCGACAAGAAGATAGACGAGCGCAGGGAAAACAACAAGTGACAACGCACATTATTGTATAACCAAAACCATTTTGAGATTATGAAAAAGATGATTAGAACACTTTGCGTAGTGGCGATAGCCCTCTTCGCAATACCGCAGCAGGCCGACGCCCAGTTCTTCAAGAAGCTTAAAGAGGCCGCCAAAGGAGTTGTAAAGGAAGCCCTTACCGGCGAACAGGCAACCGAAAACACCGGCACGACCAGCACCAGCTCCCCGGCGACAACCTTCATTACGGGCGCGTCGGGCGTAAGCGTGGGCAATCCAGCGTCAAAGCATTTCGACGTTGAGTTCGTCGAGGCCATCGGCAACGCCGCCAGCAACACGGTGACAATCACGTTGAAGGCAACGTCGAAGGATTTGAACTACACTGGTGTGACAATGGGCAAATATAACATTAAGGCTTACGACGCCGACGGCAACGAATACGAACGCAGCACTTTCTCTGACAAGAAGAACATGCCGGCAGGCGTTCCCGTGAAGTTCGAGCTTGCAAAAATCGCCAAGGTGCCCGCAACGGTAAAGTCGTTCGTGCTTGTTTACGTTGACTACATGGTCGACATCAACGACTGCCGTTCATATGACAATGACCTCTCGACGTTCATCCAGCTGAAGAACGTGCCTATAACGTGGCAGTAGAAAGCTGAACACAAGCCACTGCACACCCGACAGCAGGCAACCCAACACCCACCCCAAGCCACCCGACACCCACCCCAACCCTCCCAAAGGGAGGGAGCTTAATATGCTTTTCCACATTATTTATATATAGAAAGGTAATCAAGCTCCCTCCCTTCGGGAGGGTTGGGGTGGGTGTCGGGTGGTTTGGTGTAGGGTGTCGGGTTGCCTGTGGTTGGTTTTTTAATACAACAATAGCAATCCCGCGCCGCCTGCGTAGCATATCATGCGGATGGGATTAATCTTCATATACTTCGTGCCGACGAACGACGCGACGAAGAGGAAGCAACTAATCCAGAACTGCCAGGGGTTGATGTCGGGCGCGCTGAAGTTCTCCTGCGACATGAGCAGCAGCGTGGCGGCGGCCAACAGGCCGACAACGGCTGGCCGCAGACCGGAGAACACACTCTGCACGGCCTGCGTCTGCATGTACTTCATCAGCAGTTTGGCAATCAAAATCATAAGGATTAGCGACGGAAGTACGAGCGCGAACGTTGCCGTAACGCTGCCGAGAATGGACATCCAGTAGCCGAACCCGGCATTGTGCACCGCCGTATAGCCGCAATATGTAGCCGAGTTGATGCCGATTGGGCCGGGAGTCATCTGGCTGATTGCCACAATGTCGGTGAACTCCGACGTGGTGAGCCATGCGTGGTTGTGCACCACCTCGCCCTGGATGAGCGACAACATGCCGTAACCGCCGCCGAAACCGAACAGCCCGATTTGGAAAAACGTGATAAAAAGCTCTAAGAAAATCATAATTATTTAATGAAGAATGAATAATGAAAAATGAATAATCTTTTTAATGAAAAATGAATAATGAATGATAAAGAATTAAAGACTTTCTTTCAGTTATTTATTGGTTATGCAACTTTGCTGTCTTTATCGAAGCAATTAATATTGCCATTATTTCGTCACAATCTTTCTTAATGCTTTCATAAGAGCTGCCATCTATATAACCGGCCTTATTCAACAAGCATAACCAATACCCTGTTTCATTGGCTTCTTTCAACGAGATGCTTAGTTTATGTATGAAATCTGACTGACTTTGAGCATATTCTGACTCACGTACCGAAGCTCCAATGGATGTGCCGGAACGCAGCACCTGCTTTGTCAAGACATTTTCATTATCTTTTCCCCTGACATACTTAACCATTTCAATTATACGCAAAGCGAACTTTAAAGTCTTACCATTTATCAACGATTCTTTCTTATTAAAATCATCCATCACCTCTGATTTTTCATTATTCATTTTTCATTATTCATTTTATTCAGTCGGTTTTACATACTTTCCGTAAACGAATCCGCCGATGCCGGCGAGCAGGATGACGTAGATTGGCGATACGCCGAGCATCCAGATGGCAAGCGCACAGGCAACGGGTATCCAGCAGTTGGTAAGGGTTATCTTTGCGCTCTTGGCCATGTTGAACGTCGGCACGGCGATGAGTGCCACCACGGCTGGGCGTATTCCGCGAAATATGGCCGCCACGATGCGGTTGTCCTCGAACTGGTGGAAGAACATGGCGATGGCCAGTATGACGAGAAACGACGGCAGGGCGGTGCCAAGCGACATGCACAGCGCACCCTTAAGGCGACGCAGGCGGTAGCCTATGAACGCGCTGATGTTGATTGCCATCACGCCCGGACAGCTCTGGGCTACGGCTATCATGTCGATAAACTCCTCCTTGCCGAGCCACTTGTGCCGGTCAACTACCTCCTGCTCGATGAGCGGTATCATGGCGTAGCCGCCGCCGAAGGTGAACAGCCCGATTTTGAAAAACGTCTTGAAACTGTCTATGTAGAAGTTGGACATTGTATTTTCTAATTTAGGAGGGAAGGAGTAAGGAGGGAAGGAGCAGGGAGTTACGCGTCTGCCTGAAAGACAAGAAGCAATCGGCAGGCCGCCGTTTCACTGGCGTTGCGGCAAGCGCAAGCAGCCTGCCGCCAACCGTCTGAAAACCATGGGGTTTCCGAAAGGCCGTCTTTTACCGTCCGAAAGGTGGCCTTTCAGGCTGTAAAAGACGGCCTTTTGCAATGCGAAATACGGTCTTTCACATTCAAGTCGTTTCTACTTACTCCTTTACTCCTTACTCCTTCCCTCCTCGATATACATTATTTATGCTCCTCAATCCACTTTCTCGCGTTGACAAACGCCTCTATCCACGGCGTAACGTCGTCCTTCAGACGGTCAGCCGGGTACCAGGCGTTCTGCCAGGGGAAGATGGCGCGCTCCAAGTGAGGCATCATTGCGAGGTGGCGCCCGTCCTTAGAGCAGATGCCGGCCACGGCATAGTCGGAGCCGTTGGGGTTGCCGGGGTACTCCGGGTAGTGGTATTTCGCCACTATGTTGTACTTGTCCTCGCCCTCGGGCAGGTAGAACTTGCCCTCTCCATGGGCAACCCAGATGCCGAGACTGCTGCCGCTCAAAGAGCCGAACATCACGCTCTCGTTCTGCGGAATGTCAAGACCGAGGAACGCACTCTCGAACTTCCGCGAGTCATTGTGCAGCATCTTGGCGCGTTTCCCGTGTTCCGGGTTGATGAGGTTAAGCTCAACCATGAGCTGACAACCGTTGCAGATGCCGAGCGAGAGAGTGTCTTCACGAGCGTAGAACTTATCCAAAGCCTCCTTGGCCTTCGGATTGAAGAGGAACGCTCCGGCCCATCCCTTCGCGCTGCCGAGCACGTCTGAATTGGAGAAACCGCCGCAGAATACAATCATGTTGATGTCTTCCAGCGTCTCGCGGCCAGTAATGAGGTCGGTCATCATCACGTCCTTAACGTCGAATCCGGCAAGATACAGCGAGTAAGCCATCTCGCGTTCGCCGTTGGTTCCTTTCTCGCGGATAATCGCCGCCTTGATTCCCGTCGGCTCGCGGCGGTCTGCCGACACGCCGTATTGCGACAGCTTGCCTGTGAACGAGTCGTTGAACTTCATCACGACGGGCTGCTTCTTATAGTTGTCGCGGCGTGCCTCGGCGCAGCCGTTCATGCTCTGGTCGCGGTCGAGCAGGTACGAAGTCTTGTACCAAACGTCGCGCATAGCGTCGATGTCGAACTCGTGCGTGAACTTGCCTTTGCTGATTTTGAGCTTGCGCGACGACGTGTCGGGCCGCCCTATGCAGGCGTAGCATACGCCGTTATCGTCCAGTAAGTCCTCGAAGTCGAGCCTGTGACGCTCCGACACCTGCACGATAACGCCGGGATTCTCGGCCATCAGCATCTTCACAATGTCCTCGCAGTCAAACTTGTCAAGGCTTATGTCGAGTCCGCCGTCGGTGTTGGCGAAGCACATTTCAAGCAGTGTAGTAACCATTCCGCCTGCGCTGATGTCGTGTCCGGCCATGAGCCAGCCGTTCTTCACAAGCTCCTGAACCGTGTTGAAGGCATTACGGAAGTAGTCGGGGTTCTTCACCGTGGGCACGTCGTCGCCTACCTTGCCGAGCGACTGGGCGAATGCCGAACCGCCGAGGCGCAGCTCGTCGTAAGAGAAATCTATGTGGTAAAGCCATGAATTGCCGTCGTTCACCACAACGGGAGACACCACCTTGCGCACGTCAGACACCTGTCCGCCGCTGCTTACGATGACCGTTCCCGGGCTGATGATTTTCTGTCCGTCTGGGTATTGCTGGCTCATCGAGAGCGAATCTTTGCCCGTAGGCACGTTGACTTTTATTGCACAGCAGAAGTCGGAGAGTGCTTTCACCGCGCTGTAGAGGCGCGCGTCCTCGCCTTCCTGCGAGCGGCAGGGCCACATCCAGTTTGCCGACAGGCTCACGCTGTCAAGCCCTTCCTCGAGCGGAGCCCACACGATGTTGGTCAACGACTCGGCAACCGATAGCACGCTGCCTGCCTCCGGCGATGCCAATCCGGCCTGCGGAGCGTGTCCGAGGGCTGTAGCTATACCCTTATTGCCGCGGTAATCAAGGGCGACAACGCCGCAGTCGGAGAGCGGAAGCTGGAGTTTGCCTTGGCATTGCTGGCGTGCTATCTTGCCAGTTACGCTTCGGTCAACCTTGTTTGTGAGCCAATCCTTGCAGGCAACAGCCTCCAACTGGAGCACGCGAGATACATATTCGTCGAGTGAAGAGTGAAGAGTGGAGAGTGAAGAATTCATATTCTCCGAGCATTTTGTTCCTTTACTCTTCGTTCTTCGTTCTTCACTCATTCCCGTGTAGGTCACATTCTCGTAGTGCCTTACTACCGTGTTGTCCCTCATGTAGGTCTTGGGCGAGTGGCCGAACATCTGCGCCACATCGAGGTCGAACGGCTTAACGCCGTCGCCCTGCACAAAACTGAAGTGGGCGTCGCCCGTGGTTTCGCCTACTACATACAGCGGAGCGCGCTCGCGCTCGGCTATTTTGCGCACGTGTTCGATGTGCTTCTCGTCGATAAGCAGGCCCATTCGCTCCTGGCTCTCGTTGGCTATGATTTCCTTGCTGGAGAGCGTCTTGTCGCCGATGGGCAGCTTTGTCATGTCTATTTGACCGCCGCACTCCTCTACAAGTTCCGACAGACAGTTGACGTGGCCTGCCGAACCGTGGTCGTGTATGCTGACAACGGGGTTGACATCTTCCTCGCACAAGGCGCGCACAAGGTTGTATGCGCGCTTCTGCATCTCGGGATTTGCACGCTGCACGGCGTTCAGTTCTATGCCGTTAGAGTACCGGCCGGTGTCAACCGACGACACGCTGCCGCCGCCGAGGCCGATGCGGTAGTTGTCGCCGCCGACTACCACCACCTTGTTACCCTTCTTAGGCTCTTTCTTCAGGCAGTCGCGCTTAGTGCCGTAGCCCACTCCTCCGGCCAGCATTATGACCTTGTCGTAGGCGTACTTCTCGTCGCCTTCCTTGTGCTCGAAGGTCAATACCGAACCGCAGATTAGCGGTTGGCCGAACTTGTTGCCGAAGTCGGACGCTCCGTTAGACGCCTTTATGAGGATTTGCTCAGGCGTCTGGTAGAGCCACTTGCGCACGGGCAGGATGTTCTCCCAGTCACGTTTGAGTGAAGAGTGAAGAGTGGAGAGTGAAGAATTATCTTGCTTTGAGGCATTAGATTCTTCACTCTTCGTTCTTACCTCTTCACTTAACCTCGGGTACGCAGTCATATACACGGCCGTACCGGCTATGGGCCAAGAGCCTGTGCCGCCGCCCATACGGTCGCGTATTTCGCCTCCCGTACCGGTAGCCGCGCCGTTAAAAGGCTCTACGGTGGTAGGGAAGTTGTGCGTCTCGGCCTTCAGCGAGATTACGCTCTCTATGTCTTTGATGCGGAAATAGTCGGATGTCGACTGGTCTTCGGGCGCAAACTGCTCGATTACAGGGCCTTCGCTGAAGGCCACGTTGTCCTTGTATGCGCTAAGTATGCGGTGCGGATTCTCCTTCGTCGTCTTCTTAATCATGTTGAATAGCGACGATTCCATCTCCTTGCCGTCGATGATGAACACGCCGCCGAATATTTTGTGGCGGCAATGTTCGGAGTTGATTTGGGCGAAACCAAAGATTTCAGAGTCGGTCAAAGGCCGTCCCAGCTCCTTCTCTATTTTGTGCAGATACTCTATTTCCTCGGGCGAGAGGGCCAGACCTTCCTGCTCGTTGTACTCCTCCAGGTTGTCAACGTGGCGTATAGGCTCGGGCTTGTGGTTGACGGTGAACACCGTCTGGTCCAGCCCCTCGTACATACGCTGCAGCATGGGGTCGTGGTCGGCGTCCTTCGAGCTTACCGGGAAGTACTCCTCTATGCGCGAAATGCCCTTCAGATTCATGTTCTGGGTGATTTCCACGGCGTTCGTGCTCCACGGTGTCACCATCTCGCGGCGCGGACCTACGAACCATCCGCCAACATGGTCGGCGTCTACGAGCGCGGCGTCGCCGTAGAGCCAGCACAGTTCCTTGACTTCTTCTTGTGAAAGCTGATGGTCAACCTCGGTCGCAATCACGCTTTCAGTAGGGGTCTTGAAAAAAAGTATCATACCTTTATGTTGTTTTTATTGTTGTTTGCCTGACGCATATTTACATAAGCAGTTGTCAACAATTAATATATGCATGTTCCAAGTTTTCATACTGACGGCCTCTTTTTAGTGCCTTCCGCCAAGCCGAATCAACCGTAATGCCCGCATTACTCCTTCTTTGACTTGCGAAAATCACTCAAAAACAAGCTCGCTCATGCGTACATTAATTACTGCCACCTACTTAATAGGTGCAAACTTACTGATTTTTTTCGAGATATTGACAGCTCTGCGCGAAAAACGCTTTTTATACCGCGTTTTTAGGTTTTCAGCGCATTGCCGTCCGCCGCAAATGCCGTGCATGGCACTCATTTCCACACCGCCCTCCAACCTTTTCCGGCACGCCACGCCACCGCCTTGCAACGCATTGACTGTCAGGCTGTTTCCAATATGCCGCCTTTTAGCGTGCAAAAGGTGGCCTTTCAGCGTCTAAAAGACGGCCTTTTGCAAGGCGAAAGACCGCCTCTTGGAAAACAGAACAGCAGCAGGCTGAAATTGTTTTCACCTTTTCCTTTCATTATTCCGACAAAAAAGCGTAACTTTGTAAGCAGAAAGCGCACCTGCGCCGACTATACTATTTTACTCTGACAAACCTGGAACATATTATCAACAAACCAATAGAAGCATGAAAGCATTGTTATTTTCACTGCTCCTCGCAGGCGCGGCAACGTGCAACGCGCAGCAGAGGAGCGAGACCGTGCTGGCCGAAGACTGGCTGTTCACGCGCGACAGGCTTACCTGGCAGCAAGTGAGCGTGCCCCACGACTGGGCCATCAACGGGCCGTTCGACAAGAAATGGGACCTCCAGACCGTAGCCATAGTGCAGGACGGAGAGACCGAGGCCACCGAGAAGTCGGGCCGTTCGGGAGCGCTGCCGTGGATTGGCGAAGGCCACTACAAGACGTACATCGACATTCCCGAGGGCTACGGCCACGTAGAGCTGCGCTTCGACGGCGCGATGAGCGAGCCTGTAGTCAAAGTGAACGGCCGCGAGGCGGGCCGCTGGGCGTATGGTTACAACGCCTTCCGCGTGGACGCCACGCCCTACGTCAAGCCCGGACGCAACCTCGTCGAGGTTGACCTCAACAACGTGGAGGAGAGCAGCCGCTGGTATCCCGGCGGCGGAATATACCGCCCCGTGAAGCTAATCATAACCCCGAAGACGCGCATCGACGACTGGGGCGGCTGGTTTCGCACCGGCAAAATATCGTCAAAGAAGGCTGAGATAAGCCTGTCGGCCAAGGTCGACGGCATCGAGCATACCGGCGGTTTCGACGTGAAGTTCACCTTGACCGACGCCGACGGTAACACCGTTTACGAAGCCACGTCATACGTAAGCACCGGCGACGAACGCGCCACGGCCACAGGCGAAGTGGCCAATCCCCACCTTTGGTCGCCCGAGACACCTTATTTATACACCCTTACCACCACGCTCCTTGATGACGGGAAACAAATAGACGAAACAAGACAGCGCGTTGGCATACGCACCGTTGACGTGTCGGCGAAGCACGGCTTCCGCCTGAACGGACAGAGCAGGAAAATCAAAGGCGTGTGCCTGCACCACGACCTCGGCCCTCTCGGGGCTGCCGAGAACAAGGCGGCGTTCATACGCTACATCCGCATAATGAAGGAAATGGGCTGCGACGCCATACGCACGGCGCACAACATGCCGTCTACGATGCAGATGGACGTGTGCGACTCGATGGGCGTAATGGTGATGGCCGAGAGTTTTGACATGTGGCTCTACCCCAAATGCAAGAACGGATACGCGCGCTTCTTCAATGAATGGAGCGACCGCGACATTACCAACCTCATACTCAACCACCGCAACCACCCATCCATTATAATGTGGAGCATCGGCAACGAAATACCCGAGCAGTGGAGCGAGGAGGGCCGCCAGCTGTGCGAACACCTGCAGTCGCTCTGCCACAAGCTCGACCCCACGCGCCCGGTGACGCAGGGTGTCGACAAGCCCGACGACGCGGTGAAGTCAGGTCTGCTGAAAGTTATCGACGTGCCCGGCCTCAACTACCGCCTGCACAAGTATGACAGCACCTTCAAGCAGCTGCCCCAGGGCTTCATGCTGGGCAGCGAGACGGCCTCGACGGTAAGCTCCAGGGGCGTGTACAAGTTCCCCGTCGTGGCTACGAACGACACGACCTACGCCGACGGACAGTGCAACGGCTACGACACGGAGAGCTGCCCGTGGAGCAACCTGCCCGATGACGACTGGGCAATGCAGGAAGACCGCAAGTGGACTATCGGCGAGTTCGTGTGGACTGGGTTTGATTACTTGGGCGAACCGTCGCCCTACAACGAGTACTGGCCTTCGCGTTCGAGCTACTTCGGAATATGCGATTTGGCCGGACTGCCCAAGGACCGCTACTGGCTTTACCGCAGCCACTGGCGCAAGGACGCGCCCACGCTGCACCTTGTGCCCCACTGGACGTGGCCGGGACGCGAAGGAGAGGTCACCCCAGTGTACTGCTACACGTCGTACCCCGAGGCCGAGCTCTTCGTCAACGGCAAGAGCCAGGGACGCAAAAAGCACGACAAGAAGTCGCGCCTCGACCGCTTCCGCCTACGCTGGAACGACGTTGTGTACGAGCCGGGAGAGCTGAAGGTTGTGGCGTATGACGCGAAGGGACGCGCCGCCGACACGCTTATAGTGAAGACCGCCGGTGCACCGGCACGCTTGGAGCTGAAGGCCGACAGGCAGGAGATATCCTCGAAGGGTCACGACCTGTCGTTCGTCACAGTGACAATGGTCGACAAGGACGGCACGCCATGCCTCACGGCAAACAACGAACTGGCCTTCAACGTTGAGGGCGCAGGGGCTTTCCGCGCCGTATGCAACGGCGACGCTACGTCGCTCGTTACGTTCAACTCGCGCCAGATGCCGCTCTTCAACGGCCAGCTGGTAGTCATAGTGGAAGGCAAGCAGCCGGGAACGGCCACGCTGACGGTAAGCTGCGACGGTCTGCCCGACGCAACATTGCCCATCACCGTGAAGTAAACAACAACGTAAAATACCAAGGGGTGCAAACATGGTTTGCACCCCTTTATAATTGCCTGGTAATCAGCAAGTTTGCAAAAGGCCGTGTTTTGCGATGCAAAACACGGCCTTTTACGTTGCAATTCATGGCCTTTTAGGAACTAAAAGACGGCCTGTTGGAAATCAAGCCCTTAACTTTCCGCTTTTACTTCTTCACTTTCACCGTCAGCCTTACCGGCTGCACGCAGCCGCGGTAAGCATCGTCGGCATCGGCCACGGCGGCCAGCCAGATGACGAGCGAGCGCCCTGGATTGTCCCATCCGGCCTCGTACTCCACGAAGCGGAACGTCCTCTCGCCTACTTTGCGCACCGGGCCGCTAACCACCTCAATGTAAGGCCGCCCCGTGCCGTGGTCGTCCGTGAGGGCGGTATGGGTAGAGTCGGTATATACGGCCTCGACGGTGAACTCCGCGCCGACGCCATTCAGTTCTACTTCCGCCGCCATGCCGCCTTGCAGACGCGCGTCAAAGGGCACGGGGTTGCCGTTCACCCTCACACCCACATGCTGCACACGCTTGCCCCGGCTCTCGGCGTGGCGTGCCTCGGTGAGCCGCGCCATCTCTTCGTCGAAATACCAGAAGGCGTCGTGAGGGTCGCCCTTATAATCGGCGAAGGGCGCGGCAGAACAGTCTTCAGGCGACACATACGTGGGCTGCCCTGCACCGTCGCCGTCGTTCTGTGACAAGTCCGTACAATATCTTGGCGCAAGCCAGCCGCTACGCGGGTCTATGCGGCGCAGGCTGCCGTCGGCGTTCATCCTCTGCTCAATGGACTTTTTGATGAAGAGAGCTATGTACTCGGCGGTGCGCGGAGAGCAGTCGAAGTGGCCGCGGCCGGTGTCGCAGAGGAAGGAGACGCAGCTCCCGGGGTACATCATGCGGAAGGCCAGCGCAGGAGTGACCCTCGCCTCCCACCATTCATACTCGCCCTCGACCATCAGTCCGGGTATTCCGTCGATGTTGCGCGTGCGCCCCCACTCCACGTTTGCACCGCCGTAGCCGCACAGGTTGGTGCGCGGCGCGTCGCCGTGGAACGACACTATGCAGAGCGTCCGCTGCGGATTCCACGCCGCGAAGTTCCAGGGGAACGTGGCTTGGGCCGAATGTCCGAAGGGGATTACGGGCACATCGGCAATCTCTCCGTGGCCGCTCGCGGCGGCGAGGTCGGCCATCATGCGCTCGAACGTCTGCTGGCAGCCGCTCTCGGGCGCCCAGTTCTGCGTGAACGCCGGGGCTACCCATATCAAGCCAACACCCATTTCAGCAAGCCTTTGGCGGAACGAGGCCATGCGGAAGAGTGCCTCTTCCGTCATGTTCTGCTGCGCCAGCATCACCGCCTTCACCTCCTCCGCGCCATCGGGCAGCCACATGTAGGCCACCGGGGCGCGACCGGTCTCGCCGGAGACGCAGCCCTTCAGCTCCGCCTGCCAGCGGTAAACGCCGCTCCCCTCAACGCCGAAAGCGCGAGGGGAGCTTACAAAGAGTATTATAAACAGTATGTAAACAAGTTTCTTCATCACTTATTCCTTACCAGCACTTTCTTGCCGTTGATGATGTAGATGCCCGGACGGTCGGCCTTGGCTACACGCACACCTGACAGCGTGTAGATGCCTTCCTTTGCCTTGGCAACAGGCTCTACGGTCTCAACCTCGTTGATGCCGGTAGCCGTTGTGTATGTGATTACCAGCTTCGGGCACAAATCCTCGGCCTTGAACACGGTCACACCGTCTTTCAGCGTAACGTCCTTAACTTCCTTGGTGTATATTCTCACTTCTTGATTATTGTTTTCTCCTTTATGGGTCAAGAGCAGATTGACGTCGCCGCCGTCCAAAGTTGTCACATAATCGGTAATGTCAAATTCATTCTTCCACGCATCGGCAGTCTTGTACCCGTCGCTCAAATCGTCACCAACATCCTTTCCATTCTGTCCGTTAAGTTCCACATCGGAAATGATTGGAGCTTCTTCGCGTGCGGCGGCGACGTTGTCTTTCTGCGTGTTCCAAGTATCGTCGCCCTCACTTATGGCGTAATCGAATGGATAGATTGTGAGCTTGCGGTCGCCCTTTACGCGCTTTGAATGAAGCACGAGGGTGGCTTTGCTTACCTCATATCCTTCCTTTTCAGGAAGAGAGAACGACATCAGGCCGACGAAGTCAGTGCCGTCTGATGATGTGAAAATCTCCATATTGTCATCCGAACCAAACTTCTTGTCGGCAGCACTGCTTCTTACAAATGTGTCGGCTGTAGGAATGACAGTTTCCTTTTCGGCCGTTTCGCCGGTAGGAGCATACTCTACGACCAGTATAGGCTTCAGGTCGTCAGCCTTGAACACGGTCACACCGTCTTTCAGCGTAACGTCCTTAACTTCCTTGGTGTATATTCTCACTTCTTGATTATTGTTTTCTCCTTTATGGGTCAAGAGCAGATTGACGTCGCCGCCGTCCAAAGTTGTCACATAATCGGTAATGTCAAATTCATTCTTCCACGCATCGGCAGTCTTGTACCCGTCGCTCAAATCGTCACCAACATCCTTTCCATTCTGTCCGTTAAGTTCCACATCGGAAATGATTGGAGCTTCTTCGCGTGCGGCGGCGACGTTGTCTTTCTGCGTGTTCCAAGTATCGTCGCCCTCACTTATGGCGTAATCGAATGGATAGATTGTGAGCTTGCGGTCGCCCTTTACGCGCTTTGAATGAAGCACGAGGGTGGCTTTGCTTACCTCATATCCTTCCTTTTCAGGAAGAGAGAACGACATCAGGCCGACGAAGTCAGTGCCGTCTGATGATGTGAAAATCTCCATATTGTCATCCGAACCAAACTTCTTGTCGGCAGCACTGCTTCTTACAAATGTATCAGAGGTAGGCGTAAACGTCTCTTTCAACACCTCTGCATCCTCTTGAGCAAAAACATTTGCACAGCCGAATAAGGCAAATGCAACCAAAAGTAAATTCTTTTTCATGATGATTTTGTTTTTAAGTCCGTAATAAAATAGATATGGAGGAAGCCTGTGCATTGACATGCAGCCATGTCGCCGCACAAGCTCCCCTTATTTGTTATTATTCTCCGCGGTAGAGCATGAGCGTGCCCCAGCCGAGCTGGTCGTATGCTCCGGAGTTTTTGCCGTAGCGGCTGTCGCTCGGACCGCATTCGGGACGCATCTTGTCTGCAAACTGTTTTACATACGTGAAGCCGCTTGACAGGCCCTTGACGCGCTTGTAATGGTTGTAGTATATCTCCCATCCCGGACGTACTCCGCCACGTTGCGCCTCTGAAAGCGCTGTGTGTGTAGCCCCATGATTCTTGTTCTGACAGGTGCAGCCTGTGCAATATACATAGGTATCGAACGGCATTTCCGCCGCGGCGATGACCCACTGGCCCGCACCATTGGCATTATCGTCGCCGTTGCGCAGGTTGCTCAATGCCACGTACTCGCCCATTTTGAGAAGCGCGTTGTCGTCGGCAGCGAAGAAGTCGAGCTGCGGCACGGTGTTGTTCTGCGTGTACAGGGTGTACGCTATCTGTGCCAGGTTGGCGGCGACCATGGCCGACATCTCGGCGTGTCCTTGGTCGCGTCCGCTCTCTTGGTTCTGATAGATTTCCTCACCTGTCAGCGGGTCGGTGTGGTGTCCGCGTATAAGTTGCTTCAGGCAGCCGTTGCCTGCGCCGTCATAGAAGTAATTGACAACGTAGTTGACCATATCGTTGTCCTCCGTAAGTATGCCGATAGAGAGGTACGAACACATGTTCACCAAGTCCCAGTTGCTCCAATAGTGCTCCGCACATACGTTTGTGCCGGTGTGTGTGTCGAGGAACGAGCGGTTAGGCTCGGCGAAGACCCTTACAATCCACTCCTTGAATGCCTCAAAGTCGTCAGCATCCCAGCCGTCATAGTCACGTAATATTTCGGCGGCATTGGCGAAAGTGTAACCTTGAGCACCTGCCGCAAGCACTTGGTTGGCGTCGTTAGAAGTGATGCCTACACACGTGGCGGCCCACTGGTTAAGAATGTTCACGGCCGTAGAGGCGAACTGGTCGTCGCCGGAGAGCTTCCAGCGCAGTGCCAGCTGATAAGCGGCCGCGGCGTCTTCCATTGCGTAACTGTAGTTCTCAACCCCCGGCTCTGTGCCCGTAGCATCGCCGCGCACTATCCATTTCTGCGGACGCGCAGTGTAAGTGGCCATTGCCAGCCAGCTGTTGCACAGCGCCTGGTAAGCCTCCTGTACCTCTACAGGAGCGTCGCCGTCGGCCAAAGACCGCTTCACTTCGTCGAAATCGGCCTGCGAATACATGGCGCACGGGTGGTTGTAAGTGTATTGTGCATTTACCGGCACATACTCTTCGGGCTGTTCATCCGGCATGGTAAGGTCTACCTCGCCGTATTCGTTCTCTCGGCAGGAGGTTTGCAGCGCGATGAGCGCTGCAAGTCCTGCGGTGAGCATTATTTTGTTGATTTTCATAATGAATGTCGTTTTTATAAGTTTATTCAGTTATTGTCAAGCCTTCTGTTTCGGTGACATACTTCCTTATGTCGTCAAGAGTCTTGAACGTCTGCAGCCAGTAGACGTTGTACTGTATCGGTTCCGCCAAGGTCTCCATGTCGGCATTCTTGATTTGGAAGAGCGTGAACTCTACCGTCTCGTTTGTCGGCATGTTGGTCGTAGCATAATCATAGATGAATATATGGCTGCCGTCAGAGCACTTCCAGTCGTATGCATACTTGTTGTTGCCGCTGTAAACGCCGTTGTAGGCGGTACCGCTTTGCAAGCCTACGGCCTTGGAGTCGATATTGAGGTTGCGCTTCGTTGCTCCCTTGTCCTTTGAATCCTCCATCCTTACGGCAAGTATAGGATAGTTGCCTACGTTCATGTAGAGCGGCAGGTTGTGCCACTTGAGGTCGGCACGCTGCTTCGAGCCGGCGGTCTGCGTGTACGTAGTTACGGTTATGTAGCCGTCGTGCCACTCCGTGCTTGTCTCCGTTCCGTTGCCGCTCTGGCCTGCATCGTAGAAGCTGTAGTAGTCAGGATTATGGTACGTCTCGCGTATGAGGCCGGCCGGTATGTCGAGGTTGATGCTGCTGCTCTGGCCTGTCTCGGGGCATGTAGCCGTGATGGTGACCTTGCCAAGGCCGGTGAATGTTACCACTCCGTTGTCAACCGTAGCCACGGCCGGGTCTGAAGTAGTCCACTGGATGATGGATGTAGTACACTCGGCAGGCACTGTCGTGTAGCCAAGGGTCAAGCTCTTCTCGTTGAAGGCGCAAAGATATCCGTTCTCGGCGGAGTACGTCTGGTCGATGTCCACCTCTTCGGGCTGTACGATTTGACGGATGTTGAACTCCTTGGTAGCCGTTACACCCGAGCCGTCAAGCGCCGTTGCCGTAATTGTAACGGGTGCGCTGGACGCTTCGGTCACCTGCGCGGTCAGTATGCCGTCGGCGCTGACGGTGGCCAGGCTCTCGTCGGACGACGACCACTCTACGGTCTTGTAGGTAGAGTTTTCGGGCGCGATGACGGTTTGCAGGTGCAGGGTGTCGCCTCCGTAGAGTTCTTCGGCAGAAGCGTTGATTGCAATAGTCTCGGCCTTTACCATTTCGTTGGAGACAACCACCTTGATTGTAGCGTTGATGTCCGCATCGGCGTAATAGCCTACGGGCACCACGGTGATGGTTGAATAGCCGTTGCCGTCGCCGCTTATGGCCTTGACGTTGCCTTCCTGGTCTACCGTAGCAACTGTTTCGTCGGACGAAGTCCACTGCATGTCTTTGAATGTTGCGGTGTCAGGCTCGACGGTGTAGGGCAGCTGCACGGCCTCGCCCTTGATGAGAGGGAGGCACTCTGCGCCATACTCGTCGGTATAAACGAGACGCTGCAACTCGTCGGGCAATTGGAACTCTACTGCCGACGGTGTTATGGCCGGTGTCACTGACGATGTAAGGTCGTCGTCGCTGCACGCGGCGAGCGTAAGTGCCGCCACGGCTACGAATGAACCGACAAGCGTCGTGGCGGCTTTCCTCATGGCGTGGAAGCGCGGCCTTGACGTATTGTTGTTTTGTGTTCTGGTTTTCATAATCGTCATTGTTGTTTTTTTATTGTATCCATAACGGCTCGCCGGGCGGTTTCTGCCTGTTTTATGAAAGGTGGCCTTTCGGCTTGCGAAAGATGGCCTTTCGCCGTGTAAAAGGTGGCCTTTTGCGGTGTAAAAGGCCGTCTTTCGCAAAACCGCTTGTAACGCGCCGTTATTTTAATTGTTCATTGTTAATTGTTCATTACCCTTGGTTACTCCCATCCGGGGTTCTGTCCGAGATTTGGATTCAGCTGGAGCTGGTCGCTCGGCAGCGGATAGAGGTAGTTGCGGTCAGCCCACTTGCGGTTGCCGTACATTATGATGCAGCCTTCGGCGTTGAGCTGGTTGCTCTGGTTGGGCCATGTGCTTTCAAACTGTGTACCCTTCCACTTAATGCCAAGCTGGTCTTGCGGCATCTCCACTTCAGCCGTAGCCCAGCGCTTGAGGTCGTCCAGGCGGAAGCCCTCGAACGCCAGTTCAACGGTGCGCTCGCGGCGGATTTCCTCGCGCATGCTCAGGCCGTTGGCATCAGCCAAGGCGTTGCTGAGCTTGGTCATACCGGGGTTCACGCGCAGGCGGACGAGGTTAAGGCTCTTGTCAAGCTCGGTGTCGGTTATGGCGTTGTTAAGCTCGTATGTGGCCTCGGCGAAGTTGAGCAGCACCTCGGCGTAACGTATTACAGGGAACTGCATGGCCTCCAGGCGGTCGTTGACGCGGCGTTCTACCGCCCACTTGTGGGTCTGGTAGCCGCTGCCCGAGTTGCCTACGGTCTTCGCACGCTCCAAGTCGTCGTCGTTCCAGGTTATGCGGCAGTTGTTCTCGCTGTTGTCCCATACCTTTGTTCCGTTCTTGGCAAGCGTTGTAAGCATACGGTTGTCGCGGTTGTCGTACTCCGAAGTGACTGTGGCATACCCCTTGAACTGTGGACTTTTCTCGATGGGCAGTCCGTCCTGGCAGACGTACATGTTGGCGAGTTTGCGCAGTGGGTACACACCGTTGACACTGTACGTATGGGTGATGTTGTAACCGCACCCGTCTTCAAGACGGTAACGGCGCGCGAGGATGTACTCGGTGTTGTCCTTTGTGGTAAGTCCGGCAGGGTTGCACTGCACGTCCTCAAGTATGAACATGTAGCGGTAGCTCTCCGTGCCGAGCTGGTCGTTGTAGAACAGCTTGTAGTTGCCGCGCTTGATTACCTGGTCGGCCGCGTTCTTGGCCGTGGTGAGCAGCGACGTTACACGCTCCGAGTTGGCCGTAGCGTTCATGCCGCCGGTATGGAACTTCTGCCACGTTCCCTCGTAGAGGGCTACACGGGAGAGGAACGCGTAAGCTGCATCCTTGCCCAGGCGGCCGTCCTCCGTCGGTGTGTCGGGCAGCCCCTCGACAGCCTCCTGAAGGTCTTTTACGCATTGGTCGATGACCTTGCCGCGGTCGTCACGCTTGGCCTTCATGAGCGGGCTGTCCATGTCTGCCGGCTCGGTAAGCAGGATGCAGTCGCCGTAGAGCTGCACAAGCTCGAAGTAGCAGTATGCGCGGAAGAACTTGGCCTCGGCCACGGGCACGGCGATGGCATCCTTGTTGGCAAAGCCGGCTGCGTTCTTTAGCAGCAGGTTGGTGTAATAGATTTGCTTGTACAGGTCGGTGTAATTGTTGTCTTTTTCAGGCACGGTGTTTGTACCATTGCTCACTTGGTTGACGTTAGGGCCGGCGAGAATGTCGCTTCGCATGTCACTGTGAGGGCCGTCGTTTACCCTTGACCTGTAATTGCTGGCTTGGATTTCACTAACCCAGCCATAGAACTGGTTGGCGAAGAGCTGGAAGTTAGTAGCCTCGCTCCATACGCTCGCGTCGTTCATCTGCGCCTCCGGCTCGAAGTCAAGGCACGAAGTGCAAAGCAGCGCAAGCCCCATGCAGGCTGCCTTGGCCGAACGGCTGATTATGTTTTTATATCTTGGTTTCATTGTTTTATCGGTTTTGAGGTTATTGGTTTTTGGGTTTCACGGTTTTTGGATTATCGATTTTTCGGTTTTAATGTCTTTGTTTATACTGTAAGACCGCACCAACCGTAAGACCGTACAGCCATATAACCGTAATTAGAATGTCAGGTTAAGTCCGAAAGTAAAGTTACGCGTGAACGGATAACGGGCAACTCCGGAAGCATCGCGCTTGGCCTCGGGGTCCCATCCATCGTGTATCTTGGTGCTCTCCCAAAGGTCTTCACCCGTGAAATAGATGCGGACAGACTCTACAAAGCCTATTTTCTTAAGCAATGACTGCGGCAGGTTGTAGCCTACGGTAACATTCTTCAGTCGGATATAGCGTGCGTCCTGCGCCGTCAGCGAGCTTGCCTGGTAGTTATAGTTATTGACGTTGGAGTCCGTAGTGTAAGGCGCATAGTAAGCGTTAGGATTGTCCACTGTCCATGTGTTGCCTATGCTCGAAGTGGTGAAGTTGGAATACAGGTTGCGGAACGGCACCGTCCAGTTGTCTATGCCACGGTAAACGAAACGGTTGCCCGAGCCTTGGAATACCACGTTCACATCGATGCCCTTCCACTGCGCACCGAAATTGAACGAGTAAGAGATTTCAGGGGTGTCGCTTCCAAGGTAGATGTAGTCCTTATAGTCAAGGCGTCCGTCGCCGTTCTCGTCGCAGAACATATTGTCTCCCACGCGCAAGTTGGCAGGCATTCCGATGCCGTTGTTCTCATAATACTTGGCCAAGTAAGCCTCAAGCATCTCCTCGTTCTGGATTTTTCCGCCGTAGCGCAGGCCGAATATGGAATTAAGCGGATAGCCCTGCTGCGTACTGGTATAACCTGATTTCATCACGCTTGTGCCGCCGTAGTCGGTCAATTCGTTGCGTGCGAAGGTGATGTCGCCGCCAACGTGAGCCTCAACCTGGCCAACCTTGAAGTTGTAATTGAGGCTGGCCTCGAAGCCCCAGTCCTTGAACTTACCCGTATTGGCCGTCGGAGCGGCGTCGCCGAGTATTGCCGGATAGGTTATTGCGACAAGCATGTTGTCGTTTTTCTTCATGAACGCCTCGACCGTACCAGTCAAATGATTGTCGAAGAAGCCGAAGTCGAGGGCTATGTTGTAGTTCTTGATGCGCTCCCACTGACGCGTCAGCGAAGCGAACTTGCCGTTTGTCGAGATATAGTTGAGCTTGTCGGTGCCCACATACGCTCCGCTTAACGGGTGCAGGTCATAGAACTGGTAGCCGTCATAGTTGTCGATTCCGCTCTGCGAACCCATCTCGGCGTATGACGCACGAAGTTTCAAGTTGCTCAACCACTTCACGTCCTTGAGCCAGCTTTCCTGGTTGATGCGCCATCCGGCGGACACTCCCCAGAAGAAATCCCAGCGGTTTTCGGGCAGGAACTTCGAGCTTCCGTCGTAACGGCCGTTGAACTCGAGCAGGTATTTGCCCTCGAAGTCGTAGTTGAAACGGCCGAAGTAAGACAGTATGGCGTTGCGGTAGTTGGTCTTTCCGTCAGAACTATCCAATGTAAGCGTGCCGTTACCGTTGATGACATTAATACCCTCGATAATGTCTGTATAATTGGCACCAAAGCCCTCCATGTCCTTCAGTTCATACTGCATACCGAGCATGAGGCTGAAGTTATGCTTGTCCCAGAAGGTCTTGTGCGCGTTGACATAGCCCGAGAAGCTGTAGAAGTCGGTGCGGCTGGATGTCTGTTTGAAGTAAGACTTGTCCTGTGTCGGGTCTGTAAGCACCTCCGTATTGCCTGCAAAATTATAATATGTAATGGCATTCTGCACGGTACGGCGGCGAGCTTCAGACGTATTGTAGCCGAAGTTGACGCTCGCATCGAGCCAGTCTGTTATCTTTGCACGCAGGGTCTCGCTGATGTTTATTGACGAGACGCTGAGCTTGTTGTCGCCTCCATATTGCACCTTTGCCAACGGCGACCCCCACGTTCCCCATGCGTATGGCTTGCCGTCGAGTGTCTGCAGCGGCAGACCCGGCTGCGGCAAGCTGGTAGTTAAGGCTGCGCCGATTTGCGTCGGGGCTACCTGCTCCTGACGGCTGTAGGCTATGCTGCTCTCAAGGGTGAAGATTTTGTTGAGCTTATAGGTGTTGTTGAAGCGCAGGTTGAAGCGGCGGTTGTTGTTCTTGCCATACTTCAAAGGGCTGCCGTCGTAGAGGAAGCTACCCGAAATACGGTAAGACTGCTTGTCTGTTCCGCCGGAAAGCGAAAGGCTTTGGTTGGTGCTCCACGTGCTGCCAAAAAGCGTTCCGAGCCAGTCAACGCTGTCATCGAACACAAAGTCGGCCACATCTGTAAAGGCTGCCGTGCCGAAAGGATTGGCTGTAGTCTGCAAATCTATATACTGTCCTTTGTACTTCTGTGCCAGGTCGGCATATGCAATCCATGGATTGTTCGTGATTTTGTCGTTCACAAAGGCTTGGCGTAGACCCGTAGCCCACTGGTCAAGATTCATGATTTCGGGCATAAGTCCGACTGTCCTCAATGTCGCGCTGCCGCTATACTCTACGCGGAGCTTGCCTGACTGGCCCTTCTTCGTGGTGATGAGGACAACGCCGCCGGCCGCACGGCTACCGTAGATGGCGGCCGAACCGTCCTTGAGGAAGTTGATTGACTCGATGTCATCGGGGTTGAGCAGGCGCATGTCGTTGACGCTGTTGTAAGCAACGCCGTCGATGACGATGAGCGGCTCGGTCGAGTTCATTGACGAAGCGCCGCGCAGGCTCATGCTCCAGCTCTCGTCGCCGGGCGCACTCGACGAACGGGTAATCATAACTCCGGGCACCTGTCCCTGCAAAGCCTGGAGCGGCGAGGACAGTCCGCCTTTGTTCTCGAACGCCTTTGAGTCCACCACCGTAACGGCTCCGGTGAGCGACTCCTTCTTCTGGACACCGAAACCGACTACGACAAGCTCGTCGAGCGCGGTGTCTTCGGCTTTCATCTGGATGGTAACGGTCGCTCCACTCACGGTCACCGTCTGGTCGGCATAGCCGATGTACGACACCTTGAGCTGGTCGCCGTTCTGGGCGTTGATGGTGAAGTTACCGTCAAGGTCTGTCACCGCGCCTCCCTGTTTACCTACTATCTGTACTGTGACTCCAATCAAAGGCTCGCCAGTCTCGTCGACAACGTGGCCCTTGACCGTCTGCTGTTGGTTGACTACAGGGCTTGCGCCAGGCGCGGCGTACAGCGGCGCGCATGGGGCTATAAGCCCTGTAAGCAGACAGATTTTGATAAGATTACGTTTCATAGATGCTACTATTAAAACTTGGTTAAATTGATTTAGGCTTGTAACTCTCTTCATTATACTATGCCGCGCAGCTGCCGCTTCATCTCTTTGGTAGACAAGTAGATGTGCGTCTCCACGGTGCGGCGGCTTATACAGAGCCGCTCGGCAATCTCCTTGGCCGACAGCTCCTCGTGCCGGTACATCTCATATACACGGGCGCGCTTGGACGCCATGCGGCCGAGAACGGCGCGCTCACGGGCCAGAACCTCGTCCACCTCAAGCCGTCTCGCCACGGAATGCGTGTCATACTGCGACACGGTGCATGCCAGTTGCTTCATGCTTTGGCGCACGAAAGCCTTGTGACGCGCGTCGTCTATAATCATGCGCCGTGCCATGACGAACAGCAGGGCCTCCGCAGTGGCCTCGGTGACAACGCCGACCGACAGCATCTTGACGAAAAGCTCCTGCGCCATGTCCTCCGCGTCCATAGTGTCGTGGGTGTAGCTTGCCAAGTATGCCAGCAGCTTCGCGTAACACCTCTTATATATAGAGGCTACGACGTTGTGGTTGTTGCATTTTGACTGTTGTTCCATTTACGGTAAAGTTTTCATGGTGAATTGACTTCGGCGGCAAAGGTATTGCGAAAATTGATATATGTCAAATGATTTACGGGCACATTCAGCCAACTGTTTTAGACACCGACTTAAAACAGTATAAACTACTGCTAATCAACAATATACATCACATCCAGCTAAATTAGACAGACTAAAAAGGCGTTGTATTTTAAGCGGTTCGGGTGCTGCCGGAAAGCATTTTACAGGTATCGGGGACACATTTGGACGGAAATGAAAAAACATATCCGCCCATAATATTTCGCCATCATAAAAACATTACCGACCTTAACCTGTACAGCCACGCCTGCCGCCACCTTTATATATAAGGTGAACCAGGTATAAGGAAACAGCCTTACAAGGCTGGTTGTTTCTGTCGCGGAGAAGAACCAGTCGGTATCGAGCACAGCGACGAATTCTAAAAGGCCGTCAATCAGCGTGCAATTGACGGTCTTTTGCGTTGCAATATGCCGTCAATTGCATTGCAAAAGGCCGCATTTTACCTTTCATCCTTCACCCTACAGCGTAACGTGCTGTCGTTGAGGCTGTTGCGTGGTGATATATACGGTGAAAGACGTAGATGGCATCTTTCACCGTATATATCATTAACAGTCAAGGGATTATGCCGCAAGGTGAAAGATGAAAGAGTCAAACACTATGCCTTATACCTTACCTTAAGATGCAAAGCCCTACCAACATGAGGGATAGCCGATTGGCAACCTCTGAAATCTTTGCATACCGTCAGCAATGCTTGTTGTACATATCAGCCCCAGCCAGGCAATCCGTCCATAATCGACTGGCGATTGTCTTAAAATCTGTTTACAAACAACGCTTACTTATCCAAACACTGCAAATATAAGTTAAAAACGCGCCTTTTCTTGCATTTTTTCGTCGAAAAACTTGCAAGTAATGTAATATCGCCTTACATTTGCAGTGTACTACAACAATAGTACACTAAGAAACAAAAGGCAACAAATACAAGTATTGACAATTTAACGACTTTAACAATTATGGGAACTATCATTACAGCCGCTACAATCATGGCAATGTACCTCAACTCGACAGGTAACCTCAACTCGCAGTACTGCTACAACGCAGACGTGGAAAACGGTCAGGTAAAGACCATGTATGTATATGACAAGGTGGGCAACAGCCTAAGCGGCAAACTGGAATACCGCTATGAGTATGACGCCGAGGGGCGCGTCACCGCGAAAGAGACCCTGCGCCGCAACGCATCAACGGGCCGCATGACGCCCGAGAGCCGCCTCACTTACACCTACTCCGCCGACGGCTACACGCTGGAGCGCAGCCTCTGGAACGCGTCAAGCATGGCCTTTGACCGGGCAGACAGCCGCACAGAGTACCGCATGGAGACCACGGGCGTAATGTCGGTGACGGCATACGAACTGGCCGACGACGGCACACCGGCCGCAGTTACCGACAACATGCTGGTAATGACGCCGCAAGACGCCGGACTGATGGCAGGATTTTAATTCTAAGGAGTAAAGGAGTTATGGAGTAAAGGAGTTAAGACAAATGCCCCACCTACAAGTCTTTTCAACCCGATACTCTCTCTACAAACACAAAGCGGCAAAGCATTTGTCTTAACTCCATAACTCCTTCAACTCCTTAACTTCTAAATAACAACCTAAAAAACGAAATAAAATGATACACATCGAGAACCTGAAATACAAGTACCAGGGCGCGAAGCAGTACGTATTCGACAACTTCAGCCTCAACCTTGAGGACAACAACATCTACGGACTCTTGGGCAAGAACGGCACGGGCAAGTCTACCCTGCTCTACCTTATAAGCGGTCTGCTGCGCCGCACGGCCGGCACCATAACCGTTGACGGTGTCGACACGCAGCGCCACCAGGCCGAGACGCTTGAGGAAATATTCCTCGTTCCCGAGGAGTTCGACCTCGCCCCGATGACCCTCGAAGCCTACGTCAGGCTCAACCAGCCGTTCTATCCGCGCTTCAGCCGCGAGGTGCTGGAGAGCTGCCTGCGCGACTTCGAGCTTACGCCGGACATCCACCTGAAGGAGCTTTCCATGGGACAGAAGAAGAAAGTGTACATGAGCTTCGCGCTGGCGGCCAACACCAAGCTGCTGCTTATGGACGAACCGACCAACGGACTGGACATTCCGTCGAAGAGCCAGTTCCGCCGCGTGGTGGCAAACAACATGAGCGACGACCGCACTATGGTAATATCCACCCACCAGGTGCACGACGTAGAGTCACTGCTCGACCACATCGTGATGCTCGACCGCTCCGAAATACTGCTCGACGCGTCGGTCTCCGACATCTGCGCGAAGTACAACTTCGAGTACCGTTCACTGGGAGAGCCGGCCGACGACGTGCTCTACGCCGAGCCGTCGGTACAGGGCAACGCCGTCATCACACGCAAACGCGAGGGCGACGAGGACACACAGCTCAACCTGGAGCTGCTGTTCAACGCAGTGACACGCAGGGCGTTGTAATGACACCCACGACCCGCCAACCCGACACCCACCCCAACCCTCCCCAAGGGAGGGGGCTTGATATGCTTTGAATGGTTGGCATCTGCGATGTTTTCCGCCATTGCCCATCAGGCTTATTTGGCCAATTCGGCTCATCAGGCCCATCTTTCAAACTCCTAAAAAACTTACAACCATGACAAAATTCAACATAAACCGCTTCGGCAAAGTGCTCCTCTGGTCTGCCCGGATGACTAAGAAAGAGATGCTTACAAACATGGGCAGCATGTTCTTCGCCATGTTCATACCGTTCCTGATACACCTGCTTTCGAGCTACCGCACCAGCGAAATCCACGCGGCAGGCAGCCTATTGAGCGCCATGCAGTTCTGCCTCATGATATACTTCATCATCACCGTAACTGGCGGATGCTGGCTTTTCAGCAACATGAAGACAAAAGAGCAGCGACTGACGTTCAAGATGCTGCCCGCGACCGACCTTGAGAAGTTTGTCGCCCGTGCGCTTTACGTCACCGTGGTGTGGTGGGTCATGGCCTTCGTTGCGTTCTGCGCGGCCGACGTTTTCCGTATGCTCGTAAGCCTCGTGGCCGGCATCCCCGTGGTGAAATGCGTCATCCCGGAGTTCGCCTCGATACTTCTCGGCACGAGCGAGTACAACTCCTTCAACGTTGACGGCATGACTATGGCCGAAGCCTGCTCAATCCTTGCCCTGGCATACGCCTGGCTCTTCTGGCTGTATTCGTTCTACATCCTGGGCGGCGCGCTGTTCCGCAGGCGGCAGTTCGTGTTCACCACGCTGGCGCACTTCATCATCGGAATGGCTTGCTTGCCGCTGTTCGTAGGCTTTGTAGACGACATCGACCAGCATATCGCACGCGAAATGTTTGCCCCCTTGGCATGGACGGGCGCGGCGGTGTTCGCCCTTTGGGGCGTGGCCGACTGGGTGTTGTCCTACAAAATATTCCGCCGCATGCAGGTAATCAACAACAAATGGGTGAACCTTTGAGAGGTATAAAGGTAAAAAAGTAAAAAGGTAAAACGGTAAAAATGCGTGAATGAAAATGGCAGGTGAAACCTACCGGTTTGCAAAAGGCCGTCTTTCACCGTGCAAAAGGCCGTCTTTTACAACGCAAAAGACCGTCTTTCGCAAGCCAAAAGGCCACCTTTTACAACGCCGAACGTAACACACTGACAATCAAGTAGAAGCCCCTCCCTAACCCTCCCGAGGGAGGGAACGCAGACAGGGAGCACCGAATAAAAGGTAATGGCTTTAACTTCTTAGCGACCGAAGGGAGCGATAACTTCTTTAACTTCTATAACTTCTAAGGTACACTTCTATAACTTCTAAAAATAAAAACCAAAAGAATATGAGCAATTTCGATATAAGACGCTTCGCAAAAACAGCCCGGTGGCAGTGCCGGATGAGCCTGAAGAGCGTGCTGTCGTTCGCCGCAGGCCTGTCATTCGGCTACCTCTTCCCCATGTTCGGGTGGCTCTGGCCGTACTTGAAAGGCGCGGAAGCGATGGGCGAAGGCCGCCTGCTGCGTTCCGTTGAGCTGTGTACGGTGGTCTACCTGGTAGTAATCATCATCGCCGGAACATGGATTTTCGCCGACATGGGCACAAAGGCGCAGCGCATAAAGGTGAAGATGCTGCCTGCGACAGACCTTGAGAAGTACCTCGTGCGCTGGCTCGGCGTGACGTTGGGAACGATGATTGTAGGCATGGTTTCATACTGCGTGGCCGACGCTTTGCGCATACTGACATGCTTGGTGGCAGGCGTCGACTACCTGCATTTTACCATCCCGGACTTCCTGCTGCTGCTGTTCACCGACACGGAGATGGGCTTTAAGACCGCAAGCACAGTCCCTGCAAAAGCCCAAGGAGTGTACTTCCTTGCAATAGGATGGCTCATTTGGGCGCAGTCTTTGTACGTACTCGGCGGCACGCTGCTGCGCCGTTACCAGTTTGTCGCCGTCACGGTGGTACACATTGTGCTGTTCATTGCCTTTGCGGCGGTGATAAGCGGCGCGTCGGTCAACGTTGAAACGTCAGTCATCGACAGCTCAAACAACGCCGCGTTCTACGCCGTCGGCACGCTGCTCATGGCCGTTGCGGTAGCTAACTGGTGTCTCTCTTACCGCGTATTCAGACGTATGCAAGTCGTAAACAACAAATGGATTAACTTATGAACTTCAGTACAGAAAAAGCCATATACGTGCAAATAGCCGACCGCCTGTGCGACGAAATCCTTACGGGGAAGTTCGCCGACGACGAGCGCATACCCTCCGTGCGCGAATACGCCGTGCTGCTTGAGGTGAACACTAACACCACCGTGAAGTCATACGACCTCCTGGAGCAGCAGGGAGTAATCTATAAGAAGCGCGGACTGGGCTACTTCGTCACCGCCGGAGCCAAGGAGAAAATCCTCGAGGAGCGCCGCCGCGAGTTCATGGAGACGCGCCTTCCCGAGATGTTCCGCCAGATGCGTATGCTCGGGATAGGACTGGAGGAAGTGGAAAAGGCATGGAATGAATAGGAAGTAAAGGAGTAATGGAGTAAAGGAGTAAGTACAAATGTATTGCCGGTAACTAACCTTGCCACTCCGTACAAAGCCACTTTACTGACATACAAGGCATTTCTACTTACTCCATACTCCTTCTCTCCTTTACTCCTAAAAACAATAATAAACAATGATTCACCTCGAAAACATCAACAAGACATACGACAACGGCCAGCCGCTGCACGTGCTCAAGGGCATCAACCTCGACATAGCAAAGGGCGAGTTCGTGTCAATCATGGGCGCGTCAGGCTCGGGCAAGTCAACGCTATTGAACATCCTCGGCATACTCGACAACTACGACTCGGGCGAATACCGGCTGAACGGCACGCTAATCAAGGACCTTTCGGAGACGCGCGCCGCCGAATACCGCAACAGGATGATAGGCTTCATCTTCCAGTCGTTCAACCTAATATCGTTCAAGACGGCCGTTGAAAACGTCGAGCTGCCGCTGTTCTACCAGGGAGTGCGCCGCCGCGAGCGTCACCGCAAGGCCATGGAATACCTTGAACGCCTTGGACTGAAAGACTGGGCCGGGCATTATCCCAACGAGATGTCGGGCGGACAGAAGCAGCGCGTGGCGATAGCGCGCGCACTAATCACGCGCCCCCAAATCATACTGGCCGACGAACCGACGGGCGCACTCGACTCCAAGACGAGCGTGGAGGTGATGAAATTGCTCAAGCAGCTCAACGAGGAAGAGGGCATGACTATCGTTGTTGTGACCCACGAGAGCGGCGTTGCCAACGAGACCAACAAAATAGTACACATCAAGGACGGCCTAATCGGGCAGATAGAGGTGAACTTCGACCACCACGCATCGCCGTTCGGGGCTGGAGGAGTGATGAAATAAAGTGAAGAGTTAAGAGTGAAGAGTTAAGAATTTATTGCTCTTCCCTTAAAATCAATCGAATTCTCCACTCTTCGTTCTTCACTCTTCACTTTACAAAAGGCCGTCTTTCACACTCTAAAAGGCCACCTTTTGCAAGCTAAAAGGCCATCAATTACGAGCCAAAAGACGGCCTTTTGCAAGGCCATACATAACCCGTTGACTATCAATAGATTACAAAGCAACAAGAAATGAGAGACATTTTCGTCGAGATATACAGTACAGTGAAGCGCAACAAGCTGCGCACCGCCCTGACAGGTTTTGCCGTGGCGTGGGGCATCTTCATGCTCATCTTCCTGCTCGGGGCGGGCAACGGACTAATCAACGCCATGACGTTGCAGAGCGGAAGGTTTCTTGACAACTCCATGATGGTGGGCGGCAGCTACACGTCGAAGCCCTACGACGGACTGAAAGAGGGACGGCGCATAGAGCTGAACGACAAGGACATGGCCGTGACAGGCAACAACTTCGCGGCCAACGTGGACGAGACGGGCGGCTCGTATGACCAGAGCGGACTGACGTTCAGCCGTGGCGCAAACTACGTAAGCGGCACGCTCACGGGCGTTTATCCCAACGAAATAGAAATCAACAAGAAGGAGATGCTCTGCGGACGCTTCATCAACGACATAGACATAGAGCAGAAACGCAAGGTAATCGTGCTCGGCGAGGACGACGCCAAGGAACTGCTACCGCAGGGAACGGAGCGGCTCGTAGGCCAATACGTCAACGTTGACAGCCTCGCCTTCCGCGTGGTGGGCATATACAAGGCCGACCGCAGCGGCATGAACACATCGGCCTTCACGGCGTTCACCACCATACGCACCATATATAATAAAGGTGACAAGGTGGGAACGATACTCTTCTCGTTCAAGGGGCTTGACACCCAGGAGGCCAACGACGCCTTCGAAGAGCAATACCGCGCCCGACTTAACCTGAACCACCGCGCCGCCCCCGACGACGAACGCTCCGTATGGATATGGAACCGCTTTACGCAGAACCTCCAGATGAACACCGGCATGGGCATCATACGCACCGCCCTGTGGATAGTAGGCCTCTTCACGCTGCTAAGCGGCATCGTCGGCGTGAGCAACATCATGCTAATCACCGTCAAGGAACGCACCCGCGAGTTCGGCATACGCAAGGCCATAGGAGCCAAGCCGGGCTCTATCCTGCGCCTCATCATCGTAGAGAGCGTCGTCATCACCACCTTCTTCGGCTACATCGGCATGGTGCTCGGCGTGGCGGCGAACGAATACATGGACGCCACAATAGGCCAGACGAAAGTGAACAGCGGCCTGTTCGAAGCCACGATGTTCTACAACCCCACCGTCGGCATCGACGTTTGCGTGGCCGCCACGGTAGTAATGATTGTCGCAGGGACGCTCGCCGGACTAATCCCGGCACGCAAGGCGGCACGCATAAGGCCAATAGAGGCGTTGAGGGCGGAGTGAATTTGGAAAGGAGTAAGGAGTAAAGGAGAGAAGAAGTAAGTAGATTTGATTGAGTAAAAAGAAGTAATGGAGAGAAGATATAAGGAATTTTGATTGAGTAAAAAGAAGTAAAAATACAAGGAGAGAAGTATGTTTGAGTAAAAGGAATACACGTAGCTGTGCGGCAAAGCATTTCTACTTACTCCTTCACTCCTTACTCCTCCCCTCCTAAAAATAAAGATATGAAGTTCGACATCGACCGCTTCCGCGAAATAATCGACACGCTCACGCGCAACAAGACGCGCAGCTTCCTCACCGGCTTCGGCGTGTTCTGGGGCGTGTTCATGCTCGTCGCCCTGCTCGGCGGCGGCCAAGGGCTGAAACAACTGCTGCAAAACAACTTTGAAGGCTTTGCCACCAACTCTGCAATCATTTTCGCCCAGCCCACCACCAAGCCCTACGCCGGCTTCCGGAAGGAGCGCCCTTGGAGCATGGTCTACAACGACGTGGTGCGCCTGAAGCAGCATGTGCCCGAGCTGGAGACCGTCTCGCCCGTGCTGTCTCACTGGGGCGGCAGCGCAACTTACGACGACCGCAAGACCAACTGCACGATGAAGGGACTGCTGCCCGACTATCAGAAGGTGGAGACTCCGCAGCTTTTCTACGGCCGTTACATCAACGACATGGACGTAAAGCAGAACCGCAAGGTGTGCGTTATCGGCAAACGCGTGTACAAAGAGCTGTTTCCGGGAGGCGGAGACCCATGCGGCAAGCGCATCTGCGTTGACAACATATACTATGACGTGGTAGGAGTCGACTACAGCGCGGGCAACATGAATGTAAACGGACGCGCCGAAACGTCGGTCGTAGTGCCGCTCACCATGATGCAACAAGCATACGCCCTCGGCGACAGCGTCCACCTGATATGCGTCACAGCGAAGCCCGGCGTCACCATGAGCAGCATCACCCAGAAGATGCGCACGGCCATAGCGCAGGCCCACCAGATAGACCCTACGGACGAGAAGGCCGTCACCGTGTTCAACACAGAGGTGCTTTTCGGCATGCTCGACAACCTTTTCACCGGCGTGAACTTCCTCATCCTGCTCGTCGGCATCGGCACATTGCTGGCCGGAGCCATAGGAGTGAGCAACATCATGATGGTGACCGTACGCGAAAGGACTACCGAGATAGGCATCCGCCGGGCAATAGGAGCAACGCCGAAGAACATCCTCGGGCAAATAATAACCGAGAGCGTGATGCTCACTGCTGTGGCCGGAATGAGCGGAATACTGTTCGCCGTGATGGTTCTGGAGATGCTTGAGCTTGGCAACACTACCGACGGAATAGTCGCGGCGCACTTCCAGGTGCAGTTCTGGACGGCTGTCGGCGCGACAGCTTTGCTCGCCCTGCTCGGCGTATTGGCCGGACTTGCCCCGGCGTTGCGCGCCATGAGCATAAAGCCTGTCGATGCGATGAGGGACGAATAGCTGATTCATAATTCACAATTCATAATTCATAATTGGGCGGACGCCAAGAAATGCAACAGTAAAACATCCTTGTTTGCTTGTCCGTTCGTAACTTGTCAACTAACAAAACATGAAAAAGTATCTGAAAATCATTGCCGCGGCGCTGGTAGCCTTGGTGTTCATCGGAACGTTCGTGTTCCTCTACCAGAAGTCGAAGCCGCAGCCGGTGACCTACGACGAGTTCACTCCGAAGGTGGCCGACATCAACAAAACCACGGTAATCACCGGCTCAATAGAGCCTCGCGACGAAGTGGAAGTGAAGCCGCAAATCAGCGGCATCATCACCGAAATATACAAGGAGGCTGGCGAAACGGTCGAGGCCGGCGAGGTGATAGCCAAGGTCAAGGTAATACCCGACATGAGCCAACTTAGCTCCGCAGAAGCCCGCGTGCGCCTGGCGGACATCAACCTGAAGCAGGCGAAGGTGAACCACGGGCGCGAAAAGCAGCTTTTCGACAAGCAGCTGGTAAGCGCAGAGGAGTACGACAACGTGCGCCAGGCTCTCGAACAGGCGCAGGAGGAGAAGAATGCGGCCGTTGACGCACTTGAAGTAGTGCGCGACGGAGTGTCGCGAAGCAATGCAAGCGCAAGCAGCACGCTCATCCGTTCCACCATCAGCGGCCTCATTTTGGACGTGCCGGTGAAAGTCGGCAACTCGGTAATCCTGAGCAACACGTTCAACGACGGTACGACAATAGCCACCGTGGCCGACATGAGCGACCTCATCTTCCGCGGCAACATAGACGAAACGGAGGTAGGACAGCTGACGCAAGGGATGGCTATGAAAATAACCATCGGCGCACTGCAAAACCTCAAGTTCGACGCTTCACTGGAATACATCTCGCCCAAAGCCACCGACAACAACGGCGCAAACCAGTTTGAAATAAAGGCGGCTGTGAGCGTGCCGGGCACCAACGAAATACGCTCGGGCTACAGCGCGAACGCCGAGATAGTGCTGGCGAGCGCGAAAGGCGTGCTCACCGTGCCCGAGAGTGCAATCGAGTTCAGCGGCGAAGACACGTATGTCTACATCGTGAAGGGCGCGGGCGAGGACAAGACTTACGAGCGGCGCAAGGTAAAGACAGGGCTTAGCGACGGCGTGAACATAGAAATAAAGAGCGGACTGAAGAAGACCGACAAGGTAAGAGGGCCGCAGAAAGTGAAGGAAGAATAAAGAATATAAACCCCAACACCCACCCCAGCCCTCCCGAAGGGATGGAGCTTGGTATGCAAAGATTGGTGGCGTGTAGGGCACATCAGGCTCATCCGTCCCATCAGGCTTAGCTGCTTACTTTACAAAAGACCGCCTTTTGGGAGGCAAAAGGCCGTCAATCGCAACGCAAAAGGCCACCTTTTGCAAGCTAAAAGACGGCATATTGAAAACGTATTGATTATCAACCACTTACAAACAAGCCATAAAACAATGTACCGCATCATATTTACATTGTCGTTCCTGCTGGGCTCTCTGGCCGCATCGGCGCAGGAACAGAAGGAATGGACGCTGCGACAGTGCATCGACTATGCGCTGGAAAACAACATCACCGTCAAGCAACAGGACGTGACGAAGCGGCAGAACGAGGTGCAGCTAAGCACCGCCAAGAACAGCAGACTGCCCGACTTGACAGCCGCAGCGTCGCAGAACTGGTCGTTCGGGCGCGGCCTAACGTCTGAAAACACGTACTCCAACCAGAACACGAGCAGCACTTCTTTAAGCCTCGGAACGAGCGTTCCGCTCTTCACCGGCTTCCGCATACCGCGCACAATAGAGCTGAACAAGCTGAACTTGGAGGCCGCCACAGCCGACCTTGACAAGGCGCGCGACGACGTTAGCGTGCAGGTAGCGCAGGCATACGTGCAGGTGCTTTACGACCTTGAACTGCGCGACGTGGCCCAGAGGCAAATAGACATCGACTCGATGCAGGTGGAACGCCTGCGCGAGATGTACCGCACAGGCAAGGCCAGCGGCGTGGAGGTGGCGCAGCAGGAGGCCACCCTGGCGCAAAGCCGCCTCACACTGACGCAGGCCGACAACGACTGCCGCATGGCATTGCTGTCACTGGCGCAGCTGCTCGAGCTTCCCACGCCCGAAGGTTTTGCCATAGTGCGCCCCGACACGGCGTCAATAGCCATCGCGGACGCTGCCGCCCTGCCCCTGCCCGACGACATATACCAGGAGGCTTTGGCCTTCAAGCCCGAGGTGAAGGCCGAGAACCTGCGCCTGAAGGGCAGCGAGGTGAACATCAAGCTGGCGCAAAGCGCGCTGTGGCCGACGCTCTCGCTCTCCGCCGGACTTGGCTCCAACTACTACACCACGAGCGGAATTAAGACGGCGAGCTTCGCCTCACAGATGCGCAACAACTTCAGCCAGTACATCGGCCTAAGCCTTAGCATACCAATATTCAACCGCTTCGAGACGCGCAACAGCATCCGCACGGCGCGCCTAAACCAAGAGACGCAGCAGCTTCAGCTGGACAACGTAAAGAAGAACCTGTACCAGGAGATACAGCAGGCGTACTATAACGCCGTGGCGGCGCGCGCCCAATACACCAGCAGCAGCGAGGCGGCACGCAGCAACAAGGCGGCCTTTGACCTTACGGCGGCCAAATACGAATACGGCAAAGCGAACATTACGGAGTTCAACGAGGCCAAGAACAACTGGCTGAAGGCCGAGAGCGACCTTGCAAGAGCCAAGTACGAATACATGTACGACACAAGTCTCATCGACTTCTACCGCGGCCGTCGGCTCGAATTTTAATACTGCAGACGAGGCACAAGCAGACGAGTGACGAGTTGCAAGCAGACAAGAGGGCAGGTAAAAACCGATTATCATAACGCATAAAACATACCTAATTATGAAAAAAACATCACTGCTCGCCACGGCGGCGGCCATGCTCCTGTCGTCGTGCGTGTTCCGAATCAACCCCAAAGAGAGCAAAATCAAGCCTGCGGAAAGCGCCGAGGCGGCCATAATCATGGCCGACAGCGCGGCGGCAAAGGGCTTTACGCGCATTGAGGCCAACGGCAGCTTCGACGTGTACTACACGCAGGGCGACACCCTGTCGATACGCCTTGAGGGCGACACGGCCAGCACACGGCGCACCATAGTGCATGGAGACGGCAAGACGCTGACCATATCCACGGCACGCGACAAAGCCTTCATCCTGGGCAGCAAGTACCAGATGAAGGTGCACGTCACATCGCCTGTGCTCACCGATGCAAGCGTCCGCGGCGCAGGCGACTTCATAGCGGAGCGCGGCATCAGTTCAAGCAAGCTGTCGCTGGCCGTCGCTGGCTCGGGCGACATCAAGGTCAAGGGCGTCAAGGCCGATGACTTCAGCATCGAAATAGCAGGCTCGGGCGACGCATACGCCAGCGGAATAAGCGCGAAGAAGGCAAACTTCAGCATTGCAGGCTCGGGCGGCGTAACCATAGACAGCATCAAGGCGGACAACTTTACAGGCAGCATTGCAGGCGCAGGCGACATCAAGGTGACACAGGCCGACATCAACAAGGCCAGCTGCGCCATAGCAGGCGCGGGCGACATTGACATCCAGGGCGACGTCAAAAATATCGAGAAATCAGTGGCCGGCGCAGGTTCGGTCAATGTGACGAAATAAAACAGCTTTGCAAAAGGCCGTCTTTTGGAAGCCAAAAGACGGCCTTTTACCGTGTAAAACATGGCCTTTTGAACGCCAAAAGGCCACCTTTTGCAAAACCGCCTGCAAACGGCGGTCATGAGGAACGAAGCGAAGCATGCAAAAAAGGGCGCCAGGCTACAGCCTGACACCTTTTTTCTTAAGGTACTCGGTCGGCGTCATGCCCTCGAACTTACGGAACGACGAGAAGAAGGTTGACTTCTTGAAGCCGCACTTCTCGCTCAAGGCCGTAAGCGTATAGCGGTCATACTCGCCCTCGGCAATGAGCCGCTTGAACTCGTTTATGCGGTAGCGGTTGATGAAGTCGTAGTAGTTCTCGTTGAGATACAGGTTGAACACCAGCGAAAGTTTGCTTGCCGAGACATCCAGGCGGTCGGCCACGTCGCTCATCTTCAGCTCCGGGTTGGTGTACATCTTGTTCTTCTCGAGCAGTCCTTTCATGCGGCGCACTATGCGTTCGCACTCATCATCGTCGATTTTCACGCGCCCGTACTTGTGCGCGTCGCCCTTGTCTGGCTGGTCTGAATGGTCGAAATTTACCCCCCCCGATGATATTTTAAGCCCTTCTTCGTCTGTTGCCGCAGCTCCGCTCCCGGCCTGTCCTGCGGCATTCAAGCGCATCCTGCTCCGTCTTCTGTACAGCCTTGCGCCGAGCCAGGCCGCCGCAACGAGCAGCAACAGCTCCATGACGGCCGCCCACGAAGGCGTCACCTTTATATTATACGTCCTCATCGTGGCCGCCACCCCTGCCAGCCTCACCTGCAAGGTGTGGCTGCCGAGGCCGAGACCGTCAAGGCGTATGTCGTCGCCCGACTTCACCATAAGCCACTCTCCCTCGCCGTCCAGGCGGTACTCGTACATCCGTCCGTAGTGGCGCGAGTAGTCGTTGAGGCACGGCTTCATGGAAAGCTCGGCCGAAACCACATTCCACGGCAGCGTTATGTCGGCCCCGGAGTTAAACTGCATCTCGTAACCGCTGCCTGCGGAAACGCCGTTCACCGCCACGTCGAACAGCGACACGGTGTACGCCGAACGCCCCTGCCAGCGGCGAAAGTCCTTCAGGCTGGCGTACATCAGGCCGTTCGACGTGCCTACATAGACAGTATCATCGCCGTCGAAGACCACCTTGCCGAACACCAGCTGGCACCTGAAGCCCTCGCCATAGCCGAAGTGGAAGAGGTTGTTCTTCTTGTAGTCGTAGCAGAACAGCCCCTCTTCGGTGACGAGCCAGTAGTTGCCCGTAAGGTCGTCGAGGAAGGATATCTTGCCCAGACGCGCCAGGTAAGGCGGCAAGTCGAGCTCGCCGAAGCGGCGGAGCTGCCAGTCGGAGTAGTAGACGGTGGCCGTTGTGTTGAAGAAATACAGTCCGCCATGACCCGGTCTGATTTCCCGTATGTTCTCCTTGTTGAAGAAACCCGATGGGAAGTTTGCCTTCTCGAATAGTCCCGAGGCCGAAGTGTACAGGCAAAGGCCGCCCGGACCGCCCAGCCATCCCGACCCGTTGTCGAGAAAACAGGCCGAGGCCACGGTGTTGCTTACTATGCGCGAGTTGTCCTCGGTGTACCTCTTGATGCGGTCCTGGCCGTCAATGACGAACGCGCCCTCGCTCGTTCCTATCCACAGGCGGTCTTCCTTGTCGTTCACCTGGAGCACGCCGATGGTGGTGTTGGCCAGCAGCGGCTCGCCGGGAATGTCCTCCACGGCCATCGTGGCGGCGTTGATGCGGTGCAGGCCGGCGTCATACGAGCCAGCGTAATAGTAGCCGTTGAAGTAAGCAAGGGTCGATACGATATGCGCGCCGCCAATCTCGTCAGGCGCGAAATAGCGCACGTTGCCGGTGCTCTCGTCGGTAATGTACAGTCCGTCGGACGTTCCAATAACCTTGTGTGCGCCCCTTACGAGCACGCTGCGCACGTCAATCCCCTCGGTGGTGAAGCCGCCCGTAGAATAGGTTTTGAACAGGTCGCCGCTGTGGTAGGTGTAAGCCATGCCGTAACGGTAGAAGCCGAACCAGTTGACTCCGTTCTTGTCCTGCATGAAGCAGTACACGGCGTCGGTCGGCAGGCGGTGACGCTTGTCGCCGTCGGTGTTGAAGCGCTCAAGCACCTGCCCCGTATTGCAGTCTATGAGGAACGCCCCCGTGCCGTCGCAGCTTACGGTAACGCGCCCGCCCGGCGCGTTGTAGATGGACGTAACGATGTTGCCCACGCCGGGTACTGGCGTGATTGTGTTGGTCTTTGGCGTGAACATGTACAGCCCGTTGTTCTTTGTGCCTATGAAGAAGCGGCCTTTGCTCTCGGCCATGTGCGACAGTGCTGCCCGGCGCGGCAGCATCTTTTGCAGGTTGTAGCTCTTCACGCGGCCGGTCTTCATGTCGTAGCGGTTGAGGGCGTAGCGGCTTATGAACCACACCGCGCCGTCTCCGCCCAGCCTGATGTCGCGCACGCCGTTCTCTATTCCAAGCGGAGTGGAGCCTACGGTGAGCGTCCTAACCTTGTCGCCCCGGCATACATGAAGACCCTCGCGGTTGCCCACGAAGAGCGTGCCGCCGGCATAGAGCAGCGTCTCGGCGTTGCTGATGGAAGGCAGCACGCGGCTGAAGCCGTCCTCGCCTGCCTTCATGCGGTAGACGCCCTGCCCCGTAGCGGCGTATATGGCGTGGCCTTTGTGTATGGCAATGTCGTATGTATAGTTGCGGCGGTTGCCGTCGGAAGGGATGTCGAACGACAGTAACTTCAGGCCGTTGTACAGGCATACACCGTTGTTGGTGGCAACCCACATGCGCCCTTCGGCGTCTGGAACGACTTTCGACACCGTCTCGCCTGAGAGCCCGTCCTCCTTGCCGACATACTCCATCACCTCTCCGCTGTATATATCGGCCGACATACGCAGGGGCGGAAGTAAACAAAGCATGAGAAACAGGACGGCAAACCGCGATGAGACCCTAAATATTTTCATACGTAGCAAAAATACAAAAATATTGTGAAAAGATAATGTTTTAATCGGGAAAAAAGACTAAAATAACACATGAATAGCACATAACGACACGTACTTTGCCATCCCTCGCACAACGCCCATGTACAAAGGGGTTTGCAAAAGGCCGTCTTTCACATTGTAAAAGACGGCCTTTTAGGCGGTAAAAGGTGGCCTTTCGCAACGTAAAAGGCCACCTTTTGGGAAACCGCCGGAACTTAGGTATAATCATGGTTGTTATTCAACCCTTGCAGTTTGATGATTTTCAGCTGTAGATTAGCAAAGCCAATCAATTCAAACACTACACTTAAATCCAGGCAGTCGGTAACCGTCATTCCGCGCTCCGACGCGGAATCCAGTGTTTGCAGCTACACCATTTTACGCCCTCTGTGTTTTCTGGATTCCGCGTCGGAGCGCGGAATGACGGTTACCGACAGCCTGGATTACCGTTGGAACATGTCGTCATCAACCATAAAATATGACAAAAAAATATGGAAGGTACTTTTTCATGTCACGCTTGTTATCATTCCGCAGGCACGAAGCGCAGGGCCGCGCCGCCCGAAGGCTGCAAGCGCAGCTGCAAGGGCTTGCCGCCGCGGACGGTCTTTAGCACCGTGCGGACGTTGGTGCGCGTCTTCAGAGACGGGTCGTCGGTGTAAATTTCAACCTTGTACTTCTTGCCTTTTTCAGTGAACAGCGACGTGTCGAGCGTCAGTTCGCGTCCGTCAAGGCCGTTGAGCACGCCCACATACCATTCCGTTCCGCTCCTCCTGGCCTGTACGATGTACTCGCCCGGCTCGCCGTCGATGGCAAGGCTCTCGTCCCACACGGTGGGGCAGTGCTTCCAGAAGTCGAGCTCGGCCTCGCCGCGGTAGGCGTCGGGCTTGTCATACCAGAACAAGAACTGCAACGGACTGTAATACACCACAGCCATGGCGAGCTGGTGCGCCTTGGTGTTCTTCACCCTTCCGTTGAAGTAGCACAGCGTATAGTCGGCCGGTCCGGCCACGTAGCGCGTGAAGGGCAGCACCGTGTTGTGCCATGCGTCGGGCATTTCCTCGTTGCCGCGCACGCCCTCCTGCGTCATAAGGTTGGGGTACGTGCGGCTCCATCCCGTAGGGCGGTACTCGTCATGGATGTCAACCATCAGCCCGTAGGCGGCACATTGCTCTACAGCTTGGTGCAACCACGTAGTCCACTGCTGGCCGCCCACCTGCACGAAGCCGAACTTCAGCCCCTTCACTCCCCACTCTTTATACAGCGGCAGGATGCTGTCGAGCTGGTTATATAGTGCGCGTTGGTTTACGTAAAGCCATATTCCTATGCCCTTCGAGGCGGCGTAGGCACAGATGTCGGGCATGGAGAAGTCGCGGTTGGCCGCCACCTGCAAGGCCGACGAGCTTACCTTCATCTCCGGGCCGTACCATCCCGCGTCCAGCTCGACGTATTCCAGGCCGAACTTGGCTGCGAAGTCGATGCTGGCGCGTATGCTCTTGTCGTCCAGCTGACCCGAGCGGAACGCCCGTCCGGGGCGTATGAAGGCCGTGTCTTGTATGCGGCAAGGCTCGTTGAGGTTGAGTATTAGCTGCTTGTTGTTGATTAAGTCGACCGCCCTTTCGCCCACCATCACCACGCGCCACGGCATGTCGTAGGGCGTTATGATGTCGGCACTATCGTACATCGCCATCTGCAGCACGTCCTTACGCTGCAACTTGAGCTTTCCGCGGACAAAGTCGTGCAGCCCGGCTTCGGCCAACGCCACCTTCAAGCCGTTCTCCAGCTCAAGGTAAAGGGGCCTCTCGCTCTCGTCAGTCCACGCCTTCGGCTCAAGACTTACCCACTTATAAGGGCCTTGCGCCCAAGGTTCGTGCAGGGCTTTCGCGCCCAGCGCGAAGGCGAACGACGTCAAGTCGTCGGTTATGTGCATGAAGAGTCCGTTACTGGCTTCGGGGAAATGGTAGCGCAGGGCGATGCCTTCGTCGTAGGCACGGACGACGATGTCGAAGAGGTATTGCCGCCTCTTGTTGTACCCGTCGGTGTCACCGCCTGCGTCGCCGCCCTTCACAAAGTGGTACACATGCTGGCGGTAACGGTCGCGTATGCGGCTGTTCTCGCCGTAGACGGGCGTCCACACGGTATCGACAGACACGGTGTCAACGCCAGTCAGCCGCAAGTGCTCCGTCCATAGAGCAGCCGTGTCGGTGGGAATGCCCATGGCCGACTCTACAAGATGGTTGTCAATGCTCACCCCGAGCTGGCCGTCCGTGATGACGGCCGCGCCATTATATTTGATTGAATAAAGTAGTTTGCCGTCCAGTTGCTCCATCATGAACGCCAGTTTGCCGCTGGGCGAGGTCAGCGTTCCGCCCAAAACGGCGGCGCGGATGCCTGCGGCCATGGCCAGGACGAGTGTCAGAAGGATGTTTCTTTTCTTCATTTTTCAGTATATTCTCCGTTCTCCAATGTGAATGTATCGCTCACTACGGCGTAGCGTCCGCTCACGGTCATGCCCTTGTAAGTCATCTCCGCGCCGTCGACCGACGAGAAGATGTAGTCCCGGCGGCCGCTCTTCAGCGTCACGACGATGCCCACCGCCGTGCTGTCCGCACTCTCGGGCTTGAAGTAATCGACGCTTTCTATTTCGGAAGGCTCGGCGTTCGACGACGGCTCGAACACCGCAACGAACGGCCTCGACCACGCTTCGCCGCGCTGACGGGCGACAAACGTGAGCACGGGTTGCTTCTCAATGTCGTACGGCTGACCGGGCATGCGCTCGTATTCGCGGTTCTCCGGCGATAGGGCCTGCACGATTTTGCGGTCTGGGTAGCCCTCCATCCACATCGTCATGCGTATGTCCTGGTTGATGGTGAACGTGGCTTTGATGTCTCCTGCGTCCTCGGTGCACATCTTATTGTATATGTACGAGTAGGCGTAAAGGTGTCCTCCGGCGAATGCCAGTTCGTCAGTGGGGTGCAGTTCGAGCGGTGTTCCGTCGGCCTTAGTCAGCGTCATGTCTTGCCCGAGGTTATGATAGAAGTAGTCATGCGTCTTGTCTCCGCCCTCCATCTTGCGGCTTCTGAATATGTCAACGTAGTATCCGCCGGTCTCCGACGTCTTCACTATGCCGTTGACACGCACCTGCCGGCTCTGCGTCTCGGGTTCGATGAACGACACTTGGGAGAACGTCACGGGGCTGAACGCGGTGCGGTCGTTGGTCGAGGGGTAGCGTTCGTCCACCTTGAAGGCGTGCGCCGACATCATGACAGGGTAGCTCGATATGCCGTCAACGCAGACGGTGTTGTGGGCGGGGAACTGCGAATAGTATTCCAGATAGTCCAGTCCGCTGTACAGATACTTGCCTATGCCGGCATCGGGGCCGAGCACATAGCCCTTGCCATACAGCTCCATGGATATGCCGTTGGCGTGCTGATGGTTGCCGAGGCTGCCGTTTAGCGACACCATGAGGTCGTGCTTGGGGTTCATGCCGGTGCGTTGTACGAGCCAGGAGACGTTTGGCGCGTAGAACGACGGCGACACGTAGCGGCCTATTTCGCCGTCAGCCGCACTGGGACTGACGGCCTTCTTCAACGCCTCGAACTGCGCCTCGAGGGCGCGGTCGTCGTGCCTCCGGGCGTATTTCAGCACGCTCTCTATAGCCGAAGTGCTAAGATACGTAGGGTGGGTATCGCCGAAACCGGCCACCATACGGTTGGGGAAAAGGTACTGCGGCGACATGAGTATGGCCTGTTTCAGCACGGGCAGCTGCTTGAAGAGGTCGATGCCGGCCTTCATGTCGAGCTCGTCGGCGAAGGAGGCGAACTCGTTTAGCACGGTGACGCTGTACCCGGGCGACTCGTACCAGATAGCCGTCTCGGGGTCGAAGCCGAAGTCTGCCATGCGCTTCATGCTCCACTGACGCACGCTGCTACAGTCGGTCACGCACGAAAGGTAGTACTCCCTGCCCTTCTTGTCTGCATAGTCGCCGTCTGGTTGCAGCACAAGTGCGACTTTGGTAATGAACCGTGCCTGAAACAAGTTCCAATTGTTGTGGGGCACTCCGTTGCCGATTATGTTGTCGGCCCACTTCTTGAAGGCGGCGTCGTACACGTCGCGGTCGCGCGTTATGTACTTATCTAATAAGGTGTATGTCTCCGTAAGCTCGTTGATTATGTCCTCGTGGATTACCTCGAAGGTCTGCATGCCGACGAGCGTCTGCCCGTGGCCGTGGTTCAGGTCGGTGGGAACGTTGCGGTAATATATGCCCTTCATGTACACGTCGAACACTCCGAGGGCCGTCCGCGCATAGCGTTCGTCGCCCGTGGTGGCGTAGAGCTTGGCCGCGTCGCGCGCTATTGTGACGATGCGGCGGTTCACGCTGGCGATGTTGCACCCCGTCTTCGAGGGGTGCGCCTTCTCCATCTTGCCCGTCAGCTTGCTGATGTATGTCACCGCGCCGGTGTCGTCGTCGTCATAGGGCACAAGGTCTTCAGTCTTCGGTGCGTCGTAGGCCGACTCCGTGCCGCGCGTGCCTGCGAACTTGACGGTGGGCGCAGGGGCTTTCTCTCCGCCCGGACGGACAAACTTCTCGCCGTCGAAGAACACGTCGGTGGCGTGCGTCGTCCAATACATCTGCAAGCGCGAGTAGAGCCAGTCGGGCTGCCTCTCCACCTGCTCCACGTACTTTTCAACCTTGGCCTTCAACCTGTCGGTCTCGCTTTGCGCGGCGTTTGCGCCGACGGACACGGCTGACAGAAGGCACATCAATATCGTTTTCAATTTCATAGTCATATTTTTTATATTAATACGGACGGACTATGGAAAACACGCAAAGCAGATATGAAAAAATAATGCGGCACCGCCATTCTGACGTTTTGCCACCTTAAAAGCGGCGCGGCATGGCAAAGCGTCAAACGGCTGATGTACGGCTTTTCCGCCAAACCAGCTCTTGCAGGCCGCCAAAGGTTGTCCTTTTTGTCGGCACCGGCGGCCAGTTTTGTCCTGTTTTTCGGCTTCCGGCCATGCAAAATGCGGCCTTTTGCAAGCGTGAAAGCCGCCTGCGGCATCGCGATACGCCGCCTATGGCATTACAAAAGACCGTCTTTCGCCTTCCAAAAGGCCGTATTTTGCGCCACGTTACGCCGCAAGGATTGCACACATTGACCGTCAAACGGCGCAACATCCTACAAACAAGAGCCTTACGTTTGCACACGAAAAACGGCCGTATTTCCGTCTGTCGGCCATTCATTCACGGACGACGCCCTTCTCACGCGCCAACGCAAATCAAAATGCAAGCAACAAGCCCGTCGGCGTGACACGCCGCAAGCCGACGACGACGACGGGCACACGCCCGAACACTGGAATTTTCACGTAATATGAAAAAAACTGCTTCAGATTTTGCAGGGAAACAAATTATTCGTACCTTTGTGCCCGTAAAAGATACTTACAACGAAATTCCTCCTTTCAGAAGCCCTGTCCGTCTTGCTACGGCAGGGTTTTCTTTTTTCACCGAACATGGCTTTTCAAGAAAAATGCGATGCCGATGTCACGTTTCGCCGACTGAAACGTCTATTATATGAAAAGGCATGAAACCAGAAGAGTTCAACCATATCATCATACCGATGCGCGCGACGCTGGAAGAGCTTGCACGCCGCATGACCGCAGACGACAGCCGCGCCGAAGACCTGGTGCAGGACGTGCTGCTAAAGCTTTGGAGCATGCGCGACACCCTGGAGCGGTATGACAGCAAGGAGGCGCTGGCCGTAGCCATACTGAAAAACAAGGCGCGCGACCTATGGCGGCACGACTCTCTGGAACGCGAAACGGCCTTTGACGGCGGCGAACCTATCGTGGAAAACCACAGCACGGAGCAGACCGACGAGGTGGAGCTGGTAAGGCGCATCGTGGAACACCTGCCGCCGCTGCAGCAAAAGCTGTTCCGCATGAAGGAAATAGAGGGCTACGACAGCCGCGAAATAATGCAAATAACCGGCTGCACGGCCGAAAGCCTAAGGCAAAACCTGTCGAGGGCGAGGCGGAAAATCATAGCCGACTACGACCGGTTGACACGGATGAGGCTGCACAAGGACAAATGACACAAGGAAAGGAGCACACCGTAATGGACAAGGAGAAGCAAATACGACAACTTACCGACAAGTATCTTGACGGCCTCACCACGGCCGACGAGGAGCGGCTGCTTAGGGAGCAGCTTGCCGGATGCGGCGGCGACGCGCCCCAAGGGCTGGCCGCGATGAAGGCGCTGGCCGCCTACGTTGACAGCGAGAGGCAGGCACTGGCCACCCCGAAGGCCGCCAAGCGCGGCACAAGGGCGCGCCTGCGGCTCTTCATAGCGTCGGCGGCGGCAGCCGCGGCGGTGGTGTTCGCCGTGGTGACTTACGCCCTGCGCCAGCCCGGCGGATACGCCGTCATCGACGGACAGGTGTACACCGACCGCCAGACAGTGAACGAACAGGCGCTCGACGCACTGCAAATAGTTGCGTCAGACTGCGACGAATCGTTTGACGCTCTCGAACTGATGCAATAAAAGGAGGACAACAATATGATGGAAACAACGACCCGTCACCACGCCACAAGCAACCGGCTAAGGCGCATCGCGCTGACACTCGCCGCCGCGCTCGCCCTCGCCCTGCCCGCCGCAGGCCAGCAGGGGCTGCACATAGCCGACGTGTTCAGGCTGTACGGCCACGCCAAAGGCTGCAAGATGGTGGAGATGCACGACGCCAAACTGCACGGATACAAACTGAAACTGTACAAGAGCCTGACGTACAAGAACCTGCAACCGGCCATCGACCCCTACCTGAAAGCCGACCGCAAGGCGGCCAAGAAAATACGCGAAGTGGTGGAGGGAGGCCGCATAGTGAGCGGATACTACATGATGCCGGCGGCAGGCGGAGGCGTAAACCGCTACATCCTCTTCGGCAACCCGAGGGGAAAGGCCGGAGCGGTAATATACATCGAGGGCGAGCTTTCGCCCCAAGACATCATGCAACTGTGCTATTCAAGCATGTAACAACATAACAGCAACGATATGAGACACCTTATCTTATTACTCGCGGCCATGCTGCCTGCACTGGCAAACGCCGCGGAAGGAAACGACACCACGTTCACGGTGAAGGACAAGAAAATAGTAGTAAGCGTGGACAGCGGCACTACCACCGTGAAGGTTTACAACAAGGACGGCTACCGCCTGTCGAAAATACGCGAGATGGAATACGTCGACGGGCAGGAGGTGGAGCACGTCTTCGTAGGCTCTCCGCTTATTCCGGCGGAGAACTTGCAGAACATGAGCTTCCGTCCGCACTACGCTACGGTGTGGTTTGGCATGAACTACCTCACCAAGGGCGTGTTCACCAACTCGTCAGACGGCCTGCACAGCCGCCGCACAGGCTCGTTCGAGCTTGGCGTTACGCCGTATGCGATAGCCGTGCCGTTCAACAAGGGGCGCACGTTCGGCCTCACGGCGGCAGTGCAGCTGGCATGGGTTCACCAGTGCTTCCGCCGCGGCTACGCCATGAGCAACGACGGAGGGCGCATAGCCTACACGCCGCTCGACGGCGACGCGAAGGGCAACAGCATCAACTACGGCGCACTGCGCATACCCGTAATGCTGTCGTTGCAGCAAGACTATGAGAGCTTTCACATGAGCCTCGGCCTCTCGGCGGAGCTGCGCACGAACGCGGAATACCGCTTCAAGCCGTCTTCCGCCACGGGCAACGTCAACACACCTGACGGCCTGAAGCTGCGCCGCGCCGGCCTGAACCTTGAGTATTCGCTCGGCTACGGCCCCGTGCTGCTCTCCGCTACGGCAGGACTTACGCCGCTGTTCAAGACCGCCGCAGGCAAGAACGCCTACTCCATGTCGGCGAAAATCGGCTTGGACGTGCTCGAACTCGTGCGCTTCATCAAGAACGGCAACAAGCGCAAGTATGCCTCCTTATGGCCGTCCAAGTAACTGCCTGACATCCAACGCCTTGCAAAAGGCCGTCTTTTACACGCCAAAAGACGGCCTTTTGCTTTGCAATTCATGGCCTTTTGCAGTGCAAAAGGTGGCATATTGGATACCCGCCCCAACCCTCCCGAAGGGAAGGAGCTTGATTGCCACGTACTACTTTGCCTATTGATGTATGAAACCCTGCTGCAAGTCAGGCTGTCGGTAATGTGTTTTGGCGGATTTGCAATCCGCCGAAAAGTACTATAAGGATTTGCAATCCGCTCAAACCACACAACCACGAGGTAAATGTATGGGCATGTGCGGATTGCAAATCCGCAATTAGAAACCGCCGGATTGCAAATCCGGCGGAACAAATGCTTTCATTAATAGACCTTGTATTTCATCCAACAGGTTTGCGGATGAACCGTCTTTTGAATTAAGAGTTAAGAGTTAAGAAAAGTTGGGGTTATACGGTCTTGGGGTTATAAGGTTATACGGTTGAAGAGAATGTAGGAGCATTACCAACACCGTAAACCCTATAACCCTAAGACCTTATAACCCCAACTTTTCTTGATTCTTAACTCTTAATTCTTAATTTTCTCGTACTTTTGCAGCCAAACAAATACGTTTCAAGACATGAAGACAGCGATTATAGGAGGCGGCGCTATGGGCGGCGCTTTGGCAGAAGGCTTTGCAAGAAGCGCGGCGTTCAACGGCGGCGACATCGTGGTTACGGCACGCCACAAGGCCACACTCGACAGGTTCAGGAGGCTCGGCCTCGGCGTGACTACCGACAATGCGGAGGCTGTGCGCGGAGCCGACACGGTAATACTGGCCGTGAAGCCGTGGCTCGTAAAGGGCGTTGCCGACGAACTGAAGCCTGTGCTCGACTGCACGAGGCAGACCGTGGTGTCGGTGGCGGCAGGTGTGTCGGGCGACGAACTGAAAAATATGTTCACGCGCGAGGACGGCAGTTGCCCCGGGATTTTCATCGCTATGCCCAACATCGCGGCGGCGCTCGGCTGCTCGATGACGTTCATCGTAAACGTCAGCGGCGGCGAAGAAGCGGCTATCAAGACTGAAAGCCTGTTCAAGGCTGTGGGCGAAACAATGTCTGTAGAGGAGCGGCTGCTGCCGGCCGGCACGGCCTTGGCATCATGCGGCATAGCTTACGCCATGCGTTACGTCAGGGCGTCGATGGAAGGCGGCGTGCAACTGGGCTTCAAGGCGGCCGCGGCGCGCGACATTGTGCTGCAGACCGTAAAGGGCGCGGTGGCCTTGCTCCAGGAAAACGGCGGACACCCCGAGGCGGAAATAGACAAGGTGACAACGCCAGGAGGGCTGACCATACGCGGACTTAACGCCATGGAACGCGCCGGATTCACCAATGCCGTAGTGCAGGGGCTGGTAGAATAGAAGTTAAAGAAGTTATATTTAGAAGTTAAAGGAGACAACTTCTTTAACTTCTAAATAAACTTCAATCTCTTATCTTTTTCTTATAAAAATTTCGTTTGCTGACATTTTATTTGTACTTTTGTCGCAATAACAATAAAAACGGTTACTAAATGGAAGACGCGATAAAGCAGATAGGCGAACGCCTGAAGGGGCTTCGCGACGTACTCGACATACCGGCGCAAGACGTTGCCGACCTCTGCGGAGTGCCGCTCGAGACATACCTCAAGGCCGAAGACGGCGAAGCGGAGCTTTCAATAAGCCTGATGCAGAAGATTTCGAAGAAATACGGCATCGCCCTCGACGTGCTCCTCTTCGGCGAAGAGCCCCACATGAGCATGTATTTCCTTACCCGTAAAGGACAGGGAAAGAGCGTGGAGCGCCGCAAGGCGTACAAGTACCAGAGCCTGGCGAGCGGCTTCCGCGGCCGCACGGCAGAGCCTTTCATGGTGCTTGTGGAGCCAAAGCCCGACGATACTCCGCTCGAAAAGAACTCGCACCAGGGCCAGGAATTCGACATGGTGACCGAAGGCAGCCTCGAAATAACCATCGGCAAGAAGGTGCTCGTGCTGAATGAAGGCGACAGCATATACTTCGACGCGTCGCAGCCCCACTGCATGCGCGCACTCGGAGGCAAGCCGGTGAAGTTCCTGGCGGTGATATTCTGAGTTAAAGTAATAAGGAGGGAAGTAGTAAAGGAGTAAGTAGATTACTTTAAGTAGTAAGGAGAGAATGAGCAAAGAAGTAGGCAGATTACTTCATTGGCATGGCATTTCTACTTACTCCTTTACCTCCTTACTCCTTTACTCCTTATTTTATAAATAGGCATTAGCGACATGATAGAAAGATTTTTGACGCAGACGCATTTCACGTCTGTCGAGGATTACAAGGAAAACCTGCACTTCATAGTGCCCAACAACTTTAACTTCGCCTACGATGTGATGGACGCATGGGCGGAGGAAAAGCCCGACAAGCTCGCCCTGCTGTGGACTGACGACGAGGACAACTGCGTCCGCTTCACCTTCAAGGACTTGAAAGAGCAGAGCGACCGCGCCGCATCCTACTTCCAGACGCTGGGCATAGGCCGCGGCGACGTTGTCATGCTAATACTCAAACGCAGGTATGAGTTCTGGCTCTCGATGCTCGCCCTGCACAAGCTCGGCGCAGTGGCTGTGCCCGCAACGCACATGCTCACCACACACGACATAGTCTACCGCAACAACCGCGCCGACGTTAAGGCCATCATCTGCGTAGGAGAAGACTACGTGATGACGCAGGTTGAAGGTTCGCTCAAGGACAGCCCGACACTCAAGACGCTCATAAGCATAGGGCCAGAGACACGCGACGGCTTCCACGACTGGCACAAGGAGTGGAACGACGTACCGCCCTTCACGCGCCCGGAGCACGTCAACGACAATGACGACACCATGCTGATGTACTTCACCAGCGGCACAAGCGGCGAGCCGAAGATGGTCGCCCACGACTACCTTTACGCCCTCGGCCATATCACCACCGGCGCTTTCTGGCACAACTTGTCGGAAGACAGCATACACCTGACCGTGGCCGACACGGGCTGGGGCAAGGCCGCGTGGGGCAAACTGTACGGACAATGGTTCGCAGGGGCGGTGGTTTTCGTGTTCGAACACCAGAAGTTCACCGCCGAAAAGATAATGAAGAAAATCGAGGAATACCGCATAACGTCGTTCTGCGCGCCGCCTACGGTGTACCGCTTCATGATACACGAGGACTTTTCCAAATACGACCTGTCCTCCCTGCGCTACTGCTGCACCGCCGGAGAGGCGCTCAACCCGGCAGTGTATGACAAGTTCCTTAAACTCACCGGCATACGTCTGATGGAAGGGTTCGGCCAGACCGAGACCACGATGACACTCGGAACGATGCCTTGGATGACACCGAAACCGGGCAGCATGGGCATGCCCAATCCGCAGTATGACATCGACCTGGTACGCGCAGACGGCTCTCCGTGCGAGGACGGAGAGAAGGGCGAAATTGTAATACATACCGACAAGGGCAAGCCCATCGGCCTTTTCAAGGGGTATTACCGCGACGAGGAGAAGAACCGACAGGTATGGCACGACGGCGTTTACCACACCGGCGACATGGCTTGGCGCGACGAGGACGGCTACTATTGGTTTGAAGGGCGCATCGACGACGTAATCAAGAGCAGCGGCTACCGCATCGGACCGTTCGAGGTGGAGAGTGCGCTGATGACCCATCCGGCCGTCGTGGAGTGCGCCATAACGGGCGTTCCTGACGACATCCGCGGCATGGTGGTCAAGGCTACGGTAGTACTCGGCAAGGCTTGGAAGGACAAGGCCGGTGACGAACTGGTAAAGGAACTGCAGAACCACGTGAAGCACGAGACCGCGCCTTACAAGTATCCGCGCATCATAGAGTTCGTGGACGAACTGCCAAAGACCATCAGCGGCAAAATACGCCGCGTGGAAATACGCGACAAGGACAGACAGAAGAGTAAGTGAAGAACTAAGAGTGAAGAGTGAAAAATCCATTACTCACTCCCGGTTTCCCCATCACTCCCAGTTCTCCCAGCCTCTCTTGTAAGATTGTTTGCCACCGGCAGCTTTGCAAAAGACAGTCTTTCACGCTCTAAAAGGTGGTCTTTCGGACTGTAAAAGGCCACCTTTTGCAGACCCAAAGACCACCTTTTGCAATGCCGGATGCAACGTCTTGATTTACAGTTGGTTACATACTGCCTCCAAAAACGTCCTCAATCGTCAAGGCATTTGTCTTTAACTCCTTTAACTTCTCTAACTTCTTTAACTTCAAAAAATACTTCTCTAACTTCCAAAAAACAAGACATGCCTAACAGAATAGTAGTTAAGGTGGGCAGCAACGTGCTCACACGCAGCGACGGAAAACTCGACATAACGCACGTATCGGCCCTTGTAGACCAGCTGGCGTGGCTCCGCAGCCAGGGACACGAGGTCATTCTGGTGTCGAGCGGAGCCGTGGCGTCGGGGCGCGGAGAGCTCGGTTCGGAGCCGCACCTTGACAGCGTGGAGCAACGCCAACTGTACTCGGCGGTGGGACAGGTGAAGCTCGTCAACACGTATTACACCCTTTTCCGCGAATACGGCATAACCGTAGGCCAGGTGCTTGTGGTGAAAGAGAACTTTATCTCGCCCGTGGAATACGCCAACCTGCGTGCCTGCATGACAGTGATGCTTGAAAACGGCGTGCTGCCCGTAGTCAACGAGAACGACACGGTGAGCGTTACCGAACTGATGTTCACCGACAACGACGAGCTGTCGGGTCTCATGGCGCAGATGCTCCAGGCCGATACGCTCATACTGCTAAGCAACGTCGACGGCATATACGACGGCCTTCCCGGCGACGCTTCTGCAAGGCTGATTGGCAAAGTTGCGCCGGGCGACGACGTCAGCCGTTACATAAGCGACGGGAAAAGCAGTTTCGGGCGAGGCGGAATGGCGGCCAAATGCGGCATCGCCTGCCAGGCGGCAGACAGCGGAATACGCGTGGTCATCGCCAACGGACGGCATGAAGACATACTGAAAGACCTCATGCTGCACCCCGAGGACACGCCACACACGGAGTTCCTGCCAGCCACACGCGCCGCCGAAGACAAGGTATAACGGCATAAGAAACGCATAACAACGACCATGACAATGCAATACGAAGACATTTTCAGACGCGTAAAGGCCGCCAGCCGCGGGCTTGCGCTCGTGCCCGACGAGATGAGGAACAAGGTGCTCTGCGCCTTGGCCGACGCCATCATGGCCAATAAGGAAGCCCTGCTGTCCGCCAACGCCGACGACTTGGGGCGCATGGAGCGCGCCAATCCGCTGTACGACCGCCTGCAACTCACCGAGAAACGGCTTGAAAGCATAGCCTGCGACATGCGCCATGTGGCCGCCTTGCCGTCGCCGCTCGGCATCGCCAGCAAGGCAAGGACACTTCAGAACGGGCTGCGCCTGCGGCGTGTCAGCGTGCCGTTCGGCGTTGTAGGCGTAATATACGAAGCCCGGCCAAACGTCAGTTTTGACGTTTTCTCGCTCTGCTTCAAGTCGGGCAACGCCTGCATTCTCAAAGGAGGGCGCGACGCCGACTGCTCCAACCGCGCCATAGTAAGGCTCATCCACAGCGTGCTTGAACGCCATGCGGTGTGCGACGGGTCGGTTGTCGAACTGCTGCCGGCCACGCATGACGCCACTGCCGAGCTGCTTTCGGCCGTAGGTTACGTCGACCTGTGCATCCCGAGAGGCGGAAAGAGCCTCATCAACTTCGTCCGCGACACGGCCAAAGTGCCCGTAATAGAGACCGGCGCAGGCGTGGTTAACACCTACTTCGACGAGTTTGGCGACGCAGAGATGGGCAGCCGCATCATAAACAACGCCAAGACGCGGCGCGTAAGCGTATGCAACGCGCTGGACTGCCTTGTCATCCATAGCTCAAGACTGGCCGACCTGCCCTGCCTCTGCGCACCGTTGGCTGAGAGCAATGTCGTCATTTACGCCGACGAAGACGCTTACACGGCCTTGGACGGACATTATCCGCAACCGCTCTTGCGCCATGCCACGGCCGAAAGCTACGGCACCGAGTTCATGGATTACGCCCTTGCGGTGAAGACCGTGCCGTCAATCAGCGCGGCATTGGAGCACATCGCACGCTTCGGTTCAGGCCACAGCGAGTGCATAATAACACAGGACGAAGGCCGGGCGCACACATTCCAGGCTCAGGTTGACGCCGCCTGCGTGTACTGGAACGCGCCGACGAGCTTCACGGACGGTGCGCAGTTCGGCCTCGGAGCTGAAATAGGCATCAGCACGCAGAAGCTGGGGCCGCGCGGCCCGATGGGCCTTGAGGAACTGACTACGTACAAGTGGCTCATCGAAGGAGAAGGACAAGTGAGGGAATAAGATATTAATGCAGCCCCCTCCCGACCTCCCCGTGGGGAGGGGTTATATGGTTTTGCAAATCGCTCTCCTCCCCACGGGGAGGTTGGGAGGGGGCTTTAAACATTAAACAACAATGAGAACATTCATCAACGTTGAAGACCTTGGCGGCCTAAGGCAGGCTTTGGCCGAGGCACAGGACATCAAGCAGGACAGGTTCAAGTACCAGGAGCTGGGCAGGAACAAGACTTTGCTGATGATATTCTTCAACAACAGCCTGCGCACACGCCTCAGCACGCAGAAGGCGGCGCAAAACCTTGGCATGAACGTAATCGTGCTCGACGTGAACGCCGGCGCGTGGAAGCTGGAGACGGAGCGCGGAGTAATAATGGACGGAGACAAGAGCGAGCACCTCTTGGAGGCCATACCGGTGATGGGATGCTACTGCGACGTAATCGGAGTGCGCTCGTTCGCCGGGCTGACCGACCGCGAATATGACTACGCGGAGACGGTGCTCCACCAGTTCATCAAGTACAGCGGACGACCCGTGTTCGCGATGGAGACGGCCACGGTGCACCCACTCCAGGCCTTCGCCGACCTCATAACGATAGAGGAACACAAGACGAAGGCGCGCCCGAAGGTGGTGCTTACCTGGGCACCCCACTGCCGCGCACTGCCCCAGGCCGTGCCAAACTCGTTCGCGCAGTGGATGAACGCCGCCGACGTTGACCTCGTAATAACCCACCCCGAGGGCTACGAGCTTGACCCGAAGTTCACCGCCGGGGCGCGCATAGAGTACGACCAGATGAAGGCTCTTGAGGGAGCTGACTTCGTTTACGCGAAAAACTGGAGCTGCCCGGGCGTCAGCAACCCTGCGGACTACGGCAAAATATTGAGCAAGGACATGTCGTGGACTATCGACGCGGCGCACATGGCCGTGACCGACGGCGGCAAGTTCATGCACTGCCTGCCGGTGCGCCGCGGCCTCATCGTGTCCGACGACGTAATAGAAAGCCCCAATTCTTTAGTCATTCCCGAAGCCGCCAACCGCGAAATCTCCGCCGAAGTGGTAATAAAGAGGATGCTGGAGAGCCTGTAAAGTTTTTTAATTGAGAGTTGAGAATGGAGAGTTGAAAATTATGATTACCTTTTGACAAACTGAAAACGAAAGCGACCTACAACGGTAATCACAATTTTCAACTCTCCATTCTCAACCCTCAATTAGCGCAAATTGTAATCCTTTGTAAATCAACAAGTTACAAAACGCCATACAAAAGGCCGTCTTTTAGCTCTTAAAAGACGGCCTTTCAGCGTCTAAAAGGTGGCCTTTCGCCGTGCGAAAGGCCACCTTTTGCATTGCCTCCGAATGCCGAAGGCCGGCCGACCGACAGTTTACAATGAAATTAACGGCGGCAAACTATGCTGCTTTCAACGATTTTTCGTACATTTGCAACAGTATAAGAATACGCGAGTTCGGTATAAAATGTTTTTTCATAAACATTCAAAAACCGCCTTTGTAGGGACATAATTCATTATGTCCGCACGTTCTGAAAGAACGTTTTTGGCAATTTTACTTGTACAATACGCCTCTTCGCGGCGTGCGGACATAATGAATTATGTCCCTACAAAGGCGGTTTTCTTATGCCGAACTGACGTTAAGAATATCATGAAAACCGGGAAACAACAACCTTGAAACAATGAAAAAAATCTTTGTCTTAGCCTTATTGGCCGCATCGCTGCCCTGTGCACATGCGGCAAGTACGCCCATGGAAAAGGGCAAGCACGCAGGCGCGGCGCAGCCTACGTTCACCGAATGGCACGACCTTGACGTGAACCAGCTCAACCGCATGCCGTGCCACACATCGTTTTTCGCCTACGAGAGCGAGGCCGCGGCACGCCTCGGCAGCAAGGAAAGCTCGTCAAACTACCTGACGCTCAACGGCAACTGGAAGTTCAACTGGGTGGCCGATGCCGACAAGAGGCCGACCGACTTCTACCGGACTGACTTCGACGACTCGGCATGGGGCACGATGCCAGTGCCCGGGATATGGGAACTCAACGGCTACGGCGACCCCCTCTACGTGAACATAGGCTACGCATGGCGCGGCCACTTCGCCAACAATCCGCCCCAAGTGCCCGTGAAGGACAACCACGTGGGCACATACCGCCGCACCATAACCATACCCGAGGCGTGGCAGGGACGGCAGATTGTGGCGCGGTTCGGCTCGGTAACGTCCAACATGTACCTGTGGGTCAACGGCAGCTTCGTCGGCTATTCGGAGGACAGCAAGATGGCCGCCGAGTTCGACATAACCGACTACGTAAAGCCGGGCGACAACCAGATAGCCTTCCAAGTGTTCCGCTGGTGCGACGGTTCGTACTGCGAAGACCAGGACTTCTGGCGGCTCTGCGGCGTAGGACGTGACTGTTACCTGTACAGCCGGCCGAAGGAAGCGCGGCTTGAGAACATCCGCGTAACCCCCGACCTTGGCTTCGAGTATTGTGACGGACGGCTCGCCATCGACGCTACGGTCAAGGGCGACGCCGTGGTAGAGCTTGTGCTTACCGACAGCCAAGGCTCGCCCGTATCCTCATGCACGCTCCGGGGCGCAGGCCGCAAGGCCGTAACGATGGACGTGAAAGACCCCCTGCTGTGGACGGCGGAGACCCCCAACCTCTACACTCTTACCGCTACGGTGAAGCACGGAGGACAGACGGTAGAGGTAATCCCCGTGAAAGTGGGCTTCCGCAAGGTCGAAATCCGCGGCAACCAGCTGCTCGTAAACGGACGGCACGTATATATCAAGGGCGTGAACCGCCACGAGACCGACCCAGAACTCGGCTATGTGATGACGCGCGAGCGCATGCTCCAGGACATCAAACTGATGAAGCGGCTCAACATCAACGCCGTGCGCACATGCCATTATCCCGACGACCCGGAGTGGTATGACCTGTGCGACGAGTACGGCTTGTACGTATGCGCCGAGGCGAACCAGGAGAGCCACGGCTTAGGTTACGAAGAAACTTCCGCCGCCAAGAAGCCCATGTTCGCACGGCAAATCATGGAGCGCAACCAGCGCAACGTCGAAACGTTCTACAACCACCCGAGCATAATAATATGGTCGCTCGGCAACGAGACCGTTGACGGCCCTAACTTCACCGCCGCCTACAAGTGGATAAAGTCGCAGGACGCGAGCCGCCCGGTGCAGTTCGAGCAGGCTCACGGCGGCCAGAACACCGACATCTACTGCCCGATGTACCTCAGCCAGGACGGCTGCGGACGTTACGCCAAGGACGAAACGAAGCTGAAGCCGCTCATACAGTGTGAATACGCCCACATGATGGGCAACTCCGGCGGCGGCTTCAAGGAGTATTGGGACTTGGCGCGGCAGTATCCCAAGTTCCAGGGTGGCTTCATCTGGGACTACGCCGACCAAGCCCTGCACGGCAAGGACACCGAAGGCAGAGACATATACAAGTACGGCGGCGACTACAATGGCTACGACCCGAGCGACAATAACTTCAACAACAACGGCATGGTAAGCCCCGACCGCGTGCCGAACCCACACGCCTACGAGGTGGCTTATTACTACCAGAACATCTGGACGCGGCCTGTCGACCTGAAACAGGGCAAAATCCGCGTGTACAACGAGTACTCCTTCCGCGACCTTTCCAACTACCGGCTGCACTGGACGCTGTTGGCCGACGGCAAGACGGTGCAGGGCGGAACGGTGGAAGACATACTCGAACCCTTGGGACGGCTGCATCTCGGGGCGCGGCAGGAGGCGACTCTGACGCTGCCTTACGACCTCTCGGGCATCAACCTCGACGATACGGAGGTGATGCTCAACGTTGACTACCGCCTGAAAACCGCCGAACCGCTGATGCAGGCCGGGCAGACCGTGGCCTACCAGCAGCTCCAGATAAGCGAGTATAAGGACAAGCCGGCAGCCGCTACGGGCGGAAAGAAGGTGAAGGTGAGCGACAAGAAGGGCGAGCCTACGGTCACCGTAAGCGGCGACGGGTTCGCAATCAGCTTCAGCCGCGCCGACGGCTTCATCACGCGCTACGACTACCAGGGCCGCCCGTTGCTTGGAGAGGGAGGCACGCTGAAGCCCAACTTCTGGCGTGCAGCCGTCGACAACGACATGGGCGCAGGCATAAACAACAAGTACAAGGCATGGCGCAACCCGGAGATGAAGCTGCGTTCGCTAAGCGTTACAAAAGCTAAAGGCAAGGCCGGAGGCGGCAACGGCGCGGCGGCCGTTGTCACGGCGGAGTACGACATGCCGTCGGTAAAGGCGGCGTTGAGCATGACCTACGCCGTATCGGCCGACGGCAGCGTAAGGGTAAGCCAGAAGATGACGGCACACGGAGGCGACACCATTGCCCCGATGATGCGCTTCGGGGTGACGTTGCAGATGCCTTACGGGCTCGACCGCAGCACGTTCTACGGCCGCGGCCCGGTGGAAAACTACGCCGACCGCAAGCTGTCGCAGCGCGTAGGGCTGTACACGCAGACCGCCGACGAGCAGTTTTATCCCTACATACGTCCGCAGGAGACTGGCACGAAGAGCGACATACGCTGGTGGCGGCAGACCGACACCGCAGGCTTCGGCCTCGAAGTGAGCCGCGCGGGACTGTTCTCCGCCTCGGCGCTGCACTACAGCGTGGCCGACCTTGACGACGGCGACGCCAAGGAGCAACGCCACAGCCCGCAAGTACCGAAGTCGGAATACACCGAGCTTTGCATCGACCTCGTGCAGGCCGGGCTTGGAGGCGTAGACAGCTGGGGCATGGGCGGCATAGCGTTGCCCAAGTACCGCGTGCCCTACGGCGACAAGGAGTTCAGCTTCACGCTGACACCCGTGCGCTGACCTGTGGCCGGGTGCAATCCCAAAGGTGGTTTATCCTCGGAGCTTTTGGATTAAACATTAAGGTCTTTTAACGAAAACATCCTGCTTTAATCCAATCAGTTGGTAACCGTCATGCCGCACTACGATGCGGCATCCAGGAGGCATAATGCACTTCAAATAACACTTGTTGCATTCACTGGATGCCGCATCGTAGTGCGGCATGACAGTTTCCGACAACCTGGCTTGAAGTAAAATGTAATAGGAAATGACGCTTGCCAAAACCTTATTTGCAGTTTAGTAGCAACAGGCGACCAAGCTCCCTCCTTTCGGGAGGGTTGGGGTGGGTTTTCAAAAGGTGGCCTTTCGCAATGCGAAAGGCCACCTTTTACCGTCTAAAAGGCCGTCTTTTATAATGTAAAAGGCCGTGTTTTGCAATGCAAGACACGGCCTTTTGTAATGCGTTGAGCGTCAACAGGTTGCGTGATTGATGTTTCGCGGATGGTGCTCAAGAATTTCCTGGCGCAGCGTGTGGGTGTCGATGTGAGTGTAAATCTCGGTCGTTCCGATGCTCTCATGCCCCAGCATGGCCTGTATGGCGCGCAGGTCGGCACCGCCTTCGAGCAGCGCCGTGGCGAAGCTATGGCGCAGCGTGTGGGGGCTGATGGTCTTCTTTATGCCGGCTTCAGCGCCGAGCCGCTTCACCATTATCAGTATCATGGTGCGCGTAAGGTGCGCTCCGCGGCGGTTGAGGAACACGTAGTCCTCTTCGCCGGGCTTGATGTCCATGCGGCAGCGGTCGTCGAACCACAGGCGGAGCTGCCCTACTGCGCTGTCGGAGATGGGCACAAGCCGCTCCTTGCGCCCCTTGCCCTTGACGCGGATAAAGCCTTCGTCGAGATAAAGGTCGGAGAGGCGCAGCGTGACAAGCTCGCTCACGCGCAGTCCGCAGCTGAAAAGCACCTCAACGATGGCCTTGTTGCGCTGTCCCTCCCACTTCGACAGGTCCACCGCCTGCTCCATCAGGTCGACCTCGCCGGTGGTCAGCACCTCGGGCAGATGCTCGCCGATTTGTGGCGATTCAAGCAGTTCGGTAGGGTCGTCGGCGATGTATCCGTCAAGCAGCAGGAAGTGGTAAAACGACCTTACGCCGCTCAATATGCGGCACTGCGTGCGCGGACTGACGCCGATGTCGTGCAGCGAGGCGGCGAAGCGGCGGAGGTCGTCCAGGCTGGCGGCCTGCGGCTCGACGCCCTCTGACGCAAGGAAGAGCAGCAGCTTGCCTATGTCGCGCATGTAAGCGTCGAGCGTGTTCTGCGTGAAATTACGCTCCAGTTTCATGTACCGGCGGTATGCGTCGACGATATTCGCAGGTTTTTTGTTCGTAGTTACCATATATTTTTGTACTTTTGCAATGCATAGTGCCGCCTGGTTGGCAATGTGGCGGCCTTTCGGTGCAAAGTTAAGAAAAAATGACTGATTATGAAAATACTCGTACTCAACGGCCCCAACCTTAACCTTTTGGGCCGCCGCGAGCCAAGCGTGTACGGCTCATGCTCGTTTGACGACTACCTGCCGCGGCTGCGCGAAGCGTTCCCCGGCGTGGAAATAGATTACTTCCAGAGCAACGTCGAGGGCGTGCTCATCGACAAAATGCAGGAAACGGGCTTCACGTATGACGGCATAGTGCTCAACGCCGGCGCATACACGCACACCAGCGTGGCCCTGCACGACTGCATACGCGCCATCACCTGCCCCGTAGTGGAGGTGCACATATCCAACGTACACCGGCGCGAGGACTTCCGCCACAAGTCGATGCTATCGGCCGCCTGCCTCGGCGTAATCTGCGGTTTCGGCCTCGACTCGTATAGGCTGGCCGTGAGCGCTATCTTAATTCATAATTCATAATTCACAATTCATAATTATGACCGACGTCGTTAATTCATTTATTATAATGTGCAACCCAATTATGAATTGTGAATTATGAATTGTGAATTAGAACAATACCTCCTCTCCCACATCGACCCGGAGGGCGACTACCCCTACCGCCTGTGGCGTGCCACGAACATACACCTGCTGCACGGGCGCATGGCCAGCGGCCACCTGCAAGGCCGGCTGCTGAAGATGCTCGTCAGGATGGTGCGCCCCAAGCGCATACTCGAGGTGGGGACGTTCAGCGGCTACAGCGCAATCTGCATGGCCGAGGGCCTCGGCGACGGCGGCATGGTGTACACCTACGAGATTGACGACGAGCTGGAAGATTTTACCCGGCCGTGGCTCGAAGGTTCGCCCGTGGCCGACAAGATACGCTTCATCATCGGCGACGCCGTAAAGGAAGCCCCGAGGCTCGGCGTGGAGTTCGACATGGTGTTCCTCGACGGCAACAAGCGCACGTACATCGAGGCTTACGAGATGGCTATAAAGGTGCTGCGCCCGGGCGGTTTCATACTCGCCGACAACACGCTTTGGGACGGCCATGTGCTCGAAAAGCCGCGCCCTTCAGACCGCCAGACCGCAGGCATAGAGGCGTTTAACGACCATGTGGCCGCCGACAGCCGCGTGGAGAAGGTCATACTGCCGCTCCGCGACGGACTGACGCTTATCATGAAGAAGTAAGAACACCCAACAACACGCCAGCTGACACCCAACACCAGGACACCTGACACCCACCATCACGCCTCCTGATACCCACCCCAACCCTCCCGAAGGGAGGGAGCTTGATATGCCTTGACAGATTAACGGCTTTACGAAAGGCGGCTCATCCGCAGTTCGGGTGTATGGAATATAAAGCCAATAAACATATACATCCTACTGTAATTCAGGCGGTGGGTAATATGTTTCGGCGGATTTGCAATCCGTCGAAATTTATTATAAGGATTTGTAATCCGCTTGAACCGCACATCTATAAAATGATGTATGTTGGTGAGCGGATTGCAAATCCGCACTTAAAAACCGCCGGATTGCAAATCCGGCGGAACAAGTATGCTTACACCTGAACTGCGGATGAACCGCAAAAGGCCACCTTTCATAATGCGAAAGGTGGCCTTTTGCATTGCAATTGACGGCCTTTTGCAAACCAAAAGGCGGCATATTGGAAAGTCATTGGCAATCAAGCAGTTAGCAAGCACACCGGGCTTATCTGGCATATTAGGCCAAATAAGCCCGATAAGCAATATGAGCCGGATGCGCCCAAACGGCGAACTTATTGGCAAAAGCATACTAAGCCCCCTCCCTTCGGGAGGGCTGGGGTGGGTGTTAACTTCCCTTGTAACGGTAACCCGGCATTGTTTGTAAAGATTTTAGCAGACATTTTGTCATTTAAACTATTTTCACTATATTTGCTCCGCAATGCCTTTGCGAAGCCATGAAAAAGCTCTTCATCATACTGTTTACGGCTTTTACGCTTGCCTCTTGCGCCGACAGGGAGCAGAGAAGCATACTGCCCGAAGGGTGTAGGCTGCGCGCAGGCGACGTGGTTTTCCGCCGGGGAAGCGGCCTTACGAGCCGCGCCGTGCTCGCGGCGGACAGGCATGGCGAATACTCTCACATCGGGATTGTGGTCGACTCGTGCGGAGTGATGATGGTGGTGCACGCCGTTCCGGGCGAACCCGACTACGAGGGCGACCCCGACCGCGTGAAGATGGACACGCCGAAGCGGTTTTACTCGTCGATGAACGCCACTATCGGCGAGGTGAAACGCCTGCGCGGAGACTCCGCCACGGCGGCGCGTGCGGCGCGCTTCGCCATGGAAGTGTACCAAAGGGGAACGCTCTTCGACCATGACTACGACGACGCTGACACTACAAAGATGTACTGCTGCGAACTGGTTGACTTCGCCTACCGTAAGGCCGGACGGCCTCTTGCCGGACGGAAGAGGCACTACTTCCACCTGCCGGGGCTCGAACCCATACGCTGCATACTGCCGTCGGACATCTGCAACAACGCCGCACTGGAGACAATCGTGACTTTTTAACCCAATATTAACTTAAAACTTTAATGACATGAAGAAACTATTTGGATTTGTAGTGGCCGTCGTGGCCATGCTGGCAATGGCCTCTTGCGGAGGCGGCGGTAACTCTCCCAAAAGCGTAGCAGAGCAGTTCATCAAGGCGGTACAGAAGCAGGACGGCAAGAAGATGGCCGAACTCGTGTACTTCAAGGAGGACAAAGCTCCGAAGACCGACGCCGAGAAAGACCAGCTCGTAGCCATGATGCAGAGCAAGGCGAGCACCGCTTACGCCAACAACGGCGAACTGAAGTCGTACGAAATCCTGTCAGAGGAGATATCAGAGGACGGCACCGAGGCCGTGGTAGAGGCCAAGATGGAGTTCGAGAAAAAGACCAGCGACGACAAAATCAAGCTCAAGAAAGACGCCGACGGCAACTGGAAAATAGACATGAGCAAATAAGATGACATAAACAAAGTCGGCGTCAGGCAATTGCCTGACGCCGACTTTGTTTATGTC
>CAKZVT010000029.1 GCA_937922435.1 uncultured Prevotella sp. | reverse complement strand
TGCAGTAGTCGTGATGTTGTCAACAGTTCCGTCAGCCGGTGGGAAGTTGATGTCAAGGTCGTAAGCACTGTTTACCTTGTCGTCGGCAAAGAGGATAAGCGTAGCGTCCTTGACATCGTACTCCTCGATGGTGCCGTCGTCAAATTGGTCATTGGCACGTGAACCTGTCTGCGTCGGCAGGTTGATGGCCAAGTTGATGTAGCCCTGTCCTTCTGGAGTCCACTGGGCTTGGCTCTTCTGCTCAATGACATCGTCGCTTGAACATGCTCCCAGCGCAAGCGCTGCAAACGCGAGAGCGAATAATTTAGTTTTTTTCATGTTGTTAATTGTAAAATTAGTTAATAAAGACGTAAATATCTTGATGGGAGGGGTGAAATTCACCCCTTAACCACTATCAATTCTTGTTTTTATGGGCCGTATGAGCCTGATAGGCGGGATAGGCCCAGTGAGCCTGATGCGCGGCAGGCGAGGCTGTGCGGACAGCTTAGTCGCCCATGATGTCGAGGTTCTGCTGCGCTTCCTTCACACCGCCTTGTGCGGCGATGGTGAACTGGCGGCGCGCCTCGTCGTCGTTGCCCTGCTTCATGGCGATTACGCCGCGTGCGTGGGCTGCGTAAGGAGAGTTGCCTGCCTTGGCGAGATAGCGCGATGCCGCCTCGTAGTCGCCCCGCTCAATTTCGGCGCAGGCCGCGTTGAGGTTGGCCGTGGGGTCTTGGGGATAGAGGCGGACGGCGGTCTGGAACACCTCGTTGAACTCGTCAGAACCCGGCTCGTAGGTCTGCGCCACGAGGTACATCTCTTCGAGCGAGAGCTGCTTTGGCTTGGTGCGCAGTATTTCCTTGGCCTCTTCCACGGAGAACGGCCTAACGGTATAGCTTACAACGTAGTCAGAGTGGCGCAGTGCCGGATAGTACGTGTCGAGCATGAAGCGGTATTCCTGCGGATATGTCGACTTGATTTTCCACTCGCGTGCATCCGGGTCGAGGTCAGTATCGTCTATGATGTCGAGGATTTGCTGCTTGTGGTCGAGGTTGCCAGATGCTACGGCCTGTCGCAGTCCTTCCCAGTCCTCGGGGGTGGATGTCACCTTGAATATGTCGTCGCTAAGGTTGACAAGACGCTTCACGTGGTCGGTCAATGTCTTGGCGCGTCCCTCTGCCAGGCGTGCGTTATAGTTGTAAGGAGCCTCGGGCGAAGCGTAGCCGTGTATTTCAACGCCGGTGATGGAGACGTTCTTGTCTTCCTTTACAAGGTTGATGGTGTTTATGATTTTGTCAAGTTCGCGCGGGTTGTTGCGGTAGTCGGGATAGAGGGTGGTCTTGTCAACGGGGAAGTCGATGAACGCCCGTCCTTGCTCCGTGCGTGCCTTCCGCGCCTCGGCCTGCGGGCGCAGGTAAGCCATGTAAGGCGTGCGTAGACGCTGTATGACCGTCTGGTCTTGTTCTTCGACGTTGCCGCATCCGCAGAGGTCTTCGGCGATTACTACGTCGGCGTTTTTCATCCACTCTTCGTAAGGCACTACGGCGTTGTAGTCATAGCTTTGCGCCGTGCCGTTCTTGCGGCGTACCACCTGTGCGTCGTCGGGGAAGTCCTTGTGGGCGTAGCGCTTGTAGGATATGTCCTGCTTGCGTCCGTTCACCACTATTTGCGGCATGAGCTTCTGCTGTCCGTCCTTGCTGCATACCATGGGTGTGAACACGAGCCGCTGGTTGGAGCGCAGGCGCAGCGAGTCCATGTTGAGCGTGAGGTCGACCACGAGGTTGTGGTCGGTCTTCTCCACCTTTTTGTTCTCTACTACGATGGAATTGTCGGCAAGGCGTGTGTCGCCTGTCTGCGCATGTACGGCGCACGGTACGGCAAGCAGTGCCGACATATATAATAATGTGTAACGTTTCATTGTGTTTGTTGTTTTTTAGTTTTTATTAGGAGGACTGGGAGAGCTGGGAGGATTGGATTTCTCACTTTCTCACCTTCTCACTTTCTCACCTTCTCATTCACCCTTTCACCTTTTTAGAATATGTAAAGCAGGCTGATGGCGAGCTTTGTCGGGCCGAAGTAGTTTTTATGGTCAGACTTGAGTCTCTCGCCGCATTCTCCACACTTGAACTTGTCGTACTTGATGTAGTCGTAGCCAATGCCGAGCGAAGCCTCTATGTTCCAATGCTTTGACAGCACCCACTGGTATCCGCCCGTGATGCCACCGCCGGCGTACCAGCCTTCGTAGCGGTGGTCTTCAAGTTCGGGGAACATGCCGAAGGGCAGGTCTACGCTGCCCATGTTGAACTGTCCTCCCATGAGGTGTGCGCCGACGAACCAGCCGTTGAAGCTTTCGCAGAACCAGTAGCGGTACTCCGGCATGAGGAGCCAGTGGCGCAGGCTGGTCTGGTCGCCGCCTGACTGCTTCCACGGGTTGAGTCCGTAAAAAAGCTGGAGGGTGTGTTTCTTACCTACCGATGCTTCCACTCCTATGTTAGGCGTAGTGGTAGCCCAGTAAAGAGCATTGGTTTTCACCGCGACGTTCTGCGCTGACACAGTAACGGCGGTCGCAAAAACCAAGAAAGCCGAAATCAGTATGTTTCTAATCATACATCAAGGTTATTTGTTTGTTTTTATTGTTTCTGTGTGAAATTATCTGCATCTTTTTTATAAAAGATGTAATAAAACGGTCTTATTGCTGTTAAAACATCAGTAATTCTTCAGTAATACATCAGTAATTCGTCAGTAATTCGTCAGTAATTCATCAGTAATTCATCAGTAAAACATCAGTAATTCGTCAGTAATTCTTCAGTAATACATCAGTAATTCGTCAGTAATTCGTCAGTAATTCTTCAGTAATTCTTCAGTAATACATCAGTAATTCGTCAGTAATTCGTCAGTAATTCATCAGATATGGTACTGTGATGGGATTAACCCGACAGTCTGTTGTAAGAATGTATTTATTTTTTGTGCTTTGCAAATATACAAACAAATGTTTATTTTACCCCCCCCCATTGTGTTAATTTATGTTAATTAAAACGTTTTTTTTATCTTTGTTTGCCTCGTGTGTAAACTTTTGGTTGTCGGCAATATACGCTGTTGGCGTACACACCGAATGTCCTTAAATATGCTCTCGGATGATTTCCATATATTTTACAAAATGCAATCATTTTGCGGTAAACGCTTGCATTATGTATCCGCGTTTAACACGGAAAACGGCGACGGTGCGGAATAACGACGCCATGGGCGAAAATAACGCAAAAAAGCGTGTGCAGACGCAAGTCGTTGAGGTACAAAGACATGTGGAGATTTGCGTAAAAGCGTGCAGGTGGAGACGGCGTTTTTAACATTCTTTTAACGGCGTTTATTGCAGCCGAAGGCCGTATATGTAAGCGGCAAAGACGGTTGCCGTGGCAGCAAAAGGTGGTATAAGGCATTGCGAAAGATGGTGTTTGGCAATGTCATTGACGGTATGATGCCATGCAAAAGGCCGCTTATGACGCAACTGTAAGCGGCAAACTGGCGGATATAAATCTGTTTCGTACCAAAATACAGGCATTTCCGCAATGACACATTGTCATGCTTTTGCCTTGAAAGTGTGGCAAAACGACAAGACAAAAGGCGGCATTTCGCGTTGCGAAATGCCGCCTTTTAAAATGCCGTTGGCAACCTGCTGGCTGCCGTCAGGTTACTGATGCTGCTCGCGGAGCAGGTCGTTAACTGTCTTTACTGGGTTGAACGTAGACAATGGAACTTCCACGAAGATGGTGTTCCAGTCGCTCATCGCGCCGTTCCACAGGCCCGGCAGCTCGAGCGCCTTCAGCTCGCGGCCGTTCTTGCTCTTGCTGCTGATGAAGCCGGTCGACTTGTCCACGTAGTCGGGCAGGTTGAAGCGGTTGCCCTTGTAGTCCTTTACGGCGCATACAAGGTCTACCGGGTTGAAGTGGGTTCCTTCGGTAAACATGCGCATGTACTCGGCGTTGCTCTTGTCTATCTGACTGCTTTCGAGTATTTGCAGGCTCACCGTGCCGTCCTGGTTGTATGTAAGGAACGGCCCTCCGCCGGGCTCGCCTACGTTCTTCACCACTCCGCAAACGCGCATCGGGCGGTCGAGCTTCTTATGCAGGTAGACTACCAGTTCGGCGTCTTCAAGCTGCTTGATGTCGGCCTTGCGGCAGCATAGGTCGCGCTGCACGAAGCGTATGATTTCCTCCAGCTGCTCGTGGGTGTACTCGCCGGTGTCGAGCAGGCGCAGATACTCGAAAGCCTTGGCCTGCAGCGTTACAAGGATGCCTGCGATGAGCTGCTTGTAGGTAACGGTGTCGCCCTTCAGGCGGTCGGGCACTACGTTGTCTATGTTCTTGATGAACACCACGTCGGCGTCGATGTCGTTGAGGTTCTGTATGAGCGCGCCGTGCCCTCCGGGACGGAAGAGCAGCGAGCCGTCCTCGTTGCGGAACGGTGTGTTGTCGGGGTTTGCTGCGATTGTGTCGGTCGACGGTTTCTGCTCGGAGAACGTCACGTCGTACTTTATTCCGTATTTGGCGGCGTAAGCGGCGCACTTCTCGTTGACCTTGGCCTTAAACAGCTCGCGGTGCTCGTGGCTTACGGTGAAGTGTATGTGCGCCTCTCCGCCCGATGCGGCGTAGAGCGCGCCCTCCACGAGGTGCTCCTCGAGCGGCGTGCGCGGCCCTTCGGCGTACTTGTGGAACAGTAGCAGACCCTTTGGCAGCTGGCCGTAGTTGAGTCCTTTAGGCTCAAGCATGTTGGCCACCACGTCCTTGTAACGGCCTTCGGCCATGAGTGCGGGAATGTCCTTTCCTTCGTTGCGCTTGCAAGCCTCGTTCAGTTCGCCGTAGAATGCGAAGCGCTCGATGTTGTCAAAGTATTTCTTCTCGAAGTCGGTCTGCGGCGTGTCATGGTCGCCGTTGAGGAAGGCGAACATGTCCTTGAACATGCGGCTGGCCGCTCCGCTGGCCGGAACGAACTTTACTATGCGCTTGCCGCCGGCCTTGTAGGCGTTCCACGCGTCGATGTAACGCTGGCGGTCGTCGTCGCCTGGCGCGGCGATGCCGTTGCCTACGGCTGCGGCGGCTTCAAGCCGCAGGAACGGGAAACCTTGTTTGAACTCCTCAAGCTGTGTCTCTACTTGAGCTTCGGTGATGCCTTTGGCGGCAATCTGCCTTAAGTCTTCTTGTGATAACATAAGTATTGTTTTTTAGGTTGTATTAAATTAAGGAGAGAAGGAGTAAGGAGGAAAGGAGTAAGTATATTGTCAGACTTGCATCCCGACCGTCTTATCTCGTTATAATAGCATTGCAAAAATAAGTCTTTTTCATCAAAACAAGCACCAAAAGGCATTAAAAAGTTATTACTTTATGCAATAAACCTTACAAAAGGCATTTTCTGAAACACAAAGACCGGCTATTTCGTGAAAAATGAGTAAGTTTGCATCATGCAATCTGAAGGCGTGACCGAAAAAGGCGGAAATACTACATGGAAAGACTGACATTCACCCAAGACGAGAAAAAAACGGCCATCGGACTTGCACGCAAACTGCGCGCAAGTGTTGGCGGACTGGTAAGCCGTGACGACGAACTTAACGTTTTCAAATACTTGAAAGCGGCCATCAACGGCGACAGCGTGGTGAGAGACGTGTTCGGACTTAACCCTGTGGTGTCAAGTTTGCAGACGGCAGCCATAGCCGTGGACGAAATAGGGCTGAAGCGCGACGGCGTACTGGCCATCCTGCTGTATCCCGTGGCTAAGGATACGGAGGAGGTAAGCCGTGTGTTCGGCGAGAGCGTGGCACGCATAATCCACGGACTGTGCAAAATACAGGAGCTGTACAAGAAGAGTCCCGTCATTGAGAGCGAGAACTTCCGCAACCTGCTGCTGTCGTTCGCAGAGGACATGCGCGTCATCCTCATCATGATAGCCGACCGTGTAAACCTGATGCGGCAAATACGCGACACGGAGAACGTAGATGCGAAGACCGAGGTGAGCGAGGAGGCCAGCTATCTGTACGCCCCCTTGGCGCACAAGCTCGGCCTGTACAAGCTGAAGAGCGAGCTTGAGGACTTGAGCCTGAAGTACCTTGAGCACGACGCCTATTACATGATAAAGGATAAGCTCAACGCCACCAAGAAGAGCCGCGACGCTTACATAGAACGCTTTATCGCCCCCATCGACGAGAAGCTGAAGCAGGCCGGTTTCAAGTTCCACATGAAGGGAAGGACCAAGAGCATACACAGCATATGGCAGAAGATGAAGAAGCAGCAGTGCGATTTCGAGGGCGTGTACGACCTCTTCGCCATACGCATAATACTCGATTCGCCGCAAAAAGTGGAAAAGGTGCAGTGCTGGCAGGTGTTCGCCATCATCACCGACATGTACCAGCCCAACCCCAAACGCATGCGCGACTGGCTGAGCGTGCCCAAGTCTAACGGCTACGAAAGCCTGCACATCACCGTATTGGGGCCTGAAAACAAATGGGTGGAGGTGCAAATACGCACGGAGCGCATGGACGAGATAGCCGAGCGCGGACTGGCCGCCCACTGGCGGTATAAGGGCGTGAAGGGCGAAAGCGGCCTTGACGAATGGCTTAACAGCATACGCACGGCGTTGGAGAACAAGGACGACCTGCAAGTAATCGACCAGTTCAAGATGGACTTGTACGAGGACGAGGTGTTTGTGTTCACGCCGAAAGGCGACCTCGTGAAGTTTCCCAAAGGGGCTACGGTGCTCGACTTCGCATACCGCATCCACTCAAACATAGGCGACCACTGCACCGGGGCGAAAATCAACAACAAGGTGGTGACGTTCCGCCATGTGCTGAAAAACGGCGACCAGGTGGAAATCATGACCTCGGCCAACCAAAAGCCCAAGCAGGAGTGGCTTAATATAGTCAAGACAAGCCGCGCCAAGGCCAAGGTGCGCATGGCGCTTAAAGACCTCATGGTGAAAGACGGCGCGTATGCGAAGGAGATGTTTGAGCGGAGGCTCAAGAACCGAAAAATCGAGTTTGACGAGAGCGCCGTGTCGCACTTGATAAAGAAAATGGGCTTCAAGGAGGCCAACGACTTCTACCGCCGCATGGCTGACGGCACGCTCGACGTGAACGATGTCATAGAGACATATCAGGAAATATTGCAGCGCGACAACAACGCCCTGCCACAGCAACCTGCACGCAGTGCGGAAGGGTTTAGCTACGAGAACCCCAACGAAGAGCTTGCCTATGCAAGCGACGACGTGCTCGTAATAGACCAGAACCTGAAAGGCGTTGACTACACGCTGGCGAAATGCTGCCATCCTATCTATGGTGACGACGTGTTCGGTTTCGTTACCGTGAACGGTGGAATAAAAATACACCGCAAGGACTGCCCAAACGCGCCGGAGCTGCGCAAACGTTTCGGTTACCGCATAGTCAAGGCCAAATGGAGCGGCAAGGGCACTTCGCAATATTCTACGACGCTGAAAATCATCGGCAACGACGACATCGGCATAGTCAACAACATAACGAGCATAATATCAAAGGAAGAGAAAATAATGATGCGCAGCATCAACATCGACAGCAACGACGGACTGTTCAGCGGCAACCTTGTTGTAAATGTCGAGGATACATCGCGTCTTGAACAGCTTGTCAAAAAGCTGCGCAACGTCAAGGGAGTGAAGCAAATCATAAGGATATAAATTATGATTTGGCAAGAAAAACCGTTTGTTTTGGCTGGAAAAGCAACCATATTAATAATGTAGGGTTCTGTCGCGCTCACGTTAAAAAGATATCAAGGAATGTTAGGGAAGTGTAAAATTATTGTTTTACATAGGATGTTGCGTGCGCATTAACAATAAAATATTTAACTTTGCGTAAATTTACCAAAAACATAAGTTATGAAAAACATCCTAAAAACAACATTGTTGTTATTATTTGCAACGTCCCTTTTCTCTTGTGAAAAATTTAATGACGAGGAGGCTTTTGAAGACAAGGATGCCAACAGCACCTTGGTTATACGCACGCGTGCTGCCCAGGCTGAAGGCGCTGAAGGCACGGCGGAGATAAGCTATCCTGTTAACATATATGTATTTGACGAGGCCGACAGGTGCGTTGATTTGGTTCAGCTCGCATCCGGGGATGACGAACTGTCGCTGAAACTGCCTGAAGGCAGCTATGGCGTTTACGCCTTGGCAGGCACAGACGCTGAAGCATACGAACTGCCGACGAAGGAGAACGCCACGAAAGACGCGGTCGTGGCACTGAAGGACGGACACATGCACGGCGATGTGATGACGGCTAAAAACAATGTGAAGATGGCCTACGGCGAGGAGAATACTCTGACGCTGTCGCTCGAAAGGAAGGTGATGATGCTTGAAAGCGTGATAATCAACAACGTGCCGGCAAGCGTTACGGCTGTAACGGTGTCTGTAAGTCCGCTGTATGAGAACATAAAGCTCGACGGTACTTATGACGGAGACAACGGCGACTACACCGCAAACCTGACACGTGAGGGCGAGACCAATGTATGGAAAAGCGCCGGCGCGGTTTATCTGCTGGAAGCGTCCGGCACGGCAACGGTAAAGGTGTCGTTCACTACGGGCGACAACATACACAGCTACTCGTACAATTGCCCGAAGGAGCTGAAGGCCAACTACAAGGTGAACATCAACGGAACGTACAACAGCGACGGTGTGGAGTTGAGCGGCTCTCTCACTGGTGTGGAATGGGCCGGAACTACCGACGTTACGTTCTCGTTTGACGAATCGGGCGAAAGCGAAACTGTTGTGCCAGGTGGCGATGACGACCCGTCGGGCGAGGATGCCGTAACAGGAACTGCCCCTGAAGTAGGAAAAATGTATAAAGGCTGCTATGTGTTGATGAAGAACGACGATACAGAGAATACATTTACGCTGATGTCGCCGAAGTACTCAACCTTAGAAAGCGTGGAAGATTTGGAGACTGTTGTTAGCAAAGGCATCGACGAGCTTGCAGTGGACGGTGTTACAGGTTGGCATTTGGCAAACATGGTCGAGTTGAATTATATGAGAGAGGAATATTCCACCATTGCCACAAATATAACAAACCTAATAGAAGAAGGTAAAGACGTTGATAAATTTGACACAAAGGGTGTTCTATATTGTTTCAGAAACAGCGAAGGAAAGATAGAGTCATGTCTTTTGCCGAATGAACAGTTAATTGGGAATCCATCTCGTCCTGGTGACATCCTCCGCGCATTCGCTACGATAACTTATCCGGAATAAATACTTCCTTAAATTTAATAAAAAGGCATCAGGCCGCAGGCGTCATAGCAAGACGCTTGCGGCCTGGATGCTTTTAATGATGCCGGGTTACAGTAGTTTTGCATATTCATTCTGCATATTGCCCCGAATGTGTGAAAATATGCAATTTCGGGGCGGCTGATGGCGATATTTGAAATAAAATGAGTATTTTTGCCGTCTGAAATGAACTCTACCGAACTGCAAAAGGTAAAACAGCGGTACAACATAGTGGGCAACTGCCCCGGGCTGAACCGCGCGCTCGACGTGGCCATGCAGGTGGCGCCGACCGACTTGTCCGTGCTTGTCGTGGGCGAGAGCGGCGTGGGCAAGGAGATAATTCCGCGCATAATACATGACAATTCGCCGCGCCGGCGCGAAAAGTATTTTGCTGTGAACTGCGGCTCAATACCCGAGGGCACAATCGACAGCGAGCTGTTCGGCCACGAGAAAGGCTCGTTTACCGGTGCCGTGGGCGAGAGCGAGGGATACTTCGGCGTGGCCGACAAGGGCACAATATTCCTCGACGAGGTGGGCGAGCTGCCACCGGCAACGCAGGCGCGCCTGCTGCGTGTGCTTGAGACCGGCGAATACATACGTGTGGGCGGACAGCGCATAATGAAGACCGATGTGCGCATAGTGGCCGCCACCAACGTGAATATGCGCCGCGCCGTAAGCGAAGGCCGCTTCCGAGAGGACTTGTACTACCGACTGAACACCATACCGATACAGATGCCTCCGCTGCGCGACCGCGGCGAGGACATACTGCTGTTGTTCCGTCTCTTCGCCATGCAGACGGCCGAGAAGTACCGCCTGCCCAAGATAACGCTCACAGACGAGGCCAAGGCCGTAATGCTGAAGTACAAGTGGCCGGGCAACGTGCGCCAGCTGAAGAACATCACCGAGCAGATGTCGGTGTTGAGCGAGGAGCGCGTTATCGACGGCGAGACAATACACCGCTTCATACCAGAGGATGCCGAGAGCACGCAACTGGCAACCGTGGCGGCTGCCACGGGCGGACACTCGTTCGAGAGCGAGCGCGACATCCTGTACAAAATACTGTACGAGTTGCGCGGTAACGTGAGCGACCTGCGCCGCGAGATGAACAGCCTGCGCAAGCAGTTCGACTCGGCGCGCGGCGTGCAGACAACAAGTACGCAGCCCAATCTGCCGTCGGTTATACAGGGCGCGGCCGGCGGTTCGGGCGCTGACATGCGCCAGGAGCAGGCCGTGATGGATGCCGTTGCCGAGGAAATATCCGAACCCGAGAGCCTGAATCTCGAGGACATCGGCCGCCAGATGGTGGAGAAGGCGCTCGAGCGCAACGGCGGCAACCGCAAGAAGGCGGCAAAGGAGCTGGGCATATCTGACCGGACACTTTACAGGAGGATAAAGCAATATGGACTTGACAAACTATAGGAAGGCATGCGCAAGACTGCTGGCCGTATTGGCGCTGGCGGTGCTGACGGCGGCATGCACCGTGTCGTACAAGTTCAACGGTGCGAGCATCGACTACTCGAAGACCAAGACCATCGAGATAGCCGACTTCCCAATACGCTCCAGCTACGTATGGGCGCCTATGGGGAGCATCTTCAACAACCAGCTGAAAGACGTCTTTGCCAACCATACACGCCTCATCCAGGTGAAGCGCAACGGCGACATGAAAATCGAAGGCGAGATAACACAGTACTCGCAGCGCAACAAGGCCGTAACGTCTGAAGGCACATCAGCCCAGGCCGAGCTGTCGATGACGGTAAACGTGAGGTTCACCAACAACGCCAACCACAACGAGGACTTCGAGCAGCAGTTTACGGCCACCGCATCGTTCGAGACATCGCAGTCGTTCACCGCCGTACAGGAAGAGCTTGTAACGCAAATGGTGGAAGACCTTACCGACCAGATATTCAACGCCACCGTAGCCAACTGGTAAACCGCAACAGACATGGATTTGGAGCAACTGATAAAGCACCCCGGACTGATGGACAAGGAGACGCTGTACGACCTGCGCTCCCTGCTCGCACTATACCCGTACTTCCAGACGGCCAGGCTGCTGCTGCTGCAAAACCTCTACCTGCTGCACGACCCTTCGTTCGACGAAGAGCTGCGGCGCTCGGCGGTGTACGTGACCGACCGCGAAGTGGTGTTCAACCTCGTTGAGGCCGCCCACTATAGGCTGCGGCGGCCTGAAAAGGCGGAAGTACAGGCACAGACCGGGAACGGCGGCGACGACGGGGCTAACCGCACCATCTCGCTAATCGACCGCTTCCTCGACTCCATTCCTGCCGACACCGCAGCCGATGACGCGGCCAAGAAGCGCAAGCCCACGCCTGCCGATGCCGCCATAGACTATGTGGCATACCTGCTTGAGACCGAAGGTGGGCTTGATGGCGACAGCCCGGCAATGAGGGGGCAGGAGCTTATTGACAACTTCATCAACAACGACGGAGGCAAAATAGAGCTGAAAGATGAACCCGAATACATGCCCGAAATTGATGGAAACGAAAAAAAAGAGGGCGACGAGAAATACTTTACGGAGACTTTGGCGCAAATTTACATAAAGCAGGGGCGATATTCTAAGGCTTTGGAAATTATTAAACGATTAAATTTGAATTATCCAAAAAAAAATGCTTACTTTGCAGACCAAATCCGTTTTCTCGAGAAATTGATAATAAACAATAAATACAAATAACAGCAATGTACACATTATTCGTAATCTTAATCGTACTGGCGGCACTGCTCATGATAGGCATAGTGCTGATACAGGAATCCAAAGGCGGAGGGCTTGCCTCCAACTTCTCATCTTCAAACCAGATAATGGGCGTCCGCAAGACTACCGACGTAATCGAGAAGACCACGTGGGGGCTTGCAGTGGCGATGGTCATACTGAGCGTCATCTGCGCATACGTGGCACCCACTGCGGTTGGTGAAAGCAGCGTGATAGAGAAGGCGGCTACCGAACAGCAGCAGACCAATCCTAACAACCTGCCCGGTTTCGGCGCAAGCCAGACCAAGCAGGACGCACCGGCACAGGCCGGAGATGCTGCGAAGGAAGCTGCACCGCAGGCACCAAAAGCACCTGCAAAATAAACGAAGCAATAAAAAATACGGGATTTGTTTGGTTAATTCAAATAAATCCCGTACCTTTGCACTCGCTTCCGAAAAGGAAGCATCTTACAACACGGTGGATGTAGTTCAGTTGGTTAGAGCGTCAGATTGTGGTTCTGAATGTCGTGGGTTCGAGCCCCACCCTCCACCCGGAACAAACAAGCGGAAATCCTGATATGCAAAGGGATTTCCGCTTGTTTCGTTTATGGGGCACGGCGCAGTCGTTGCGTCTGTTGTCCCGGCCTATTTCCCTATCACGTTCTTGATGTCTTGCAGGGTCAGGTCGCCCGTCAGCACGATGACGCTCGTTTCGTCCTTGTCTGTATTTAGCATCACGTATTGCCTTTTGCCCCGGGCGTATTCCTTCATGTATATGCCGGTGTGCTCGCCGCCGTCGCTTACGTTCATCAGGCTCTCGTATTTCTCTTTGGCTATGAGCTGCCGGCATCCGTCTTTCAAGGCGTTGGCGGCGGCTTTTGTCTCGGTGTTGAGTATCTGTATGTTGTCGAGCTTTGAGGCCACCGCTGCGAAGTTCATGCCGTTGCTCTTCATGTCGGGCATCATGCCGAGCAGTGCTTTCGACACATATACGGACGTTACGCCCTTGATGCTTCCGAATTTCGTTGTAAACGATTCTTGCGCTGCAAGGCTGGCGGTGACGAGCACTGCCGCCACGAGTGTTGATATCAGCTTTTTCATTTTACGTCGTTTTTTGTCATTTCCATACATTTGCTTAGTTTCCTGTTCAGTTCGGCGGTTTTTTCCTGTGCCGCCTCCATCTGGTCGAAGCCTTTGTTGAGCGTGGCCGAGAACTCTACCAGTGCCGTCCGGGCCTGCGCCAGCGCGGCCTGCTCGTCGGGCGTGATGCTTGTCCGTCCGTGCAGGTATGTGCCGAGCGTCGCCACGGCGAGCACGCTGGCCGCAATGCCGCAGGCTTGGCGCAGACGCATTGCCAGTCGCAGGGTGGGGCGTCGGGCAGTGCCGTCGGCCTCGCCGCTCCATCGGTCTATCTGCGCCTCGAGCCGCCGGTCGAGGCCGTCGGGCTTTGCGCCGGTAGTACGGACGGCGTGCAGGGCCGTGAAGAAGCGCTGTTCGGCCTTCAGGCTGCCAGGCGCGTCGCCGTCGTCGAGCAACTGCGCCAGGCGCGCCTCCTCCTCTTCGGTGGTCAGCCCGTCGTAGTAGCGTGCCAACAGCTCCTTAATTTCGTGTGTTGCCATAATTTATGATAGCGTTGAATTGTTCGCGTAAAGTCTTTCTCGCCCTGCTTAGCGTTACGCGTATGTTTGACGGGGCAAGCCCCGTGGCCTGTGCTATTTCGTCGTAGCCGAGGCCGTTTACGTCGCGCATTACGACCAGCAGGCGCGCTGTTTCAGGCAGGCGTGCTATGCACCGGCGCATTATTGCCGCGTGGTCTTTGGCTTCTACCTCCTCCGCAGTGTCGGTCAGCGCCGCTTTCCGCATTGTTTCGATGCCGTTGCCGTCGGGTGTCAAGTGTCTGCTCCGTAGCCTGTCGTAGCATACGTGCTTTACCAGCGTCACGCAGTAGGCTTCGGCGTTGTCCATGCGTGGCAGGCTGTCGCGCCGCGTCCACAGGCGGAGGTAGGCGTCCTGCACGGCGTCTTCGGCCTCCTGCCCGTCGCATGTCAGGCTTAGAGCCACTGCGTACATCCTGCCGCTGTACGGCATGAACCGTTGTTTAAACTCTTCGCCTGTCATTGTTGTTTTCAATGTATTTCAGTCTTTGTTCTCGAGCATCCTCTGTACGTCCTCCTGCGTCAGCTTGCCTTTCAGGCGGACAAGGGTGCAGTCAGCATCGTCAGTCACTGCTACCAGCAGCTCCCTTATGCTTCCGTTTTTCATCCTGCCGAACAGCTGCACCGTCTCGTCCTCGTCGCAGACGCGTGCCAGCGGCAGGTAGACGCACGTGTCAAGCTGGGCTACGCATTCAAGGAACTTCCTCTTCGACGCCTCTCCGCCGTCGTCTATCGTGACAATGGTGCCGCTGCGTATGTGGTGCATTGCCCCTTTCAACGCTCCGTCCGCAAAGCCTGACAGCAGGGTCTTCGTCAACCAGTTCAGCCTTACGGTGAACGCCTTGTCGTCCGCGCGTATGTCGCGTATTACCTCGTTGCTCGTCTTGGCCGCAGCCGCGAGGCAGAGCGCAGCCGCCAGCATGGTCAGTGCAAATGTCCTTTTCATCGCTTCAAGTTTTATGTCCTTTATTATGCAGACGTAATAACTTGAAGTTTTGTTACACCGGAAGCGGAATTTTTTTCAAAAAAAAAGCGGAGCACCGCTTCTTGTGCTCCGCCACGAATATTATTCCCATATCCAATGATATGTGATTTTGGGTGTTTCCCAGTCTTCCGAGTCATTGACTACGCATGTTGCCGGGTACCCTTTGTCGTCAAGCGTCCAGTCCAAAGTTGCCGTACCGATTTTTACAGGCAGGTGTTTAACGCCTTTTCCGTAAATGCCGAAGTAATAATAATCGCTGTCAAGCACACCAAGGTCAAGCATTTCCATTATCATTGCACCGCCTTTGTTTTCTATTGGGTTAGCTGTACTCGTATTGGTGTATGCAAATTGGCATACTCCATCATAAGGGTCTTCCGTACTGGTTATATCGCCGTCAGCATTATAGTTTATTGTCACTTTGTATTTTTCGTTTCCTCCTTCCGGGTCATTGTCGCAGTCGTACTCGGTCAGTCGTCCATCTTTATTATATGTGAGCATGCTTGTGCTTGTCCCGTCTTCAACTATTATCGCATAGCCCTGGCTGTCCAGTGTTATTTCGCAGTCGTCTATGCGTGCCTTGTTGCTACCATAATAGTTTATTGTATAACTTCCCTCAATATTCTCAAATGATACGAGCCTGCCATTGTCCCATGCCGGGTTGTCGAAGTGCCACCACATGCTGCCGTCATCGTCTGTGGCATACATGTTTCTCAACTTGCGCTCATCGTTTACTGGCTTGCGTTCTCCACCTTTGTCATCATCGTCATCGCTGCACGATGTAATGTTGATACACGCCAGCATGGCAAACATCGCCATGCCAAAAATCTTCAACTTTTTCATGTTTTATTGTCAGTTCTGTGCCCATTGTTCCCAAGTCAAGGCAGGTTGATAAATTAAGGTGTTGGCATATATATACGCAAAAGCGTGGGAACTTTGCCCGTCGCCCGTCCCACACTCAGAGGCCTTCGCATTGCCCGGTATCGTAGAACGAGCAACGCAGAAGCCCACGCCGTGTATGTATATACGCCGCCATAGGGCGTTATGCCGAAACGGCAAACGCCAATGAAGGCTGTATAAGATACACCCATGAGCATCTACTGTTGCCATGTTCTTGACGATACCAGAAAGTTGCGAAGTTTCAGAGTGTCAAGCACAAAGCGCCAAGTAAACGCCTCTAACATATATGTCCCCTCGCCCGCCGCTTGCACGGCTTCTGCAAGAAGGACGTTGCAAATATAGAAAAAAATTATGCTATGCGGCAAATGTTGCAGGTAAAATCATCTTCAAATCTTTCACCGTAAGGCTTGACAAGCTGGTTTTCATGGTGTTCAATGGTGGAAGATGTAGCACTGTCATCTTTCACATCTTTCACTCTCGGATGAAAGATGGTGAAGGATGAAGCGTACAATCTTTCACCGCTTAACGCTTTGGCTTGCAGGGAGTTGCCCCTTGCGGTGAAAGATTGAAGGATAAACGTATGCGCCTTTTATATTTGCATACTTTGTAAAAGATAGCCTTTGGCATGGCGAAAAGCCACCTTTTGCAACGTGAAAGGCCGCCTTTCGCCGTGCTGTTTGCCGTCTTTTGTAGTGGCTTTGTCTGCGAATTTGATATAAAACTAAAATGGCTTGCCTCAATGGCAAGCCATTTTAGTTGAAGTATGCGCCACGGGCGGCGTTGTCACTTGTTGATGTTCTCCATGATTTTCTGCACGTATGCGTCAATCACGGCTACTGCGGTGATGTTCACCACGTCGCGCACGGAGCACTCGAAGTCGGTGAAGTGGATAGGCTTGTTCAGTCCCATCTGGATTGGGCCGATTATTTCGGCGTCGGGGTTGAGCGCCTGGAGCAGCTTGTACGAGCTGTTTGCGCTGGAGAGGTTGGGGAATACGAGCGTGTTGACGTCCTTGTCCTTCAGCCGCGTGAACGGATATTTTGCGTCGCGCAGCTTGGCGTTAAGTGCGAAGTTCACCTGCATCTCGCCGTCGATTGCGAGGTCGGGGTAACGCTGCTGCATCTCTTCCACGGCGGCGTGTACCTCGGCCGGGTTGCCCACTTCGTCAGTTCCGAAGTTGGAGTAGCTTATCATTGCTATGTGAGGTTCATCGTTGAAGAAGCGCACGGTGTTGGCCGAGAGGCGCGCAATGTCGACGAGCACGTCCTTCTTTGGCAGTCGGTTGATGAGCGTGTCGGCCAGATAGAGTACGCCTTTCTTGGAATTGATGATGTGCATCGTGCCGAAGTGCTTGTACTCGGGCTGTATGCCGATAACCTCCTTGGCTACCTTTATGGTGTTGGAATACTTTGTGTACAGACCCGTTATGAACGCGTCGGCATCGCCCGTCTCCACCATCATCATGCCGAAATAGTTGCGCTCGAACATCTTGTCGTTGGCTTCCTGGAAGGTGTAGCCCTGACGCTTGCGCTTGTCGGCCAGTATGCGTGCGTAGCGTTCGCGGCGGTCGTTCTCGCGGTCGTGGCGCAGGTTGACGATTTCAATGCCGTCGAGGCTTAGGTCGAGTTCCTTGGCCAGCTTTGCAATGCGCTCGTCGTTGCCCAGCAGTATTGGGTGGCAGATGCCTTCGTTCTTTGCCTGCACGGCGGCCTTGAGCATCGTAGGGTGTATGCCTTCGGCGAATACCACGCGCTGTGGGTGCTTGCGTGCCGTGTCGTAGAGCTTCTGCGTCAGCTTGGTTTCCTGTCCCAGCATTTCGCGCAGGCGGTTCTTGTACTCGTCCCAGTCGGTTATTGTGGTGCGCGCCACTCCGCTTTCGATTGCGGCCTTTGCCACGGCGGCCGACACTTCGGTTATGAGGCGCGGGTCAACGGGTTTCGGTATGAAGTATGACGGGCCGAAGGTGAGCTTGTTAACCTGGTACACATCGTTCACAACGTCGGGCACGGGCTGCTTTGCCAGGTCGGCTATGGCGTGCACGGCGGCCATCTTCATCTCCTCGTTGATGGCCGTAGCGTGAACGTCGAGCGCGCCGCGGAATATGTAGGGGAAGCCGATTACGTTGTTGATTTGGTTGGGATAGTCGGAGCGGCCTGTGCTCATCAGCACGTCGGGGCGGCTCTCCATTGCATCCTCGTATGATATTTCGGGCACGGGGTTAGCCAGTGCGAAGACTATTGGCTTGTCGGCCATCGAGCGTACCATGTCCTGCGTGAGCACATTTCCTTTGGAAAGACCAACGAATACGTCAGCACCCTTCACGGCTTCTTCGAGCGTGTGTATGTCGCGGCGGTCGGTTGCGAAGAGGCGTTTCTGCTCGGTAAGGTTCTCGCGGTCGCTGGTGATGACGCCTTTGGAGTCGAGCATTACGATGTTCTCCTTCTTTGCGCCGAGCGCCATGTAGAGCTTTGTGCACGATATGGCCGCCGCTCCTGCGCCGTTGACAACGATTTTAACTTCCGCAATGTCCTTTCCCGCCACTTCGAGGGCGTTCTTCAGTCCGGCGGCGGATATGATGGCAGTGCCGTGCTGGTCGTCGTGCATTACGGGAATGTCGAGCGTGCGCTTCAGCCTTTCCTCTATGTAAAAGCATTCGGGCGCCTTGATGTCCTCGAGGTTGATGCCGCCGAAGGTTGGGGCGATGCGCTCCACGGCCTCGCAAAACTTCTCCGGGTCTTTCTCGGCCACCTCAATGTCGAACACGTCGATGCCTCCGTATATTTTGAACAGCAGTCCCTTGCCTTCCATCACCGGCTTGCCGCTCATCGCGCCGATGTCGCCGAGGCCGAGCACGGCCGTGCCGTTGCTGATTACGGCTACGAGGTTGCCCTTGTCAGTGTATTTGTAGACATCGTCGGGAGTCTTCTGTATTTCGAGACACGGGAACGCCACGCCGGGCGAATAAGCTAAACTAAGGTCGGTCTGTGTACTGTAAGGCTTTGTTGGCTTTACTTCGATTTTTCCAGGTTTGCCGCTGCTGTGGTATTCAAGTGCGGCTTCTTTTGTAATGTTCACCATGATTATGTTTTTTGTTCCTTATATTCAAGATGCATAGTTGAAGTGTAACACAAGGCTGCATCCTTGCCGTTCCGCATAAATGCGCACATATCGGATTAGGCCTGCATAATCTTTCATTTCCTTACTTGCAGACATCAGCTTGTGCCAAATTCGTCTTTTTACCTTCCTTTTTATTACAACCGTAATTGAAAAGTCTTTGCAAATGTAAGAAAAAAAATAAAATGAGGCAAATAGTTTTCGGAAATAAATTATTAACTTTGCAAATAAAAAATAAAATAAATGCGCAAGACCTGTGGCACAACTGCTTACCGTGAAAGCCTGAGGCGGAAAATCCTCGACACGGCGATACTCCTTTTCAAACAGAAAGGTATCAAGGCCGTGCGCATGGACGATATCGCCACTGAAATAGCCATATCGAAGCGCACGCTTTACGAGATATACAGTAACAAGGAAGACTTGCTTTTCGAATGCCTTAGGAACGAGAACGAACTGATGACTAAAAAGCTCTCGGACTACGCGCTGACGGCTGAAAACGAGATGGCCGTAATAGCTTATTTCATAAAGTTGAGGCTGAAAGATTTGGGCTCTATCAATCCGCTGTTCTTCACCGAGATGAACAAGTATGAGCGTATAATGGAGTTTTTCCGCCATAACAAGGAGAAGCAGTCGGCCCACTCGCAGGTGTTCATGCAGAAGGGCATAGAGCGTGGCTTCTTCCGCAGCGACCTTAATTATGGCATCGTGAACAAGATAGGCGACGCGGCGATGGACTTCGTAATGCAGACACGCCTTTACGAGCAATACAAGCTCGACGAAATCTTCCATACGTTCATCATCGTCTTCCTGCGTGGCTGTTGCACTGAAAAAGGACTTGCGTATCTCGACAGGTTCATATCTGAAAATTAAGGATTGAGGGCTTGTCGGTCTTTGTTTTTGTTCCGAACCGACGTATTTTTAGCGCTTGTCATGGCCGTATTGCTGTGGCATTTGTAACTTGTTGAAAGCCAATAAGATAATTCCCGTGTTACAAAAGACCGTCTTTTGCTCTGCAAAACATGGCCTTTTGCGCTCCTGTTTGCCGTCTTTTGTAGGGTGAAAAGCCGTCTTTTGCAGGACGTATGGCATCCTTTGTTTTTTTGATTTGTAGATTGTGCTTACTTCTGTTTGCGCCTAAGCGACACGATGCTGGCTGCGATGTTAGCCAAGGCTACAATGATAAGCAGGGTTTGCAGCAAAGGCTCGTCGACTTTTATGTTGATTATGAGATAAGCAATGACGGCGAACGATACGGTGTATGCCAGCAAAACCATGTCGGCGATGCGCCTTAGCTGTGCGCCCTTCAGCCGCAGATAGGCGGCGAGGCAGAGTATAATGCCGAAGGTCAAGGCCCATGCCGGGGGCTTGCCGTTTGTGCTTATGGTCTGGATGAAGTAAGCTATGAAGGCCAGTCCTTGTACTGCCCACCATGCGGAAATAATCCTTCCTGTATTTGATAATGCGTTCATGCGTAATGGTTTTGTATTTATAATGTCAGCCTAAAACCACGTCCAACACCATCATCAGCGTGAAGCCTATGGCGAAACCGACGGTGCCGATGTTGCTGTGTTCGCCCTCCGACATCTCGGGTATTAGCTCTTCCACTACCACGTAGAGCATTGCTCCGGCGGCGAAGGCCAGCAGATAGGGCAGGGCGGGTGTCATTATGGAGGCCAATAGCACCACGAGCAGGCCGCCAAGAGGCTCTACTATGCCGCTCAACGCGCCCATGGTGAACGAGCGCAGGCGGCTGTTGCCCTCGGCGCGCATGGGCATCGAGATTATTGCTCCTTCGGGAATGTTCTGTATTGCGATGCCGACGGCCATCGCCATTGCCGCCGCCGTGCTGATTTGCGCTTCCCCCTGTAACGCTCCGGCCAGTACAACGCCTACGCCCATGCCTTCGGGCAGGTTGTGTATTGTCACCGCCAGCGAGAGCATCGCCGTGCGAGAGAGGCGGCTGCGAGGCCCTTCGGGCTTGGCGTTGCCTATGTGCAGGTGGGGCGTAACGCGGTCGATGAGCAGCAGGAAGGCCATTCCGGCCAAGAAGCCTACAGCCGCCGGGACAACCGCCAGCTTGCCCATGTGGGCCGACATGTCCATGCCCGGTATGAGCAGAGACCACACCGAGGCGGCCACCATCACGCCGGAGGCGAAGCCGAGGAGCGACTTCTGCACCTTGACAGGCATCTTGTCTTTCATGAAAAACACGAAAGCCGAGCCGAGAAAGGTGCCGAGAAAGGGGATGAGAAGGATTGGAAGCATAAGCAGTAGCATTTTATACCCACCCCAAACCCCTCCCGAAGGGAAGGGGCTTTGGTTGCCGATGGCGGGTGTCTGGTCTTTATCTTTTAGTGAAAAAGCGAATACCGATGTGTCAAATCATGTCAAACTCACTACCTTAGGGAGGGCAGGGGTGGGTGTTTAGTCAATGAACCTCCGTGTTATTCCGCCGTATTCGTCAATCCTGCGGTCGCGCAGGAAGGGCCACCAGCGGCGCACCTGCTCGCCACGTTGCAGGTCGATGTCAATCACGGTGCGCTCTTCTTCGGTGCTTGAGGCGCGGTAAAGCAGCTCGCCTTGCGGTCCGGCTACGAACGAACTGCCCCAAAACTGTATGCCGCCGGTCATGCCCGACGGGTCAACTTCGTGCCCGACGCGGTTCACGGCGACGACGGGCAGGCCGTTGGCTACGGCGTGTCCGCGCTGCACCGTCGTCCAAGCCTCGCGCTGACGCTGCTGTTCGGCCTCGGCGTCAGAGCTTTCATAGCCTATGGCCGTTGGATATATAAGCATATCCGCGCCTTGGAGCGCCATGAGCCGGGCTGCTTCCGGATACCACTGGTCCCAGCATATGAGCACTCCGAGGCGGCCAACGGACGTGTCGATGGGACGGAAACCGAGGTCGCCCGGCGTGAAGTAGAACTTCTCGTAATAAGCCGGGTCGTCGGGTATGTGCATCTTGCGGTACTTGCCTGCGATGCTTCCGTCGCGCTCTATGACGACGGCCGTGTTGTGGTAAAGCCCTGCGGCGCGCCTCTCGAACAGCGAAGTGACGAGCACTGTGCCCGTTTCCTTTGCCAGAGAGCCGAAAAACTGTGTCGAAGGGCCTGGTATAGGCTCGGCCAAGTCGAAGTTGTCAACGCTCTCCGTCTGGCAGAAATACAGCGAGTTGTGCAGCTCCTGAAGCACTATAAGCTCTACTCCTTCTGCGGCCAAAGCCCTTATGCTGTCGGCCAGGCGGCGCATGTTGTCGTCGCGGTCGGCAGTGTTGTGTTGTTGGATTATGCCTGTTTTCATATTAAATTCATTATTTACCCACCCCAACCCTCCCGAAGGGAGGGAGTTTGGAATGCTTTGCTGTATATTGAAATAAACTATAATGGTGATTAAGCTCCCTCCCTTTGGGAGGGCTGGGGTGGGTGTCAGTTATTTATATTTTCGGGAATTGCATCGTGCAGCAGTGCAGCGAGCCGTGCTGTCGGATAACCGTGCGGCTGTCGATGCCGATGAGTTCGCGGTCGGGAAACGCCTCGTCTATTACCCGTGCGGCCTCCGCGTCAAGGTCGGGCTGGCCGTATGTGGAGTAGATTACGGCTCCGTTGATTATTACGAAGTTGGCGTATGTGGCCGGCAGGCGGTCGTTTCCGTCATAGATTGGGCGCGGCATGGGCAGCGGCAGCAGGCGGTAAGGCTGTCCGTCGGCCGTGCGCAGCGTTTTCAGTTGCTCCTCCATGAGGTGCAGGTCGGTGTAATGGCTGTCCTGCTTGTCGGTGCAACGTACATATAATAAGGTGTTGCCGGGCGCGGTGCGCACAAGGGTGTCAATGTGGCCGTCGGTGTCGTCGCCCTCCAGATGGCCGTAGTCGAGCCACAGTATGCGGTCTGCGCCGAGATAGTCTTTCAGCTTCTGCTCGATGTCCTCGCGTGAAAGCGGCTGGTTGCGGTGAGGAGCGAGCAGGCATTGGCTGGTCGTCAGCACCATGCCTTGGCCGTCGCTCTCGATTGAGCCGCCCTCGAGCACGAAGTCGTTGTGGTCTATATATTCGCCCGTCACCACCTTATTTATATATAAGCTGCGGTTGATGGCGTTGTCAAGGTCGGCCGGGAACTTGTCGCCCCACCCGTTGAAGCGGAAGTCGAGCAGGCGAATGGCCTTGCCGTCGGTCACGGTTATGAAGCCGTGGTCGCGCGCCCAGGTGTCGTTCGTCGGGCAACGGTGCAGCGTAACGTTGGCAAGCTGACAATCTGTCAGCCGCCTTTTCAGCTGTACCTCCACGTTTTCAGGCTCGGGTGTCACCACGAGCAGCCGCTCGTGGCGCGTTATCGCGTCGGCCATCTCTACGTATGTGGCGCAGATGTCGTCAAGGCATTCGCGCCAGTCTGTCGCCGCGTGCGGCCACGTCAGTTGTATTGCGCTTTGCTCCGCCCACTCGGGCGGTATGGTGAATTTGTCCATTTGCTATATGTATGGGCGTTTTATAAAAACTGAATTGCCTTACAAAGGTAATACAAGTAAGGTGAATAAGCAAATAAAAGCCGCTTTTTCGGCGTTAAAACCGCCGTCGGCCAGCTGTCAGGTGACGGGCTGGCGGCCCTGACTGACTGTTTGTCATGAAAACGGCTTGACGTAAATCAACCTGTTTGACGCAGGTCAAAATTCATGCGCTTAAAGCCAAAATAAGGCGTTGAAACGTTCCAATGTGCCGTGGATGGTATTACCTTTGCATCGTAAATAACAGGAAAAAGGATAACAGGATGTGAAGAAGCATCCCACATGTGTAACTTAAATAGGAAAGGTAAAAAGATTATGAAAAGGATTGTTAACAGGATTTTAGACAGCAAGAAGTTCAACAGGTACTGTGTGAACGTATTGAAAATGTACAACTACGGACGCGTAAACATGCCGGTATAAAAGGCATGGCGTAATACAACGGAGTCGGGCTGGCACGGCGGCGGAAGCTGCAATGCCAGCCCGATTTTCTTGTTTATAAGCCGTAAAATGATTATTTTCGCCGTCGATATGGATAAAGTAAGGATTTATTTGTTGGCGTTGTGCGCCACGGTTGCGCTTGTTTCGTGCGACTTCTTGGAGCGCAACAAGCCGCTTGTCAGGGAGATTGGCAAGGCGGTGGCGAGTGAAATCGAACGTAATAAACCGTCTGGCGCAAGCCGTGGCGCGGCCTCCGCCGCGGCTGAAACCGATGAGGCCTTGCTCCGCCAGGCGTCGCCCGAAGGCATGCCGGAGCAGATGTTGAGGCGCACGGGCTACGTGGCGTCATACAACAAGGCAACGAAGCTGCCCAACTGGGTGGCCTGGCACTTGACCGACGACCGCACCGCAGGCCCGGCCAAGCGCTCGGGTGTTGACTTCGAGGCCGACATGGACGTGCCTGCGCCGCGTGCCGAGGACGCTGATTATTACGGTTCGGGCTACGACCGTGGGCACATGTGCCCGGCGGCGGACAACAAGTACAGCATGGAAGCCATGCGCGAGTCGTTTCTCTTCACCAACATGTGCCCGCAGAACGGCAACCTCAACCGCGGCGACTGGAACGAGATGGAGCAAGCCTGCCGCCGTTGGGCGAAGGAGTACGGCGGACTTTACATAGTCTGCGGCCCCATCTTGTACAAGGGGAAGCACAAGACCATAGGGCGTAACAAGGTCACCGTGCCCGAGGCTTTTTTCAAAGTGGTGCTGCGCACGGGCGAAAATCCCAAGGCCATCGGTTTCATCTACAAGAACGCCGAAGGCAACCGTCCCAAGGGCGACTATGTTAACACCGTAGACGAGGTGGAGAGGCTTACGGGCATCGACTTCTTCCCGTCGCTCCCCGACGACGTGGAAAAGCGCGTGGAGGCCGAGGCCGACATCGCCGACTGGTGACATCGGGCAAATGCCTGGTTGTCAATGATTTATGAAAATATGAATAGTGGCTTTCCAAAAGACCGTCTTTCATGTTGTAAAAGGCCGTGTTTTGCATCGCAAAACACGGCCTTTTGGCTTCTCGTTTGCCGCCTTTTGCAGCGGCGGCGGTGGCCGTTTGCCGTTTTATGGCTTGCAAGACGTATGGCGGCAAGGCTTCTCCATTTGTCTGCCTGTATGTAAAACGGCGGTCAGTGTCACTGCGGCAATATCTCGAAGCCGCATATCTGGGGTGCACCCTTGCGCGCCTTTGGCAGGGTTATGGTAATCATGTTGTTGCTGTCGGCCTTTATTCCGCTTGTTTCTTTGACAAGGGCTTTGAAGCCGCCGCCTGCCTCTTTGTACACGTCAAGGTCGGTCACGACGGGTTTGCCGTTGACGTTCACGCTGAAAATGCGCTTCCCCTCGGTCGTGTTCTTGTCGAGTTCGGCGAAGTGAAGGCGTACTTTGTAGGTCTGTCCGGATGTTCCGTCCATCAGGCAAGGATAAGAGCATTCGCCCCATCGTACAGTGCGGTACATCAGTTCAGGGCCTGGATTGGCTACACCTTGCGTGCTTACGCTCTCGGTGTAATAGCCTACCGAGCCTTCAAGGAAGCCGGGGTCTTTCTTGAACAGGCCGCGGTTGTAGCCTCCGCAGTTTATGCGGACTTCCTTTTGCGGCGTCAGCGGTTGTGGCTTGAATGCGAATCCTCCGTCGCCCCACTTCTTGATGTCGGCGTTGGTGTTGTCCGCTACGTATTTGGATTTTCCCACTTTCACGTTCCATCCGTCCACCAATACCAGCGGCTGTTCGCCTTCAAGGTCTTTTTCCACCGCCTCTATCGTTATGGTTTTGCTCTCGCCGGGTGCGAGCGATACGTAGTTGTCGCTGTAGTAAACCGGCAGCACGCGTTTGCCTGACTTGTCGCGGTGCAGCTGAAGGTGCGCCATCAGGGCTATGCTTTTGCCTGGATTGCGCAGCGTCACTTGCATTTCCATCTTGCCGTCATCGCATTTATATGCCGCCTTGGCCGACAGCTTGACGGTTGGCATCGAGGCGATAGCGGACAGGTCGGCCGGTTCTTTCTGCCTGCTTCGCCAGTAGAAGTTGTCAGACAGCAGCCTGCCTTCACTGTCTTTCAGTTCGGCTTTGACAAAATGTACGTCTGAAACATCCTCCGGCCATTCTACTGCGCCAAGGCTGGTGACGGCGCACGGGACGGCGTTGACGGAGTATTCTTTTTCCGACGCCACGCTTCCGTCAAGGTTGTATATGGCGATGCGTGCCTTGGCTGCGTTGACCGGCGACGGCAGGTGGTTGACAACCTGCACCGTTCCGCCGCCTTTCTCGTTCAGCTGGATGTGTACTTGCTCGCAGGCTTTGCGCAGGGCGAAGAACGAGGCGTTAGGCTCGAGGTCGTAATGGAATATCTGCCATACGAAGCTTGGCTGCGCCGCCACGCTCATCCATAGCAGTATGCCCTGCACGGGGGTGAACATCAGCCCCATGCGTCCTTCGTACATGGCGCGGTGTCCTTCGTAATTCATCATCTGCGCCTTGCGCACGAAGTCGGCCACGTTGGCTACTTTTCCGTAGCGTTTCGTCATCGTTTTGAGCAGGTTGCGCCCTCCGGCCGACGTGAAGTTGTGCTCCGCCCATGCGTCGGTGATGCCGTTCCAGTCCTGTTCAGGCATCATTCCCTGTATCGATTCGAGCGTGGGCACTGACATTGCGCCTATTTCCGTCTTGAATGTCTCGTTCTTGTTGAAGTTCTTTTTCTCGTCGAAGCAGTAGTAATCTATCGGGTACTGCCATTCGTATGGCCCTCCCGAGTTGCATCCGAGACCGCCTCCCGAGTTTGGCTGGTAGTGCCTTGACGGGTCGATTTCAGCCAAAAGGAAGCGTACCGCGTCGTCAAGATACTTGGGCGGATACGCTTCGTTGCGGCCGCACCACACTGCGATTGACGGGTGGTTGCGCGTGCGCAGCACCTTGTCGCGCACGTTCGCCATGTACAGGTCATGGTCTATCGGGTCGGCGTTGTTGAACTGGAAGAACTCGTCCCACACCAACATGCCGTATTTGTCGCAAAGGTCGTAGAAGTCGTCGCTTGTGCTTTGGCCGCCCCAGTTGCGCAGCATGTTGAAGTTTGCCTGACGGTTGAGGCGTATTTGCGCTTCAAGCCGTTCGTGTGGGATGCGCTTCAGGGCTTCGTCCATGCCCCAGTTGCCGCCTTTGCAGAACACCCTTACGCCGTTTACGCTTAGCGCGAGGTTGGCCGAACCGGGCACGCTGTACGTTATTTCGCGTATTCCGAAGTTAACGTCACGTGCGTCTGACACTGCGCCTTGCTGTTCAAACGCTAGGTGCAGCGTGTAAAGCGACGGCTCGCCGAGCCCGTTAGGCCACCACAGTTTAGGGTTCTTTACCGTCAGTTGCGGATAGTCTTCAGGCGAGAAGCAGATGGTCGAAGTGCTGTAAGGTTGCAGGGTGACGCGCTTCTCGAAGTGTGTGTCGCCGAAGCTGCCCTTCAATACGCCTTCCTGTGGCTTGTCCGTGATGTTTTGTATGGCGGCTTGCACAGTAACGGCGGCCTCGTCCGTGCGTGGCAGGGGCAGGTCGGTGGTGATTAACGGGTCTTTGACGACTACTCCGCCAGTGGCCGATAGGTGGACGCCCTGCCACAGGCCGCTGTTCCTGTCGCGTATGCCCGAGAGCCAGTCCCATCCGTTCGAGCAGCCGAAGGTTGGCCCGTCGAGCCTGCCGACACCGCCGCAAGGGCCGCCCACCGTGCCCATAGTGTGCTCCGAGGGCGTGCCGGTGTGCGGTTGCGGAGATATGCAAACGGCGATGGCGGCTTTCCCTCCGGCCTTGACGTATGGTGTGATGTCAAACGTTCCGCGGATGAATGCGCCTTTGATTGGGCCTACGCGCCTGCCGTTCACCCATACGTCGGCGGAGTAGTTGATGCCGTCGAAGTTGAGCCAGATGTTTTTTCCGGCGTATGATTGCGGTATGTCGACCACCGTGCGGTACCACCAGTCGGTGTGGCACAGTGACTCCGGGATTTTCTCCGGGCGGTTGTTCTCGCCGTACAGCGGTTCGGCGTAAACGCCGTTGTCAACAAGTGTCGTCAGTATAGTGCCGGGCACGGTGGCTTTGTACCAGCCATCGGGCAGGTATGTCGTGGCAGACAGTATCCGGCCTTCCTGCGTCTGTCCGGCGGAGTTCTCCTCAAGCCAGCCTTCGCGTCGGCCTTCGTCGAGCAGTATTGACGATTCCTGCATCATCCAGTTGTCGTTGATGTCGATGCGGTTGGTAGTCTGCGCATGTGCTTCCGTGGCCGTAAAGGCCGGTAACAAGGTTGCGGCGGTAATGCCTGCGGCGAAGAGTCTGGCGGCGGTTCTTCGCTTGAAACACTGTCTCGGGCTGATGTGTCCGTTGGTGTCTTGTCTTTTCATGTTGAATTTAGGTTTAAGGCAGGGACGGTGGTGTAGTGTGTCCCCGGCGTAGGTTGATAGCTGTTACAAAGTAAGTGTCTGATGATTAAAGGAAGTATTAAAAACCAAATAAAATAAAGATAAAATCAAACAGTCTGCGTAAAAAACATATATTGGCAGTCGGAAGGTTGTTAAGAAGTGTGTAATGACGGTATGCCGACAATATAGATTGACGTTGGTTCCACTGTGTTTTGTGCCCGTTCTGTAACGCGTTGACAGACAGTGTGTTATGCTGTGGCGGCAAACGGTGTTGCAAAACATGGTCTTTTACAAGGCAAAAGACGGTCTTTCGCATTGTAAAAGGCCGTGTTTCGCAACGCCGTTTGCCGTGAATGGTTTTGCGGTGAACGGCGTAGGGGGCTGCTGTTATAATTCTTTTACGTTTTTGTAGTTAAAGATTGCAAATAAAGCGGACGGCATTTGGGCTGTCCGGGAAAAATGACTAATTTTGCAAAGATAAATCATAAAATGCTGTAAAGCGTGAAAATAAGAGAAGTGGTTGACGCCCTTGAACGTTTCGCGCCCCTGCCCCTGCAAGAGAGCTTTGACAATGCCGGCTTGCAGGTAGGACTGACAGAGGCGGAAGTATCAGGGGCTTTATTGTGTCTTGACGTGACGGAGGCTGTGGTCGACGAGGCCGTTGCCCTTGGCTGCAACCTCATCGTGAGCCATCATCCGTTAATTTTCCACGCGCTGAAGCATGTCACTTATGAGAACGACGTGCAGCGCGCGGTGGCCAAGGCGTTGAAGAACGATGTCACGGTAGTCTCCATGCACACCAACATGGACAACGCCCAGGGCGGTGTCAACTTCAAAATATCGGAGAAGATGGGCCTTCAGGATTGCCGCTTTTTCGCCGGGAAAACAGTTGACGGCATTGAGTGCGGCAGCGGCGTGATAGGGGAGTTGCCCGAAGCGGTGGCCGCCGACGATTTCATCATCATGCTCAAGCGCACGTTCGACGTGGAGTGCGTGCAGTGCAACCAGCTGTTGCGCCGCCCAATCAAGACCGTTGCCGTGTGTGGCGGTGCCGGTTCGTTCCTTCTTGGCGACGCCATTGTGGAAGGAGCCGACGCCTTTGTGACCGGCGAAATGCACTATCATGAGTACTTCGGACACGAGCAGGAGATACAAATCGCCGTAATAGGCCATTATCAGAGCGAACAGTTCACCAACGAGATATTCAAGGAAATAATAGAGGAAAGGTGCAAGGGCGTGAAGGCTTGCCTCACCAAGACCAACACCAATCCCATAATCTATTTGTAGCAGACTGGCAAACGGGCGACAAGCAGACAAGGCGTCTTGCTCGTGTTGGCACCGTTTGTTGTTTTTGTGTAATATTATAATAAGGTAGGATTAATATTAATGAAGATGGGTTGGCTTGCAGCGAAGCCGATAGGCTTGTCCGCTTGTCTGCCCGTCACTTGTCAACTAAAAAAAGAAATATGGCAAAGAAAGACCCAACAGATTTGTCGGTAGAAGAGAGGCTGAAAGCCCTTTACCAGTTGCAGACCACGTTGTCGGCCATCGACGAGGAGCGTGCACTGCGCGGCGAGCTGCCGCTCGAGGTGCAAGACCTTGAGGACGAAATCGCCGGACTTACCACACGTGTGGAGAAAATCAAGAACGACATCAAGGAATTCGAGGACGCCGTAAGGCAGAAGAAGGCCGAAATCAACGAGGCGCAGGCCAGTGTGGAGCGTTACAAGGCGCAGCTCAACGACGTGAAGAACAACCGCGAGTATGACACTTTGAGCAAGGAAATAGAGTTCCAGACGCTCGAAATAGAGCTGTGCAACAAGAAAATACGCGAGGCCAACGCTAAGGTCGAGGAGAAGAACGCCGACCTCAAGGCCACCGAGGAGCAGATTGTAGACCGCCGCCAGGCTCTCGAGGAGAAGAAAAACGAGCTTGACGAAATCATGGACGAGACCCGCGCCGAGGAAGAAAGGCTGAAGGAGAAGGCCAAGGAGCTTGAGGTAAAGATTGAGCCTCGCCTGCTGGCAAGCTTCAAGCGCATACGCAAGAATGCACGCAATGGCCTCGGCATAGTCTACGTACAGCGTGACGCGTGTGGCGGATGCTTCAACAAAATACCTCCACAGCGTCAGCTCGACATCAAGATGCACAAGAAAATTATAGTATGCGAGTATTGCGGACGCATACTCATCGACCCTGAACTGGCCGGCGTAAAGGCCGACAAGCCCGTTGAGGAGAAGCCCAAGCGCAAGCGCGCAATACGCAAACGCGTAGTAAAGAAGGAAGAGGGCGAGGAAGGAATAGTACCTGAAGAGACAATGTCTTAACATCTTTAAATATCAACAGAACCATGAAACAAACAAACAGACAAAGCGGAAGCATCGTCGCCATAATTGCGATGATGTTCCTTTACGCGATGATTTCGTTCGTAACCAACCTTGCCGCGCCCATCGGTGTCATCTGGAAGAACCAGCCGGAGCTGATGGGCAGCAACACGCTCGGCATGATGGGTAACATGATGAACTTCCTGGCTTACCTCTTCATGGGTATCCCGGCAGGCAAGATGCTCATCAAGATAGGCTACAAGAAGACAGCACTCGCGGCCATAGCCGTAGGCTTCATCGGCGTGTTCGTGCAGTATCTGTCAGGTTTCCCGACAGGGCTGACGGGCTTTTGGGTGTACCTGCTCGGAGCGTTCATCAGCGGTTTCTCCGTATGTATGCTCAACACAGTGGTGAACCCGATGCTCAACCTGCTTGGTGGAGGCGGCAACCGCGGCAACCAGCTCAACCTTATCGGCGGTACGCTCAACTCGCTTTCAGGCACGCTTACTCCTATGCTGGTAGGTGCGCTCGTAGGTACGGTGACCAAGGAGACGGCCATCAGCGACATCAACCTTGTGCTCTTCATCGCCATGGCGGTGTTTGCAGTGGCGTTCATCGTACTCTCGTTCATTCCTATTGCCGACCCGGAGATGGGCAAGGCGACGCGCGACACCGTGTTCGAGCATAGCCCTTGGGCTTTCCGTCACTGTGTGCTGGGCGTTATCGGCATATTCGTTTATGTGGGAATAGAAATCGGCATACCGGGCACGCTCAACTTTTACATATCTGATACGTCAGACAAGGGCGCGGGCTTGATGGCAAACGCTGCTACAATCGGCGGCTTCGTGGCCGGCACATACTGGCTGCTCATGCTTGTAGGCCGTTTCGTGGCGGGTTTCATTGCCGACAAGGTGTCAAGCCGCGCCATGATGATTACGGTGTCGTCCATAGCCATACTGCTTATCCTCGGCGCTATGTTGTCGTCCAAGAATGTCACGACCTCTATGCCCGTGTTCACCGGCTCCTCGTTTGAGAACGTTACGGTGCCCGTCAGCGCGCTGTTGCTGGTGCTCTGCGGATTGTGCACTTCGGTGATGTGGCCCAGCATATTCAACCTTGCTACCGAGGGTCTTGGCAAGTACACGGCTGCCGCGTCGGGCATATTCATGATGATGGTAGTAGGCGGTGGCGTGCTTCCGCTCGTGCAGAACTTCATCGCCGACAAGGCAGGGTACATGGTTTCGTACATCGTTCCCGTAATAGCCTTGGCATACCTGCTTTTCTATGCCATTTGGGGCAGCAAGAACGTTAACAAGGATATTCCTGTAGACTGATTCCTGGCTGTGACGGGACGCGCCGCGAGGCATCCCGTCGGCAGTTGTAATACATAATCCCCTTGCGCGTCGGCCGTAGTGGCTGTATGCGCAGGGGGATTTTTTTCGGTGTGTAGTTTGGTGCGCCGGCACGGCCGAATGCAAGCGGATTGTGCGTCGTGGCTAACGTGTTGAGTGCCAAACGCTTACAACCTGGTTTGCAATTGGCGGCATTTTGCATTGCAATATGCCATGTTTTACGATGTGAAAGGTGGCCTTTTGCTTTGTCAAAGGCCACCTTTTGTATATCCGCTGGAAATGTGCCGGCCGGCGGTTTTTGCATGGCCGTTTTCCTGCTTCTGGCCTTGTGGTGTGCATCTGCAGTCTTGGCTGATGTCATTGCGTTGTAGCCTTGTTTCCTTTTTCGTTTCTACTTTTACCGAAAGAAAGGCGTTTTTCCGGTAATAAGGGGCGGTAAATGGATTTTTTTGTGTAAGTTTGCAAATTAAAAACATTTACGGTCAAGGATGGATGCCAATATGATACCCTTGTTGGGAATGTCGCTTTCAGAACTGAAAGAGGTTGCAACGACGCTCGGCATGCCGGCTTTCACCGGCGGACAGATTGCCAAGTGGCTGTACGGCAGGCACGTGGGCTCGATTGACGACATGACCGACATATCCAAGCAGAACAGGGAGAAGCTGAAGCTGCGGTACACCGTAGGGTGCATGCCGCCGGCAGACAGCCAGCGGTCTGTGGACGGCACGGTGAAATACCTGTTCCCGACGGCTGGCGGCAAGTTTGTCGAAACGGTGTACATACCCGACGACGACCGAGCCACGCTATGTGTGTCGTCGCAGGTAGGGTGCAAGATGAACTGCATGTTCTGCCAGACGGGCAAGCAAGGGTTCGAGGGCAACCTTACCGCTGCCGACATTCTCAACCAGGTATATTCACTGCCCGAACGCGACACGCTCACCAACATCGTGTTCATGGGGCAAGGCGAGCCGATGGACAACATCGACAACGTATTGCTGGCCACCGAGGCTTTGACTGCTCCGTGGGGATACGCATGGAGTCCCAGGCGTATAACGGTGAGCAGCGTCGGCATAAGGAGCAAGCTAAGGCGCTTTATCGAGGAGAGCGAATGCCACCTGGCCATAAGCCTGCACTCGCCCCTTCGCGAACAGCGGGCCATGCTTATGCCTGCCGAGAAGGCCATGCCCATAGAGGAAATCGTCGAGATGCTGCGCGGTTACGACTTCAGTCACCAGCGCCGTCTTTCATTCGAGTATATAGTGTTCGGAGGGCTTAACGACACTCCGATGCACGCCCGTGAGCTTGTCAGGCTGCTCAAGGGACTTGATTGCCGCATCAACCTGATACGCTTCCACCAAATTCCCGGTGTCAACCTGCACGGAGCCGACGAGGAGCGGATGACGGCCCTGCGTGACTATCTTACCGGGCACGGCCTGTTCACTACAATCAGGGCGAGCCGCGGACAGGACATATTCGCCGCTTGCGGCCTGCTAAGTACGGCGAGGAAGGAGGCCGCCGACGCATGAAGGCATGGCTCGCGGCCTGCGCCATGACTGCAATCGCCGCCCTGCTTTGCTCCTGCGATGGGCAGGTGTCGATGTTGCCGAAGAGCGGCGGCAGGCCATACGAAGTGCTCGTCGTGGCCGACGGCAAGGCTGACGCTTACCTGATAGACAGCATTTTGTCGCAAGACGCCGCCGGACTGCCGCAGGCCGAGCCGATGTTTGATGTCTCAGTGACCGACAGTCGGCACTTCAACGGGGCGGCCAAGATGGCACGCAACATAGTCGTTGTCACGGTCAATCCGCGTGTGTACACTGCTGCAAGGGTGAGATACGAGAAGAATGTATGGGCGAGGCCGCAGATGGTGGCATACGTCAACACGCCTTCGAGCGAGGTGTTGGCAAAAGCATTGCCGCTGACGGGCCGGCAGCTGGCCGACCTGTTCACGCGTGCCGAGATGAATGTGGAAATAGCCAGGCTTGCCAAAAGCGGCAACGCTGAAGCCTCGGCGACGGTGGACAGCATGTTCGGATGCGCCATGAGGCTGCCTGCCGACATGAAGTACAGCAAGAAAGGCAAGGGGTTCGTCTGGTTCTCCGACAACGACCCAAGCAGCATGCAGAACGTATGCGTCTACTCATATCCCGGCATTGCCCTCGACCCCGGCAAGGCTATGGCCGCGAGGGACAGCGTGATGAAGCGCAACATACCGGGCGAACGCCCCGGCATGTACATGCAGACAGTGAAAGGCAGTGCGCAATTCACCAAAACAACGGAGAAAGGGCGCACATTGATGATAAGCCGCGGACTGTGGCAGATGCACGGCGACGCCATGGGCGGCCCGTTCGTCGCCCACTCTACGGTAGACAGCGTAAGGCACCGCATTATTGTGGCGGAAGCCTTTGTCTACGCTCCCGGAACGAAGAAACGCAACCTGGTACGCCAGGCTGAGGCGGCGCTGTACACGTTGGAAGTTAAGAATTAGGAGTTAAGGATTAATATAATCAAGTATGGAAGGGCAGGGGCAAGCCGCTAATGCCTTCCAATCCTTGAAGGAACAACATAACAACAAAGCATTATGGAAGACAAAAGAATACGGGTAGCGATAACCCACGGAGACACTAACGGCATAGGATATGAAGTTATATTCAAGACATTCGCCGAGCCTGCCATGCTCGAACTGTGCACGCCTATCGTTTACGGCTCGCCTAAAGTGGCCGCATACCACCGCAACGCCCTCGGCATACAGGCCAATTTCACAATCATAAACTCGGCCGAAGACGCTCATCCTGGCAAGCTGAACCTGCTTACCACCTTCGAGCAGGAAGTCAAGGTGGAGCTGGGCAACCCTTCAAGAGATGCCGGTACGGCTGCGTTCAAAGCGCTTGAGCGTGCTGTTGACGATTACAGAAAGGGTTTGTTCGACGTGCTTGTGACTGCTCCAATCAACAAAAACAACATACAGGGCGAAGGATTTAGCTTCTGCGGACACACCGAATACCTTGAACAGCGTGTTGGCGGCGGTGCAAAGTCGCTCATGCTCCTGCTCGATGAGAGCATGCGTGTAGCTCTTGTCACCACCCATATGCCGCTTAAGGATGTGCCGCAGGCCATAACCAAGGAGCGCATCATTGAGAAAGCACGCATATTCAACGAGTCGTTGAAGCGCGACTTCCGCATCTCCAACCCACGCATCGCCGTGCTGGCTCTTAATCCGCACTCTGGTGACGAGGGCCTGCTCGGCACAGAGGAGCGTGACATCATCGCCCCGGCAGTCAAAGAACTGTCTGACAGTGGCGTGTATGCCTTTGGCCCATACGCCGCCGACGGCTTTTTCGCACGAGGCTCTTATGAAGCGTTTGACGGCGTGCTCGCCATGTATCACGACCAGGGTCTCGCCCCATTCAAGGCGCTTGACCGTGGTTGCGGAGTCAACTTCACTGCTGGGCTTCCGCTTGTGCGCACCTCTCCCGACCATGGCACGGCATACGACATTGCAGGCAAGAACATGGCCGACGAGGCTTCGTTCCGTCAGGCCGTCTACACGGCCATCGACGTGTTCCGCAACCGTGCCGCATACGATGAGCCGCTTGCGCGTCCGCTGGCCAAACTGTATCATGAGAAGCGCGACGACAGCGAGAAAACGCGGTTCAACATACCTAAGAAAAACGAAAAGAACGAGAAGAGTTGAGGATTGAATATTGGGAATTATAGGTGAGAATTATGATTGCCTTTGACACATGAAAGCTTATAAGGCAGTCATAATCCTCACCTCCGCATTCTCAATCCTCAACTTCTAATACCCCAATCATCCAATGAAGAAGAAGTATCAAAACATGTTCTTCCTGTTCGGCGTGGTCGTACTTGCAGCCATGCTTACACAGCTTGACTGGCGCGAGGCCGTGACTGGGGTCAGAAGCACGGGCTACTGGTTTGTCGCCGTGCTTGCGCTGTGGGCGCTGCTCTACATGTTCAACACCGCAGCGTGGTACATAATAATACGCAGCGGCCGTAGCGGCAAGGACGGCATAAACTTCTTCTGGCTATACAAAATCACTGTGTCGGGCTTCGCCCTCAACTATGCTACGCCTTGCGGACTTATGGGCGGAGAGCCTTACCGCGTCATGGTCTTGAAGCCTAAAATCGGAACGGAGCGTGCTACGTCGTCAGTCATACTCTATGCCATGACCCACATCTTCAGCCACTTCATATTCTGGCTGTTGTCCATCCTGCTCTATTTGCTTACGCAGCCGCTTAGTGTCTTCACGGGAGTACTGCTCGTCGCTGCCGGAGCGTTCTGCTCGCTGGGCGTATGGTTCTTCCTGAAAGGCTACCGCGACGGCATGGCTGCAAGGCTTATGCGCCTGGCGCGCCATATTCCCGGCCTGAAGCGGAGGGCAAGCCGCTTTATCGAGAAACACAAGGAGCAACTGGCAACCATCGACAGCCAGATTGCCGCCCTGCACGGACAGAACCCCAAGACGTTCGTTGCCGCCGTTCTGCTTGAGCTGTCATGTCGTTTCTGCTCGGCTCTTGAGATAATGTTCATCCTATTGGTCTTGCCGGGAGTCAGCGCAACGTTTGCCCAATGCGTGTTAATACTCGCCTTCACCAGCCTGTTTGCCAATCTCCTGTTTTTCCTCCCATTGCAGTTGGGCGGCCGCGAGGGCGGCTTCGTCATGTCGGCCGCAGGTCTGTCGCTCACGGCAGGGGCAGGCATCTTCGTTGCCCTTATAGTGCGCCTGCGCGAGCTTGTATGGACTGCCATAGGGCTGCTGCTAATCAAGATGGAGAGGAAAAGGACGTGACCGCAGCAGCAAAGCGCGGCTTTGCGTAACAGCTTGTTTTACAACGGGTTGTAAAATGACTTTTGCCATGCGCTTTGCCGACTGTTATAATCCATGCGTTTCTTAATTCTTGATTTATGAAAATACTGTCAAAACTTGGCAACGAGGCGCTTTTGCAGCGCGAGAAAACGGCCTTTGTGTGCTCGCGGAAGACACCCGACGGGCTGGAATACCTTGTAGGCAAGTGGATGCTCGGCCTCTCGGCGGAGCGTGACTGCGTGATGTGCGGCAACCAGTCGCCAATGGAGCGCGCCGTGTTCACCACTCTTTTGCAGCGCGGAATACCTGCAATCCTCTGTCTGGCGGAGGCGATGCCTGACCGTTGGGGCGACGACGTGCGCACCGCTTTGAGCGAAAGCAGGCTGCTCATAGTGACCCATTGCGACGGGAGCGTGCACAGTGTGACGGCACGTTCGGCGTTCGACAGGAACGTGCTGATGCTCTCTTTGGCGCAGAAAACGGTCGTAGGTTATTGCACGAAGGGCGGAAAGCTGGAGCGTGCGCTGGCCGGTTTTGACAACGTGGAGTATCTGGAGAACGGTCAGCCGTGGCTGAACATGCAGGAAAAGGCGGGTGCAGAGCCGGCAAGGGAAGAGCCGAAGCAGGGTAATCCAGGCCAATGGAGCAGGGCGTTGAGGCTGAAACGTGGCACGCTCTACCTTGATTTTATCGATAGTGGGGCGGAGACGTACCTAAAAGTCACGCACAGCGTGCAGGCCGCAGGCGGCGGATATGAGCGTGAAAAACTGTTTTTCGACCGCAAGGAGCTGGCCGAGTTTCTTGCAGCCATCCGCCTTTTGGACGGCAGACTGCCTTCTGGCGAGGCTGTTCCGCCGGGACTTATGGTGCGTTCGCTTAGCGGCGACGTTACGTTCGGCGTTTCAACGGAAGGCGGTGCGCCGCTGCTTGCCATCACGCAGAGGAAGGAATACAGCGGCGGAAAGCTGCGCGTGCAGACCGTAAGGCTGCTCGCGGCCGAGCTGTCCATGCTCGTAAAGGGTGTGGAAGAGGCGTTAGAGGCGTGGTGAACACCCACCCCAACCCTCCCGAAGGGAAAGGGCTTGATATGCTTTAAGTGCTTTATTTTCTGTTAATTAAAGGTAAAGCACGTTGAATAACGCCATTGTTTGCGGCAATGGCGTTATTTTTGTATTCGTAAAATCAGCACGTGACGGCATATAGATGGCATCTCCTTGTCTGCTCGTCACTCGTAACTTGTCAACTAAAGAATAATATGTCAGCAGGTAAATGGATAGGCGGCATACTCGGCTTCATGTCGGGTGGCGCGTTGGGAGCACTGGCCGGAGTGGCCTTGGGTGCGTTGTTTGATTACGGACTGAAGGCCGTCAACACGGGTGAAGACCGCAAGGCGGACGGCTTCATGGGAGGCGGCGACGCATGGGAGGAGGCTCGCAGGCGGCAGTATTACGAGGGGCAGCGCAATAGTTTCCTGTTTTCGCTGCTCGTGCTGGCCTCATACATCATCAGGGCCGACGGCCGCGTGATGCACTCCGAAATGGAGTTTGTGCGCCGTTTCCTGCGCCAGAACTTCGGCGAAGCCGCCGTGGAGCAGGGCAACGCGATACTGCTGCGCCTCTTCGACGAGCAGAAGCGCATGGAGGCAGGCCGCCCAGGGGCGTTCAAGAACGTAATACGCGAGAGTTGCGCGCAAATCGCCGCCAATATGGATTATTCCCAAAGGCTGCAGTTGCTTAACTTCCTCGTGATGCTGGCGCAGGCCGACGGCAGCGTGCCGGGCAGCGAAGTGGACGCCCTGAGGGACGTTTCGCGCTGCATGGGCATGGCCGACGCCGACCTTGACTCGATGCTCAAGCTCACCGGAGGCACGCTCGACGACGCCTACGCAGTGCTCGGCGTGAAGTCCGACGCGACCGACGACGAAGTGCGTCGCGCCTACCGCAAGCTCGCCTTGCAGCATCATCCCGACCGCGTGGCCGCCCTCGGCGACGACATACGCCGCGCGGCGGAAAAGAAATTCCAGGAAATCAACGAGGCAAAAGAACGCATCTACAAGGCAAGGGGAATGTAGTCTGCATGCGGCAGGTCATCGCCGGTTTTGCAAAAGGCGGCAAATTGCATTGCGATTTGCCGCCTTTTGCATTCCAATATGCCGCCTTTTGCCGTCTGAAAGGCCATGTTTTGCAATGTAAAACATGGCGTATTGCCAAGCTGCTGATTGTCAGTGAGTTGGGCAAACGCCTGCAACGCCTGATATTGTGGCTGTTCGATGTGCTCCTGTGCAATGTGTCTGTATGTTGAAAAGAACGTCAAAGTTAGTTTTATATCAATGAAAAATGAAGAGAATACTTTGTGAAAAATGCAGAAAGTGTGTATAAATTTGAAGATAAACTTGTATCTTTGCATCGCGGAGATTTTATTTCTGCATATGATTTAAGTGTTGATTTTCAAATGAAAAGCCTATGATACAAGAACGATAGAATATAAATGACATAGAGAGATTTTACATAAAAGAGCGTTAGCTTTTATTCATTGCCCTCTGAAATCTGGAAAATTTCAAAACAACGCGATAGAATGAAGTTATACGTTCACGCTGCATGGCGTGGACTGACTTTAGGCGTTGTTAGGTATTCCAGAACCTCAGTGGGCGTAAAGGACGGTTCCACGCCTTTTACGTATTGCCTTTTTGATTTTGAGAATGCTGAATTTTATTGTAAACTTGCATCGCATGGAACCGGCGGTGCGCATAAAAAAAGAGTTCATATAGTGTATGAAGAAATTTTTGTTTATGGCCGTTCTTGCTATGGAAACGTTGGTAGTGTCGGCTCAAAATAGTGGTAATTCACCCGTGTTTTTCTCAACAGAAAAGACCGACCGTGGCGTTACGTTCGGCATCCGCGCAGGATTGAACTTCACACATGTGTCTGCAGAGGCTAATCACAGAGAATTTCAAATCAGCAGTCGCACGGCATTCCATGTAGGCGTGGTGGCAGACATACCAATAGTAAAGAGCCTTTACGTGCAGTCTGGACTCTATCTGCAAAGCAAAGGAGCAAGATACGAACATATAATATATAACGGTTATTCTAAGGGTGGTTATGAAATTAAGGGCAGCCCATTGTATCTGCAAATTCCTGTGTTGTTGTCTTATCGCTGCGATTTTGGTGACGTGGTGCAATTGCAAGTTAACTTTGGTCCTTATTTCGCGTATGGAGTAGGCGGAAAATGTAAGATTGAAACTTGGGATGAGTATAACACAGATAGGTATTCGTATGACTTTTTCGGCGACGATTTGGAGGATATTAAGTTCAATCGGTTTGACTGCGGCTTGCAGGTTGGTGCAGGATTTACGTTCGCCAAGCATTATTACGTGGGCTTTGCGTATGAATTTGGCCTTACAAACAGCATAGAAGTAAGCCGTGAATACCGTGACCAGTTAAGAGACTTGTCGGTAAAGAATAGCAATTGGATGCTTGGTATCGGTTATAATTTCTGACAAATTCAATCGTTGTATGGCGATATACGCCATGCCTCACGGCATGGCCTGATGATACATCAAAGGCCCGGCTTTCACAAGTCGGGCCTTTGTAATTCCTGTCATTTTAATCTTCTTCACTTCGGGAGGGTTAAGCTGGTTTGCCATTCAAGATGTTGTTGTTTGTCAAAAGATGCCATATTGCATTCCAATATGCCGTCTTTTGCCGTCTGAAAGACCACTTTTTGCAAGGTAAAACATGACGTATTGCCAAGCTGCTGATTGTCAATGATTTGCATTCTTGCCATGTAATGCTTTTTTGTTGTACATGTAAAATGTACTTGTAAATAGTGAAATAAATTTTCGTATTTGTACTATTTTCGCTATATTTGCACCGATTCAGTTAGTCCGCAAGGGCTTGTGGGTCGACATTTACAGGTAAAGGACGTTTACGGACGTTGTCTTCTACGGTCAAATCTCGCAAATTGGACTATGTACAAGAAGATGCGGCACCGGGAGCGTCCACGTTGGGTGTATTATGCTTCTTCCTGCGTGAATGGCAGGAAGATAAAGTATAATATCTCACGGCGTGGGCTAACTGCGGTTGCTTATCCTTGTGCATAGGCAATGCGAGAGCCTGACCGTGGGATAAGCGAGAAGTAGAGACTCCCACGTCTTTTCGTTTTTAAATGTTTAATGGCCGAATCGGGGAGTTTATAGGCACATGAAACATATTCTAAGTGATGAAAAAGCTTTTGATGTTTTTCTGCATGGCGTTGTTGCCAGCGGTGTTGCTTACATCCTGTTCTGACGACGATGACGACAATTACGGCAGTTTGCTGAAGGGCGAAACCCTCTTTATGGATTATTACGAGGACTACCTTGACGGCGAAGTGGTAGCCAGCGGGTCTCTCGGGGTGCAGTTTTTTGACGACGGAGACATATACGGCGGCAACTCTGATTACGATTTTGACTGGGACGCGTGGCGCATGGACGGTAACACGATAGTCGTGGCGAATGCCGACGGCAGCATTGAGAAGTACTCCGTAATACGGTTTGACAAAGGGACAGGGGAGTTTGTTGCTCGCTGCAACTTCAACGAGGAAGGCGTTGTTGACTACCGCCTGATTTACGGCGAGGTAGACTCTGACAAGTACGACTGATAAGCCATTACGGCCAGGACACGTATTTTTAGTTTTTATGTCTATATTGAATTATGTCCGAAGGGTCAATCCTTCGGAATACATCAAAGCCCTGGCTTGTGAAAGCCGGGGCTTTGTGATTTATGCGTAAGCCGTCAAACGGGCTACCTTTGGTTGCTTTTCTTGATTAGATACAGGATTGGTTCGACGGTTGCCATTGCTATGAAGCAGCCAATCGCGCTGTCTTTCGACATTACGTCGAGGCTGTAAAGGGCGTAGCATATTGCCCCGTAAATGGGCATCAGGATGATGGTTGCAAGTATTCTTGCCTTTGTTTCCTTTTTCATGGCTTATAGTTCGTTATATTCAGGGATGTCACGCAGGAAGGTGTACGTGTGGTTCTCGTAGTCCATGCGGCAGCAATAGTGTTGCAGGCCGTTGCTTACGATGAGGTAATCTACGTGCAGCAGCATATTGTACGCCGTGATTTGGTCGAACACGCGCTGCGTAAGCTGCACCGTAGGGGCTTTGTATTCAATGAGCATGACGGGCTGCGCAGCTGTGTTGTACAGCACGCTGTCGCACCGCAGGCGCTTGTCGCCCACGCGAAGCTCCACCTCGTTGGCAAGCAGCGACGGCGGATAGCCTTTCAGTTCGGTGAGGAAGTGGACGAAATGCTGGCGCACCCATTCCTCCGGCGTCAGTGCGACGTAGCGTCGGCGCAGCGTGTCGAGGATGTAAGGCTTGCCTTGTCGCTGTGTTATTTTTATTTCGTATTGTGGTAGGTTTAATCGATACATTTTATTAAATTTGCATTCTGAAAGTGCGTTATGCGTCGGCAAAGATAATGAATAACGGCTGAAAACCTTTGTTTTTGCACGTTTTTTGCCGTCCGTGCGCACGTAAACCATTATTTATATGGCCGAAAAGAAGATTGCTACCTACGACAGCATAATGCGCGACCTGCGTGAAGGCAGATATGCGCCGGTGTACATATTGATGGGCGAGGAGGGTTATTATATTGACAAAGTCTCGTCGTTCATCGAGGCCAACGCCCTAAAGCCTGAGGAGCGCGACTTCAACCAGTCGGTCGTTTTCGGTTCCGACGTTCAGCCAAACCAAATCGTTGACATGGCGCGCCGCTACCCGATGATGGCCGAAAGGCAGGTAGTCATCGTAAAAGAGGCGCAGAACATTAAGAACTGGGAGCGGCTGGAGCGGTACGTGGAGAAGCCCATGCAGACTACGGTGCTCGTAATATGCCACAAGAACGGCTCTATCGACGGACGCAAGAAAATACTGGCCAAGGCCGCGGCGGTTGGCGTTGTCTTTGAAAGCAAGAAGAAGCGCGACTACGAACTGCCTGCCTTCATCGAGAATTACCTCAAGGTGAACGGCCGCGCCACCATCGACAACAAGGCCGCGCAGATGATAGCCGACCACATAGGGGCCGACCTTAGCCGAATAACCGGTGAGCTTGACAAGCTAATCCTTTCGCTCACGGACAACGACCGGCGCATAACGCCCGAAGTGGTGGAGGCGCGCATCGGGGTGAGCAAGGACTTCAACGCCTTCGAGCTGCGCTCGGCCATCGTCAACCGCGACGTTGCCAAGGCCAACCGCATACTCTATTACTTCAACGGCAATCCGAAGGCTGGCAACGCATACATGCTCGTGCCGATGCTGTTCTCTTATTTCCAGAACCTGCTCATAGCGTATTACGCGCCGCGGCCTTATACTGAAGACGGCGTGGCACGTTGGCTCGACCTTAGGGGAGGGTGGGCAGCGAGAGACTACCTGACGGGCATGCGGAACTACACCGGCGTGAAGGTGATGCAGATTATATCGAAAATCAGGGAGACAGACGCCAAAAGCAAGGGGCTTGACAACCCGAATACGCCCATAGGGGAGTTGCTTCGCGAGCTGATTTTCTTCATTTTACACTGAAAAGAGGTCGAAAAACGACCTCTTTTTTTCTATTTCATCAGTTTTCATGTACATAAAAAACAAGGGTAAAAGCGTTAAAAATCAGGCAGTTTTATGATTTTTGACGCTCTGAGAATAGCGTATTTTCAAGCAACTTTACCATCGTTTCGGAATATCGGAAAAAACGCGATTTTTGCCCTAAAAAGGGCTCCTTGATTTAGTGTTAGCATTTATTAATATATATAATTGTTGATTTTAGAACCTTAAATATTTATTATCTGCAAACCAATTTGATGTTTCAAAAGTCTAAATTTATGTTTGTTTGTTGTGTATTTCATGATTAAATATATGTTTATTAATCAAAATATTCAAATTAATAAATTACGAGACATATTTATACAAAACGTGTTTTAGCTTGTAATACGCTGATTTTCAGTGCAAAAAGGCGTTTTACTTTGAGTTTGTTCAATCTTATTCCGTATTTTAACCATTCATTTATTGCATAAACGCCAGTTTTTGCTTGTATCGCGGTTAAATAACAGATTTATAATGAATTACTTGCACAAAAAGGCTGGATTATAGCTTTACGCCATATTTACAGACGTTGATTTAGATTTGTATTTGTAATTTCAAAACGCAAAGAAATGATGATTTGTGTTTGTAAATATAAATATCTAAACCTAAAAATTTAATCTCCTAATTTCTTTTAGATTTGTTGTGTAATTAAATTTTTTGATTTACCTTTGTAAAATCTTAGAAAAATCGGGAAATTAGAGCTGAACATACGATTATGACAGAGATGAAAGACAGAATCAGGCAGATAATGGAGGCCCAGCACATGAGCCAGCAGACCTTTGCCAACTTCATAGGAATTAACGCCGCGTCGCTTAGCAGCATCTTCAACGACCGCACCCGTCCTACCCTTAACACGGTAGAGGCAATAAAGAGTAAAATACCAAACTTGAATACGGACTGGCTGATGTTCGGCCACGGACAGATGTTCAACGACTCGAAGGACGACGGCGACGTACAGCCTGGTGACGGTGGAACAGACAACGGCATGCCGCCATCTCATATTGAAGGACGCGTACCCGATTTGTTCGCAGGCGGTGGAGATGCTGGTGGGTCACGTCCGCAACAGAGGGGGTATGCCGCCCAGATGAAGCCCGAAATAAGGTATGTGGAGCGTCCGCAGCGGCAAATCACCGAAATCAGGGTGTACTTTGACGACCTTACTTACGAGAGCTTTGTGCCCAAGAAATGACCGGCGACACGATGCCGGTTGTCATGCCGTTTTGCAAAAGGCCACCTTTTACGCTGTGAAAGGTGGCCTTTTGGCGTGTAAAAGACGGTCTTTTGCAAGGCGAAAGACGGTCTTTTGCAGAAGCGTAAATATGCGTTACGGCGTGCGCTTGCCTGTTGGCGGCGTTTAATGTCCGCCTTTTTTAGCTGTTTGGCCGCTTATCCTTTGGATTGCGCGTCCATATTTTGTACTTTTGCAACAGGAAACGCACGTTTACATTAATATTAAAGAAAAATAGATACAGCATGAAAAAATATGTTTCTGACCTGTGGGTCGTCTCTGTGGAACATGTTTCCGGCAAGCATGTCCTCATCAAACTGACGCAGGACGGCAGGCTGCCCGATATTCTTCCGGGGCAGTTTGTCGAGGTAAGGGTTGACGGTTCGCCCTCTACTTTTCTGCGCCGTCCTATTTCGGTAAACTTTGTTGATTATGACGCTAACCAGCTGTGGCTGCTCGTTGCGGCCGTTGGCGACGGCACGCGCCGCCTCGCCGGTCTTCAGGCAGGCGACGTGTTGAACTGCATGTTCCCATTGGGCAACAGCTTCACGATGCCTTCCTGCGCTACGGAAAATGTGCTTTTGGTGGGCGGCGGCGTGGGAGTCGCGCCGTTGCTTTACTTCGGCAAGCGGCTGAATGACGTAGGCTGCAAGCCCGTTTTCCTGCTCGGAGCGCGCTCAAAGGGCGATTTGCTCATGCTTGACGAGTTCGAGAAGTATGGCCGCGTGTGCCTTACCACGGAGGACGGGACGGCCGGTGAGCGCGGTTTCGTGACAAACCATTCTGTGCTTGACGAGGTACGTTTCGACCGTATAGCGTCGTGCGGCCCTAAGCCGATGATGGTCGCCGTTGCGAAATACGCCAAGTCGCGCGGCATAGAGTGCGAAGTTTCGCTTGAAAACATGATGGCCTGCGGCCTTGGCGCTTGCCTCTGCTGCGTTGAGAAGACGGTTGAAGGCAACCTGTGTGTGTGCAAGGAAGGTCCGGTATTTAATATAAATAAGTTGTTATGGCAGATTTAAGCGTTGAAATAAAGGGTTTGCGGTTGAAAAATCCGGTTATGACCGCATCGGGAACGTTCGGTTACGGGCCTGAATTTGCTGATTTCGTGCCCCTTGAAGGCATAGGAGGCATAATAGTGAAGGGCACCACCTTGAAGCCGCGCGAGGGCAACGACTACCCCCGTATGGTAGAGACGTCTTCGGGTATGCTTAACTGCGTCGGCCTGCAAAACAAGGGAGTGGACTACTTCTGCGAGCATATTTACCCGGAAATAAAGGACATCGACACCAATTTCATCGTCAATGTGAGCGGCTCTTCGCCTGAAGACTACGCCGAATGCGCCGCCCGCATAGCTGAATTGGAGCGCATTCCGGCAATCGAGCTGAACATATCCTGCCCCAACGTGAAGGACGGCGGCATGGCGTTCGGCGTTACATGTGCCGGTGCTTCGAGCGTTGTCAGGGCCGTTAGGGCGCGTTATCCCAAGACGCTCATCGTGAAATTGTCGCCCAATGTGACGGATATCGCCGAGATAGCGCGCGCCGTAGAGGCGGAGGGAGCTGACTCCGTGTCGCTCATCAACACGCTTATGGGTATGGCAATCGACATCGAGAAGCGCCGCCCTATGCTAAGTATCGGCACTGGAGGATTGAGCGGCCCGGCGGTGAAGCCTGTCGCCTTGCGCATGGTTTGGCAGGTGGCAAAGGCGGTGAAAATCCCTGTAATCGGCCTTGGAGGCATCTGTAACGCACGCGATGCAATAGAGTTCATCATGGCCGGGGCTACCGCCATCGAGATTGGCACGGCCAATTTCATCGACCCGGAGGTTACAATCAAGGTGCGCGACGGCATCAACGAGTGGCTCGACGCGCACGGATGCAAGTCTGTAAGGGAAATAATCGGAGCGTTGGAATAAACGTACAGCTGGTCGTTATATCAGCTGTTACATGAAAAGAAAACGGTCGGACAAAATTAAATGTCCGACCGTTTTTCGTATTATTGAATGTTTGTCAGCGCGTTATTTCACGCCTTCTACGGTGTAACCGGCCTTTTTCAGCTGTGCCAGCAGGCCGCGTTCGCCGGGCAGATGGCCAGCTCCTACGGCGAACAAGGTGCTCTTCTGCTTCATTATTTCAGGCATCTGCTTCATCCAGTTGTCGTTGCGTGCGTAGATGAGCGTCTCCTTTTCCTCGGGCGTTCCGTCGCAGGTGTTGTTCATCTTGGCGTCCATTGCCTTCTCGATGCCGTCAAGGTCTTGCGCGAAAAACGCCTTTATAATGTTTTCAGTCTGTTCTTCGTTGAACTCAAGGTTGTCCGCCAGGCAGAGCAGCAGCTGCTTCTGGCGTTCCATTGTAGTGCTTTTGAACAGCGTGTTGATTTGGAAGTCAAACGTCTCCAGTCCTCCTACGTTCTTTCCTTTGGCTGCGGCTTCCTTCTGGAAGTAGCTGTCAAAGCCGTTATTGGGATTGAATACGGGATGCTTTTTCATGTAAATGAGCACTCCGAGTTGCGTCTGCAAGGCGTATGGAGTCAGCTTGCCGAGCTGCTGCATTACCATGGGGTTGGTCAGTTCAACGCCCAATACGTTTTTCACCAGCGTATTGATGCGTGCCATCTCGTCGGCGTTGTAGAGCTTGTCTATGGTCTGTCCGTCGGGAAGCATCATCGCCGCCTGCATCTTTTGCATGTTTTCGGGCGAAGTCATGTCGGCCATTATTATTTCGCCGTACACCTGTTCAGATGCGTCCAAGGCTGCCTTGAGACCCTTAATGCTGTCGGCGAACGACGCGTCGGCCAGGTGGTATGTGCCGATTATGTACGAAGGCTTTTGCAGGCCGTTGCCTGTTACTTTCCAGAGCAGCTGCGCCTGGACTGTGACTGCCGCCATGATGAGCAGCAACATTGAGCAAATCTTTTTCATGTTTTTGTTGAATTGATGTTAGTTTGGTTGTCGTTTTTTGTTCATTCTGCCAACAAAAGTACGAAAAAAAGCCGCCAAACGAAGAATGGGTTTTGTTTTTTTTCATAATGATACATCTTTTAACGCATGAGGGGTGATGTTCTCCGGCGTGGCGTTTGCTTGTTTTATGGCAAACGAAAAGAGAGCGGCCAATTGACCGCTCTCAACCAACACAAAAACTAAACTAGACTTAAATTGACGAAATCAAGATTTTCACAAACCCTGAATTGTCAGTGCAAAGATACTGCAATATTTGTAATTTGCAAAGTATTAGGCATGAATTTTACCCCCCCATTTGTTAAAAAACTACAAATTGTTTGTTTTTTCTATCAAATAGTAGTCAAGAAGTGTCATTGCTGTCATGGCTTCCACTATTGGTACAGCCCGTGGCAGCACGCACGGGTCGTGCCTTCCGCGCGCCTTGAGGGTTGTCGGTTGTCCGTCTACGGTTACGGTATGTTGTTCTTGCAGGAGCGTTGCCACGGGCTTGAAGGCTATGCGGAAGTAAATGTCCTGTCCGTTGCTGATACCTCCCTGTATGCCTCCGCTGTGGTTGGTTGCGGTGGATATGCGCCCGTTGTCGTTGCAAAAGGCGTCGTTGGCCTGGCTGCCGCGCATGGCTGCGAAGGCGAAGCCCGTGCCGAACTCAATGCCCTTTACGGCGTTTATGCCGAGCATGGCCGCGCCGAGGGCGGCGTGCAGCTTGCCGAACTCCGGCTCGCCCAGTCCTGCCGGGCATCCTTTGACGACGCAGGTTATTGTTCCTCCCACGGTGTCGCCTGCCGCTTTCACCTCTCTTATAAGCTCCGCCATCTCGCCGGCCTTGGCCTCGTCGGGGCAGCGCACTATGTTGTCGTCGGTCTTGGAGAGGTCGTACAGGCGGTAGTCGTTGTCGAGCGCGATGCCGCCCACCTGCGACGTGTACGCCTGCACGCTTATGCCGAGCCGCCGCAGGGCCAGCTTTGCCAGCGCGCCGCCCACGCAGCGGCTGATTGTGATGCGTGCCGACGAGCGGCCGCCGCCGCGGTAGTCGCGCACGCCGTACTTGCAAGTGTACGTGTAATCGGCGTGCGACGGGCGCAGGGCGGTGCGCATTTCGTCATAGTCGGCCGACCTCTGGTTGGTGTTCCTGACGATGAAGCCGATGGGGCAGCCCGTAGAGCGGCCTTCGAACACGCCGCTCAGCAGTTCCACGCGGTCGGCTTCGTCGCGCCCGGTGGTTATGTCGCTCTGTCCGGGTCGGCGGCGGTCAAGTTCGGCCTGGATGAAATCCATGTCGATGTCGATGCCTGCCGGGTATCCGTCGAGCACTCCGCCGATGGCCGCCCCGTGGCTTTCGCCGAAGGTGGTGAGGCGCAGCAGGTTGCCGAAAGTGTTACGCATGGTGGAATGAATAGTTAAAAATGAAAAATGAATAATGGTGGAATGAATAATTAATAATGAATAATGAAAAATCGCCCTGCGGTGATTAGCCTGTCAAAGCATGATTTTTCATTATTCATTATTAATTATTCATTACTTCCTGTGGCAGCATCCGCCGTCCCCGTGGCCGTGGTCATGGCCGCAGCATCCGCCCTCGTGGTCGTGGTGATGGCCGCAACAGCCGTCGTCGCCGTGCCCTCCACAGCAGCAGCCTTCGCCGCTCATGCGATTTACAAGGCCCTCTATTTCCTCGTTTGTGGCCTCGCGCGACTCTACGATGTGCCCCTTGAAGTTGAGCGTCTTGCCTGCCAAGGGGTGGTTGAGGTCTATTTTCACCTTGTCGGTGCCTACTTCGAGCACTCGTCCGTAGAACCTGTTGCCGTCCTCGTTTTGCAGCGGCACGATGGCGTCCTTGTATATGTTCTCGTGGTCGAAGTGGCCGTTTATGGAGAAGATGGCCTTGTCCAGGTCGAGCACATGCTCCTGCTCGTAGTCGCCGTAGGCGTCGTCCTTTGTCAGTGTGAAGTCAAACTCCGCGCCCTTTTCCAGCGCGGCTACCTTCTGCTCGAACGCGTCGAGGGCTATGCCGTAGCCGCTTATGAACTGGAACGGCTCTCCGTCGGTTGCCTCTTCCACAAGTTCGCTCACTTCTCCGTCCACGGTGTACAGCTTGTATGCCACCGCGATGTATTTGTTAAGGTTGCTTTCCATTTTCTTTGTTGTTGATGTTTTCGACGTGCAAATATAGGGATAAAAATCCGATTTGCGGCCATCGCCGCCGCATTATTTTGTTCGTGCTTTTGTGAAAGGCCGTGTTTCGCGTTGTAAAAGGCCGTCTTTCGTCTTGCAAAAGGCCATCTTTTACAACGCAAAAGGTGGCCTTTTGCAAGGCTGGTGGCAACGTGCTGGCAGTCAGGCAGTTGCGCATGGGGTGGCAAACGGCGTGAAAACGATGCCTGGCTTACCTTTTATAACGTCAGTTCGGCATAAAACTATTACCGCTATAATCATTATCCAAGCGGTCAGTTGCATTTTGTCATTCCGCGCTCCGACGCGGAATCCAGTGTAAACGGCCTTGTTTTTGCCTTGTTTGTGTACTGGATTCCGCGTCGGAGCGCGGAATGACAAAATGCAAACGCCGCTTGAAGCAATATTACAATCACGGTGCTCGCAAATTGTAGAGAAATAGCTGTTATACCGAACTCGCGTTATTATATGGTTTGTGCCGCCGTTGTCACAATGTGTGACAACCATGTTACATATTGTGACAAAATAACAGACAAATGCTGTAATACGTTTGCAATATTGCAGCTTGAACTTTGATTTAGGTCAAAAAAGTAAGCTGTTAACGCAAACAGTGTGATGTTTTTGCACCATGAAAGCGAAAATGGCCGTATCTTTGCACCGTCGAAAGACAAAAGAGTTAATAGTTTTAGGATAACGGGCCGAGGCGATTCGCGAGAAGAGTACCGACGCCCAAAGGTAAAAGTAAATTTTAAGGATTATGAAAAGATTGTTTTTAACCGTCGTAGCTGTGCTCAGCATGACTATGACATTTGCAGACAACGAAAAGTTGAACAACGCTGAAAATGCAAACGCCTACAACATGGAGGTGAACTACAGCAGGCTTTCAGACTGTCTCGGACTGTCAATCGACCAGGCGGAAGCCGTACAGGACATCCACACCTCGTTCTGCGCCGACATGATGAACGCCGCAGGAGCTAACGCCGACGAGCGCGAGGCTTTGGTACAGAAGGCTTTGCAGAAGGATTTGAAGTACATGCGCTCGGTGCTCACCGACAGCCAGTACCGCAAGTACCTGCGCCTGCTCAACGCAACGTTCGTAAACCGTGGTTTGATTAAGTAAACTGAAATCTCATAGTAAAGGCCGCCCGGCAGCAATGCCGGGCGGCCTTTTTCGTTTGAGCGTAACCATTTCTCGGTATTTGCAGAAACCCTATTTTTAGGTATTGCGCGCCGCCGCTGTAAGCTGTATCTTTGCAAACGTAAACATCAAACAATTAAAAACAGATTGCAGATATGGACAGAACATGCATAATCTACGGCTCTTCCACCGGCACATGCCAGGCGATAGCCGAGAAAATAGCAGGCAGGCTGGGCATAGCCCAGGCCGATGTGTACGACGTTGCAAACATCACGACCGACACCGTAGCCGGTTACAAGAACCTTCTGCTGGGCACTTCTACATGGGGAGCAGGCGAGCTTCAGGACGACTGGTACGACGGGCTTGACAAGCTCAAGGCGGCAGACCTCGGCGGAAAGACCGTCGCCCTCTTCGGCTGCGGCGACTGCGAGTCTTACGGCGATACGTTCTGTGCCGCCATGGCCGAAATCTACGACGGGCTGAAAGACAGCGGCGCAAGGTTCGTAGGGCAGGTTCCGACCGACGGGTACACCTACAACGACTCCGCGGCCGTAATCGACGGGCAGTTCGTCGGGCTTGCCCTTGACGACGTCAACGAGGACGACAAGACCGACGGCCGCATCGACGCGTGGATAGAACAAATCAAAAACAGCCTGTAAACCGAAAGCCTATGCAGACCGAGATACTGCCTCCCGACATGAGGGTGCTGACCAACCATATATACGAGTACAAGAAAGGCGTGCGCCGCATGGTGCTGTTCACCTTCAACAGCAAGTACGAGGAGCTTGCCACGGCGCGCCTGCGCCGCCAGAACATAGGCTACATCGTGCAGCCGGTGGGCAACGGCAGCGTCAACCTTTTCTTCGGCCGGCCGGAGTGTCTCGACGCTATCAGGCTGATGGTGACGCGCCCTTTGAACCTGCTTTCGCCCGAAGAGGACTTTATCCTCGGGGCGATGCTGGGCTATGACATCTGCGCACAGTGCGAGAGGTACTGCCAGCGCAAGTGCCGCAGCTGCCGCCAGGCGCAGTGACAGGCAGCAAAATCCATAAATACAGTATAGTGATAAACTTTTCTGAAAATCTTGTTCGCTAAATAAAATTCATAATGTTTTTGTATGACAGGCCAGCGGCCGGCTGTGAAGTCGGCCGCTGGCCGTATGTATATGCTGGCTGTACGTAACGGCAGTTGTTGCGAAACGGTTGCATACGTTTGACATGAATGTTAATGAAGCGCGGCCATGAGCGGCGCGTTTATTATAAATAAGTAATTCATCTTTTCATATCCTGCCGCGCGTTACCTTTGCATCTGTACTAAATCAGGATTACAGATGCTTGTTATGAGATTGCTAAAGGCGTTGTGCCTGGCCGCTGTGCTGGCCGTGGCTGGCGGCGTGCAGGCCGGTGACACGCTGCGCGTAAAGTTCCGTTCGCGCGCCCTTCTCGACGCTACGGCCACAGGCTACGGCAAGGACGACGTGCAGGGGTATTGCCGTTTGGAGGATTTTCGCGTGGGTTTCAAGGCGAATTACGGCAAATACGAGCTTAAGGCCTACATCGGTCTTGGCGGAGGCAAGGTGGCGGTGAAGGATTTGCAGCTGAATTACCACGTCAACGGCGGCGTGCTTTCCGTCGGCAACGGCTACGAGCCGTTTTCGATGGATATGCTCATCAGCACCGCCGACCTGCGCCTGCACCAGTCGGCGGCCTCCGTCCTGGCGTTCACCGACGGCAGGAAGCTCGGCGTTACGTATCATTTTTACAACCGCAACTGGTATCTTGCGACAGGCGTTTACACCAACAACGACATCAACCATATAGGTGACGACAAGAAGAATTCGCTCGTATCGACATCGCGCGCGGTGTGGCGCACGCACGACGCGCGGCGTGGCCGCCTGTTCCACGTAGGCGGAGCATTCTCGTTCCGCACGAAGGAGGCCAACAATGACGCTCCCGTGGGCGAGGTGTCGAGCGACGGCGTAACGTCGATGCTGCCCTCGCCGCTGCTTGAGGCCGGGGTAAGCGGCATGGGCAGCGAGCTTAAAGGGCTGCTCGAAGTGCTGTACACGTCGAGGAAGGTGCTCGTGCAAGGCGAGTATTTTATCGACAGGATTAACCGCACGGGCGGCTTGAAGGCGTACACCGCCCACGGCGGATACGTGCAGGGCAGCTGGCTTTTGTGTGGAGAAGGCTTTGAGTATGACGCCATGTACGCCATACCCGGCCGTCCGTCGTCGGCCAAGGCCGTGGAACTTGTGGCGCGTTTCAACTATACCGACCTCAACGACGGCCGCAGCGGCGTCTTCGGCGGACAGGAGAAAGACTTTTCATTGGGCGTCAACTGGTATCTAAACAAGTACATCGGCGTGAAGTTAGGCGGCAGTTACGTATGGGTGGGCGACCATTGCAACAGCTTCTACGACAAGGACTTTTTCATCGCCCAGGCACGTCTGCAATACATATTCTGAACCGTTGGTTTTGCGGAAGGCGGTTCATCCGCAGTTCAGGTGTAAGCATACTTGTTCCACCGGATTTGCAATCCGGTGGTTTCTAAATGCGGATTTGCAATCCGCTCACCAACATACATCATTTTATAGATGTGCGGTTTGAGCGGATTACAAATCCTTATAGTAAATTTAGGCGGATTGCAAATCCGCCTAAACATATTACCCTCCGCCTGAATTACAGTAGGATGTATATGCTTATTGGCTTTATATTCCATGCACCTGAACTGCGGATGAACCCAATAGGCGGTCTTTTGCATTGTAAAAGGCCATGAATTGCACGCTAAAAGGCCGTGTTTTGCCGTCTAAAAGACGGCCTTTTACAAAGCCATTGATTATCAGGAACTTACACACTCACCATAAACGGCGGTGGAAATGGCCGTCCGAACGCATTGTTTTGACGGCTCTAACGTGTCGTTTTAGCGGCCTTGACACATCATTTCAGCGGTCTTTGCAGTTTTTATATGTCGTCACAGGCATTGCAGCCTTAAAATAATTACATTATTTCTTGCCGCAACCGATAAATTTGATTATCTTCGCAGAAACAAATGTTGGCGGTTATACGGTTGTACGGTTATACGGTCATGCGGTGTGGAACAAAGCCTGGAAGGCCGTGAACCAACGGACCGCAAAACCTCATAACCCGATAACCGCATAACCATAAAACCTAAAAACCGCATAACCTTATAACCCATAAACCGTAAAACCGCATAATATGATAGATTATTTCGCAGCCAACCTGTGGCAGTTCTGGTCGCTTGTAGTCATCGTCTGCCTGATTCTCGAACTCACGTCGGGCGACTTCTTCATCCTATGTTTTTCCATAGGCGCACTCGTTACGGCGGTGTTCTCCGCCTTGGGGCTTGGCTTTTACGGCCAGTTGCTCGTGTTCGTGCTGGCTTCGCTGCTGTCGTTGCTCTTTGTGAGACCCAAACTTACGAATTTGCTTCACGGCAAACGGCGCGAGCGTTTGAGTAACGCCGACGCCTTGATGGGGCGCATAGGCCGCGTCAGCGAGGCCATAGAGCAGGGCGGTTACGGCCGTGTTGCCATCGACGGCGACGACTGGAAGGCCGTCTCTGCCGACGGAGGGTATATCCCCTTGGGGCAGAACGTCCGCGTGGTGGGCCGCGAGAGCATAATAATAACCGTGACACCCACCCCCGCCCTCCCAAAGGGAGGGAGCCGGGATACCGGCAATGGTAGTCAGGAATGTCAGCCCCATTCATAAAAAGTAATAACCGACTAAATATATTTTATTAACTGGCGACGCTAATCAAGCTCCCTCCCTTGGGGAGGGTTGGGTTGGGTGTTGACTGATAAAACAACCAATAATTTTATATAACATGAGTACATTCGCAATCGTTCTTATCGCGCTGGTAATCTGCGCGTTGGTGGTAATCAAGAAAAGTCTTGTCATCATACCACAGTCGGAGACCAAGATAATAGAGCGTCTCGGCAAGTATTACGCCACGCTGAAGCCCGGCATCAACATCATCATACCCTTCATCGACCGCGCCAAGGAAATAGTGGCCGTGCGCCGGGGCAGGTATCTGTACACAGATTCCATCGACCTGCGCGAACAGGTGTACGACTTCGACAAGCAGAACGTCATCACCAAGGACAACGTTCAGACGCAAATCAACGCCCTGCTGTACTTCCAAATAGTAGACCCGTTCAAGGCCGTGTATGAAATCAACAACCTGCCAAACGCCATCGAGAAGCTGACGCAGACCACGCTGCGCAACATCATCGGCGAGCTTGAGCTCGACCAGACGCTCACTTCGCGCGACACCATCAACACGAAGCTGCGCGCCGTGCTCGACGACGCTACCAACAAATGGGGCATCAAGGTGAACCGCGTCGAGCTTCAGGACATCACTCCGCCCGAAAGCGTGCTCCAGGCAATGGAGAAGCAGATGCAGGCCGAGCGCAACAAGCGTGCCACCATACTGACAAGCGAGGGCGAGAAGGCCGCCGCCATATTGAAGTCGGAAGGTGAGAAGACCGCCATCATCAACAAGGCCGAGGCCGACAAGCAGATGGCTATACTAAATGCCGAGGGCGAAGCGCAGGCCCGCATACGCAAGGCGGAGGCCGAAGCAATAGCCATAGAGAAAATAACCGAGGCCGTGGGCAAGAGCACCAATCCGGCCAACTATCTCCTGGCGCAGAAGTACATACAGATGCTTGAGGACGTGGCGACGGGCGACAAGACCAAGACCGTCTACCTGCCATACGAGGCAACCAACCTTATGGGCAGCATAGGAGGCATCAAGGATTTATTCAAGTCAGAGTAAATATAATTGAGAATTGAGAGTTGGGAATGGAGAATTATGATTACCTTTGCTTGATTAAAGTTCAAAGGGATAATGGTAATCATAATTCTCCATTCCCAACTCTCAATTCTCAATTAAAGAAAAAGTGAATATGCAGAATATTTGTATCGTTGCCGGGGCGCGCCCCAACTTCATAAAGGTTGCTCCCTTGGTGCGTGCCGTCATGAAGGCAAAGGCCGACGGCAAGGCCGTTGACTACCGCCTGGTGTACACCGGGGCGCAAGCCGACCCCACGCTTGAACCTTCTTTGTTTGACGATTTGGGCATACTGGCGCCTGATGTGTATCTTGGCGTTGACTGTGTCAACCTTAATGAACTGACGGGTCGCGTCATGTCGGAGTTTGACACGTACCTTTCCGCCAATCCGACGGACGTCGTCATCGTCGTGGACGACCTCGCATCGACTATGGCCGTAGCCATAGTGACTAAGAAACACGGGCTTACGCTGGCGCATCTCGTGGCCGGCACGCGTTCGTTTGACATCAAGATGCCCAAGGAAATCAACCGTCTTGTCATCGACGGACTGTCCGACCTGCTCTTCACCGCAGGCATGGGGAGTACCAGTATAGCAACCCGCGAGGGCGCGGAGTTGACAAAGGTCTACATGGTTGGCAACATTTTGATGGACACGTTGCGCTTCAACCGCTCGCGGCTTGTGCGTCCGGCAGTGCTCGACGGACTGCAAGTAAAGGAGCATGAGTACATCGTCTTCACGCTCAACCGCAAGGCTTTGCTGGCCGACAGGGCAAATCTTGAAGCCATGCTCACGGCAATGTGCAGCGCGGCGGACGGCGTGCAGGTGCTTGCTCCGCTGCGTCCAGCTGCGGCGGAGACGGTAAGGCCGATGGTGGAAGATTACCCGAATTTCCATATCATAGAGCCTCTTGGCTACTTGGAGTTCGGTTATCTCACGTCAAACGCAAAGGGAATAGTGACCGACTCGGGCAATGTTGCCGAGGAAGCTACGTTCAACGGCGTGCCGTGTGCCACGCTCAACAGCTATACGGAGCACATAGAGACCGTCAAGCAAGGCTCTAACGTGCTCGTAGGAGAGAACGCCGACCGTTTGGCCGACGCCGTTACGGACATCGTAAAGGGGCAATGGAAACACTGTTCGCTGCCCGACCGCTGGGACGGACGCACTGCAGAGCGCATTCTCCAGATATTGTTTGAACTTAAATAGGAGTGAAGGAGTAAGGAGGGAAGGAGTAAGTAATGAATTAAGGAGTAAAGGAGTAACAGGAGAGAAGGAGTAAGTAGTTGTGATTTGAGCCGATGTTTAGGGAATAATTATTGGCAAGACATGTCTCCTTACTCCTTCTCTCCTTACTTCTTTACTCCTAAAATAAAATATAAATTCATGGAAAGAAAAATCGCATTGATTACCGGCGCGACGAGCGGAATAGGCGAGGCGTGCGCCAGAAAGTTTGCCTGTGGAGGCTATGACCTCATACTTACAGGGCGTAACGTTGACAAGCTGAAGGCTGTCGAGGCTGCTGCGAGAGGGCTGGGGGCTGACGTTCTGCCCTTGGTTTTTGACGTACGTGACCGTAATGCGGCCACGGCGGCGGTCGGTTCGCTCACGGGCAAATGGGCAGAGGTTGACGTTTTAGTCAACAACGCCGGACTTGCGCTCGGCCTGGAAAAGGAATACGAGGGCGACTTGGACGACTGGGAGACGATGATTGACACTAATGTCAAAGGCTTGCTGACGATGACACGCCTCATAGTTCCAGGCATGGTGGAGCGCAACCGTGGGCATGTTATCAACATTGGCTCGGTCGCAGGCGACGCGGCTTATGCCGGAGGAAACGTTTATTGCGCCACGAAGGCTGCCGTGAAGGCCATCACCGACGGCCTGCGCATAGACGTTGCAGACACGGCGGTGCGTGTAACAAACGTCAAGCCAGGACTGGTGGAGACCAATTTCAGCGTCGTCCGCTTCCACGGAGACAATGAACGTGCCGACAATGTGTATCGTGGCATACAGCCGCTTACGGGCGACGACATCGCCGACGTGGCCCTTTATGCCGCCAATGCGCCTGCTCATGTGCAAATCGCCGAGGTGCTTGTGTTGGCAACCCACCAGGCCAACGGCACTGTGATTTATCGGAAATAACAAAAGAAAGCCCCTCCCTGTGTCACTTATTTGTGATTGTGGGGAGGGGCTTTGCTTTTGTTTTTTATGCTTTTATTTCACAAGATATTTCTTGTTTCCTATTATGTAAACGCCCTTGTCAAGTCCTTCCAGTGCGTCGTTACGCGTAACTTGTGAGCGCACTTTCATTCCCGTGATGGTGTAAACGTCGACTTTCGCGTTGCCGTCTACAGTCACTTCGACTATGCCTGTGGTCGTAGTGCTGCGATAAAGGGCAACAGGCTGCTGGTTGCTTGTGGTCTTGTAGCAGGCAAAACGGTCTGCGCTTGGATTATAGTTGATGTATCTGTCGGTATGGGCGTTGTTCCTTATAGAGCAGCCGCTGCCGAAAGTAATGCTCCACTTTGCGTTGTTTGTCGTAGCGGTAGTGCTGTTTTGCAATTTATTGTCGCTGCTGTTGAGCGCAAGATAAACTTTTTCCACGCCGTCGTACAGGGTGTATGCACCTTTCGTTCCGCCGAGATTTAGGGCACGCGGCTGGCCGTTGCCGTTGACATCGGTGGTGATTTTGCTACTTGAAATGGTTACTTCGATACCGCTTCTAATATCGCCATTGGACTTGCTCATGGCTATTCCTTCTTTTTCATACACAATAAGGTAAGTGTATTCAGTGCTAAGCTGGCTATCTGATGTTACTTTTGTGAAGGTAAGTTCGCCGCCGACTGGTGGGGTTACAGGGTCGTCGTCGGGGTCGTCAGGGTCGGGTGTAACGGTTGTGCCGTCCGGCTCTTCATAGTTTGAATAGCTGAAGGTTTTGTCCTTGTATTCTCCCCAAACGTATTGCTCCAATCCTGGATAGTCAACATACGGGTTGCGGTTGCCCTGTATGTCGTAAACTGCATTGTTGCGGTCAATCTCCTTTTGACTTACGGGGTCTTCGGCAGCCCAGCGCAGCAGCATGTTCAAAGCCCAATCCTCGTATGGCTGGTATTTGTTACCAGACAACATATCGCTTTCCCAACTTGCAATCTTGTCTTCGTAACACGTTGCCATATAGAAGTAAATACGTGCAAAGTCGCCCTTGTACTCGTCGTTAGGCTCAAAAACGTCTTTAGAATAGCCGCTGATAGATGATGGCCCGAGTTTGCTGAAATTACCATTTGACGTGTATCTTGGACTACTTGTTTCGCCGAAAGGATAGTTGTTTCGTCGATTGTTTACATATCCGTCGGTGGGAACAATGTGCATAATGTCACTGTTCATTGGTTCTACTTCACCACCAAACCAACTTCTTGGAAATGAATGTTCGCGATTAAATCCCGCCCCTTCATAAGGAAAGCTTGAGCCGTGGTCGTCAAAATCGTAATTCCTGTCGATTGAATACATGTCCCATACTTTGCCATTCTCGTCGGCATCAGTTTTTTCGTATGCCTCCCATAGGCCGCCATAGCCGACTGTATGTGGATTTTTTATTATGCCCCACATCGCCGTCTTAAGCTCCCTTCCTTTCTTTCCGTCGGCGTTTTGGTAGTAAGTGCCGGTATTGTTTGCCCCTTGCGCGAACGCCTGTAGCACCAATGCGAGCAGCAGGCCGAGCGCGGATGTTCTCTTAAAAATGTTCATTTTTCAAGTATGTTTTATCTGTTGTTATAACGTCTTGATATTCAATGCGTTGTAAAAGGCGGTCTTTCGCGCTGCGAAAGGTGGCCTTTTAGATTGCGAAAGACGGTCTTTTGCATTGCGAAAGGTGGCCTTTTGGAAACCCACCCCAGCCCTCCCGAAGGGAGGGAGCATGGAATGCGTAGCCGTTTTTGAACTTTACCGCCTTACGGGTTTGCCCTTTTCCTGCCATTCAAGGATGCCGCCCTTGAGGTTGATTACCTCGAAGCCGCGCTTTGCAAGCATCTTCGCCGCGTCAAGGCTGCGCCGTCCGCTGCGGCAGTAGACGGCTACGGGGCGGCCTTTGTCAAGCTTGCCGTCGGCCTGTTCGACGAAGTCGGGCTGGCGGTAGTCTATGTTCTGCACCTTGTCGGAGGCTATGTGCCCATCGCGGAACTCGGTCACCGTGCGCACGTCGAGCAGCTGTACGCCGTCGCGCGAGATGGTTTTCTCGAACTCGTCGGCGTCCACCGTCTTGACGCTTTGCTGTCCGCAGCCCGTCAGGCAGCCTGCAAACAGGGTCATGATTGACAGTAACAGTTTGTTCATCTTTTGCATTAAAAGCAGAGTATTACACTATATAATTTATGCAAAGATATGGATTTTGTGGCGAAGAACGTGTTAAAAACGCCGGTTTTCAGCATTTTTTACACTTTTGAAACGTGTTTTTCATTCAAAGTCGAAGCGTGCCACGAGGGGCAGGTGGTCGCTGTAGCCGCGGCGGTAACGCCACGCGCGGTACGTGCGCAGCGGTTGCACGCCGCCGTATCGGTCGTCGGGTTCGAGCAGGAATGGCGCGTCGTTCACTGTGCACGAGCGCAGGCGGCGCGCCATGGCAGGGCTTACGATGATATGGTCGATGCTTTCCCATTGGCCTTTGTACTTGTATGTGCCGCGTGCTCCGTGGCTGCCCCGGGCGTTGGCGGACACGTCGGCCATGCCCTTGGCGCACACCTGCCGTACCGCAGCGCCGTCGCCGCCCTCGTTGAAGTCGCCAGCTATGATGACCATCGGGTCTTTGCAGACGGCTTTAAGCGAGTCTATGGCAAGGCAGAGGCGGTCGGCCACGAGCTTGCGGTGCGGCCTTGTGCGCCGCTCTCCACCGTAGCGGCTCGGGGCGTGGACTACGAATATGTGGAGTGTGTCGCCTGTTATTATGCGGCCTGCGGCGTAGAGTATGTCGCGCGTGGGACGCATGCCTTTCATCGGTTTTACGCGAAGCGGATAGTGCCTTACGGGCGCGAAGCTGCCGGGAGAGTAGAGCAGGGCCACGTCGATGCCGCGAACGTCGGGCGAGGAGGTCACGATGTACTCGTAGTTGGCGCCTCGAAGCAGCGACCGCCGCGTAAGGTCGCGCATCACGCTGTCGTTCTCCACTTCGCACAGGGCTACCAGGTCGGGCAGCCGCCAGTCGCCGTCCTCCGTGCCGCAGTCGATTATGGCTTTGGCCGTATTGTTCAGTTTGTCCCAGTATTTGCTTGCAGTCCAGCGGCGGTCGCCCTCCGGGGTGAACTCCGTGTCTTGCTTCAGGCTGTCGTGGCGGCAGTCAAACAGGTTCTCGCAGTTCAGCTGGACGAACGTAAGCAGGGATGCAAGGAGCAGTGAAAGGCACATTTTTTAATGAAAAATGAATAATGAAAAATGAATAATCGAAGGTATGCCGCGCTTTCATGGCATATTTTCTTAACTCTTAATTCTTAACTCAAGAATTGTCTTTGACGTTCTTCCTGATTTTCTCAAGATACGCCTTCATGGCTTGTTCGTCCTTGCGCTCTATGATGCCAAGCAGCTCCTTGAGTTCAGTCCGGATTTGCTCCACTTGCCCCGAAGTGTAGGGGTTGAAGAGTATTTCCTGCAACAGGTAGTCGTCCTCGCTAAGCACGCCCCGGGCTATCTTCATGTGCCGTTTGAACGTAGTGCCGGGCGCGTCCTGGTGCTTCATCACGGCGGCGAACACGAAAGTGCTTACGAACGGGATGCTGAGCGAGTAGGCGACGGTCTTGTCGTGCTCCTCGAAAGAGTATTCGTAGATGCTCAGCCCGAGACGGCTGTACAGGTCTTTGAAGAATATGCGACCCATGTAGTCGCCCTCGTTGATGATTATTGCGTTCTCGTGGCTTAGCTGGTTGAGGTTGGCGAAGGTGGGCCCGAACATCGGGTGGGTTGACACGTAGCGGTGTCCGCACTGCCCGTAAAAGTCCTTCAGCCCGGTCTTTACCGACGATATGTCGCTTATGATGCAGTCATCGGGCAGGTGGGGGATAACCTCCTCGAACGCCTTTATTGTGTATTTCACGGTTACGGCGTTGATAACCAGTTCGGGTTTGAACGCCTCCACCTCGTCCATCGACGTGAAGCGCAGCGTGTTGAAGGTGAAGCGCAGCCGCTCGGGGTTCTTCTCGTACACCGCCGTCTCGTGTTCGAAGCTAAGCAGGTCGAGGAAAAAGCTGCCCATCTTGCCTGCGCCAAGTACTAATATCCGCATGGTGTTGTGTTTTTAGCAGTAAGGAGTATGGGAGTGAAGGAGTAAGTAGGAATGCCTTATACTGTAATTTTTGTTTGTCTGTATATGATTGGCATCCTGCCAAATCAAGTCTACTTACTCCTTCACTCCTTTCTCCTTCTCTCCTTAATAAATCATTTGTTCACTATCTCTATCTGCTGCCTTACCGACTCTTCATGCACGGCCTCGAACACGGTCTTGACGAATGACGGGTCCATTCCGCACAGCGAGCCTTGCGCTCCGCGCTTGTCGAGTATCTCGTTGTAGCGCGATGTCTGCAATACGGTCATGTTGTGCTCCTTCTTGTACTGGCCTATTTCGCGGCATACGCGCATCCGCTTTGCCAGTATTTCCATCAGCTGGTTGTCTATTTCGTCTATTTGCTTGCGCAGGGTGGTTATGCCTTCGGTGCTCATGGTCTGGTCTCGGATGACGAGAAGGCCGAGTATGTAGTCTAGAATATCGGGTGTTATCTGCTGCTTTGCGTCGCTCCATGCGTTGTCCGGGTCGCAGTGGCTCTCTATGATGAGGCCGTCAAGTCCCAGGTCCATGGCCTGCTGGCACAATGATGCTATCAGTTCGCGCCGTCCTCCTATGTGGCTTGGGTCGCAGAGTATGGGCAGTTGCGGTATACGTCGGCGTAGTTCGATTGGTATTTGCCACATAGGCAGGTTGCGGTATATCTTCTTGTCGTAGCTGGAAAAGCCGCGATGAATGGCCGCAATGCGCTTTATTCCGGCCTGGTTGATGCGCTCCATCGCTCCAATCCACAGCTCGAGGTCGGGGTTTACGGGGTTTTTCACCAGTACGGGGATGTCGATTCCCTTCAAGCTGTCGGCCAAAGCCTGCATCGCAAAGGGGTTTGCCGATGTGCGTGCGCCTATCCACAGCATGTCGATGCCGTATTTCAGGGCAAGCTCAACATGCTCTGGCGTAGCCACTTCGGTGGCCGTCATCATGCCCGTTTCTTCCTTAACACGTTGCATCCAGGGCAGGGCTTTCTCGCCGTTGCCCTCAAATCCGCCCGGCTTTGTGCGCGGTTTCCATACTCCGGCGCGGAATATGTGGCAGCCTTTGGATGCAAGTTGTCTTGCTGTTTCCATCACTTGTTCTTCTGTTTCGGCAGAACACGGGCCGGCGATTACCGTCAGTCGTTTATTGTCGCTCGGCAAGTTGAGCGGTTGCAGTTCAAGTTCCATAATATTGTTGTTTTGTTTTATTCAATCGTTTGACATTTCCTTGATGCGTTTCAAGGCCTCTTCCATCTTTTCGTCCTTGGCGCAAAGTGATATTCGGACGTATCTTTCGCCGTTGCTTCCGAAGATAAATCCCGGCGTGATGAACACTCTCGCACGGTGCAACACCTTCTCCGTCAGCTCCTCGGCGGTGGCGTAACGGTCGGGTATTCTGCCCCAAAGGAACATCCCGACTTGGTCTCCGCCATACTCGCAGTCCAGCTCCTGCATGATGGCTTCTGCCAGACGGCGGCGCCGGTGGTAAGTTTCAATGTTCGCCTGGTGGTGCCACGCGTCGCTGTTGTTGTACGCTTCGGCGGCGGCCAGCTGTATTCCGCGGAATGTCCCGGAGTCGATGTTGCTCTTGACTTTGAGAATCCATTGTATGAATTGCCTGTTAGAGACGCACATTCCGACGCGCCAGCCGGGCATGTTGTGGCTTTTGCTCATCGAGTTAAGTTCTATGCAGCAGTCCTTTGCGCCCTCTACTTGCATCAGCGAGACGGGTTTCTCGTTGAGTATTAGCGAATACGGGTTGTCGTTCACTACTACGATGTTGTGCCTCCGGGCGAAACTTACGAGCCTGCGGTAGGTCTCCATGAGTGCCGGAGCGCCTGTCGGCATGTTCGGATAGTTGGTCCACATGAGGCGTACACCCGTCAAGTCCATGGCTTCAAGCTGCTCGAAGTCGGGCTGCCAGCCGTCGTCTTCACGCAGGTTGTAGGTTACGACCTCTGCGCCGAGCAGCTTGCTGAGCGATGTATAGGTAGGATAGCCGGGGTTGGGCACGAGCACTTTGTCGCCCGTATTTACGAAAGCGAGCGTTATATGGAGTATTCCTTCCTTCGAGCCGATGAGCGGCTGTATTTCTGTTTGCGGGTCGATGCTTACTCCGTACCAGCGTTTGTAGAACCCGGCCATGGCCTGCCGCAGTTCGGGCGTACCCATTGTGGGCTGGTAGCCGTGGCTGCCAGCCTGCCGCGCCACTTCGCACAGCTTGTCTATTGTCTGCCGTGAGGGCGGCATGTCGGGGCTACCTATGGCAAGGCTCACTATGTCCTTGCCCTCGGCGTTGAGCCGGTCAATCTCTTTCAGCTTGCGACTGAAGTAGTATTCAGCCACTTGCGAGAGCCTGTCAGCAGGCTTTATGTTGTATGTTTGGTTGTTTTCCGTCATCTTGATATTCTCCCAATACTTTAAGTTCCTTTGTCAGCGGCAGTATCGCGTCAATGCTTTGGCGGTAGCGTATGAGGTCGTTGAAGGTCACGTCAACGTAGAACATGTACTCCCATTCGTGGCCGATTATTGGCAGAGACTGTATTTTCGTGAGGTTTATTTTATAGAAGTAGAGTATGCTTAATACCTGCGACAGGCTGCCTTCCTCATGTGGAAGTGAGAATACGAGGCTGGCTTTGTTGGTCTTGTCGAGCGGTCGTAGGAAGTCGGCCTTGCGCGTATCGCTCACCACGAGGAAGCGGGTGAAGTTGTGCTTGTTGTCCTCTATCGATTCTTGCAGCACCTTCATGCCGTACAGCCGTGCGGCCGAGGCGTTGCAGATGGCCGCCCATCCGCGGCAGTTCTGCTCCGAGATGAGCTTCGCCGCGCCTGCGGTGTCGGTGGCTTCGACGGCTTTCAGTTCCGTGTGGTCGGCCAGGAAGCCGCGGCACTGCATCAGGGCTACGGGGTGGGAGTGTACCTCGCGTATCGTTTCCCATGAGTCTTCGGGCAGGCAGCAGATGCTGTGCTCTATGTGCAGCTTGTGCTCTCCTACGATGGTAGTGCCCGAGTTGCGCAGCAGTTCGTAGTTATGCAGCAGCGAACCTGCTATTGTGTTCTCAATGGCGAGCATCCCGATGACCGTAGGGTCGCGCCGTATGTTCTCGAACACTTGCTCGAACGTCTCGCAGCAGATAAGCTGCAGCTGCTCGCCTTGGAAATACTGGTGGGCCGCTATGTCGTGGAACGACCCTATCGAGCCTTGTATTGCTATTCTCTTCATTGTCTTTTATTTTGCCGTATGGTTTTAAACGAAAGTCCCGCCTCATTGTTGTGAAGCGGGACTTTGATGTATCTTTTTGTAAGATATGTCTGTCTTAAGTTGAAATTTACACGCAACTTCCCGCTTCACAGTGCCCTGCAAAGTAAAAATAAAAGTAAAAGAAAGATGCGTTTTGGTTGTACATTGTCGTTTATTTTATCATTTCGCTGCAAATGTATAACTTTTAGTTGAATTGTGCAAGAAAAACGAAAGAAATTTTAATACCCACCCCCAACCCCTCCCGAAGTGAGGGGCTTGAAGTGCTTTTGTTGTCATGCACAATTCGTATGACGTGCCTGTATTTATGGAAATGTCATTATGATATATTTAAATAAAGGTTGAAGGCATTTTTGTTCAAGGTCTGATGCCGATTAAAGCCCCTCACTTCGGGAGGGGTTTGGGGTGGGTGTTATATCCCTAACGGGTTTACATTCTTGTACGCCTCGTTCACTTTGCTTGCCACGTCGCCGCCTTCCGCTGTACCGTCCTAGCCCACCGTCAGTTCGGCGGCGTGCCGCAGGTCGTCCTGTCCGCCGTCCGTGTCGCCCGTGTCCGTGCGCATTTCGCCGCGTTCGCGGTACGCTTCGGCGTTGAACGGATTGGCGTCAATCACCTTATTATAATATAGTATGGCTTCGTCAGCGTTGCCCTTGGCCCTTTCCACACGAGCTTTCAGCATCAGCACGTCCTCGCTTTCGGGGTAGTCTTTCAGCAGACGGTCGGCGTCCTCGTCGGCCTCGGCCGTCTCCCCGGTCTTCAGCAGCGTCTCTCCGCGCAGCAGGTAAGCTTCGGCATAGTCAGGCTTCAGCCCCACGGCCTTGGTCAGCATGGCTACGGCGTTCGTCGTGTCGCCGTGACCCAAGCACGCCTTGGCGTAGAGGTATGTTGCCTCGGCGTTGGCCGGGTCAAGCACTATGGCCTTCTCGCAGGCGTCGGCCATGGCCGTGTAGTCCTCCATCATGTAGGCCACGTTGGCCATGCGTATTAGCACTTGTATGTTGTCGGGCTGTGCCTCGGCTATTTTCAGCAGCTGCTCAAACGCTTCCGGCAGCATGTCGGCGCGTATGCAGGCCTGCGAGAGGTAGTCGCGTATTTCCAGGTCGTCCTTCATCTGCAATGCGTGTGTGAAGCAGCGTATTGCGTAGTCGTGCTGCCCTGAGCGCAGGGCGCGCACGCCGTCGTATTTCAACACGTCGAAGTCTCTCTCCTCGTCAGCCCGTTTCTTGTCTTCCGGCTTTTCTTCCTTTCCGCCGAACAGTGCCTTAAATATGTTCATAGGTATGGTGTTTCTTTTATGTTGCTAAAAAGTTTTTACAAAGTTAACCATTTTCGCCCTAACCGCCAAGCGTCTCCGCGATTTTATTTCGCGCCATGCGCTGCGGCGTTTGTCGTGCGTTTAAAATTCCGTTCGCGGCAAGCTGTTTTACAAAAGGTGGCCTTTCGCCTTCCAAAAGGCGGCAAACGGCACGCTAAAAGGCCGCCTTTTAGCGTGTAAAAGACGGCCTTTTGCATGGCGTTTTGTAACGTATTGAGTGTCAATACTTTGTCCGTTACGTTGAATTTGCAATCCAACGGTCATTAATATAAGGATTTGCTATCCGATGACACCTCTATATCTTGCTTGCAGTGGTTTCCGTGTTTCGGCGTGATTTGTAATCCGCCGGTTCTTATTATAAGGATTTGCAATCCGCTTAAACCGTCACTCCTTGCTGTCAACAAACAAGGAACTGTCTATCGGATTACAAATCCTTATAATAAGAACCGGCGGATTGCAAATCACGCCGGAACGGAGGATGAATGAAATTGTAATCGGCTTATTGCATTGAGAAACAAAAAAGTACCGTCCATAAATGACTGATAAACGGTACTTTTTTGTAATTTTGCAGGTGGATTTCAAACGACTTCTTTATGAAAAAGTGGCAGAAAATAGTCGGTATTATTGCATTTGCCCTGATTGTTATATATGAGTTATTGATATGGATAAATGCCTATGTGGATATGAAATACATAGTAGAACCCAATGAAAATGACTTTTTAGAAGAGTGTATGTATATGCGTATTGGCTCATTGTCATTTGGAATGTGGCTGAACTTTGCATTGGCAATATTCCTATTTATATGTCTTTGGCAGAAAGGAAGCAAACAATGAAGGATAGAGTCTTTTTCCGTTCTGTTGAATTTGCAATCCAACAGTCATTAATATAAGGATTTGCAATCCGCTTAAACCGTCACTCCTTGCTGTCAACAAATAAGGAACTGTTTATCGGATTACAAATCCTTATAATAAGAACCGGCGGATTGCAAATCACGCCGGAACGGCGTATTGATATACAATGCGTTATGTCATAATAAGTCAAATGCTTAATTTATCGCCGTGATAATGTCCTTATAATAGCTCCATCCTGTTGCTGATTTGTAGGTTTCAACCTGTTCTGCTGGAACTTTTATTGACTTTACAGTGGCTTCATAGAAGCCAGTGCCCTCGTCGCGGCCGAACTCTATCGGGGCTTCCGTGTTGATTGTCAGTTCGTCAATGGTGCAACCATAGAATGCGTTATTGTCAATCCCGGTGCAATTCCCGTTTATTGTGACCGTCTTTAACGCCGTGTTTTTCCTGAAAGTATTGTTCTGTATGGGGCTGGGCGAGTTCCATACTACTGACGTTAAGTTTGTCGTGCTGAATACTGACACGGTCGTTGCGTAAGGACTGCGGGTCTCTGACGGGAACGTAATGTGTTCGGGTATAATCAGTTCGCCTTCAAGCTTCGACTCTGCAAACGCTGAACCGTTGATTGTCGTAAGGCTTTCGGGGAAATCGATTGATGTTATCGCCGTGTATTGGAAAGCGCTTACGCCTATCGTCTTCAGCCCTTCGGGCAGCGTTACGGATGCAAGGCTTTTGCATCCAAGGAAACAAGATTTTGCCAGACTTTCTATGCCGCTTGGCAGGATGATGCCTGTCAGTATGGCTTTGCTCTTGTCTGTGTAGTTGCCTTCGTATAAAGTACGTGGGAATTCGGTTATCGCTTGCCCCTCGTCGTTTTGGAGTGTAGCTTGTGAAAGGTCGAGGTTGATTTCCAATCCCTCGCAGGCGGCTATGGCTTGCAGGTCTTTTTCGCTGAACGGACCTTTTATTATAACCGTCCCGTTGCCTATTGCCGCTGCGTTCTTTACCGCTTCCGACGTGATTTGTCCTACTCCCGTGGTCTCTATTATGTTGGTCTGTGGAAACTCAACCTCGCTGTCGGGGTCGCTCCATTGGCTGTTCAGCTGCGCCGTAATGCTGGCCGTCGCGCCCTCGTACAGCGCCGCCACGTCGCCCTTGAGCACCGTGCGGTAGTTGGCTTTCAGCGGAACGTTCGTCACGGAGGCGCTTCCAGTCTTTGCGCCGTCAGCCGAGGCGTAACCGACTGTCATGTCGCTGGTGCTTCCCAGTACGGGGGCGGGCACGTAGAAGGTCGTCACTTCGGCCGCGTCCTGCGCCTGGGCTATGGCCGAGGCCAGTGTATAGGCGTACTCTGCCGTGGCTTCGCCTGCCGCCGTTCCGCCGAGAACGTCCCACGTGTCGGCAACGCCTGCCATCGAGAGGGTCACCTTGTCGCCTGCGGCAAGCGCCCCGGTGGTCTTTAGCGTAACCTTTGCCACGGCGTGCGTCAGCGTCACCGATGTGGCCTCGTCAGCCGTCGCGCCTTCTATTTTGCCTTGGAAGGCGAGAGCCTTGGATAGGTCTGCCGTTGGGTTCAGCTTCCTTTCTTTCAGGTTTCCGGCGTAAGCCGCAGCTGCCTTGTTGTCAGCCCAGAAGAGGAAGTCGTACTCCGTTTCGGGGTCGAGGCCGCCCACGGTGAAGGTGAACGTTCCCTCCTGCGCTCCCTGCACGCCTTCGGCCTGCGCCACTAGGGTGCTGCCGGCGGCGTCATATACTTCCAGCAGGCACTGGTCGACGGCCACGTCGTCCGTGGCGTAGGTCGAGGCGCGCGTGCCCATGCCGTTGTCTACCGTGGCGGTGATTGTCACCGCGCCGTCTGTCCGTGTGCCGCCAAGCTCGTCCTGGCCGCACGATGCCAGCATGGCTGCCATGCCCAGCATCAGGAATAGTCGTTTCTGTCTCATAAGTTTGATAATTAAACACCCACCCCAGCCCTCCCGAAGGGAGGGGGCTTGATGTGCGTTGTACATTGTTTTTTTATTGTCTTTATACTCTATTGGTTATAGGTTGTTTTCCTGTTTTCCGTTGTTCATTCATACGCTTGTCTGCACCGGCCTTCTCATTTGCCGTCTTTCGCTTTCCAAAAGGTGGTCTTTCAGCCTGTAAAAGGCCGCCTTTCAGGAGGTAAAACACGGCCTTTTGCGGAGACGCTGACTGTCAGGCAGTTACGCGGAGGCTGCTTTTCATGGGACGTATGGGCCTGATTGGCCTTATGGGCCGTATGCGCCCGTGCCGCAGGAGGCTGGCAAGGCATTCTTTCTTACTCCTCCTCTCCTTGCTCCTTTACTCCTCAAGACTCAGAACTCCACCTCGAACGTGTCGTCGCCCCAGCCTGTGTCGATGTCCACTCCGCCGCCTCCGTAGCCCGAGGTGAGGAAGTTGCCGCTGACCGTCGTCAGCCGTCCGCGGCGGTAGGGCACGCTCACGCCCTCCGTGCGGCTCACCACCGTGCCGTCATCGGAAGTTATGGTAATTGTCAGGCGCACCGAACTTTCCGCGCCGTTCACCAGTACCCAGTCGCTTGCAAGCTCCGCGTAGCCCTCCGCGCCGGCCTGCCACACGGGCGTATTGGCGTAGCCCACGCCCTCCACGGCGTCGTTGGGCTTGCCCGTCGCCACGTTGAACGACGAGGGGTAGTAGCCTTCGTAGCTTACGCTTACCGTCAGTTCTTCCAGCGGGGGCACGCCTTCAAGCTCCTTGTAGCGGTCGATGTCCTTCGTGACGATGCGGTATTTCGCCAGCGGACGCTCCAGCGTGACGGCCTTTTCGGTTGTGCCGCCGCTGACGGCAACGCCCTCGACGCATGCGTATGCCGCGTCCTTGTAGTCTGTGCAGGCGGTGTATGCCGGGGTGTTGACGGTCACCTGTTGCAGGTCCGCCGCGTCGTAGAACGGCGGCAGGCCGTTGTCCGCGTCGGCGTAGTCGCTCCACAGGCGGACGTCGTACGTGCCTTCGTCGAGCGGCAGCTCTATTGTGGCCGTGCCGCCGGAGGCTGCGTCCGTCACGGTTTCGCGCCTCATGACGCGCAGGCCGCCGTCCGTTGTGAGCACGTCGGCCACGACGCGCCGCGTGTATAGCCCTTCGCCGGAGCGCGTCTTGCCGTCATACGGCGGCATGTCCGTGCCGGGCAGCGTCACCGTGAGCCGCAATGTCGGCTGCTCCGCGCCGCCCTCGGCCATGCGGATTGTCACCCTGCGCACGTCGCCCGCGTCCACGCAGGTGCGAGCCTTGCCGCCGATGCCGCTTGGGGTGGAGGCCGTGACGGTGTAGCATCCCGGCGGAACGCGGAACAGCGTGGCGGCCAGGGCCTTCATGTCGGTGAACGTCCGGCCCGTACTATACGACCCGTCGTCCGCCGTTATGCTTATCGTCACTCCGCTTATCGCCGCCTCCGGGCACGCCGACAAGTCGAGCGCGACGGATATTCCCTGCCCTCCCACGTGCGGTTCGTCCGTGCATGAGGGCATGGCGAGGCACAATACGAGTGCAGCCAGCAGGTGTATTGTATGGATTGTTGCGTTTCTCATGGCTGTACCTCCTCTATGTTTACCGTCTCGACGCGGCGCGCCTTGGCCGCGTCGGGCTGTCCGTAGTCAATCCCCTTGCCGTCCGTGTCGATGCGCCTGGCGTCAATGCCGAGGCTCACGAGCAGGCGTTTCACTGTCTCGGCGCGGCGCAGCGACACGCGCTGGTTCACCGCCGCCGTGCCCTTACGGTCGCACCAGCCTGTCAGGCGGACGCGCACGGTGGGGTCGGAGGCCATAATGCGTGCTATGGCCTGTGCCTTGCCGCGCTCCGAAGGGCGCACCACAGACGCGTTGAAGTCGAAGTATATCGTGGGGAATGATGCTTTCTTTTGCTCCGCCTCGGGCTTTGCAGGTTCGGGCTTGGGCTGCCCTGTCACCGTGGGGACGGGCTTTTTCGCCTTTGGTTCGGGCTTTGGCTCGGGCTGTACCGGGGCGATTGGCGGAGTGTAAGATGGCGCGGCGGCCTTCGGCTTGGCCTTTCCGAAGTGGAAAGACAGGCGCACGCCGCTCTCCCAAAGGTAGTTGGAGGAGTGCGCGTGGCGCGGCATGCCGTCCAGTCCGCCGCCCGTGAGGAACGTCATGCCGGTGTACGCGCCCAGCCGCAGGCGGTCCGCCACGGCGCAGGAGCCTTGCAGGCGGAAGCCTGCGCCCATGCGCCAGCGCGTCGGAAGGCTCTTGGCCTGCCTGCCGGTCGACCGTTCATAGAGCCTGGCCTTCGTGCCGACGGCGGCAAGGCGCGGCGATATTTCCAGCTTCCAGCGGCTCCGGGGGCTTGCCCCGAGCCACGGCAGCACGTCCGCGTTGAGCTGGAGGCCGTAGCTTTGCACCGTGACGCGGCTCTTCAGCGAGCGGTAGTCCCACCCCTGCATGCCGCTTACGGGGGCGTAGTAACGCCGCCCGTCGGAGCCGAGCCAGTAGCCGCTCTCCGTGCAGCACTCCCTCGCCCCGAGGCCGGGACGGCTCCACGCGGCCTGCGCCTCCAGCGAGACTGTGCGGCTGAAGGCGTAGCCTGCGAACACGCCGGCCTGCCAACCGGCGTACGTCCTGCCGTCGGCGAACGACGAGAAGGTGCTTACGGCGAAGGGCACGCCGCCCTCCGCGCCCAAGTACCAGCCGCGGACGGCGGCGGTGTCGGAGGGCGCATGCGTGGCGGCCTCCGCAGTAACGGAGGTGCAGGCGGCTGCGAATAAGACAAGGAAGGTGGTTTTGAACTTGTGGCCGCGGCGCGGAAACGCCGCCGCAGGCGTGCGTAAAAGCCTCTGTAATGGCTTAAATCCTACTTGTGGGGGGGGTAAAACGGGAAGCGTGCGTCAACGCGCCACAGCGCGGAAATGCGCTTCTTGCAAGGCGGAGCATGGCCGCCGGCGTGGCGGCAGGCCGCGGTGCGCAGCTTCGTGCGTTGTCTTGTGTGCGTGTGTACATGGTACGTCGGGTTGTGTTTCAGCGGCAAATATAAGCAAAAAAACTACAAACACAAAAACTTGTTACGGTTTATTAACATAATGCCGCACAATGCTTACAGTCTGATACGTGTTTTCCCGGAAACGCGCCATACGCCGCTTGACTTGCAAAAGAAGGCATTTCACACTGCGAAAGGCCGCCTTTTACAGCCTCAAATGCCGCCTTTTGCAAGGCGAAACACGGCTTTTTGCAAGGCTGCGCGTAATGTGCTGATTGCCAAGAAGATATTTCACGGCTTACAATTTATCGCATTTCCGTCAGTTTGTTTGGCATTGCAACCAGGTTGCATTACCTTTGCAATACTTTTGCAGGAGTGCGCCGCCACAGGCGCAGGCCATGTGACGGTGCGCCTGTGGCGGTTGTTATAATATTAAGGTAAACGTTTAAGGATTATGGAAAAGAAGACAATAGCCGTAACGGGCATGGCCTGCGCCGGGTGCGCGGCCAACGTTGAGAGGCGGCTCGGACGGATGGACGGCGTGGCGAAGGCCTGCGTCAACTTTGCCGCGCGCACCGCCTTGGTGGAGTATGACCCACGGAAAACATCGCTTGATGTGATGAAGGAGGAGATACAGAAGGCCGGTTACGACCTTGTTATAGACGAAGGCGAATCGTTGGAGGCCATCGAGCGCACGGCCTTCAGCCGCCTGAAGAGGCAGGCTGCGGCATCGTGGGTGCTGGCGGCGCTCGTGATGTGCATATCGATGGGTTGGCTGAAAGTAGGCAATGACGATGTGGCCAACCAGACGATGCTGCTGCTCGCCGCGCTGAATTTGGTTTATTGCGGCCGCCGCTTCTATTCGAGCGCGTGGAGGCAGACGGTGCACGGCACGGCCAACATGGACACGCTGGTGGCCATGAGCACGGCGGTGTCGTTCGCGTTCAGCGTGTTCAACACGTTTTGGGGCGACGGCTTCTGGGCTTCGCGCGGTCTTGACAACCATACGTATTACGACGCTTCGGTGATGATTATAACGTTCGTGCTTACGGGACGGGTGCTCGAGGAGCGCGCCAAGCACGGCACGGCGGCGGCCATACGCTCGCTGATGGGCTTGCAGCCGAAGACGGCACGTCTGGTGGGCGGCGAGGGTACGGCTGACGTGCCCATATCGGCCATAGTGAAAGGCGACGTAATCGAGGTGCGCCCGGGCGACAAAGTGCCCGTTGACGGCACGGCTACGGACGGCGAGGCGTACATAGACGAGAGCATGCTCACGGGCGAGCCTGTGCCCGTAAGGAAGTCGGCCGGCGGCAAGGTGTTCGCCGGTACAATCGTGAAAAGCGGCACGCTGCGCTTCCGCGCGGTAGAGGTGGGCGCGGGCACGATGCTCGCACGCATGATAAAGACCGTGCAGGAGGCGCAGGGGAGCAAAGCCCCCGTGCAGCGTGTGGTTGACAAAATAGCCCTCGTGTTTGTGCCTGTGGTGCTCGGCCTGTCGCTGCTTACGTTCGTGTTGTGGTACGCCATAGGCGGTGCGGAGCAGCTGCCACGCGCCGTGATGTCGGCAGTGTCGGTGCTGGTAATCGCCTGTCCGTGCGCCCTCGGCCTTGCAACGCCTACCGCCCTGATGGTGGGCATAGGCCGTGCGGCAAAGAACAACATACTAATCAAGGACGCTACGGCTCTTGAAGAGATGTGCCGCGTGGACGCGCTCGTCATAGACAAGACAGGAACGCTGACCATTCCCAACAAGGACGTTGACTTCACAAAGGCCGACTCGCTGTCGTTAGAGGAGCGCGAGACGCTGAAACCATACGCGCGCGAGGCCATGCAGGCTTTGCAGGAGGAAGGGGTTGAGGTGTACATGATGAGCGGCGACAAGGACGAGGCTGCCCGATACTGGGCGGAGAAGGCCGGCATAAGGCATTACAGGAGCAAGGTAATGCCGCAGGACAAGGAGGACATGGTGCGCCGACTGCAGTCGGAAGGCCGCCATGTAGCAATGGTTGGCGACGGAATAAACGACACGCAGGCTTTGGCTGTGGCCGATGTGAGCATCGCAATGGGCAAAGGCACCGACGTGGCGATGGACGTAGCGCAGGTAACTCTCATGGGGACAGACCTCCGCAGGTTGCCCGACGCGGTCAAGTTGTCGCGCGCTACGGTGGGGATGGTCAGGCAAAACCTCTTTTGGGCGTTCATATACAACGTAGTCTGCATACCGCTGGCTGCCGGACTGCCTTGCGCATTCGGCCTCGATTGGCAGATTTCGCCCATGCTGGCGAGCGCGCTGATGGCCTTTTCGAGCGTCAGTGTGGTGACGAACAGCCTGAGGCTGTACTGGAAATAATAAAGAGTTAAGAATTAAAAGTTAAGAATTAAGAGTTAAGAAAATACGTCTTGAATATTACAATAAAGGTGATTTTCTTAATTCTTAACTCTTAATTTTTAATTCTTTCATCTGTTTGTATATATAAAAAAGGTGTGATTTTCTCTTCTTTTGTTTGCCCGTGTCGGATTTTGTGCTAACTTTGTAGACCAAAAAACAAATTGACGAATCTATTAACATTCAAAAAACCTAAAAGACTTAAGAAAGATGGCAAAAGTAGTAACATTGGGCGAAATAATGCTTCGCCTTTCCTCCCCTGGACAGAAGAGGTTTGTACAGAGCGACGTGTTCGACGTGGTTTACGGCGGCGGCGAGGCCAACGTGGCTGTGAGCCTGGCCAACTATGGCCATGAGGCTTATTTTGTAACCAAGTTGCCCAAGCACGAAATCGGCCAGTGTGCTGTGAACGCGCTGCGCCGCTACGGCGTTGATACGCGCTATATTGCACGCGGTGGCGACCGTGTGGGCATATACTACCTTGAGAGCGGGGCTTGTATGCGTCCGTCGAAGGTGATTTACGACCGCGCCCACAGCGCCATATCCGAGGCAGACCCGTCAGACTTCGACTTTGACGCAATCATGGAGGGTGCGCAGTGGTTCCACTGGAGCGGCATCACCCCTGCCATAAGCGACAAGGCGGCAGAACTGACACGCTTGGCCTGCGAGGCTGCAAAGCGCCACGGCGTGACGGTAAGCGTAGACTTGAACTTCCGCAAGAAGCTGTGGACTTCGGAGAAGGCGCAGAGCATAATGAAGCCTTTGATGAAGTATGTCGACGTGTGCATAGGCAACGAGGAGGACGCCCAGCTGTGTCTCGGCTTCAAGCCGGAGGCCGATGTTGAGGGCGGCAAGACCGACGCTGAGGGCTACTACGGCATATTCAAGGGCATGATGCAGGAGTTCGGCTTCAAGTACGTGGTGTCAACACTGCGCGAGTCGCTTTCTGCAAGCCACAACGGTTGGAAGGCGCTCATCTACGACGGCAAGGAGTTCTACCAGAGCAAGCGTTACGACATACTGCCAATCATCGACCGTGTAGGCGGTGGCGACTCTTTCTCGGGCGGTCTCATCCACGGCATGCTGACATATCCTGACAACCAGGGCAAGGCTCTCGAGTTTGCCGTTGCTGCTTCGGCGCTGAAGCACACCATACCTGGCGACTTCAACCTGATGTCGGCCGCAGAGGTGGAGAACCTTGCAGGCGGCGATGCTTCGGGTCGCGTGCAGAGATGAGGGAAGTGAAGAAGAAGAGTTAAGAATTAAGAGGGGAGAGTGAAGAACGAAGAGTTAAGAGTGAAGAATTATCATGCAACGGCAAATGAATTATTCATTCTTCACTCTACCCTCTTCACTTAAAAAAATTTTTATGGCAAAGTTTGATAAAATCGCAGTATTGCAGAAGATAGGTGCTACAGGCATGGTGCCCGTGTTCTATCACAAGGATGTGGAAATAGCAAAGAAGGTGGTGAAGGCTTGCTATGACGGCGGTGTGCGCGCATTCGAGTTCACCAACCGTGGCGACTTTGCGCACGAGGTGTTTGGCGAAGTTGTTAAGTTCGCCGCAAAGGAGTGTCCCGAGCTTGCGCTTGGCGTAGGTTCGGTTGTCGATGCGGCAACGGCTGCGCTGTACATCCAGCTGGGCGCCAACTTCGTGGTAGGTCCGCTGTATAACCCCGACATAGCAACAGTTTGCAACCGTCGCCTTATCCCGTATACTCCTGGATGCGGCAGCGTGTCAGAGATTGGCATCGCACAGGAGAAGGGGTGCGACCTGTGCAAGGTGTTCCCCGGCGACGTGCTCGGCCCCAAGCTGGTGAAAGGGCTGCTCGCCCCGATGCCCTGGTCAAAGCTGATGGTGACTGGCGGCGTGTCGCCCGACGAAGAGAACCTCACGTCGTGGTTCAAGGCCGGCGTGTTCTGTGTGGGTATGGGTTCAAAGCTCTTCCCCAAGGACGTGGTGGCCGCAGGCAACTGGCAGGCTATAACAGACAAGTGCAAGGAAGCGTTGGGATACATTGCCAAGGTTCGCGGATAAAATACATGCATACAAAGGCTCAATAGCGCCTCTTGGCCTATTGGGCCTTTTCTTTTTTTCAGCCTGCACTGCCGGCGGCGATGCCGAGACTGACAGGCTGAATGCGTTGGCATACGCTTATCATTACCGTAACACGGACTCGGTGAGGAGTTTCGCTTCGAGGGCGCTGGCCTTGGCGGACGGTTACCCGTCGGGCAGGGCGGAGGCGTACAACAACCTTGCCTTCGCCGACATGGCGCGTATGGACTACGGCCTGGCGCGTGCGCGTCTCGACAGTGCGGCTGATGCCTCCGACAATCAGGTGGAGCTGCTTGTGGCCGACGTGCAGCACATGCGCCTGTGCCAGCGCGAGTCGCGTAATAAGGACTTTTACTATTACCGCGAACGCGCCATGAGGCGCATAAGGCGTATAGACGAAGAGAAGGACGGCATGGACGTGCGCATGAGGCGGCGTTACGTGTATGCCTTGACCGAATACAGCATAGTTAGCTCCACCTATTATTATTATGTGGGATTGCCGCGCCAGTCGGCCGAGGCCATGGCACGGATTAACCCAACCGGTGGCATACAGGCCGACACGGCGCAGTATGCCGCATACCTGTATCAAATTGGCAGCGGTGGCATACTTTCCGGCTCGACGATGGATGTAGGGCAAAGGGAGTTGAAGTGCCTCATGGAGTGCTATGTGCTCGCCAAGCACGCGGGCATGGCGTATTGGCAGGCCAATGCCTTGCAGGCTGTAAGCGAACATCTGCTGAACCGTGATGTTGGGCCGCGCTTGGTGCGCGACAACAGGGCGGCAATGGTTTATCTGAACGAGGACGGCATGCCCGACAGCCTCATGGCGGGATATTTGGCGCAGAGGGCGCTGGACATGTTCAAGGAGTATGGCGACGTATATCAGACTGCCGGTGCTTACAGGACGTTGGCGCAATGCTTTTTTGCGCTGGGAGACTATCGTTCGTCGCTTATCTGCCTTGACAACGCTCTTTACGGAGACACGATTGTAAATAAGGCGCCCGACCTTGTGGCAAGCATAAGGGAGTGCCTTAGCATGGTATATTCAGCCATTGGCGACAAGAACGGTAGCGACATCAACCGAAACGCCTATCTCGACATACAGGAGTACACACGACAGGACCGCCAGCTTGAGGCGCGAGCCGAGCTGTTGGAGCGCACGTCGGCACAGCTTAACTGGCTGATAGCCGCAATATTGGCATTGGCAGCGGTCACTGCCGCCTTGATGTACGCCTTTTATAGAAAGGGGCGCAGGCAGGTTGGGGCGGCCTGTGTGGAAGACCTGCTTAAGCCATTGAAAGATTGGGAGGAAGCCAGTAAGAAGGCGGCTGACGGCCTTGACGAAAGGCTTGAGGCTGTAAGCGAGCGGCTTTCACAGAACCGGCTTCAGTTGGAAAAGGGTAAGAGGCGAAGTCTTGACAATAAGGCAAAGGTGTTCTTAGTAGGCAGTGCCATCACGTTCATCGACCGTATAATAAACGAGGCCGTAAGGCTTAAGGCAGGCAAAGACGGCGGTCAGGCTCGGAGCGAGCGTTTGGAATATATGGCCGAGCTTGCTGGCAAGCTTGGCGAATATAACACTGTGCTGACTCATTGGATACAGTTGCGTCAGGGAGACTTGGACTTACGTATCGAGAGTTTCCGCTTGCAGGATGTGTTCGCTTTATTGGCGAAGTCGGAAACATCGTTTGCGCTGAAGGGTATAAATCTTGAAGTTGAGCCTACCGATGCCGTGGTGAAAGCGGACAAGGTGCTGACATTGTTCATGTTAAACACGCTTGCCGACAATGCGCGCAAGTTTACGCCGCAAGGCGGTAAGGTAACTGTTATTGCAGAAAAAGCCGACGGCTACGTGGAAATATCTGTAAGAGACACAGGCACGGGTCTTACAGCAGACGAACTTTCAGGCATATTCGAGCGCAAAGTGTCTGGCGGCCACGGCTTCGGGCTTATGAACTGCAATGGAATAATCGACAAATATAGGAAGACAAGCCGCATTTTCAACGTTTGCGGACTGTTTGCCGAGAGCGTGAAGGGCAGGGGCAGCCGTTTTTCATTCAGGTTGCCGTATGGCATGGTGCGCTGTGTGTTGGCGTTGCTTTTGACTTTTGCATGGAGTGCCGGAGCATGGGCGTCCAGCGGAGCCGGGCTTTTGCGCGAGGCGGGGGCGTATGCCGATTCGGCGTATTTCTGCAATGTTGCCGGTGACTATGCCAGGACGTTATCCTTCGCCGACTCGGCGCGTGTTTGCTTGAACAGGTATTATAAAGAGTCATATCCAGGCGGCAATGTGCTTATGGAGAGGATTGGCGGAGAGGCTGTGGCGGCGGAGATACAATGGTTTTTGTCAGGTGTGAAGACAGATTATGACATAATACTCGACATACGCAACGAATGTGCCGTGGCCGCCCTTGCCCTGCATAAGTGGGACTTGTACGAGTACAATAACGGCATTTATACACGCTTGTTTAAGGAACGTTCCGCCGACAGGGGACTGGAAAGCTATTGCACGGCGATGCAGGCTGCAAGTGCTAACAAGACGACTGCTGTTGTCGTGCTGTTGCTGATGCTTGTGGCTGTGGTTTTCGCGTATTACTTCCTATACTACCGTCATGTACGTTACTTCCGCTTGTGTACCGATAATATACGCAACGTCAACAGGATACTTTTGTCAGACGTTGTTGATGAGGAAAAGTCCGAGATGATAGAAGGCATCGACACTTCGCGTTATCCGGAGGTGTTGAAGGACGTGATGGACAAGATAAAGACGGCATTGCGGCAGTCGGTCGAGTGTGGCAGGTCGAAACTCCAGTCTATAGAGCGAGAGGAAGACGAGCTGCGCAAGGTGTCGTATGAGACGGACCGGCTGTACGTCGGTAATAGCGTGATAGACAACAGTTTAAGCGCTTTCAAGCATGAAACGATGTATTATCCTCCACGCATAATACGGCTATTGCGCGGCGAGGACTGCGATGTGGATGCGGTAATCGAGGTCGCGTCGTATTACAGGGACTTATATGCCATCCTGTACGGACAGGCAAAGCGGCAGGCCGAAGCGGCAAGCTTTGAATGCAAGCCTGTTGAGCTTAATGGCTTGTTGGGCGTGGACGGATGTGTGTTGGGCGACAAAACGCTTATTGCATATTTGTTCGAGGTTCTGGAAAACCAATGCGGCTGCACCTTCTCTTCTGTTTCGGTATCGCCCTGCGACGGGAGGTATGTCGTTGTAGAGTTTGCAAATGAAGGTATGAGGCTGACGGAAGAGCAATGCGACGGGCTTTTCTCGCCGTTGGTGTGCAACATTCCATTTATGATTTGCAGGCAGGTTATGCGCGAAATGGCGGAGCTGACCAATCTTCATGGATGCGGCATTACGGTTAAGCCGTCGTCAGTTGGCGGCATTTTGGTCAGGCTTACCTTTGCCAAGCCTGCATATTTATGTGTTGACGGAAAACATACCGGTGGTTTTTAGCCGGTCAGACAATATGGATATGGAAAAGTTTACGGTTATAATAGTAGAGGATGTGCCTTTGGAACTTAAAGGCACTGAAGGCATATTGAAGAACGATGTGCCTGAAGCCGAAATCATAGGAACGGCAAGCAACGAGGTTGAGTATTGGCGGCTGCTGAAGCAACGCATGCCCGACTTGGTGCTGTTGGACTTGGGACTTGGCGGTTCGACGATGATAGGGGTGGAGATATGCCGCCAGACGAAGGAGATGTACCATGATGTAAAGGTGCTCATTTTTACTGGTGAAATCCTGAACGAGAAGTTATGGGTGGACGCTCTTGATGCCGGGTGTGACGGGATTGTCTTGAAAAGTGGGGAAATGCTTACAAGAGACGACGTAGCCAGCGTAATGGGCGGTCGCAAACTCGTGTTCAACCAGCCAATACTGGAGCGGATAGTAAAGCGTTTCAAGCACAGCGTGAATAGCCAGATAATGCGCCAGGAGGCGCTTGTAAATTATGAAATAGACGAATACGACGAGCGTTTCCTCCGTCATCTCGCCTTGGGATATACCAAGGAACAGATAACCGGGCTGCACGGAATGCCGTTCGGAGTGAAGAGCCTTGAGAAAAGGCAGAACGAACTTGTACGCAAGCTGTTCCCCGACGGCAACGGAGGCATCGGTGTGAATGCCACGCGGCTTGTGACGAAAGCCATAGAGTTGCACATTCTTGATGCGGACAATCTGCGTCCTGATGACAATTGAATATAGTATTGCAGGGAGTTCCTTAAAAACAGGCGAGCGGTATGAAGCAGAGAGTTTTCACGGTTGTGGCGGTGGTGTTGGCCTTGATTCAGGTAGCTTTGGTGCTGCTGTCATGGATTGTCGCCACCTTGTCACCATCCTTGCCGTTAAGGTCTTTGTTGGGCGGTGAGGGGCTGCGGTGGTTCTTCGGCACGTTCGTTGACAATGTTGCCAGTCCGCTGCTTGCATGGCTTGTCCTTTATTCGATGGCATACGGCTCATTGGTGCGGAGCGGATTATGCAAGGCTGTGTCGTCGGTATTCACTGGTGTGGAACTTGCCTACCGCCAGCGTCACGCCCTGTATTCGGCTTTTGTCGCCATGCTTGCTTTTGTTGCGGTTGTCGTCATGCTCGCCTTTGTGCCTCATGCGCCTCTTCTTGGCTTGTCGGGCAGCCTGTTTCCGAGTGCTTTCAGTGCCTCGTTGGTGGCGTTGTCAGCGTTTGCCGTCATCATGCTGTCTTGCATTTACGGTGCAGCCTGCGGCACATTTGGCAGCATTGGCGATTTTTTTGGAAGCCTGTATGCAGGCATTGTCATGGCTGCTCCGTTGTATCCGTTGTATGTCCTGGCTGTTCAGCTGTATTGGTCGGTAAGGTTTGTTTTTGCGGTTTAGGCACGGTAGCGAGTATGTCTTTACAGCAATCCTTTTGTAGAAGGCAGCTCGTAGTGGTAGATGTCTCGTCTTACAGCCATTTTTAGTGCGCGTGCAAAAGCCTTGAATATGCCTTCAATCTTGTGGTGCTCGTTCTGTCCTTCAGCCTTGATGTTGAGGTTCATGCGTGCAGCGTCGCTCAGGCTCTTGAAGAAGTGGAAGAACATCTCGGTAGGCATTTCGCCTATTTTCTCACGTTTGAATTCCGCATCCCATACAAGCCACGGACGTCCGCCGAAGTCGAGTGCCACTTGGCACAGGCTGTCGTCCATGGGCAGGCAGTAGCCGTAACGCTCCATGCCCCGTTTGTCGCCGAGAGCCTTGTTCAGGCATTCGCCCAATGCAATGGCCGTGTCTTCTATTGTGTGGTGTTCGTCCACGTGCAGGTCTCCGTCGGTGTGTACGGTCAAGTTCATCATGCCGTGACGGCCGATTTGTTCAAGCATGTGGTCGAAGAAGCCTATGCCTGTCGAAATGTCGCATATTCCTGTGCCGTCAACGTTCAGCTTTATGTGTATGTCGGTTTCTTTTGTCGTCCGTCTCACTTCGGCCGTGCGTTCCCCGGCGAACAGTATTTCGGCGATTTTGTCCCATGTCATGCCGTCTTTGCCGAGGATAAGCGCCTTGCAGCCGATGTTGTCGGCAAGTTGGCGGTCTGTGTCGCGGTCGCCGATTACGAAACTTCCTCTTATGTCATATTCAGGGTTGTCCAAATATTCGGTAAGCATCCCCGTTCCCGGCTTGCGGCATGGGTGGTTGTCTTCGGGGAAATGGCGGTCTATGAGGATGTCGTCAAACGTTATCCCTTCGCCTTCCAGCGTTTGCAGGACAAAGTTGTGCACAGGCCAGAAAGTGTCTTCCGGGAAGGAGCTTGTGCCAAGCCCGTCCTGATTGCTTACCATGACGAACCTGAAGTCGAGGTGCGAGCGTATGAACCCGAGGTTCTTGAATACTCCTTTGGTGAATTTCAGCTTGTCGAACGAGTCTATCTGTTCGTCCTGCGGCTCTTCGATTAGTGTGCCGTCACGGTCTATGAACAATATGCGTTGGGCTTTCATGGCTTTGCATTCAGTCTTTAAGTTTTTTCTTCAGTTCTTGTTTTTCTTTCTCCCTTGTAGCGATGCTGCCGTACAGGAAATAGCATACGAATATGATGAATATGTTGACGTATGCCCAGATGAAGAACGTCAGCGCGTAGACAACGAACTGGATTGCCGTGAAATACTGCGGAAGCCCGGTTGGGTCGCCTATGAAATTGACACCGTATACGGAAAGCGCGTTTGCTATCAGTACGATTAACATCGGTATGGATACGAGCAACGCGCAAATCGATGCGCAGAGCGTGGCTATGAACAATGTGGTGAAAATCAGCCCCCAGTGGCGCAACCCTGTCTTATACGCCTTGAAGATTATTCCCACGAACTTGCTTTCAGGCTCCATGAGATACTTCATGGCGACATATATGAACGGCAGCAACAGCAGCATTATGATAACGGACACGCCTCCGATGGTGTAGAGCAGGGGCTGTATTTCTGCCAATGTTACAGGCTGCTTGGCCATCACCGTGCCGTAAACGACGAAAGCGGAAACAAAGGCAAGCACAACGCAGAACGCTATGTAGCAGGCCGCTATGTTTGCGCACCTTGCGATGTTCCACCGCATCGGCCGTCCGTTCAGCAGGTTCATTACCTTTGCATAGTACGCTATTTCCGCCGAAAGCAGTGCAAGCGACGATACGCACAAGGCGATTGTCAGCCCGTTGTTGTTGCCGTAAAGCATGACGTGAACGTATAGCGAAAGATACACGGCGGAGACCAATGCCATCACCAGGCTGTATATCCACGTGCGGCTGAAAATCTTGTGCAGGTTGTCGAAGAGCATGCTGTGAGCTTCTGAAAGGCATGCCGTATAGCTGCGGCTCTTGCTTATCGAGGCTTGTTTGAGGTTTCCCATGTTGCTGTGTTTTTTGACGGGGCGTCAGCCGCCGAAGGCCGATTTGCTTTCGTTTGAGCCTTTGCAGTGCGCCCAAAGTGTTATTTATGCCACAAAGGTAGCAATATTCTTAGTAATATGAAACCTTGGTATGGATAAAAATTGCTAACTTTGCCCGAAAATAGGCGGTGTGTGGCCGTTGTATGGAATAATATGAAACCCTGCCGCCGTGTCAACAAAACGGCATCTGGCCATTTTGTTGTTTGAAAAATACTAATATAAATAATGTCATGAAACTTTTAAGATGGGGATTCATTGGTTGTGGCGAAGTTACGGAAAAGAAGTCAGGGCCTGCGTTCAACGAGGTTGAAGGTTCTGAAGTCGTGGCGGTGATGAGCCGCAATGGCGACAAGGCGCGTTCATACGCCGAGCGCCATCACGTGAGAAGGTGGTACACCGACGCGCAGGAGCTGATTGACGACCCTGACGTAAACGCCGTCTACATCGCCACGCCGCCGTCGAGCCACGCTACGTTCGCCATTATGGCGATGCGTGCGGGCAAGCCTGTGTATGTGGAAAAGCCGTTGGCCTCGACTTACGACGACTGTGCAAGGATTAACCGCGTGAGCGAACAGACCGGCGTGCCGTGCTTTGTGGCTTATTACAGGAGATACCTGCCGTATTTCAAAAAGGTGAAGGACATTATACGGCAGAACGTGATAGGCGACATCATGAATGTGCAAATCAGGTTCTCGTGCCCTCCGCGCGACCTTGACTATTCCGCAGGGGCGACCCTTCCGTGGCGTTTGCAGCCCGACATTGCCGGGGGCGGTTATTTCTACGACCTTGCTCCGCACCAGCTCGACCTGCTGCAAGACATCTTCGGGGTGATAGTCGAGGCTGAAGGCATGTGCGCCAACCGTGCCGGCCTGTATCAGGCCGAGGACAGCGTAAGCGCCTGTTTCCGCTTCGAGGGCGGACTGCCTGGCAGCGGCTCGTGGTGCTTTGTAGGGCACAAGTCGGCAAAGGAAGACTGCATAGAGGTAATCGGCGACAAGGGCATGCTGTGTTTCTCTGTCTACAATTACGACCCTATACGGCTTGTGACGAGCGAAGGCACGACAAGCATCACCGTACCCAATCCCCCTTACGTGCAGCTGCCGATAATAAAGGCCGTGATTGAAGACCTGCAAGGGCTTGGGGTATGTTCCTGTACGGGCGTGTCGGCAACCCCGGTCAACTGGGTGATGGACAGGATTTTAGGCAAGTTCTGACGCACCCCAATACTGTACGTCTTCCAATATGCCGTCTTTGGCGTTCCCAAAGGCCGTCTTTTACAGTGCGAAAGGTGGCCTTTTACAATGCGAAAGACGGTCTTTTGCAAACATGTTGGTTTTCTAATGTTTTTTGTTTATGTACAAATTGTATCGTATTGCCGTTTCAGCGGCCTTCTGCATGGCCGTTGCCTGCATGCCTGTAGGCGGCTCAACGGCGGCAGGGCAGGCTGTGGCCGCCAGCGGAAAAGGCACGGAGCATGGCGTGGCTGACTATGTGCAGTACACCAAGGCCGACAGCCAGAAGGTGGTCTCGTTGCTCGACGGGGCGCGCCGCCAGGCGGAAGGAACAAACTTCACTGTATATTTTGCACGCAAGCTGCTCGGCCTGCCATACGTGGCGCACACCTTGGAGGTGAATAGTAGCGAGCGGCTCGTTGTCAACTTGCGGCAGCTCGACTGCACTACGTATGTAGAGAACGTTGTGGCCTTGACCATGTGCGTCAGGCAAAAGGCTTATTCGTTCGGCGCGTTCTGCGCCAATTTGCAGACTATCCGTTACCGCGGCGGAGCCGTTCCGCATTACGTTAGCCGTCTGCACTACTTTACCGACTGGATAGGAGACAATACGGCCAAGGGCTTGTGCCGCGAAATCCAGGCACCGGTGCCGCCGTTCACGGCCACGCAGAATATCAACGTATATTACATGTCGACATATCCCGGCAAGTACAAGATGCTGAAGGAGAACCCGGAATACGTGCCGCAAATAGCCAGGACGGAAAAGAGGCTCAACACGATGTCGTTCAGGTACATACCGAAATCTGCCGTAAGGAACACCGCACTGCTGCGCAACACGGTGAAAGACGGCGACATCATCGCGCTGACAACGACATTGAAAGGGCTTGACATACAGCACATAGGCTTCGCCGTGTGGCATAAGGACGGGCTGCACCTGCTCAACGCCTCCAGCCTGAGGCACAAGGTGGTGGAAGAACCGCAGACGCTGTACACATATCTGCAAAAACAACGCACTATGACGGGTATGAGAGTAGTAAGGCTTTCGGGGCTGTAATGATTGCCGCCGCGTTTCAGGCACGATTGGGGCACAACCTGTTGTTTTTACCGCAAACTTTTGTGTAAGTGACTAAAAATTACTACTTTTGCGCTCGGTTAAAAAATTGCATAAATCAATTCGCGATGAACATATCTTATAAATGGCTTAAGGAATATGTTGATTTTACCCTTACGCCTCAAGAGGTCTGTGACGCACTTACTTCCACAGGTCTTGAAGTAGACGCTTTGGAAGAGGTACAAAGCGTGAAGGGCGGGCTTAAGGGCTTGTATGTAGGCAAGGTGCTTACATGCGAACCCCATCCTAATTCAGACCACCTGCATGTCACCACGGTCGACCTTGGCCGCGAAACTCCTTCGCAAATTGTGTGCGGCGCACCCAACGTGGCCGCCGGACAGAAGGTCATCGTAGCCGACCTGGGCTGCGTGCTGTATGATGGCGACAAGGAGTTTGTCATTAAAAAGTCGAAGCTGCGTGGCGTGGAGAGCTACGGAATGATATGCGCCGAGGACGAAATAGGCGTAGGCACGAGCCATGACGGCATAATAGTATTGACGGAAGACGCAACGGTGGGCCAGCCTGCGGCGGAATATTACAACCTTGAGAGCGACTGGCTCATCGAGATTGACATAACGGCCAACCGTGCCGACGCGCTGTCACATTGGGGTGTTGCGCGCGACCTTTATGCCTGGCTGGTGCGCAACGGCTATGAAACGTCGTTGCACCGTCCCGGATGCGAGGCTTTCACAGTCGACAACAACGACCTTCCGGTAAAAGTAACGATAGAGAACAACGACGCATGCAAGCGCTATGCCTGCGTCAGCATAACCGGCTGCGAGGTGAAGGAAAGCCCCGCATGGCTGCAAGACAGGCTCCGCGTAATAGGCTTGCGCCCGATAAACAACATCGTAGACATAACCAATTACATAATGATGGCTTACGGCCAGCCGCTGCACTGTTTTGACGCAGACATGGTGACCGGTCATCATATTGTAGTCAAGACCATGCCCGAGGGCACGCCGTTCGTGACGCTTGACGGAGTGGAGCACAAGCTCGGCTCGCACGACCTTGCAATATGCAACGAGGAAGACGCGATGTGCATAGCCGGCGTATTCGGCGGAAAGGGCAGCGGCACGTATGAGACTACTACGAATGTAGTGCTTGAAAGTGCCTATTTCCATCCTACATGGATAAGGAAAAGCGCGCGCCGCCACGGCCTTAGCACTGACGCCTCGTTCCGTTTCGAGCGCGGCATCGACCCCAACGGCGTAATCTATGCGCTGAAGCAGGCCGCCATCATGTGCAAGGAACTGGCAGGCGGAAAGGTGTCGATGGAAATAAACGACGTTTATCCGCAGCCTATACAGGACTTCAAGGTGTCGCTTAGGTATGATTATGTAAACAGCCTGATAGGCAAGGTGCTGCAACCTGAAATGGTAAAGTCAATCGTCACGAGCCTGGAGATGAAGGTCGACGCAGAGACCGAAGACGGGCTTGAGCTTAGCGTTCCGCCTTACCGTGTAGACGTGCAGCGCCCCTGCGACGTGGTTGAAGACATCCTGCGCATCTACGGATATAATAATGTGGAGATTCCTACACAGCTAAAGAGTTCGCTTGTCATCAAAGGCAGCGAGGACAACAAGCACAAGTTGCAGAATGTAATCGGCGAACAGCTTGTAGGATGCGGCTTCAATGAAATCATGAACAATTCCCTTACCAAGGGTGCGTACTATGAAGGATTGGAGCGCTACCATGATTCGAATATTGTCAAAATCATGAATCCGTTGAGCTCTGACCTCAACGTGATGCGTGCGACGCTGTTGTTTGGCGGTCTTGAAAGCATAGCATACAATGCAAACAGGAAAAATCCCGACTTGCGGTTGTTTGAATTTGGCAATGTATATAAGTACAATCCAGAACGGAAAAATCCTGAAAACCCGATGCAGGCATACGTCGAGGAGACGCATGCGGCTTTGTGGATAACGGGCAAGCGCGTATCGGGCAGCTGGGCGCACCCTGACGAGGACTCCACGTTTTACGAACTGAAGGCGTATGTTGCGAACATGCTGCGCCGTTTGGGAGTACCGTCGGGTATGACCGTGACAAAGGGATGCGACAATGACGTGTTTGCCTGTGGCATGACGGTCGAGACCAAGAGCGGCAAGGCTTTGGTTGAAATGGGCATAGTAAGCCGTAAACTGGCAAAGGCGTTCGGCATTGACAATGAGGTGTATTATGCCGAAATCCGTTGGGACGATGTGGTTAAGGCAGTAAGCAAGAATGCTGTCAGCTTCCATGAAATAAGCAAGTATCCGGCTGTAAGCCGCGACTTGGCTTTGCTGATAGATAAGAGCGTGAAGTTCGGAGACATCGAGCGCGTGGCTTGTCAGACGGAACGCAAGTTCTTGAAGAAGGTGGAACTGTTTGACGTATATGAGGGCAAGAACCTGCCCGAAGGCAAAAAGAGCTATGCCGTGAACTTCATCCTCCAAGACGAGAGCAAGACATTGACCGACAAGCAGATAGACTCAATCATGAGCAAGCTCATAGGCAACCTCAAGAAAGAGTTTAATGCAGAGTTGAGATGATAATTTGGAAAAGATAAAAACAAAACAACAAATATGGGAAGAGCATTCGAATACCGTAAAGCTACAAAGCTGAAAAGATGGGGCCACATGGCCAGGACTTTTACAAAGATAGGCAAACAAATCGCCATAGCCGTAAAAGCCGGCGGTCCTGACCCGGACAATAATCCGCACTTGCGTTCGATAATACTCAACGCTAAACGTGAGAACATGCCGCTTGAAAATGTGAAGCGTGCCATAAAGAACGCGATGGGCAAAGACCAAAGCGATTACAAGGAAGTTACATATGAGGGATACGGGCCTCATGGAATCGCGATATTTGTGGATGCTGCTACGGACAATACGACGCGTACAGTTGGAAATGTGCGTGCAATATTCAACAAGTTCAACGGCAACCTCGGTACGATGGGCAGCCTGTCATTCTTGTTCGACCACAAGTGTGTGTTCTCGTTCAAGCGGAAAGAAGGGCTCGACATGGACGAGCTTATACTCGACCTTATTGATTATGGCGTTGAGGACGATTACGACGTGGATGAAGAGGCCGATGAAATAACAATCTACGGCGACCCGAAGAGCTTTGGAGACATACAGAAGCATCTGGAGGAAAACGGATTTGAGGTGACAGGAGCTGAGTTCACACGTATTCCGAACGACTTGAAAGACGTGACGCCCGAGGAACGCGCCACTATCGATAAGATGGTGGATTTGCTTGAAGACGACGATGACGTGCAGAATGTCTATACCAACATGAAGCCTGAAGAATAATAGGGCGGACAAGTTTAATTGTTTTGTCAAAGTGAAAAAGATTTCATACACTACAACGGGAACTTGCAGCAAGGTGATAAACCTTGAGATAGATGATGACAACCGTATAAGTGATGTCTCGTTTATTGGAGGCTGCAATGGAAACTTGCAGGGGATTTGCGCACTTGTAAAAGGAATGGATGCGGATGAAGTCAGGAGTCGTCTTGGCGGTATCCGTTGCGGCAACAAACCTACAAGCTGTCCCGACCAGTTGTGTTGCGCGATAGAACAGTTGAAGAGACAATAAGAAAAAGGGGATGGTTCAATCATCCCCTTTTTGCTTTATGGATATTCAACGGCAAGAGTCAGTAGTATTGCAATGCGCTGCTTATTCCGTTTCCATGTAATCTTTGGGCGTGATGGTTATGTCTATGAGTTTTTGGCCTTTGTTCTTTGCCGAATAGTATGTGTATGCAAAATTGAAGCCGCCCTCCTTGTACGCCCTTAGGCCGGTTGCGTCTTTTACGCCTTTTATCAGCCCGTCTTTGGCTTGTTGCTGGTTAATGGCGGTAGTGTCGGCTTTCCCTTTGATTGTATAGAAGTAGTGTATGGTGCGTGTCTCTTTTTCGTAAACCATGCTGTCGTTGATGACTGACTCATTTATGGGTACAGGACAGTTTTTTCTTGTAAACTCAACCGCTTCACGTGCGGCTTTGTCCTCAAGGCTTTCATGGCAGGAGGCGAATGCTATTGGCAAAATTAAGAACATCAAAAATTTTTTCATCGTAAATGCTTTTATAATTGTGCAAAAATACCGAACATCAATGAAATAAACGAACAAAATCAATAAATAAGCAAAAAACATTTGTTTTTTCTCATATTTTTATAGAGCCTATTTCCCGAATTTTACCATAAAAACATTTGGATTCTTGGGATTTGATTGCATTTTTTGTATATTTGCGTACCCAAAATGATAGATAGATGAACGAAATAAGGAATTTTTGTATAATAGCGCACATTGACCACGGAAAATCCACGCTTGCCGACCGTTTATTGGAATATACAAAGACTATCCAAATAACCGAGGGGCAGATGCTTGACGACATGGAATTAGAACGTGAGCGTGGAATAACGATAAAGAGCCATGCAATACAAATGGAATATGATTATGGCGGTTCAAGGTACATATTGAACCTTATCGATACTCCGGGGCATGTGGATTTCTCATACGAAGTGTCACGCAGTATTGCGGCGTGCGAGGGGGCTTTGCTCGTTGTTGATGCAACACAGGGTGTGCAGGCGCAGACGATAAGCAATCTGTACATGGCTCTCGACCAGGATTTGGAGATAATCCCGGTTATCAACAAGATAGATATGCCGTCGGCCATGCCAGATGAGGTTGAAGATGAAATTGTTGACTTGTTGGGATGTGACAGGGGTGATATTATACGCGCTTCTGGTAAGACAGGTGAGGGCGTAAAGGAAATTCTGGACGCGGTTGTAGAGCGTGTACCACACCCTTCAGGTGATGCAAATGCGCCTTTGCAGGCATTGATTTTCGATTCCGTTTTCAATCCGTTTCGCGGTATTATCGCATATTTCAAGATAGAAAACGGCGTTATCCATAAAGGCGACAAGGTCAAGTTCTTTAATACGGGGATGGAGTATGTAGCTGATGAAGTCGGCGTGTTGAAGATGGATATGATACCTCGTTCCAGTCTGGGAACAGGGGATGTCGGTTATATTATAAGTGGAATAAAGGACAGCAAGGAAGTAAAGGTTGGTGATACCATAACTCATGTAGGTAATTCTTGCGATAATGCGATTTCCGGTTTCCAAGAGGTAAAGCCGATGGTTTTCGCTGGAGTGTATCCTATTGACCCTAATGATTATGAGAATTTGCGCGCATCGCTTGAAAAGTTGCAGTTGAATGATGCGTCTCTTACGTTTTCACCAGAATCTTCTGTAGCGTTGGGCTTTGGCTTCCGTTGCGGCTTTCTCGGCTTGTTGCATATGGAGATTGTGCAGGAACGCTTGGACCGTGAGTTCAACATGGATGTGATAACGACCGTCCCCAATGTTTCATACATGGTTTACGACAAACAGGGAGGCGTAAAGGAAGTACATAATCCATCGGGATTGCCCGACGCAACGATGATAGACCATATCGAAGAGCCTTACATAAAAGCCTCAATCATAACAAGTGCTGAATATATAGGCCCGATAATGAAGCTTTGCCTTGATAAACGCGGGGAGCTTGTAAGGCAGGACTATGTCAGCGGAAACCGGGTGGAACTGAACTTTATGATACCGTTGGGGGAAATCGTCATTGACTTTTACGACAAGCTTAAGAGCATATCGAAGGGGTATGCGTCATTTGATTATCATGTTGACAGTTTCCGTCCGTCAAAGCTTGCAAAGTTGGATATATTGTTAAACGGCGAGCCGGTTGACGCGTTGTCAACACTTACACATCAGGACAATGCCGTTGTATTGGGACGTAGAATGTGTGAGAAGTTGAAGGAATTAATACCGAGACAACAGTTCGACATTGCGATACAGGCTGCGATTGGGTCGAAAATCATAGCACGTGAAACAGTGAAATGTGTGCGCAAGGATGTTACGGCCAAGTGTTATGGCGGAGACGTCAGCCGTAAACGGAAGCTTTTGGAGAAACAAAAGAGAGGTAAAAAGAGAATGAAGCAGATTGGGAACGTCGAGGTTCCACAGAAAGCTTTTCTTGCAGTGTTGAAATTGGATTAACAAATATATGTGAGGGAAAAGATTAATGAATATGAACAATAAGGCGGTTGCCGTTTATTTGTTTATGATTTATTAAATGAATATTCAAAGGAGGAGGAATAATGAAAGAAATGTTGAAAACCAAGCGTGACATTGCGCGTGAGTTGGCTCGTAAGTACAGTACGATGACTCATGACGAACTGGACATTCTTGAAAATGTACTTGTACCGATGAAATTTGCCAAAGGAGAGATGATTCTGGAGGAAGGTGAAGTCTGCAAGAACATATATTATATAGAAAAAGGCCTGGTAAGGCAGTTCTATTTTAAGAAAGGAAAAGATGTCACGGAGCACATGGCGCCGGAGGGTGAAATAATAATGTGCATAGAAAGCCTTTTCAAGGAAGAGCCTACCCGTCTGCAGGTGGAGGCTTTGGAGCCGGTCTTGATATACGCATTGCCTAAGGCGAGGCTCGAAGAGGTGGCATTGCACAATGTGAATATACAGATATTGTACAGGAAGATTCTTGAAGAGTCTTTGATTAACTCACAGATACATGCAGACTTGGTGCGCTTTGAGACTGCCCAAGACAGGTACAGGAAGCTATGCAAGTTGTCTCCACAGTTGTCTTTGCGTGCGCCTTTGGTTTATATAGCCAGCTATCTGCAAATGACTCCGGAAACGTTGAGTAGGGTGAGGTCGAGCATAACGTTGGGCGATTAATTACAGCAGACGCGTCCGTTTCAAGCAAAAGGCTTGGGCGGACGCGTCTGCTTTTCTGATAATAATTGGGTTTATGCCTTTGTCTTGATTTGACAAAGACGGGTTCTTTGGCGGTACTTATTTTCTCTTTTCCGCCGTTACGCTGACCTGTATGCTGAAGTTGGGATTGAAATTGTACCTTATGGCAGCCCCGATGCGGTCTCCGATGTTGCCTATGTCGTAAAGGGGCAGGGGCATACGGGTGGCGACGAGCGACTTCTGTCCGAACAGGTAGCCTTCCCAGTGCTCGTCGAACTTGTAGCCGAGCACGGCGTTCAGGCCGGCGTCGTGGTATGCGTCGCGCGACCAGTAGATGTTGTTGATGTATCCGCCAATGGCCAACGAGAGTTTGCCTGTCAGCGGTACGGCGTACATCGCGGCCATGCTTTGCGTGAAGCCGACGCCTTTCCACGGGCTGTCGCCGAACGAGGCGAACACCGACGCGCCGAGGTTAAGGTTGAGTCCCTTGTGCAGCTGCCAGTCGTACAGGCCGTACCAGCTGTACGGGTACATGTTGATGTATGTCCGCCCGAAGCTGTCGAGCACGGGCAGATGGAGCGAGTCGGTAGCCTGCATCGGTTCGCCGCGGTAGCCGCCGTAGGTGTATATGTGCGTTGGAGCGTCCGCGCCGCCGATTAATTCCGGCTTCAAGGCGTCGGCGGTCACGGCCGTGCTGTCGGCGGTTGCGGCGTTGCCGCGCCGTTCCTGGGCGTTTGCCGCGCTGTAAAACGCTATTGCCGTGAGTATGATTATAAGCCTTTTCATCAACTGCAAAGATACTCTTATTGCCTGGTTGTTCAAAAAACAAGAATGTGTTTTTTGCCAAAATTATCCTTTTCTGTGTCCTATTTTTGATTAATTCACAACGTGCTGTTTTACAGGCAGTTGCATCTTGCGTTGCAAGAGACCGTCGGTTGCGTTGCAAAAGGTGGCCTTTTACACGGTGAAAGGCCACCTTTTGCAATGCGTTTTGCAGTCTTTTTGACGTGTCGCATACAAAAAGGGCGCGGAGCGTAGCCGCCACCGCACCCTTCGGGTAGTTAAGCTATGTGTAAAATCAGTTGTTTTCAGGACGCAGTTTGCGCACCGTTGCGCCGGCCTGCCACATCTCGCTCTCGCGCATCTGGCGCAGTTCCTCGTTCAGTTTCTCGCGGTAGTCGGGCTTCGAGTTGCTGTCGATGGATATCTGGGCTTCGTTGCCGCTCTTTACCGAGAGGTAAAGCCATTCCATTACGGGCTTGATGGCGTCGCGGAAGCGGGGCGCCCAGTCGAGTGCGCCGCGCTGTGCCGTGGTCGAGCAGTTGGCGTACATCCAGTCCATTCCCCTTTCGCCGAAGAGCGGGCCGAGGCTCTGTGTAAGTTCCTCTACGGTCTCGTTGAACGCCTCCGAGGGTGAATGGCCGTGCTCGCGGAGCACTTGGTACTGCGCTTCGAGCAGTCCCTCGATGGCTCCCATGAGCGAGCCGCGCTCGCCGGTGAGGTCGCTTGTGGCCTCGCGCTCGAATGTAGTCTTGAACAGGTAGCCAGCCCCGATGCCTATTCCGAAGGCTATTGTGCGCTCCTCGGCGCGTCCCGTAGCGTCTTGGTAGACGGCATACGAGCAGTTGAGGCCGCGCCCTTCGCAGAACATTGTGCGCAGCGACGTGCCCGAACCCTTGGGCGCCACCATGATTACGTCCACGTCTTCAGGAGGCACTACGCCCGTGCGCTCGCTCCAGTTGATTGCGAAGCCGTGCGAGTAATACAGTGCCTTGCCCTTTGTGAGGTATGGCTTCACTTTGGGCCATACCGATATTTGGCCTGCGTCAGACAGCAACATGCATACTATTGTGCCTTTTTCGGCCGCCTCCTCGATGGAGAACAGCGTCTTGCCTGGCACCCATCCGTCGGCCACGGCCTTGTCGTATGTCTTGCCTTCGCGCTGTCCTACTATAACGTTGAAGCCGTTGTCGCGCAGGTTGCACGCCTGGCCCGGGCCTTGGATGCCGTAGCCGAGTACGGCGATGGTCTCGTTCTTGAGCACTTCACGCGCCTTTTCCAATGAAAACTCTTTGCTGGTGACTACCGTCTCGATTACGCCACCGAAATTCATTTCTGCCATGTCGTTAATGTTTTTTATTGAAGCCGCCCCGTGAGGCACGGCGTTCGGGTTGTTAATGTATAGTCGTTTACGGGAGGCGTTGCGGCCGTATTCCTTCTGTCTTTACCTTTCCGCAAATGTCACTTTGCTGCGGCATACCTCCGCCTCGTCGCCGCCGTCGGCCTGTTTCTTGGTTATGCGCACGCAGAATGCGCCTTCGCCGGCCTCTTCCATATAGAAATTCAGCTTGTCGCCGTAATGGCTTTCGGCTACATAAGCAATGTCGAAGCGGCGTATGGCGTGGCTCTTGTACCAGTCTACGCCGAAGAGGTCGAGCACGTGCTCTATGTATTTCACGCTGTTAATGTGTCCGTTCACGTCCACGTCGCTGTAATGCGTGTCGATTGTAGCGGCAAGCCGTGCGTCCTTTCCCATCTTTACGCGCGACAGCTGGTCGATGGGGCATTCCTTGTCGGCGTTGATGTATTTTGTGATTTCACCGCCGCTTACGTCAAGAATGTTCTGCGGCTGGCGCGTGTCGGTGTCAATCAGTGCCCAGATGCTGCGCCCGTAGCCGTATGTCCTGCCGTCGTCTGTGGCGTCGGCGATGCGGAAGTTACGGTTTGTAAAGTACTTCATCACGCTTTCAATCCACGTTTCTACGTTGAACTTGGTGTATTCTTTAGGCATCGTTTCCATCTCTATGGCAAGCCTGGAGAGCACCCACGTCTTGTGTTCGGGGTTGAGCTGCGTCATGCCGAAGCCCCGATGGCTGGCGTGGAAGTCGGCTGCGTTGAGCAGGTGGTTGCCCAGATGTCCCATGAAAAGCCTTTTGGAGAAGTCGCAATGAAACGGCTCCGCCATGAATTCGTATCGTCCTGTCTTGTCAAGCATTGTTATCTCCTGTTTTGTTCCTGTTTTTCCAAAAAGTCGCTAACCTCTTCCACGGTGCTTCGTGTTATGGCGATGCGTCCGCTGCGGGTGTATTGCAGTACGCAGTTGAACTTTGCCAATGCGTAGTAAAGTCCTGTGATTTCCTCCGTCATGCCGCTAAGCATCACACTGCAGAACGTCGGGTTTACTTCTACTATGCGTGCGTTTGCCTTGCGGATGGTGCGTGATATTTCGGGATTTTCAAGCACTTCGGGCGTTGACAGCTTGTAAAGCCCCTCCTCGCGTATGAAGAGCTGGTCGTCGGTATAGTAGTCGGCTTTGATTACGTCAATCTTTTTCTCGATTTGCTTGGTTATCTTTATAATCTGGTCTTCGTCGCTCCAAGCGGTGATGGTGTACTTGTGTACGCCCTCGATGCTCGACGCCGAAACGTTCAGACTTTCGATGTTGACCTGCCGGCGAGTGAAAACGGCCGTGATTTGGTTGAGTATTCCGGCCAGGTTTTCAGAGTAAACCAACAGCGTATATAAGTTTTTTCCGGTTGTTTCCATTGTCTTTTCGTTGTTTATAGCTCTAAAAGCATATCACTGATGGATTTTCCTGGAGGAATCATCGGCAGCACGTTCTCTTCTTCTTTCACTGCACATTCCAGCAGGTAAGGGCCGTCTGAAGCTGACATCTTTTCTATCTCGGCCTTAAGTCCGTCACGGTCTTTCACGAAAGAGTAGGGTATTCCATAGGCCGAACATATCTTTCCATAGTCCGGGTTTTCCATGTGTGTGAACGAACGGCGCTTGTCGAAGAACATGTCTTGCCACTGCCTTACATTTCCAAGATAGTTGTTGTTCATCAGGATAATCTTTACCGGGCATTGGTTCTCCATGATTGTGCCCAGTTCATGCAGGCTCATTTGCAGCCCTCCGTCGCCGGTGAACATGCAGACGGTGCGCCCTGGCGCCCCGAATGTTGCACCGATGGCGGCAGGGAGGCCGTAGCCCATGGTGCCTAAGCCGCCGCTGCTCGCGATGGAACGCTTCCTGTTGAACTTGAAGTAACGGCTGGAGAACATCTGGTTAAGCCCTACGTCGTTGACCAATATGGCCTCTCCGCCAGTAGCTTCAGCCACGGCGTTGACTACTTCGCCCATAAGCAGCGGGCCGCTGGTGGGGTGTATGGCAGGGCGTATTACCTTTCCATATTCTATTTCGTGAAGAGGCTTGAAGCTGTCAATCCACTCCTTGTGGTCGTTTTTGCGCAAGAGGCGTGTTATCGCAGGTAGTGAAACCTTGCAGTCGGCGACAACCGCCACGTCTGTTTTCACGTTTTTGTCTATTTCCGCCTTGTCTATGTCGAGGTGTATGATTTTCGCCTGCTTGGCGTAGCCTGACAGTTCGCCCGTCACTCTTTCGCTGAAGCGCATGCCGATGGCTATGAGTACGTCGCATTCCAGCTCTTTCATGTTAGGTGCATAGTTGCCGTGCATGCCCAGCATGCCGACATTCAGCGGATGGTTTGACGGCAACGCCGACAGCCCGAGCAATGTTCTGGCGGCAGGAATGTCGGCTTTTTCGAGAAAATCGGCAAGTTCTTCCTGTGCGTTTCCAAGCTCAACGCCTTGTCCCACGAGCGCCATCGGCTTTTTGGCGGCGTTGATTAGTTCTGCGGCTTGCCGTACTGCGTCGTCGTCAAGTGCAGGATACGCAATGTAACTGCGCACGAAGTCGACGTGGCAGGGTTCATATTCGGTGGTGCTTGTCTGTGCGTTTCTCGGGAAATCGAGCACTACCGGGCCGGGACGTCCCGACCTTGCTATGTAGAAAGCGCGGCTTACCGCCCATGCGATGTCCTCCGCACGCCTTATCTGGTAGCTCCATTTGCTGATAGGTTGGGCCACTCCGACAAGGTCTACTTCCTGGAATGCGTCCGTGCCGAGTGCCGATACGCTTACCTGTCCGGCAATGACGACGATAGGCGTGGAGTCCATCATGGCGTCGGCGATGCCTGTCAGCGTGTTGGTTACTCCAGGGCCGCTGGTTACCAGGCATACGCCCACCTTTCCGCTTACCCTTGCATATCCTTCGGCTGCGTGTGCGGCAGACTGCTCATGGCGCACAAGTATGTGGTCGAAAGCCTTTTTCTCGCCGCGTGTATAGTCATAGAGGGAGTCGAATACGGGCATGATGGCTCCGCCTGGATAGCCGAATATGGTCTTTACCCCTTCGGCTTTCAACGCCCTCATAAGCGCTTCTGCTCCTGTTATTGTTTCTTTTGGCATTTTTATGTCTTGCTGTTTGTGTTTCATTCTATAATCCTTACCCCACCTTTGTCGGCCGAACTGACGCTCTGTGCGTATGCCTTGAGTGCCTTGCTCACGGTGCGTTGCCGTGTGAGTGGCCGCTGCGGGCGTGCCGACAGCTCGTCGTCTGTAAGGCAGACGTTGATGGAACGGTTGGGGATGTCTATCTCGATGATGTCTCCGTCTACTATTTTCCCGATGTTTCCACCAGCCGCGGCTTCGGGAGAAATGTGCCCGATGCTTAGCCCGGAGGTGCCTCCGCTGAAGCGTCCGTCTGTGATGAGGGCGCATTCCGTGCCGAGGTGCATGCTCTTTATATAAGAGGTGGGGTAGAGCATCTCCTGCATTCCCGGGCCGCCTTTTGGTCCTTCGTGGGTTATTACGACGCAGTCGCCGCTCTTTATTTTGCCTCCGAGTATGCCGTCGCAGGCGTCTTCCTGTGAGTCGAACACCTTGGCCGGGCCGCGGAATTTCCAGATTGACGGGTCAACTCCGGCCGTTTTCACCACGCATCCGTCTTGCGCGATGTTGCCGTAGAGCACGGCCAGTCCGCCGTCCTTGGTGTATGCGTGCGCGATGTCGCGTATGCAGCCGTTGGCACGGTCGGTGTCGAGCGTGCCCCAGCGTTCGCTTTGCGAACCCATTTGCGTTGAGAACCTGCGTCCCGGTGCGCTTTGGTATATGCGGTCGGCCTCCGGGTCAACCGTCGTGCCGGTTATGTCGTATTTCTTCAGCTGTTCGCCTACGGTCTTGCCGTCCACGCGCATTGCGCCTGGAGCTATGAGTCCGCCCTTTGCCAGTTCGTTCATTATGCCGAATATGCCGCCTGCGCGGTTGCATTCCTGCACGCTGTACTGCTGTGTGTTGGGTGCGAGCTTGCACAGGCATGGCACTTTGCGGCTAAGCGCGTCAATGTCTTTCATGCTGAAGTCAGCGCCGGCCTCCTGCGCTACGGCGAGCAGGTGGAGCACGGTATTCGTGCTTCCTCCCATGGCTATGTCGAGCGTCATGGCGTTGAGGAAGGCCGCGCGCGTGGCAATGCTGCGCGGCAGCACGCTCTCGTCGCCGTCTTCGTAATACTTGAACGCGTTTTCAACTATTTGCCTTGCCGCGTCCTTGAACAGCCTGATGCGGTTTTCGTGCGTGGCGAGTATGGTGCCGTTGCCGGGCAACGCCAGTCCGATGGCCTCCGTCAGCGAGTTCATCGAGTTGGCGGTGAACATTCCCGAGCAGCATCCGCAGCCCGGACAGGCGCACCGCTCTATTTCGTTCATCTCCTCGTCGCTCACGCTTGCGTCCGCGCCTTTTACCATCGCGGTTATGAGGTCGGCGTTCTCGCCGCGCCACCGTCCGGCCTCCATAGGCCCTCCGCTACAGAACACGGTGGGTATGTTGAGCCTCATGGCAGCCATGAGCATGCCCGGCGTCACCTTGTCGCAGTTGGATATGCAAATCATCGCGTCCGCCTTGTGGGCGTTTACCATGTATTCCACGGAGTCGGCGATGATGTCGCGCGACGGCAGCGAGTACAGCATGCCGTCGTGCCCCATGGCTATGCCGTCGTCTATGGCTATTGTGTTGAATTCGGCGGCGTAGCATCCCATGCTTTCTATTTCGGCTTTCACTATTTGCCCGATGTCGTGCAGGTGGGTATGCCCTGGTACAAACTGCGTGAAAGAATTGACTATCGCTATGATGGGCTTGCCAAACTGCTCTTGCTTCATGCCTGAAGCCACCCACAAGGCCCTTGCTCCGGCCATGCGGCGACCCTCGGTGCATACTGCGCTTCTTAACCTGTGCTTCATGTGAAAACCTCCGATTAATGTCTTTTTGCTTATTGTTCGTGCAAAGGTACATCATTTTAACCGAACGGACAACATATTTTTCAATAAATTCGACAATATTGTCAATATTTGTAATTAAAAGCATTGAAAAAGTAACGGATTGGCATTAAAATGCACGTTTGCGGCTAAAATGTGCAACTTTTATGGATGCCGGCAGGACGGTTTGATGCCGGGGGCGTTGGCAGATTAAAAGAATGAAAATATGAAAGGTGGTCTTTTACAATGCGAAAGGCCGTCTTTTGCATTGTAAAAGACCGTCTTTTGCAAGCCGGTTTGCGGCATATTGCAAAGTGGCTGATTGTCAACGGGTTGCATTAGGGCTGTTGAAAGGTGTGAAAATGCGCCGTTGGTTTGCGTAATTCAAAAACAAGTGTTACCTTTGGCGTGCGCTTGCATTTATATGGAAACCCCGTGCAGGCGGATGGAAAAACGTTTGACGATGAAACAAATCATAACCCGCTTTACCGACGACGACCTGTACAAGTTTACCATGTGCTGCGCCGTAATCGACAATTTTCCGCGTGCGCAGGTGAAATATACGTTTACCGACCGTGACAACACCGTATATCCGCCGGGCTTCGCCGACGAACTGATGCGGCAGCTCGCCGCACTTGAGGATGTCGTAATAACCGACGACGAGGTCGACTTCATGCGCCGCAGGTGCTACTACCTGCCCGAGTGGTTTTTCGTCTACCTAAAGGGCTTCCGCTTCAGCCGCCGCTGGGCCAAGGCTTGGCAGGACGACGAGGGACGGCTGTATGTGGAGTTCGAGGGCGGATGGGCGGAGACCATCTTCCTTGAAGTGAAGGTGCTTGCCATAATCTCCGACCTTTATTATGAAATGACGGGGCAAGACCGCCTGTTCGACTATGACGCTTATTACCATAAGACGTACCGCAAGGCCGAGCGGCTGCTGGCTGCTGGCTGCGTGTTCAGCGACTTTGGCACGCGCCGCCGCGCCTCGTTCCAGGCGGAGGACACTGTCATCCGCGCCATGAAGGACTGCTACAAGAGCCAAGAATGGCCGGGAAGGTTTGTCGGTACGAGCAATGTCTATCTCGCAATGAAGCACGACGTGCTGCCCGTAGGCACGATGGCTCACGAGTTTGTGTGCGCCATTGGCGGCATGTACGGTCCGCAGATGGCCAACCACATAGCCATGGACTCGTGGCGAAACACGTTCCGCGGCGCGCTCGGCACATACCTTTATGACAGCTTCGGGTGGGACATTTTCAGCCTGAATTTCTCCGAAGACTTTGCCAATCTGTTCAAGGGGCTGCGCATAGACAGCGGAGACAACCGCGAGCAGCTTATGCGCATTGTGGAGAAATACCGCTCTTTGGGCATCGACCCTACCACCAAGCAGGTAATATTCAGCAACGCCCTCGACACCGACGGGGCAATTGCCATACAGCAGTATGCCAAGGATTACTGCCAGCCTTCGTTCGGAATAGGCACCCACTTCACCAACGACTTTGACGGGGTGAAGCCGATGAACATAGTCATCAAGCTCGTTGCGGCAAAAATAACGGAGTCGTGGTCGTTCTATAACGATACGTGCAAACTTAGCGAAGACGAGGGCAAGCACGTTGGCAAGCCCGAGGTGGTGGAGCGTTTCATGCGTGCGCTGCACATGAAAGGCTGACGTTTACAAGCAAAACAATAGCCGTAGACGGTGCCATGTGCGGCAAGTCTACGGCTTTTTTATCAATCTTTCCTTTGCCTTCGGGTTGCGCCTTAACAGCTCGGCGAGGGTAGGGCACGTGCCGGTCAGTGTGCATCCGCCGCATGTGTCAAGTCCTTTTGCCATGACGCAGCTGCGTATTTCGCAGCCGTCGTCACAGTAGTCTAACCGCAGGCCGTCGCCCCGGCAGCCGCAGCAAACCTGCGTCGGCGTGCCGCTGTACATCGGGCATCCGCTGCAATCAAAGCCGCAGCAGGCTGTTGTGTCGTTCATTTCAGTCTCATTCTTAGTATAGGGAATGGATTTCCTTGGTCGTCGGTCTCGTCGCGACGGTATTCCTCGAAGCCCATGTGCCGGTAAAAGCCTGCGGCCTTGGGGTTCTGTTCGTTCACGTCGACGAGCGTTGCACCGTGTTCTTTTACCGCAATGCCTACCAACTGCCTGCCTATGCCTTTGCCAAAATGTTCCGGCGCGGCGAAAAGCATCTCGATTTTGCCGTCCTGTATGCCGCAGAACGCCGCGTATTCATGCCCGCTGCGGGCTACGAGCAGCGTGCCGATGGCCTGCAAAGCCTCCTTTACGTAAGGCTTTAGGTTGGCAATGTCGCCCTCGGTAAGGAAGTGGTGGCTTGCCCTTACGGAGCGTTCCCAAAGATGGGTAAGGGTTTCTATAAGGGCGGTGTCGCGCTTGTCTCTCTGTATTTCGGTTATGGTTGTCGTATTCTTAGCCATGTCTTAAGTGGTGAAAAGATAAATGTCTGCTTGCCGTCAAGCCTTTACCACGTTGATGTAAGGATATGGGATTTCGATGTTCTCACGGTCAAAACGCTCCTTTACGCTCTTGAGCAGGTCGCATTTCATGGCGAACGCATTGCCTGCGCTTGATGCCCAGGCCCATGCACGCAGCGTAATGGCGGAGTCGCCGAGGTTGGTCACGCGGATTACCACCTGCGGTACGCCGTTCTTCTTTTCGTCTTCCGAGCGGTGGTCGGTGAGCAGAGGGTGCTTCATTATTTCGTCGCGCATGGTGGCGATGGCGTTGTCAAGGTCGGCCGTGTACGACACGCCCACCTCCACGAAGGCGCATGTGGCCGTGTCGCCGTAAGACGAATTGATGATGGTGCTTGAGTTAATCTTGTTGTTCGGGATGAGAATCATGCGGTTCTCTGCGTCGCGTATTACCGTGTGTCGCAGCGTGATTTCCATCACCGTGCCCTTGACGATGCTGTCAACCTCGATGAAGTCGCCGAGCTTGAACGGCTGCGAGAAGATTATGAACAGTCCGCCGATGACGTTGGACAGCGCGTCCTGCGACGCCAAGCCTACCGCGGCGGCCATAATTCCGGCACTGGCGAGGATGGAGTTGCTTACCTTCTCCATGCCCGGAATGAGTGAGAGGAAGGCCGCTATACCTATTATATAGATGGTGGTGACGATGATGCGGCGCATGAAGCTGACCTTCGTCTCGTCGAGTACCACCTTGCGCTGCTTGTGCATGGAGCGGTAGAACAGGTATTTTGTGATGCCTGTTAGCAGGCGTACAAATAGGTATATGACCGCTCCCTTTATTGCGAACGTTATGAGCCAGCGTACCGACACGCCGAAAAGCTGCATGTTGAGTATGTCTTCCATTCTGCTACTTGAGTTTTTATCCTGATGCAAAGATATGATAAAAATACGATAGGGCGAAATAAAAGCATCTGTAATTAGGCTTGGTGTGTGTATAAGCCAGATTATAAGTGTGAAGAGGCGGCCAGTGTGCAAAGTTGCATATATCAGCGCGTTACCATTTACAGACATGGATTGTGCCCAGACATTTCGCGTTTCAGCCAAACGCGAAGCATGAAATTTTATCAAAAAAGTCTCCATGAAAGGCTTGAAATCGGCGGTTTTTCGTATCTTTGCACACAAGTGGACGTTTTATACCTATGCAACGGTAATAATAACGCCATCGTGTAAAAACTAAATTGACGTAAAACAAAGCATTTGTGGTATGGAGAATGGTTTAATGGAACAGGGTACGTTCCGTTCATCTCGCCACATAACAACGGCTGGACATCGCCGCTGAGTTTCGTCCGGGATGCAGCCGTTATAGCCTGAAGAATGTCGTAAACTACGCCCAAGGACTTTATGAGGAAGTTAGGGAAGCGTGACGATTCGAATTCGGAGAGGTACTTAATAGCCATCATGCGTTTGGCATGAGGGCAAAATAAGGAATGTCTTTTTGTCAAACGTAGCTTATGGCCGACAAACTCAACCAGGTAGACTTCCATTGGTATCTCGTCCGAACACAACCCGGACATGAACGCGAGCTTGCCTCTCTTATTGAGCGTGAGAAGGAAAAGACTAAGAATATACTCGAAGCCTATTGCCCTACACATACCATTGTCAATGTAAGGCAAGGCGGCAGAGAAGGAAAGATGCCTTTGTTTGACGGCTATGTGTTTGTTCATGCAACCCTAAGTGCGCTGGTCGATTTCCTTAATGACCGTTGTCCCAACACATCCCTTCGCTATAACCGCAAGATTACCCCGGAAGATAAGGCCACGCCCTGCATTATTCCGGAGGCACAAATGCGGGCGTTCATGGACTTTAACGAGAACTATGCGGACAAGGTTGTAGTATTGGAACGGCCTTTCACGGATTATGCTTATAATCACAACGATAACGACGAGCCGAACGAGATAGTACGTGTGGTCGACGGGCCGTTGGCTGGTTGTGAGGGGTTTGTTTGCCGCTTTCGCCGTAAACGTGGGATAGTGTTCCAAATAAATGGAATGACACCCGGCAACCATCTGACCGTATCATATCCCAATGTCTACGACCTGCACGTAGTCCGCCTGCATAACGCAGAGAACGACCGGCTCTCCATAGGAACGGAGAAAGCAAGGGCTGCAGACCTTATTATAGGAATGCTTCAAGGTTGCGGTTACGGCAAACGGACGCTTCCAATGCTTTACGGCATAATAGAACGGTTGGCTGCAAAGGCTTCGTTGGTTGAACTCTGTAAGGAACTTCATAAGCAAGGCGAGGAAACATTGGGTGTCATGCTTTCCCGGATGACGAAAAAGGAAGCCGAACTGGTATTGAACTTAGCCAGATACGAACGCGACTTCTCTGGTTATGTCAGGCAGGCTTATTCAAAACTCATACTCCGGCCATTTCTAACTCCGACGTCAGGTTATGATGATTTTGACGAAAAAGGAGAAACGAGGCATGAACAGGAGAATTTCACAGAAATCATCAGAAAAGTCAACATTGCAGAGCGTGTCTATTATCCAAGCAAACAGGCAAGTGCAGAGGTGACAACATCCTACTACGCTCATATCGGGGTAATGAGGCAGTACGGCAGCCATGTTCTTTTCGCAAACTGGAATGACTTTCTCGGCGAGTATTTTCTTACAGGAGACCATGCCAACGAGAAATTAGTGAGCGGTGGGTTGCAACGGAATAAATTGATTGACTCATTCCATAACTACGCCCCGACATTATATAAAGTGTTGACTGACAAGGATTCAAAGGTGAATGCCATCCCCGATTTCAAGGTTGGAGATGAAAAGCTTAATGTCATGGCTGTAACGTCTTCTGACATTGAACAAGGAACGGACGAACTCATCAATACTTGTGTCAACATCTGCAAGGAAATCAACACGACCAACCATCTGGCCGTTTGGCGCAGGTATCTGAGAACGGTATGGCTGCATCAATGACACTCCGTCACTTGCCGTAACGCTCCAGTTTCTTTTTATAACATTCCTTTGTACACATCTATAACGTCTCTCGCCCCCTTCTATAATATCCCCTGTTCCATTTGTTTTGAACAGTAACCTACGATGACGGCAATTCCTGCCGCCACGCCGTTTTGCAACGTTTATCCGGCAAGGCCGGCATCGGCAGCCGTCATCTCCCCACATCCTTTTATATGACCGACATTTCATCAAATAACAAGCGCATAGCCAAGAACACCATGCTGCTGTATGTCAGGATGCTGTTTCTGTTAATTATAAATCTTTATACTTCAAGAATTGTCTTGCAGAAACTTGGTGTCATAGATTTTGGTATTTATGATGTAGTAGGAGGCATAATAGCGATGCTCGGATTTATGAACAGTTCTTTGTCCGCAGCTTCCTCGCGTTTTATAACCTATGACATAGGTGCAGGAAACATGGAAGATTTGAAAAGTACTTTTGGGAATATCTTATCCATACACTTTATCATGGCTGTTTTTATCTTGGTTATCGGCGAGACGATAGGGTTGTGGTTTTTGAGAACCCAGTTACAGATACCTGTAGACCGGCAATTTGCTGCATTTTGGGTTTTTCAATTTTCAATATTGACATCAATTATAAATATCATAAGTGTACCATACAATGCTTTGATTATAGGTCATGAAAGAATGTCTGCATTTGCATACATTTCCATTGTTGAAGCTACATTGAAGCTACTTGCAGTTTTTATGCTTGCAGTTTCTGATTTTGATAAACTAATATTGTATTCATTGTTGTTGTTTCTTGTGCAGGTCGTTGTAAGGTTTGTCTATGGTTTTTATTCTAATAAGCATTTTGAAGAAGCTCATACAAAGCTTTGTTATGACAAGAAAAGATTTAAGGAAATTTTTTCTTTTGCAGGTTGGACAATGAATGGGAACCTTGCTGTTATTGGATACACTCAAGGTTTGAATGTATTGCTTAACATGTTTTTCGGGCCTTCCGTTAATGCAGCAAGAGGCTTGGCCGTCCAGGTACAAAATGCTTGCAGCCAGTTTTGTTGCAATTTCCAAATGGCATTAAACCCTCAATTGACAAAAAGTTATGCAAAAGGAGATTTGGAGGACATGCACAAATTGCTGAAACTAAGTTCAAAGTTCTCATTTTTCATCCTGCTGTTCATCGCAATGCCAATAATGTTTGAAGCAGAATTTGTATTGAAAATATGGCTAAAAGATGTTCCTGAACATACGGCAAACTTTTTGAGGTTAGTTTTAGTTCCTGGATTGTTATATACATTGGCAAATCCGATTATTATGTCTGTTCATGCGACAGGAAAACTAAAGAAATTCCAATTTGTTGAAGGCTCGCTGCTGTTGATGATAGTGCCGATAGCTTACCTCTTTCTTAAATTATTTGATATAGAACCTGAATGGGTTTTTGTTGTGCACATTGTTGTCGAACTTTTTACACAATATGCAAGATTGAGGATTGTTCTTCCAATGATAAAAATGGATTTAAGCGATTATATTAAAGGTGTTATATATCCAGTATTGATAGTTTCTGTTCTGACACCTGTAATACCATATTTTGTTGATGGTTATATTAGAACAGAATGGGGCAATTTTATAATGGTTTGTGTCGCTTGCACAATAAGTAATATTTTCATTATGTATTTATTAGGCTGTTCTAAAGGTGAAAAGCAATTCTTTAGGGGAAAATTAATGAATGTTTTTGCTCGTAGGTTTATATAAAAATTTAAGGTATAGGTTGTGTTCATGGATGTAGCTTAAATACAAGCTCTAAAATTTCGTTGGATGTATTTAATACAAATTTTAGCTATTGCAATATGGCTTGTTGTTGTAATATGTGCGTTTTACAACTTCAAGAAGACTGTTTTAGTATGGATGATGGCGCGGATGCTGCTGAACGCACAAGTGGCTGTGCGTTACAATTCCCCAGGTCTGTCGGCTGTGATAGCTGTCGACATGACTTTAATCCTAATATATTTCTTCAGGTATAGGACAAAGAAGCGCAAGATAAGACTTAGGCTGGATAGGTTTCCTATTACTAATGCTTTTTGGATAACATTAGTGTCATTCCTGTTGTCTTCTTTGTTTGCCATAGTTCCATTGAGTACAGGTCTTGTTGCCACTCTGAAATATTTTATTTCCAATTTTGGAATAATCTTTGTTTTCTTCAAATGCCTTAATACAAAAGAAGATGTGCATTTATACATAAAGATGGGTTTCATCGTTGCAATCATTATAACGTGCCTTGGCCTTTTTGAGTCAATCATGAAAGACAATCCTTGGCTGGATTTTGTCTATTTCAACTCTCCACATGACGAGGCTACCCGTGGACGTCTTTTTTACGTACCTCCTTCGGTTGGTGAAGGCTTGGAAATAAGATTAGGCATGGTGAGGGCTTATTCCACTTTTGGAATACATATCGCGTTTGGAACAGCTTGTGTATTTTTGCTATACTTGTTCATGGCAATATCAAAATATAAAATTCAACTTCTTACTAAAACAAAGATAAATGTAATAATTCTACTCCTATTGGCAGGAGCGTTGGCTTCCAACTCTAAAACGCCTCTTGTTGGAATTGTGATTTTGATATTTGCCTTCTATAGCGTGAGCCAGGTATTCCAGCCTAAAATCATCATTCCGCTTGTGGCGGTATTTGTAATAGTGTTCATTTATTTTCCGAATATTGTTGCAAATTTTATGACATTGTTTAATCCTGAAATAGCGGCTGAGGCTGGCGGAAGTACCGTTGCTGGCCGTCAAAAGCAATTTGAAGTTGCTTTGGCTATGTTTTCAATGAACCCGTTACTGGGCAACGGGATGGGGGCTATATCCGTTTTGAGGGAAATAGGGAATAATGATTTGATACTTGGGGCAGAGTCTTCTTTTATGCAGATACTGCCAGAGAGGGGCTTGTTGGGATTTGTGGCGTACATTGTGACGTATATTACATTATTTAGGTACGGTAGGAAGTATTTGCCTTTTAACATTTGTTTTTGCTATTTGCTGTCACTTGCCGTTATGGAGTTTGCCACAGGCATTTTGGATATGGCAATATGGATAAGCGTTTATTTTTGCGTGATAAGGTTGTTCCAGTTCAGGAAATATGATGTAGTTATGAACACATTAAGTTAAGAAAATCATGAATAGTGTAAACATCTCAATCTTGGTACCAGTTTATAAGGCGGAGAAATATATAGGGCGTTGTGCAAAAAGCCTTTTTGGGCAGACGTTTGACAATCTTGAATTTGTCTTTGTCGATGATTGCACGCCTGACAGAAGTATTGAAGTCCTAAAATCTGTGTTGAGCGATTTTCCGCATCGTAGGGAGCAGACGAAAATTATCAGTCATGGCAGAAACCGTGGCGTGGCGGCTGCAAGGAATACGCTTTTAGCTAATGCGACTGGCGATTATCTGTTATGGGTTGACGCTGATGATTTCATTGCAAAGGATGCGGTAAAAATCATTTCAGCAGATATTGAAACATCTAATGCAGATATTGTATGTTTTAATTTAGCATGGTATGATGTGTCTGTGGTAAAAAATATTCCTAATGCCTACAATGAGTCGCCCCGACAATTTATTAAAAATATCTTATGCAACCTTGTTCCAACTACATTATGGGAAAATGTATGAAAAGATGCTTGTTTACAGAAAACGATTTAACATTTATAGAAGGGTTGGATATGGGGGAAGATATGCTCGTTTTGGTTGAAATTGCGTATTATTCAAAAACTATATTTAACGAAGAGACTGTTTTGTATTATCAAGATATTAGTGATAAATCCTCTTTGTCAAGGTCATATTCTACAGAAAAGACAGATATGGTCTTAAAAATACTGGAGATTATGGAATGCTTTTTTCGTGGTAAGATGGACTTTTCTGTTTGTATACAGCGAAGGAAGTTGGATGTTTATTTAAGAAAATTATTTGATTATTGTATTGTCGGAGATAAATATAACTTCAAATTATTAAAATCAAAAGTCAATACCTTGAAAGAAGGGAAAGTACGGCCATTAAATAAAACACCATATAGTTTGTTGCTTTTAAGTAATAGCTATGCCATAAATAGGATGCTCGCTCATGTCCTCCTTTGGGGAAAGTCTTTAGCTTTTTATTTCCGAAAATAATATATTCACACATAGCGTCATGTTGTATAGTGCAAAACACGCATACTTGATTATTGCGCACAATGAGCCTTGTCTGTTGCAAACGCTGCTAAGCCTTATTGACGATGAGCGTAATGATATTTTCATTACCATTGACGCACGTGCGGATATAAAAACGTTTAGTGGGGTCAAGACAGCAAAAAGTCGTTTGTTTTTTACACGGCAGTGTGACAATCGCTGGGGCAGTATAAAACAGGTGGAAACTGAATATGTGTTGTTTGAGACGGCGCGGAGCAAAGGACCTTATGTTTACTATCATTTGCTTTCAGGGCAAGACTTGCCAATAAAGTCTCAAGACTACATACATGAGTTTTGTAACAAGTTGCAGGGCAAAGAGTTTGTCGGCTTCGAGCAAGAAACGTCTTCATCTAAAAAAGGTGTGGATGATAAAACAAGATATTATTATGTCCTACAGAGGCATTTCAGATGCTCCAGCATTTTTGAGAAAATATTAGTACGCCTGATACAAAAGTCAAGTATAATCTTGCAGCGGATATTGGGCATAAGAAGGAATTATCCATACAAACTTAAGAAAGGGTGTAACTGGGTCAGCATAACGGATGATTTCTGCCGATACCTTGTAGAAAAGAAATACGAAGTATTGCGCCTGTTTAATCATACGTTCTGCCCAGATGAAATATTTTTGCAAACAATTTTGTGGAACTCGCCATTCCGCAAGAATATTTATGACTTTCAAAATGAATATCATTCGAGTTTAAGGTATATTGACTGGAAGCGTGGCAAGCCATACACATGGGCGGATGATTATGATTATGATGAATTGATGAGTTCGGAAAACGATTGTCTTTTTGCACGTAAATTTTCATCAGCAAATATGGAGTTAATCAACAAGATAGTGAAAAAGATAAAGCATTAGTAAACTTGTAATTTTCTCATTCTTGAACTGTATTTATGAAAAGTATAGTTTTTATAGTCCCGTATTTTGGACATTTCAACAATTATTTCGGAATCTGGTTGAATAGTTGTGCGCATAATCCGACAATCAATTGGGTGATACTCACAGATTGTAAGGATGAATATCATTATCCCAATAATGTAACCGTCATATATACGACGTTCGCACAGGTTAAAGAGCGTGTCCAATCTTTTTATGATTTCCCAATATCTTTGGAAAAGCCATATAAGCTCTGTGATTTTAGACCTGCTTATGGAGAAATATTTTATGAGTATATTAAAGATTTCGATTTTTGGGGATATTGTGATACTGATTTGATTTGGGGCGATTTAAGAAAGTTTTTTACAGAGGAAGTTCTTAATAGGTATGATAAAATAGGTGCCCGTGGCCATTGTTGCATCTTGCGTAATAATGAGACGATGCTAAAAGCTTATCGCTATGAAAGTACGCATTTAGTTACTTATAAAGATGCTTTTACTTCCGATTTTGCTTATTGTTTTGATGAAGAAAAGGCTTTCGGCCGGTATTGTGAAGAGAGCGAAATAATGACATTTGATAATTTCACTTTTTTTGATATTGATTATCGTCACGACGATTATCGTGTACCACTTTATGAAAAAGAAATGTTTGATATTGCAGCCCATAACATTTTCGAGTACAATGATGGTAAATTGTTCTTATTGTCATTAAAGCTTAAGGATAATAGTTTTTTTAAGACGGAAATATCATATGTTCATTTTCAAAAGCGGAAGATGTCTGTTTGTATTGATACAAATGAGTTCAATCATTTCCTTGTGTACAATGACACCTTTGCCAAGTATATTATGATAACATCAGAGGATGTCAAACAATTAGACCCTAAGAGGCGGAAAAGAAGATTGTACATGAAGATTTTATGGAAAAAGATAAAGGCGGAAATCTTGCATTGTGGCGGTGTAAGATATTATAAATATAAATGAGTTTATTATTTGTTTTTATTGTCATAAGCATCCGTTTACATGCGGAATAAGAACTTTCTCAATGAATTTAGGTGTAAAATTTGATAAATTAATAATACATTATTCAATGTTTTTCCGAAATATCTTAGACCAATGAAGATTCTTCTTTCCAACAAATTCTATTACCGCCGGGGCGGTGACTGTATTTATATGCTCAACCTTGAGCAGCTGCTGAAGGCAAAAGGGCACGAGGTGGCGGTGTTCGGGATGGACTACCCGGAGAACATTGATACGCCGTGGCGGAAGTATTTTCCGCAGGAGATGGGCAGGCTGATGGCGCTGACGAGGCCGTTCGGGTCGAGAGAGGTCAGGGCTAAGTTCGGTAAACTGATGGATGAGTTCAAGCCCGACGTGGTACACTTGAACAATATACACACGCAGCTGTCGCCGGTCATTGCCGAACTCGCGCACCGAAGGGGCGTGCGTGTGGTGTGGACGCTGCATGACTACAAGCTGTTGTGCCCGAGATACGACTGCCTGCGCAGCGGCAAGGACGTGTGCGAGCTGTGTTTCAGCGGCGACAAGAGGCCGTGCATGGCCTACCGCTGCATGAAGGGGTCGCGCCTGGCGTCGTGGGTTGGCTACAAGGAAGCGGTGAAGTGGAGCCGCGAGAGGCTTGAGGCTTGCACCGACGTGTTCGTCTGTCCGAGCCGTTTCATGGCGGAAAAGATGGCCGGGGGCGGCTTCAGTAAGGACAAACTGAAGGTGATGTGCAACTTCATCGACGTGGAGAAATGCCGCAGGGACGACTACACGAAGGACGATTATTACTGCTACGTAGGCCGCCTAAGCCATGAGAAGGGCGTGGCTACGCTCATTGAGGCTGCGGCGAGGTTGCCCTACAAGCTGAAAGTGATTGGTGGAGGGCCGCTAAGTGAAGAGTTAAAAACGAAGAGTGAAGAATTAAAGGGAAACATCGAGTTCCTTGGTTTCAGGCAGTGGGACGACATAAAGGAGCTGGTCGGCCGGGCGCGGTTCACCGTCATTCCGTCGGAATGGTACGAGAACAACCCTTTGTCCGTTATCGAGGCCGAGTGCCTGGGCACGCCCGTGCTCGGTGCGCGCATCGGTGGAATACCCGAACTGATTGACGAGGGCGTTACAGGCATGACGTTCGAGAGTGGAAACGCCGGCGACCTGGAGGACAAGATAGGGCGGATGTACAACGCCGAGTTCGATTATGAAGGCGTGGCGCGCAACGCCATGGAGCGTTACAACGCCGACGCTTATTATGACGCGATAATGAATGTGTACGGCTTTGCGCGTAAATGATGTCACACTGTCACAACAGTACGCAAATTGCTGGATGCCAACTCGTTGCGCTGTGACGGTGAATTTAGTTTGATGTCACAACCTGCGTATTGAAGCATCCCTATGCGGCAGTGCGTGAAGATGGATGATGTTTGTTGTCACGCTGTAACTTGTTGTCCGCCAGCGCGTTATTGGCGGTTGTAACATTGTGACGGTAAAACTGGACAATCTTTTTATAATCCTACAGCCTTTGCACGTGGTTGAGTTGTTTCCTTTATGACGGCCACTCAGCAAAAGACCATCTTTTACGTTGCAATATGCCGTGTTTTGCAGTGTAAAAGGCCATGTTTCGCAACGCAATCGACGGCCTTTTACAAAATAAGCATTAATCCCTTGTTTATTGTACTTTGGCTCATTGGGCTTTAAACGGCAAAGTATGCCCTGTATAATGAAGAATAAAAGTTTAATTATAAAATAAGAAATGGCAAACAAGAACATTGCTTTACAGCGACTTTCAGTTCCGCGTCCTACAGACGCAAGTATAATCCTGACGTATCGCTGCCCGATGCGTTGCCAGATGTGCAACATCTGGAAGAACCCCACCAACAGACAGGAGGAAATCAAGGCGGCAGACTTGAAGACGCTGCCGCAGCTGAAGTTTATCAACCTTACCGGCGGCGAGCCGTTCATCCGTGAGGACCTTGAAGAGATTGTGGAGGAATGTTACCGCCACACTCCGCGCATAGTAATCTCAACCTCGGGATGGTTTGAGGACAGGGTGGTGGCCTTGGCAAAGAAGTTCCCAAACATCGGAATACGTATTTCTATAGAAGGTCTAAGCCAGAAGAACGACGAGCTGCGCGGCCACGCCGGAGGCTTCGACAAGGGCTTGCGCACGCTGCTCACCCTGAAGCACATGGGGCTGAAGGACATCGGCTTCGGCTGCACCGTCAGCAACCACAACTCGAAGGACATGCTCTCGCTCTACCAGCTGTCCCTGTCATTGGGCATGGAGTTCGCCACGGCGGCTTTCCACAACTCGTACTACTTCCACAAGGGCGACAACGTAATCACGAACAAGGACGAGGTGACGGGCAACTTCCGCCAGCTCATAGAGTGGCAGCTGAAGGAGAAGCACCCGAAGAGCTGGTTCCGCGCATGGTTCAACATGGGACTGATTAACTACATCGAGGGCGGACGCCGCATGCTGCCCTGCGAGGCGGGCATGGTGAACTTCTTTATCGACCCCTGGGGCGAGGTGATGCCTTGCAACGGACTGGAGGAGAAATACTGGAAGGAGAGCATGGGCAACATACACGACGCGCCGTTCATGGAAATATGGGAGAGCGAACAGGCGCAGAAGGTGCGCCAAATGGTGCGCAAGTGCCCGAAGAACTGCTGGATGGTGGGCACGGCCAGCCCTGTTATGCACAAGTACATCAAGTATCCGGCGAAGTGGGCGCTAAAGAACAAGCTGCGCTCCATGCAGGGCAAACCTGCGTGCATAGAGCCGAAATGGTGCGATGTGGGGCAAGACCCATGTCAGGGAGATTTGAGGGAAAATTTCTAACATAAGGCATGATGGATTATATTCTGACTTTATTAGTCCCCATAGCACTGGCTTTTTGCGTGCTATGGGGAAATAAAAGCGTTAAAAACCAAGACGCTTTTATGAATAAGGATTTTACTAAAGTGTTAAAAGGCGCATGCTGTATTATCGTCATACTTGTGCATATCCCATTGGCATATCAAAACAAGGTGCAAGACGGTATAGGAAGTTTTGCGTATGTTTGTGTTACATTGTTTTTTCTTATGTCTGCCTATGGCATGAGCTTTTCATTGAAGAAGAATCCAAATTATATAAAGCATTTCTGGCGTAACAGGTTGTCCGCGTTGCTTGTGCCGCAATTCGTTTTGAACGTGTTTATTTTCTCCGTATCGTGCTCAACTGCTGTTGGGGGGGGTAAAATTGACCTAATGCGTTTAGTATCGATAAACAGCTATGTGTTGGTACTATTGCAATATTGCCTTTGGTTTTATATCGTAAGTTTAGGTCGACGCTTTTATGGAGAAAAAACATTCAATCTATTGTTGATATTTGGTGTGGCTGTTTCGAGCCTTATCGCATATTTCTGTTTTGATGCGGACGGATGGTGTTATGAGAGATGGGGATTGGTCTGGGGCGTATTCTTGTTCCTGTTTATGCCGCAGATAAAACAGTTTGTAAGACCTAAAACGGGTAGAATCTTATTATGGGGAGTGTTTAGCTTGGTTTTAGGCATTGCTTATTTACGTTTCAAACCTATATTCTTTTACGGTGAATACCTGTTGAAGATAGCATTGGGGGTGATTATAATCATATTCCTTTTTACGCTATCGTCACACCGGACGTTCGGAAACAGGGCAATAAACTTTCTTGGTGAAATATCATACGAAGTGTATCTTTCACATGGTTTTATGATGTTGTTGCTAAAGACTTTCATCCCTCATCTATCTTCAGGCTTGTTTGTGCTTTTGACGGTAATCTTGACGATAATCTTTTCTTCTGTTATTCATTATATCGACAAGCCGATAGTCAAGTTGTGCAGGAAAAGGTGACTTATGTTATATATAATGCAACGGATTGTTTTCATAGACATAGCAAAGGCTATTTGTATCATCCTTGTTGTTGTAGGGCATTACATCCCTGACAATTCGCCTGAATGGTACGTGGCTTTGCACGACATTATTTACACGTTCCACATGCCGCTGTTCATGTTTGCAAGCGGATATGTGTATATCGCGACGAAAAGAGACGTGGGGTATGGCGAGTTCCTTATAAAAAAGATAAGACGACTTATGGTGCCTTATCTTGCAACTTCTGTTATTATCATAACGATAAAACTTCTGACACAAGGAAGTATGAGCGTTGACAATCCAGTAACGTTAGTTTCGTTCCTGCGGATGTTTTATCTTCCTGAAGCTGGTTATTTCCTTTGGTTCATCTGGGCGTTGTGGTGGATGTTCGTCATTGTTCCTTTGTTCAAGACCAAGACAAGCCGTCTGTTGTTTTTCTTTATATGTTTCGTGCTGCATTTCATTCCGCTGTCTTTGCCTGAAGAGTTTTGCCTTTCATCGTGCAAACACATGCTTGTGTTCTTCATGTTTGGAGTGGTGGCATACGAGCAGAGATTGTTGCATTGGTTTGTCAACGCTGTTAAATGGCGGAATGCCGTTGCCGTATTGTGCCTGTTCATGGCTGTGCAATATGCATATTATGCAAATGGGGGTAAAAATACACTAATAAGCGCGGTTTTGCCATATGCAGGGATATTCTTTGTTGTTGAGTTTTCAAAACTTATATGCAGGTATTGCAAAGATGTGCGGGGCAGTTGGCTGATGGTTGTCGCGTCGTCGTCTTATATCATTTACTTGTTCCACACGACGTTTGAAGGTTTTGCCAAGGCTGTGTTCAGAAAGCTGCTGTTTGATACCGGCTTGTGGTATGTTTTCGTACCTGAGGCTATTATTGTTGTCGGCTGCGGTGTAGTAATGCCTGTCTTGCTATATTACATAATCAAAAAGTACCGTATAACAAGATTGCTGTTCGGATTATGAGTGCCTGCTGTTTTTTCTTGTAACGAGCAGCCACAGCGCGGACAGGCAGGAGATGGCTATGACGCCTGCATATTGCAGCGTTTCTTTGATATTTGTTAGCTTTTTCATTTTTGCATGGGCGTTGGGCAGGTGCAAAAATAACCAATTATTCTTTAACCAGGAAATTTTATGAAAATAGTTGTAACCGGCACCCGTGGCATACCCAATGTCATGGGCGGAGTCGAGACACACTGCGAGGAGCTGTTCCCGAGGATGGCAAGGCGCGGTTTCGACGTTACCGTAATCAGGCGCAAGAGCTACGTCGACGATGGGTTGAGGGAGTGGCGTGGTGTGAAACTGGTTGATATCGAAAGCCCGAAGAAAAAGTCGTTCGAGGCCATAATCCATACGTTCAGGGCGGTGAACGAGGCCAAGAGGCTTGGGGCTGACGTGCTGCATGTCCATGCGATAGGGCCGGCGCTGCTCGTTCCATACGCCAAGCTGCTGGGCATGAGGGTGGTATTCACCCACCACGGGCCCGACTATGACCGCGACAAGTGGGGCAGGGCGGCCAAGGCCGTGCTGAAGCTCGGCGAGCGGTTCGGCTGCATGTTCGCCGACGATGTGATTGTGATTTCCGATGTCATCCGCAACCTTATAAGGCGCAAGTATGGAAGGACGAAGCGCGTACACCTTATATATAACGGCGTGTCGCAGCCCGAGGTTTGCGATTATCCCGAATATTTTGAGGAACTTGGCATAGAGAAGGGCAAGTACATACTGGGTATGTGCCGCTTTGTGCCGGAGAAGAACCTGCACCACCTTGTTTCCGCTTACGCTCAAATTAAAAATGAACAATTAAAAAGTAAAAATACGGGTGACGGCATCAAGCTCGTGCTTGCCGGCGACACGGACTTTGAGGACGACTATTCACGCAGCCTGAAGGATATGGCACGGCGTAACGGAGTGGTGCTGACTGGCTTCATCAAGGGGCGCAAGCTGCACTCGCTGCTGACGAACTGCCGCTGCTACTGCCTTCCGTCGAGCCACGAGGGGCTGCCCATCGCCCTGCTCGAGGCCATGAGCTACGGCGTGAAGGTAATTGTCAGCGACATTCCTGCGAACCTCGAAGTCGGCCTTGACCGCGACGATTATTTCCCGGTAGGCGACGTTGACGCCCTTGCATCGAAACTGAAAGGCGTGATGGAACAACCATTAATGCGGCTTGATTACGATATGAGTAAATACGACTGGGAAAAAATAGCCGACCAAGTGGCATGCGTATATAATGGGATATGATTTTATCAACCATGCAACATGGACTTGAAGCATTTGTTTTTTTGCAACGTTTATACAAATGTGGATGGTCCATGTTGCTTTTTTTATTAGTCCATTTTGTGGTAAATCGAATTGACGGCGGAATTTATCGGACTATTTAATAAAACAAAGCGCTTGACCTTGTTTTCCAAAAAGACAATAAGTTACGCGGAAGTGGAAATGAAAAAAAGGGGAAAGACAATCGTCTTTCTCCTTTTTTTGTACGCCTGCAGGGGCTCGAACCCTGGACCCTCTGATTAAGAGTCAGATGCTCTACCAACTGAGCTACAAGCGCGTTGCGCATCCGTATTTCTCAAATGCGAGTGCAAAGGTAGGCATTATATTTCAAACGGCCAAATGTTTTTCGAAATATTTTCAATGTTTTTTGTTCTTAAAGTACGATGTAGGGTGGAGATGGTTTGGACGGACTGCGTAATTGCCTGATGTTCAGCATGTTGTAAAAGACCGCATTTTACAATGCGAAATGTGGCCTTTTAGCGTGCAAATGACGGCCTTTTGCATTCTAAAAGGCCGTCATTTGCATTTTCAATGAATTTCGGCGGTTTGGCAGGCTGTCACTTAAAAAACGTTTAATGCTTGGTAATGTCTTAAAGTTGCATTAAATTTGCAGGGTGTACCAATATAACTTATAAACTAATCAAAAGAACATGAGAAAAATTGTTTTGACATTGTTTGCTGCCATGCTGTCAGTAGGCATGGCGTGTGCGAAAGACTATGGGACGTATTACAGCAACTTGCCGGTGTATATGCCGGTAGTGTCAGCCCCGTCAATCCCGGCCAATACGGTCAACATAAAGGACTTCGGCGGCGTTGGCGACGGCCGGACGCTCAACACGGAGGCGTTCCGCAAGGCCATAAGCGCGCTTGAAAAGCAGGGCGGCGGCCGCCTCGTGGTGCCGGCCGGGATATGGATGTCGGGGCTGATTTCGCTGAAAGACAACATCGACTTGCACCTTGAGAAGAATGCCGTGCTCATGGCTTCGCCCGACAAGAGTCTTTTCGTAAAAGAGAAGGACGGAAAAAGGGATTCCAAGTGTACGCCGATGATAAGCGCAAGCAAGCGCAAGAACGTGAGCATTACGGGCGAGGGCGTGATTGACGGCAACGGTGCGTACTGGCGTCCGGTGAAGCGCTCGAAGGTGAGCGACACCGAGTGGAAGGAGTTTCTCGCAATGGGCGGCACCGTTGTGGAGGACGGCAAGCTGTGGTTCCCGTTCAACCTGAAGGGCTACGCCAACATAGCCGACACGCCGGAGAAGCAGGAGAAGATGCGCACGCACCTCATCCGCATTACCGACTGCGAGAACGTGCTCGTAGAGGGCGTGACAATACAGAACTCGCCGAAGTTCCACCTCATACCGACGCGCTGCACCAACGTAATCGTCGACGGCGTTACAATCCGTTGTCCGTGGAACGCGCAGAACGGTGACGCGCTCGACATAAGCTCGTGCAGAAACGTGCTCATCGTGAACAACACAATAGATGCAGGCGACGACGGCATCTGCATGAAGGGCGGCGCTGGCGAGTCGGGCGTGAAGTATGGTCCGTGCGAGAACATTCTCATCGAGAACAACGCCGTGTTCCACGCCCACGGAGGCTTTGTAATTGGTTCTGAATATTCTGGAGGAATGAAGAACATCGTAGTGCGCAACAACCGCTTCAGCGGCACTGACACCGGACTGCGCTTCAAGAGCGGCATCGGCCGTGGCGGAAAGACCGAGGGCATTTACATAAGCGACATCTACATGACTGACATCAAGGACGAGGCGATAGTCTTCGAGTGTACTTACATGGACAAGAAGTACAGCGTCAAGGAAGGCGATGAAGGCGGCAAGACCGTTGTTCCGAAAGATGCGCCTTTCGTTCCCGAGTTCAGTGACATACACATCTCCAATGTAGTATGCCGCAACGTGAAGACTGCCGTAGCCGTAACGGGACTTCCTGGCATGGAGTGTGTACACGACGTTACAATCGACAGTTCGACGTTCTATTTCACAAAGAATGACAAGGTAATAAAGGACAATCCTGAAATAACCATCACTAACACCGAGTTTGTGGAAATATAAAAAGCATACAAGTCATGGGTTGACAAGCAGACAAGGGGATTTGCCGTCGCTCACGCAACAAAAAAGTTGACAAGCAGCAGGGCAAATCCCCTTGTCTGCTTGTCAACTCTTCCTTTGTCTGCCGGTAATCAGTACGCTTTGTCGTCGCCGTTGATAGCGTCTGATACGGTTTTCATTATTATCTGGATGTCAAGCCAGAAGTTCCAATGCTCGATGTACCAGATGTCTTTCTCTACGCGTCGGCGCATGTCGTCCACCGTTTTCGTTTCTCCACGTTCTCCGTGGGTCTGCGCCCAGCCCGTAATGCCAGGCTTTACGTAGTGGCGTATCATGTAGTCGGAGATGAGTTCTGAATAATAATCGGTGTGCGCCAGCATGTGCGGACGCGGGCCGACGATGCTCATGTCGCCTTTCAATACGTTGATGAACTGCGGCAGTTCGTCGATGTTCGTATGCCGCATGAACGCTCCCCATTTCGTGACGCGTGGGTCGTTTTTCACAGCCTGTACGGTGTCAGAGTCTTTGTTTACCTTCATGCTGCGGAACTTGTAGCAGTAGAAGTCGCGCCCGTCGTAGCCGGTGCGTTTCTGCTTGAAGAACAGCGGCCCGGGCATGGTGATTTTGGAGATGATGTAGACTGCCACAAGGATGAACGGGAACAAGGTACATAGGAACAGCAACGACACCAATACGTCGAATACGCGTTTCTTCATCCTGTTGCGTACATCCAGCAACGGCTCGTTGTATTGCGACAGCACGTATATGTCTCCGAACTCTTTTACCTTGGCTTTGCGGAACTCTCCGTAGAAGATGGACGGCATGTAGTACATCCTTATCATCTCCTTGTCGCACAGGTGCATTAGCTGCTTGAAGCCCGTTGCGCCCGACGGCACTTCGCTTATGTATATTTCGTCAATGTGGTTTTTCCCGATATAGTCGATTATGTCGTTCTTGTCGCCCAGCCGTTCCAGTTTTTCGCCGTTAGGCTTTATGTACAGTTGTTGGCTGTCAGGCCGTGCGAAATACCCCATAAGGTGGTATCCGTTCCAGTTGTCGGCCATTACGTATGCCGCCTTCTGCGCCATTTCGCCTGTTCCGAGTATCACGGCCTTTACCGTGTCACGTCCGCTGTTTCTCAAACGCTTTATATATGTGCGCAGGAATAGGCGTTCTATGCTTGTCGCGACGAATATTACCGTCCCGAGAAAAAGCGACGCCCCAAAACCCGGCACTTCTGTCTGGGTGAACATCCCGAGGAAAGACGTGTAGAGGATGATGAATGTGAGTGATGTGCGCGACGTGTTGCTAAGCACCTTTGCCGGTTGTGCCTGCCTGTGGTGCAGGCTGATTGTTATGGCCTGCAAGGCTATGGCGTATGCCACATTGGCTGTTATCAGGTACGTGGTAAAGTGCTCGCCCCAGTCAAGGAACGGAAAGCATTTCAGGTGGTAAGATAATAAAAAGACGACGTTGAAAGTCAACCAATCTATTACCGATAATAAAATGCCTAGTTTAAATGTTCGGTCGAATGCTGATGTCATAAGCTGTTAAATGCTTTTTCCTACAGGGCAAAAGTAGTGAAAAAATAATTTACAACCAAGAAAATGTGCGAAAATTTCATAAAATCATAATGTTTCAGGCTGCATTTTATTTATGTAATTTGTTTTGTTCATGCCGTTTTTATTTTGCATTTCCTTCAGTTTGCATTATCTTTGCATACAAAACAAATCAAAACGAGACTTTATATGGAAGAACAGAAACAACTTTTTCAGGAGGTAAACGAGGGCTACACCATGCTTGAGGCCATAAACGAGGCCAAAAGGTGTCTGCACTGCAAGGTTCCGCAGTGCCAAAAGGGATGCCCGATAAGCCATGACATCCCTGACTGGATACATGAGTTGTCTATGGGCAACTTGGGGAATGCGATGAGGATTATCAACGACAAGAGCAACTTGCCTGCCGTATGCGGCCGTGTGTGTCCGCATGAGAAGCAGTGTGAAGGGCATTGTGTGCTGGCCAAGAAAGGGCAGGGCATACATGTAGGTAAGCTCGAGAGGTTTGTTGCCGACTTCGACGGCGACATGGGGCTTATCCGCGACAAGCTCAAGCAGAAAACACGTGGCAAGGTGGCGGTCATCGGTTCGGGTCCGGCAGGGCTTACCATAGCCGGCGACTTGGCACGCCAGGGCTTCAATATTGAAATATTTGAAATGGAGCCGGAGCCGGGCGGCGTGCTGATGTTCGGCATACCGGAGTACAGGTTGCCTAAAGAGGTGGTGCGCCGTGAAATCAAGAAGATTGAGGAACTGGGCGTAGTGTTCCACTGCAACACGACAATCGGTACAGACTTGAACATTGACCAGCTGTTCGAGCAGGGCTTCGACGCCATCTTCATGGGCACGGGTACGGTGAAGCCGCGCAAACCCGACATTCCCGGACGCAACCTGCGTGGCGTGCGCCAGGCCGTTTACTTCCTGCGTAAGGTCAGCCTTTACAACGAGGGGAGCATCGCGAGGGAGGACGTACCTGTACATGACGGCGACCGTGTGTTCGTGCTCGGGTGCGGCAATACGGCCATGGATGCGGCCAGGACGGCCATACGCATGGGCGCGAGGTCGGTGGAAATCGTATATCACAAGACCATTGACGACATGAGTGCATTGCGCTCGGAGTATGACGAGGCCGTAGAGGAAGGGGTAAAGTTCAACTGGAAGTCAAACATTGTTGAAATACTCGACATGGACGGTACGCTTAGTGGCGTGGTGATAGAGCATGACGGCGTAAGGCGCACAGAGAAGGCGGACAAGGTGTTGATGGCTATCGGCTCTGTGCCGGCCAGCCGTATCGTGTCAACCACCAAGGGCATAGACGTTGACGAGAGCGGATATGTGCTGACGCGCGACACTCCATGCGGCATGACAAGCCGCAAGGGCGTGTTTGCCGGGGGCGATGTTGTCAACCGTCCGTCAACCGTCGTGCTTGCCATGCGCGACGCAAAGAAGGTGGCTGAGGGCATAGCGCAGTATGTGGACGCTATAAAGCTGCTTGAGGCCATCAACATGAAAGACCATCTTGTGAAGGATAACGGTTGACGGCTGGCGACCGGCCGCTTGTCGTCAAGACGCCGATTAAAAGATAAAAGGCCGCCTTTCGCAATCCGAAAGGCGGCCTTTTGGATTGTGAAAAGCCGTGTTTTGCATTGCAAAACACGGCTTTTCATAATGTGCTTGCAATCAATATGTTATGTAATGCACAAAGGCATGGACGGCAGTTACCGTCCATGCCTTTGCGCATTTGTGTTTTGCAGGCGTGCCGCTGTCAGCCTTTCAGCGGATTCCAGCCTTGGGCTTTCAGCTCGAACTCGTTGTTGTCGCGTGTCACGAGCATAAGTCCCAGTTCGGGCTTGGTGATGTGTCCGATTAGCTTGACACCCTCAAGCTGCTCTATCTTTTCATGGTCGCCTATGGGCACGGTGAATAGCAGCTCGTAGTCTTCGCCACCGTTGAGGGCGCAGGTGGTGACGTTCATGTTCATTTCCTCGGCCATTACCGCCGTCTGATAGTCGATGGGGATGTTCTTTTCGTAAATCCTGCAACCGCATCCGCTCTGCTTGCAGATGTGCATCAGTTCGCTGCTTAGGCCGTCGCTGATGTCCATCATGGCCGTAGGGCGTATGTTCAGTTCGCGCAGGCGGCTGATGATGTCGCCCCGGGCTTCGGGCTGCAGCTGGCGTTGCAGCAGGTATTCCTTGCCGGCAAAGTCGGGCTGGAAGTGGGCGAGCTGCTCCAGCGCGCGCTTGTCGTTCTTCTTGCGTGCCTCGTCTACCTGCTGGTAGTACACGCTCTTCTCGCGTTCAAGCAGTTGCAGGCCCATATATGCCGCCCCGAGGTCGCCGGAGACGCAGACGAGGTCGGTGTCCCTGGCGTCGTTGCGGTATACAATTTCGTCTTTCGGGCATTCGCCTATGCATGTTATGCTGATGGCCATGCCCGTGTATGACGATGTAGTGTCGCCGCCTACAATGTCAACTCCCCACTTGTCGCAGGCCATGCGCAGGCCGTTGTAAAATTTCTCCATGTCCTCGACGGTGAAGCGTTTGCTTAGTGCGATGCTCACAGTCAGTTGGCGCGGAGTGCCGTTCATGGCGAATATGTCGCTGATGTTCACCATGGCGGCCTTGTAGCCCAAATGCTCAAGGTCTATGTAGGTAAGGTCGAAGTGTACGCCCTCCATGAGCATGTCTGTGGTTACAAGAACTTCGGTGCCGGGGTAGTGGAGCACGGCGCAGTCGTCGCCTACGCCGTACAGGGTGGCTTCGTTCTTAGGCTTAAGCCCGTCGGTAAGGTGGTGGATTAGTCCGAACTCTCCAAGTTTTGCTATGTCGGTCATTTTATTTTGTCGTTTGGTTGATTTAGTAAAGGAGTAAGGAGAGAAGGAGTAAGTAGATATGCCGGGGTACATAACGCATTTCTACTTACTCCTTTACTACTTCTCTCCTTACTCCTTTATTTTATTGTGCCCTTCTAATCATTTCCCTCATAATCTCGGTCATCAGGGGCTGCGCCTTGTTTGCCGCGATTTGAACTTCCTCGTGGCTTACTTCAACGGGCTGGTCTTCAAGTCCGAGGTCGGTTATTATGCTTATTCCGAATGTCTTTATGCCGCAATGGTGGGCCACGATTACTTCGGGCACGGTGCTCATTCCCACGGCGTCGCCGCCGAGGCGGTGGTACATCTTGTATTCGGCTGGCGTCTCAAACGTTGGACCTTGTACTCCGACGTACACTCCATGCACCACGCGTATGCCTTTCTCTTTGGCTATTGCGTCGGCCTGGGCAATCAGTTTGTGGTCGTATGCCTCGTGCATGTCGGGGAAACGCGGCCCTGTAGGCAGGTTCTTTCCGCGCAGCGGATGCTCCGGGAATAGGTTGATGTGGTCGGTGATAATCATCAGGTCGCCTATTTTGAAGTCGGGATTCATTCCTCCCGAAGCATTGCTTACGAAGAGGGTCTTAATGCCCAGTTCGTACATTATGCGTATGGGGAATGTCACTTGCTTCATCTTGTAGCCCTCGTAGTAATGGAAACGGCCTTCCATTGCCATGATGTCTACGCCGCCCAGCTTGCCGAATATTAGTTTTCCGGCATGTCCCTCAACCGTGGAAACGGGGAAGTTGGGTATTTCTTCGTAAGGAAATTCGTAACTGTCAGTTATTTCTGAAGCTAATTGTCCCAGTCCGGTGCCGAGTATTATCGCTGTTTTGGGACTTGTTGTCATCCTTTGTTTTAGCCAGGATGCTGTTTTTTGAATTTTTTTGTACATAGCCGATGATTTTATTGTTGAACTCTTCTTCCTGTCCGAGCATGAACTTTATCCTGACGGGCAGCATGTAAATATGTTGCCGCACTTCGTCAGACAGTCCTTCCATGCCGGTCAGTCGTGCGTTGTCTTTTTCCGTAGTGATGATTATTTTGGGTGAAGGCATTTTGCTGAATGTCGTGTTTATCAGCTCGATGTCTTTGCTTGTGAACTGATGGTGGTCAGGAAAAGCCAGCGGTGTGATGTTCCCCGAATGTTCTTCCAGGTCGTATGTCATCTGTTTTGGCGAGGCAATACCTGTCAGAAGCAGAATATTCGTGTTCCGGCCGATGCTGTCCAATGGCAGTTCTTTGCCGCCGAACATGGGGCGAAGGCTGTCGTATTCAAGTGTGGTGAAAAACAGTTGCTGGTATGGGTATAAATCCATCGCCTTGATGATAACGCGGAAGTCCATTGGCTTCAGGTCTTTCGGGCATTTCGTTATGATTACGATGTCGGCCCGTGCCTTGCCGCTCTGCGGTTCCCTTAGCCGTCCGGCAGGCAGCAGCTTGTCGTAAATGATGAGCCTGTGGTAGTCAACAAGCAGTATGTTTATTCCCGGTTTGACATACCTGTGCTGGTAAGCGTCGTCAAGAAGTATTACGTCCGTGTCGTTGCTTTCCTCTCCGCTGGTCAGCATGTCGATGCCGTGGCAGCGGTTCTTGTCTACGGCTACATGTATGTCTGGGAACTTTGTCTTCATCTGGAACGGCTCGTCGCCGATGTCTTTCATCTCCGTATCCGTTCCAGCCAGTACGAAACCTTTGCTCTTTCGCTTGTATCCGCGGCTTAGCACGGCCACCTTTACCTTGTCTTTAAGCAGCCTTATCAAGTATTCTACGTGTGGAGTCTTGCCTGAACCGCCGACTGTTATGTTGCCGACCGATATGACGGGGATGTCGAAACTGCGGCTTTTCAGTATGCCGAGTTCGAACATCTGGTTGCGCGTTTTCACGCCGAGGCCGTACAACCAGCTAAGTGGCAGCATCCATTCGTTTATCTTGATAAAGTCGCCTTCCATATTTTGGGGTTTTGAGTGAGAAGGGAAGAGTGAAAAGTGAAAAATCCAATACCTTGCCAAAAGTGACAAATGGATTTTTCACTTTTCATTTTTCGTTGTTCACTTTTATTTGATGTTCATCATGAACGGTACACGGGCTTGGATTGCCGACTGGTTGTTCATGTCCTTGAGCAGCATGAACGGCTCGTAGTATTCGCCGAGGCTTTGGCGCATCTGGGCCTTTATGTAGCTTCCGCCTGATGTTTGGTTGAGCAGCTGGTCTAACCAGTCAACCTTGCCCGGGTATGCCGATGTGTGGTATTCCTTGAGTTTTGCCAGTTGCGCCGCCTTGGCAATGGCCTTGTCGAGGCCGCCAAGCTCGTCGACAAGCTTGATTTTCAACGCGTCCTGTCCAAGCCATACGCGTCCTTGGGCTATTTTCTCGACATTCTCGACCTTCATCTTACGTCCTTGCGCTACGCGCTGGCGGAACAGGTTGTAGCCGCGGTCTATATATTTATTAAGGTAGTTCATCTCTTCTTCGTTGAACGGACGGGCAGGCGTACCGAAGGCACTGTGCCTGTTGGTCTTCACCTCGTCGAACTTAACTCCGAGCTTCTGTGTAAGCAGTTCGCTCATGTCGGGGAACATTCCGAATATTCCTATGCTGCCCGTGAGCGTCGTCGGCTCGGCCACAATCCAGTTTGCACCGCTGCTTATGTAGTATCCTCCCGATGCGGCCATGCCTCCCATTGACACCACTACGGGCTTTTTCTTCTTAAGCATTTCCACATAATGCCATATTTGTTCTGACGCGTATGCGCTTCCTCCGCCGGAGTTGATGCGCAGCACGACAGCCTTCACGTCGTCGTCTTCCATCAAGTCTTCAAGGTCTTGGCATACTGTTTTGCCCACGATGCTGTGCCCGCTCGACATCATTCCGCCCGTTTCGCTGTCAACAATGTCGCCGTATGCGTAGTAGACGGCTATTTCCTCGCCTTTGTTTTCTTTGCCTTTCACCACTTTCATGTCTGCAAGGCTTACCGTGTTGATGTCGTCGTCGGCTTCTTTCTTCAAAAGTTTGTTGATTTCAGCCTTTATTCCGTCTGTGTAAATCAGCTTGTCTACGAATTTGTATTTCACGAAATCCTTTGCGTCGCTAAGCGTAACGAAGCTGTCAGCGTAAGCGTTCAGCTGTGCTACGCTGATTTTACGGCTTTCCGATATGCCTTTGCATACGTTCTCCCACAGGCCGTTTACGTATGCGGTCACCTGCTCGCGGTTGGCGTCGCTCATCTTGTCGGCTGTAAACATTTCCGGTGCGCTCTTGTACGTGCCAACTTTTGCAAGCTGCATCTTCACTCCGAACTTCGCCATGACGTCTTTGAGGAAGATTGGCTGCGATGCAATGCCGTGCCAGTCTACCTGTCCGCTGGGATTGAGGAATATCTTGTCGGCCACCGATGCCACGTAATATACGCCCTGTGCGTACACGTCTCCGTATGCTACAATCCACTTGCCGCTCTTCTTGAAGTCGAGCAGTGCGTTGCGCATAGCCGCGAGCGAGGCGTAAGAGTCGGCCGACAGCATGCCGGCTTCGATGTATATGCCCTTGATTTTGTCGTTGCTTTTGGCCTTGTCGATGGCAGCGAGCACGTCGTCAAGTCCTATCGTGCCTACCGTGTTGCCGCCTATTTCATCCATGAATGTGCTTTCAGAACGCTCGTTGAGCATTCCGGAGAGGTTGATTACCATGACGGTGTTGTCGCTCACGTCCTTTGCCGAGCTGCCCGAAGCAATCATGCCTACTATGCACATTGCTCCGATGATGCCTGTAATGAGTGTGAATACAATCAGTCCTACGACCGTGGCTGACATGTATTTGAAAAAGTCTTTCATACGTTGTATTTGTTATTTTGTCATGAAATTGTTATCAAAATGCTAATCAGCCACAAAGATACTCATTTTATTTTATTTTGCTTGAAAAAACTGGCAAAGTTTTAACATATCGTCAAATATTGCTAACTTCGCACGTATGAAACGTGCAATAGTAATCGGCGCATCCTCGGGCATAGGGCGCGAGGTGGCCAAACTGCTGCTTGCCGACGGCTGGTATGTGGGCGTTGCGGCAAGGCGTGAGGACAGGTTGGTGGAGATTAAGTCGGCGTATCCCGGCGTGGTGGAAGCCATGCGGATTGACGTTACGGCGGCGGATGCGCCGGAGCGGCTGCTGGAGTTGGTCAAAAGGCTTGGCGGAGTAAATCTTTTTGTGTACTGTTCGGGCATTGGAAAGCAGAACCCGGAACTTGCAGCAGGCGTAGAGCTTTCTACGGTCGATGTCAACGTGAAGGGGTTTACAGCAATGGTCGGCACCATGTTCAACTACATGGCGTCCAACCTTGGCGGCGACATTGCCGTCATTTCCTCCATCGCAGGTACTAAGGGGCTTGGCGTTGCGCCGTCTTACAGCGCGACGAAGGCTTTTCAGAACACATACATACAGGCTCTTGAACAATTGTCGAACATGCGTCGCCTGCACATAAGGTTCACTGACATACGCCCCGGTTTTGTCGATACCGACCTGCTTTCGGGCAGCGGCCGCTATCCAATGCTTATGCAGAAGGAGGCTGTGGCGCGTGAGATGCTGCGTGCCGTTTACGCCCACCGCCATGTACATGTCATCGACTGGCGTTACTGCCTGCTTGTTTTTGCGTGGCGGCTGATGCCGCGCTGGCTGTGGCGCAGGCTGAATATAAGGAATTAAGAGTTAAGAATTAAGGGTTAAGAAAACATGCCTTGTTGCTGAATTTCTTAACTCATAACTCTTGATTTTTAATTTTTCGCCTGTTCTCCTCTCGTTACCGAGAATGATTGGCGGTGGAAAATAAAGATGGGGATGATGCAGCCTACTACCATGCCGAACATTACCAGCACCGTGAGCGACGAGTTGTGGAAGAAGCGCGAGACGTATTCCATCGTGTATTCGTCGGGCAGTCGCACTATGTTTATAAGGTCGCGCACGGCCTTGTAGGCGAACATTCCAGGCACCATGGGCAGCAGCGACGGGAAGGCGAAGCACTCCGCAGGGCAGTGTATGCGCATTGAGAAGGGTACGGCCAGTAGTCCTATGGCGAAGCCTGCTACGGTTGAGGCCGTCACTTGGTCGAGCGGCATGGTGGAGTTGTGCATCAGGAAGTAGCGTATGCCGTGCCCTACGCAGGCCAGCAGGGCGCAGATGAGCAGGGCCTTGCGCGGCGGATTGCTTATTATGGCGAAGCCTACGCCGGCTACGGCGGCGAAAAGTCCGTCGGCGATGGCCGCCTGCACCACGTCGGGGCGCACCACCTTGGTGAACGTCGTCGGGTCGATGTCGAACGTGATGACCGTCGCCGAGAGGCCCACGGCTATGCAGATGATTAGCAGGCAGGCGTTGGTAAGGCGCGCTATGCCGTCGAGCGCGTGGCCGTCTACGATGTCCATCACTCCGTTGATTAGCGGAACACCGGGGACGAGATAGAGCATCGACGTACCGAGCGTGATGTCTTCCGTACCGCCGTGGAAGTAGAGGTAGTCTGTAACGCCGACCATCGTCGATACGAAGGCGCAGATTACGAATATGGCCAGGTGGTTCAGCTTGCGCCGGGTAAGCTCCTGACGGATGAAGAAGCCCACGAGCGTGGCTACGAACACTATGCACATCGACGTGAGGTTGCCGTCGAACAGGCGGCAGAAGCAGGCGTTGGCGAGCGAGGCCATCAGCAACACTGTCCACCGGCTTTCCTTCTTTTCCTTGACAATCATCTTGAACATGCGCCAAAGTTCCTTCAGCGGCAGCTTCTTGTCAAACGCCTTCCACGACAGGGCAGACAGCTTCATGTTGGCCTTGAAGTTCAGCGCCATGGCCGGCGTCTTCTTTATGTACGTGTACGAGCGGTTGTGGCTGGTGTCGAGCAGCGTTATGCTTAGCGTCTTTGGGAAGATTAGCAGGTTGATGTGGTAGCCGAACGAGTGGGCCATGCGCACCGTGTTGTATTGTATGCGCGATGTCTGCGCCCCTACGGCCATCAGTGTCGAGGCGTATTCGGCCAGGAATATGGCCGTGTCTTTCAGTGCTTCGTGTACGTTTCCTTCTTCTTTCTGCTGCGTGTCTGTAGTTTCCTGAAAACTTGTCATGATGTGTGGTTGTATAAAACGGTTGCAAAATTATACATTTTCATCCGATAAAATGAAAACATTTCGCGGTTTCTTTATTTCTGCCGCATTGTCGTCGTCATGGCGGTTTTTGCTTACATGTTGCTTTCCGATGATGCTCCGTGAGTGCGATATTTGAAAAGCAAGACTGTTCGGGCGGAAATATCGCGTGGAGAAGTGTGCACGCGCAAGTGCCTGTATGCCACTATCTTATGTTCCGTGTATGTGGTTGTGTGCAGCTTTTTGCGGCTTGCCTTGTTGTAAAAGGCCGCTTTTTACGTTGCAAAAGACGGTCTTTTGCATTGTCGTTGGCGGCCAAACGTAGTGCGGAAACCGCCTGAAAGCATTGCAAAAGGTGGTCTTTTGCGGTGGAAACGACGGCGAACGGCATCATTATTGGTGCTTTTCCGCGCCTTGAAAGCGTGTTTCTTGCATCCTGTTTTTCTATTTCGCGCATTTTCGTTGGAGTTTTTTCAGTGTCAAAAAGCAATGCTTTTGCGCGTCTGCGGTTGACAAATGAAAGTGACATTGGCCGTGTGCCGTCTGCCAATTCTGTCAGTCTGCCTGTGTCAGACGTGACATTTTGGCTTTTGGCACGCTTTTCGCTATAATGTTGGCGGACGCGCCAGGTAGCGCGGACGAATGTATTAAGGTATATAACATTAAAATCATAGAACTATGAACATCAAACCATTAGCAGACAGGGTGCTGGTTCAGCCGGCACCGGCAGAGGAGAAAATCGGTGGAATAATCATTCCTGACACGGCCAAGGAGAAGCCGCTCCACGGCAAGGTTGTTGCCACGGGCAAGGGCACTAAGGACGAAGAGATGGTGCTCAAGGCCGGCGACGAGGTGCTTTACGGCAAATATTCAGGCACGGAACTCGAGTTCGAGGGTGAGAAATACCTGATGATGCGCCAGAGCGACGTGCTCGCAGTGATTGAAAAATAAAAAAGGTGAAAGGTAAAACGGTAAAAAAGTAAAAGGGTAAAACGACGTAAAGGTGAATGGTTTTGGAATGAAGATGAAGGAATTAAATGGAAATACATTATTTCTTACTCCTTCCCTCCTTCCTCCTTTACTCCTAAAATAAAAACTAAAACATCATGGCTAAAGAAATCAAATATAACGTAGACGCCCGCGATTTGCTGAAGAAGGGCGTTGACCAGTTGGCTAACGCAGTGAAAGTAACACTCGGTCCGAAGGGCCGCAACGTAATCATCGAGAAGAAGTTTGGCGCTCCGCAAATCACCAAGGACGGTGTAACCGTTGCAAAGGAAGTAGAGCTGGCCGACCACTTCGAGAACACCGGCGCACAGCTCGTTAAGAGCGTGGCAAGCAAGACCGGCGACGATGCCGGCGACGGAACAACCACCGCTACCATCCTTGCACAGAGCATAGTCAACGTAGGACTGAAGAACGTCACCGCAGGCGCAAACCCAATGGATTTGAAGCGCGGCATCGACAAGGCCGTTGCAGCCGTAGTTGAATACATCAAGGCTCACGCCGAGAAGGTTGACGACAACTATGACAAAATCGAACAGGTGGCTACTGTCAGCGCCAACAACGACCCCGAAATCGGCAAACTCATCGCCGACGCCATGCGCAAGGTAAGCAAGGACGGCGTTATCACCATCGAGGAGAGCAAGAGCCGCGACACGCATATCAACGTGGTTGAGGGCATGCAGTTCGACCGTGGCTACTTGAGCGGCTACTTCGTTACCGACGCCGACAAGATGGAATGCGTCATGGAGAATCCTTACATACTGATTTACGACAAGAAAATCAGCAACATCAAGGACTTCCTGCCTATCCTCCAGCCTGCCGCAGAGAGCGGCCGCCCGCTGCTCGTAATAGCAGAGGATGTTGACTCAGAGGCTCTTACAACGCTCGTTGTAAACCGTCTGCGTGGCGGATTGAAGATTTGCGCAGTCAAGGCTCCTGGCTTCGGCGACCGCCGCAAGGCCATGCTCGAGGACATCGCGGTGCTCACCGGCGGCGTTGTCATCAGCGAGGAGAAGGGCTTGAAGCTTGAGCAGGCTACGCTCGAGATGCTCGGCACATGTGACAAAGTTACCGTAACGAAGGATAACACTACCATCGTGAACGGCGCAGGCGACAAGCAGTGCATCGCCGACCGCGTGGCTCAAATCAAGAACGAAATAGCCAACACCACAAGCTCTTACGACAAGGAGAAGCTTCAGGAGCGTCTTGCCAAGATTTCAGGCGGCGTTGCAGTGCTCTATGTAGGTGCTAACAGCGAAGTCGAGATGAAGGAGAAGAAAGACCGCGTTGACGACGCTCTCTGCGCTACGCGTGCCGCAATAGAGGAAGGTGTGGTTGCCGGCGGCGGCACTACATACATCCGCGCACTTGACAACTTGAAGGGCTTGAAGGGCGACAACGCCGACGAGCAGACCGGTATCAACATCGTAGAGCGCGCCATCGAGGAGCCTCTCCGCCAGATTGTAGCCAACGCCGGAGGCGAGGGCGCAGTCGTAGTGCAAAAGGTTCGCGAAGGTGAGGGCGACTTCGGATACAACGCACGCACCGACGTTTACGAGGACATGCGCAAGGCCGGAGTAATCGACCCTGCAAAGGTAGCCCGTGTAGCTCTTGAGAACGCTGCTTCAATCGCAGGCATGTTCTTGACAACGGAGTGCCTGATTGTTGACAAGCCCGAGGAGAAGCCTGCCATGCCGATGGGCAACCCGGGAATGGGCGGAATGATGTAAAATTGCAAACCTAAGATAACAAAAAGAGGGGCGCTTGTTGGAAGTGTCCCTCTTTTTAATTGTTTTTAGCTTGTTTGGTGCTATTTTTAGCATGAAAAATTTGTTGGTTACATATAAAGTGCCTAATTTTGCACACGTAAAAAGTTTGATATACGCAAAGAATAGATCCTAAAGTAGATATTTTTTTGATTTGTTTTAGTAGATTAGTTTTTAAGTAGTTTGTTTTTTGAAAATCGCTTGTCGTGACGACATGCGATTTTTTTATTTGCTCCGAAATCAAAAATCAAAGGCTTTCTTTCACATTGTCCCTGTTTTTGTTTACCTTTGCAAGTATGTTTTCACATACATTCTTTAACGTATGTGGTAATTTGTAGATTATGGATGTCAATGATTTCAAAATAAAGTGGTGGCAGTGGGTGCTGTATATCGCAGTGTCGGCCGGGTTGCTTTATATCACAAAGTCGTGGCTGATGTCGCTCGGAATAATGCTGCTGCTCATACTGCTCGACCGCTGGCTCGCCGAATACGAGCGCAGGAAGCGTGGCGGTGACGACGACGATATATTGTTTTAGATTATGCAGAAGCTTTTGGATTTGTATAAGCAGTGGAGCGGTTCGGCTCCTGTGGGGGTTGAGCAGCTTGACGCCGCCGGCAGCAACCGCCGTTATTGTCGTATCATGGGGGCTGACGGCGGTTCGGTCATAGGTGTCATAGGCACGAGCCGCGACGAGGACCACGCCTTCATTTACCTTTCAGGGCATTTCAGGAAGCGGCAACTGCCCGTGCCGCGCATCATCGCCGTGTCTGACGATGAACTAAGATACTTGCAGGAAGACCTTGGCCGCGTGTCGCTGTTTGGCGCAATCAGTGGCGGAAGGGAGTCAGGAGGCAGGTACAACCAGCGTGAGAAGCAGTTGCTGGTAAATACCATCCGCGAGCTGCCGAACATACAAATCCGCGGCGCGCGCGGTCTTGACTGGACTAATTGTTATCCCCAGCCGGAGTTCAACGAAGACAGTGTGCTCTTCGACTTGAACTATTTTAAGTATTGTTTTCTCAAGCCTGCCGAGCTTGATTTCCACGAATTGAAGCTTGAGGCCAACTTCCGTCTCTTCGCGAAAGACCTTGTCGCGGAGAAGTCGGACAGCTTCATGTACCGTGATTTCCAGGCTCGCAACGTCATGCTCGATGCCCAGGGCCGTCCGTACTTCATCGATTACCAGGGCGGACGCAAAGGGCCGTATTATTATGACTTGGCTTCGTTCCTCTGGCAGGCGTCAGCCAAGTATCCCAACAAGTTGAGGCGTGAGCTTGTCTACGAGTATTACAACTCGTTGAAGATGTACACCGAAGTGCCTTCTGTCCGTCATTTTGTAGAGCGGTTGAGCCTGTTCGTGCTGTTCCGCACGCTCCAGGTGCTTGGCGCATACGGCTTCCGTGGATATTTCGAGCGTAAAAAGCATTTCCTTGACAGCATCCCCCACGCCATACAGAACCTGCGTGAGCTGCTGAAACTCAATGTCTTTACATACCCATACCTTATGGATGTGCTGCAAAGGCTTACCGAATTGCCGCAGTTCGCACGGCTGGAAGAGCCGGCGTTGACGCGCGCCGACGGTTTCAGGACATCCGACAGCAAGGTGTATGTAGGGCATCCGTCCGACGGGCCGGCGACATTTTCCAAGTATGACAACAAGGGGCCGCTGGTTGTCCGGGTGTTCAGCTTCTCCTATCACAAGGGCATTCCCGAAGACGAGAGCGGCAACGGGGGCGGTTATGTGTTTGATTGCCGCAGCACGCACAACCCCGGACGCTACGAGCCTTACAAGAAATTGACCGGCCTTGACGAGCCTGTCATCCGCTTCCTTGAGGACGACGGCGAAATCCTTGCATTCCTCGACAGCGTTTACAAGCTGGCCGATGCGCACGTGCGCCGTTACATCCAGCGTGGGTTTACAAGCCTTATGTTCAGTTTCGGATGTACAGGCGGACAACACCGCAGCGTGTATGCGGCGCAGCATCTTGCCGAACACATCAATGAAAAGTTTGGTGTCGAGGTGCGCATCGTCCACCGTGAGCAGAATATAAGCGCGACATTGGAAGCCAAACGAAAATAATACAAGCAGTCATGATGCAAGCAATGATATTTGCCGCAGGGCTGGGCACGCGTCTGAAGCCGCTTACCGACACCATGCCGAAGGCTCTTGTCAGGGTAGGGGGCAGGCCGCTCATCGGGCATGTGGTTGAAAAACTGAAAGCGTCGGGCGTTGACAAGATTGTCGTCAACGTGCATCATTTCGCGTCGCAGGTGGTCGATTACCTGCATGAGAACGGCAATTTCGGGGCTGACATAAGCGTAAGCGACGAGTCAAGTATGCTCCTCGACACCGGCGGAGGCTTGAAGAAAGCCCGTAAGCTGTTTTCTCCTGATGCACCGATACTTATCCACAACGTTGACATATTGAGCAACGTTGACCTGCGTTGGCTGTATGCGAGCCATGATGGCAACGACGCTACGCTGCTCGTAAGCGAGCGCAAGACAAAGCGTTACCTTCTTTTTGACGACGGCATGCGCCTCGTCGGCTGGACGAACGTTGAGACGGGCGAGGTAAGAAGTCCGTATAAAGACCTTGACGTGGCGGCTTGCCGTATGCTGGCGTTCAGCGGAATACACGTCTTTTCGCCGCGCATGTTCCCGTTGATGGACGTTTTTCCCGACAAATTCGGCATCATAGATTTCTACTTGAAAGTATGTGCAGGAGCCGTAATCAAGGCTTGCGTCATGCCCGGTCTCCGTCTGCTTGACGTAGGGAAGCTCGGCAGTCTCGCCGAGGCGGAGAGCTTTGTCGCCGCCGGCGGTTGACCTCCGCTTTGCGGTTTTGTTCCCAAACGACTTTTCTTTGTTCACATATCTATACGAAAAAGGCGCGCCTGATGTCAGGCGCGCCTCTTTCATATAGGCTTTGCAAATATTATTTCGTGTTGTCGTTGAATGTTGCAACGCGGTTGAACTCTACCTGCTCGAACAGCTTGTCGGTAGCGCCGCAGCCCTTTGCGGTGAGGCGGTCAGCTGCAATCTTATACTTGTTGACCAAGATTTTCTTTACAGCCTCTGCACGAGCCTCTGACAGTTTCTGGTTCAGTTCTGCCGAACCCTCGGGTGAAGCGTATCCCTTGATTTCAACCTTCGACTCGGGATGGTTCTTCATGTACTGTGCGATGAGTTCGATAGGAGCGTACTGTGCGGCGTCAACTACAGACTTGCCCTGGCGGAAGAGCACCGTAGGCTGGAGGTTGGTTACAGTAGCGGGCTTCTCGTAAACGGGTGCCGGCTTGTTGTTGCATTCGTCGAGAGCCTTCTGCAGGTCTGCTATCTGGCGGTTCTTGGCAGCCAGCTGGCCGTCCTTGCCGTTGAGGTCGCTGCGCAGGTCGTTGATTTTCGCGTTGAGCGCGTCAATCTCCGACTGGTCGCGAAGCTCTGCAATCTTGAAGTTGTGAGTGCCGTTAGAGTTCTTGAACTTGTAGATGAAGCCCACGTTGAGCTGGAAGCCAGAGTCCTCAAGGTCGTACTGTACTTCGGTGTCGCCGATGGCGTTGTTGCCTGCGAGCGTCCAAATCATGGCCGGTTCGATGTAGAACTGCCAAGCCTTGGCCTTGCCCAGGTTGAAGGCGAAGTCGATGCCGGCCTTCGATGTGAACGTGTTGTCGTGCGTGTACTTAGACGGTGTGCCGAACACGTGGCCCCAGCCGATGCCGTAAAGTCCGTAAACCTCGAACACCCTCGGCTCGCCCTTGTAGCCGCCGAACCAGTTGCTGAAGTTAACTGTTCCGAGCAACGATGTGTTCATCGTGCGCACGAACGTGCCGATTGACTCGCCCGGCTTGTTTGAGAAATACAGGTTGCTCTCGATTGCCATACCGAATACGGGAGTGAAATAGCGTCCTACGCGTACACCGAGGTTCGGGTTGAGGTTGTTGAACCATCCGTGGCCGGTAGTCTTAGTTGCAAATCCGCCGTTTACGCCGATGTAAACGTTGTCAAATGTCTTGCTTTCTTCAACGGTCTGTGCCGATACTGTAGCTGTCAGGGCTACTGCTGAAAGCATCAAAATAAACTTCTTCATTTCCTAATAAGTTTTAATTCTACAATTTTGAAAACATCTCTTTTTATAACTATACCTATATTGAAATCGCCGTAAAGGTACGTATAAGAATTAATTTTACAAAATTATTTCAAGGAAATCGTATGTAAATCTCTTAAAAAGGTTAAATTTGGCGAAAAACAGGACAATATCGTGCAGTATTTCGCATCTGTTTGTGTTACAATTAGTTATGCGCCTTCGCCGGGACGCCCTTGCGTCTCCGATGCGCCCTGTCGTGTCCTGATTGTAGCATGGCGCGCTCTTGTTGCGTTCTGAAAGAGGGTCGTCAGCAGCTTGTTCGGATGGCATTCAAGTTCTTCAGCCAGGCTGTCGGTAATATGTTTTGGCGGGTTGCAAATCCGCCAAAACACACAGCATTCGTTCCGCCGGATTTGTAATCCGGCGGTTTCTAATAGCGGATTTGCAATCCGCACATGTCCATACATTTACCTCATGGCAGTGTGGTTTGAGCGGATTGCAAATCCTTATAATACTTTTCGGCGGATTGCAAATCCGCCAAAACAT
>CAKZVT010000028.1 GCA_937922435.1 uncultured Prevotella sp. | reverse complement strand
CGGACATAATGAATTATGTCCCTACAAAGGATGTTTTCTTATACCGAACTCACGTGTTTTTGACATTTTGTACGCGCCCCGTGCGTTTTGCATGGCCTGCGGCGGCTTAGTCTAAAGGGAATTTGTATGCGTCGATGTCTTGTATTCCGGGCATCTTGAGGTACGTCTCACGCAGTCCGAACACGGCTATGCGTTTGCCCCTGTTCTCGGGATGGTCGGCCAGGTTGAGCAGCTCGCGGCGTTCGCCTTGCACCAGGCGTACTGAAATCATCCTGTCGACGCTGGTCTCCGCCGGGTCGTCGGCCAGCAGTATGGCCGTGTCGTATGTGAACGGAGGTTCCAACTCATACCTTACCCTGTTGTTTGCGCCTGTCGCCGCGCCCACGATGTAGCCCTTCACCCATACCTGGCGGCCTATGTCGTTGTTGCGGAATGTCGCCACGTCGACCACGCTGCCCGTCTCGAATCCGTCGTCCTCTTCGCCTCCCACTTCCTCGAGCCAGCCTCCGCTGGGGTCGTCTGTCTGTCCGGCAGGCTCTTTCTCCTTCTCTATTTCAGCTTTCTCACACGAGCCAAAGGCGATGGCGGCGGCCAGCATGGCGGCTGTTATCAGTAGTCTTTTCATGGTGTAAGGTGTATGTTGTTGTGGCAAAAGTATGCAAATCCATCCAAACGGCCAAATAATAACGGTGGAAATGTGCGTAAACCGCTTTGACTCCTGACGAACGGACGCATTGGGCTCGCTTAAAATAAAAAGAGGTTGACGCAGGATGCAGTCAACCTCTGGCGATTTCGTTAAAACCTTCGAAATCATAAATAAGATGTCGCAAATATAACGTTTTACACTGTAAAATGCAAATTTTTGGCCACAAAAATCTATTATTTAACATTTGCTCGCTTTTATTTTCCTTTTATTCAATGTTCATCCTGCTGTTTCCCACTGGAGTGTTGCGGCCCTGTGCGCCTGCTTCGCGTCATTCGTAGGGCCGCCTCAGCCTGCCGCCTTTCCGCCGTTTGCGGCATGTCTGTTGGCCGCCTTCGCAACTGCCTGATATCCAATGCGTTGTAAAAGGCCGTCTTTTAGCTTGCAAAAGATGGCCTTTCAGGATGCGAAAGGTGGCCTTTTGCATTGCGAAAGACGGCATATTGGATACCCACCCCAACCCTCCCCAAGGGAGGGAGCTTGATTGCCACGTACTACTTTGCCTATTGATGTATGAAACCCTGCTGCAAGTCATGCTGTCGGTAATGTGTTTTGGCGGATTTGCAAGTCCGCCAAAAAGTACTATAAGGATTTGCAATCCGCTCAAACCACACTGCCATTAGATAAATGTTTGGGTATGTGCGGATTGCAAATCCGCAATTAGAAACCGCCGGATTGCAAATTCTGCGGAACAAATGCTTTCATTAATAGACCTTGTATTTCATCCCACAAAATTGTGGATGAGCCGGAAAACCGCCACGCGACGCTGCGTTTTGATTGTCTGCTAGCTTGTAAATTGAAAAAATAATGCCAGAACTTGAAATAATTAAAATAAAATTTGGTTAAAAAAAACTAATACCTAATTTTGCCGTTGTCAACGAAAATACCCATCTAATGAAAAAACTTATACCCGTACTCATGTTAGCACTGCTTGCGGCTACGGCCGTCAAGGCGCAAGTGCCGTCGGTAACATTGAAAGACATTAACGGCAAGACCGTCAACACCGACACCCTCTCAAACGGAGGCAAGCCCTTCATCATCGACTTTTTCGCCACCTGGTGCAAGCCTTGCAACCGCGCCCTGTCGGCCATCAGCGAGGTGTACGAGGACTGGCAGGAGGAGACCGGCGTGAAGCTCATCGCCGTTTCTATAGACCAGGCGCAGAACGTAAACAAGGTGAAGCCGCTCGTAGACAGCCACGGATGGACTTACGAGGTGCTGCTCGACCCCAACGGCGACTTCAAGCGCGCCCTCGGCGGCAACGCCATACCCTATACCGTCATAGTTGACGGCAAGGGCAACATAGTCTACCGCCACAACGGCTACGTTGACGGGGCGGAAGAGGAGCTGATAGAGAAGGTTAGGGAACTTATAGCCGAGTGACGCCGCGGCGCACGATGGTTGTATATATTAATAAGGTATAACACGAAATGTCTTCAGTATCAATACGGTTGTTCGGCCTGCTGGCCGCATCGGGCATCGCGCTTTGCGCCGCCGCGCAGGACGACGGACAGAAGAAGGTGTCGGTAAGCGGCAGCATACAGAGCGACATCATCATACCCGAGAAGGACAATGAAATAAACGCCAAGGGCTACGACGAGTGGGCCTTGACCAACACTTACGCCGACGTGACGCTCACCAGCGAGCACATCGACGCCGGAGCGCGCTTCGAGTTCGTCAAGCATCCGCTGCCCACGTTTTACGACGAGGACGGTTTTAAGGGCTGGGGCGTGCCCAACATCTGGGTTAAGGCACGCTTCAAGTCGTGGGACTTGACGCTCGGCAACTTCTACGAGCAGTTTGGTTCGGGCTTCATCCTCCGCACTTACGAGGAGCGCACGCTCGGCATTGACAACTCCCTGCTCGGCGGCCGCCTCGTGGTGCGCCCCGTCAAGGGCGTCACGGCCAAGGTCTTGGCCGGCAAGCAGCGCCGCTTCTGGGACTTGAACAAGGGCTGGGTGAGCGGCGCCGACGTGGAGCTGAACGTTGACCAGTGGTTCAAGGGGCTGTCGTCGAAAGGCACATACCTTACGCTCGGCGCGTCGTGGGTAAACAAGTACGAGCCGGAGCAGGAGATGATAGTAGGCACGTCGCACAAGCTTAACTTCCCTTCGTCGGTCAACGCCTTCGACGTGCGTGCCAGCCTGCAGAAGGGCGGCTTCAACATACTTGCCGAATACGCATGGAAGGGGCAAGACCCAACCTTCGACAAGGACTATCCTTACATCTACCGCAAGGGCAACGTAGCCATGCTGTCGGCCACCTATTCGCGCAGCGGCTTCAGCCTACTGCTGCAAGCCAAGCGCAGCGACGCAATGGTGTTCCGCAGCCGCAGGAGCGAGACCAGCGCCATAGCCTCGGCCATCAACCACCTGCCGGCCTTCACCATGGACCAGACATACGCCCTCGCAGCCATGTACCCGTATGCCACGCAGCCCAACGGCGAGTGGGCCTATCAGGCCGAACTGGGCTACCGCTTCAAGCGCAACACCGCCCTCGGCGGCAAGTACGGCATGAACGTCAAGGTAAACTTCTCGCACGTTCACTCAATAGACCGCAAGGACAAGGCCAAGAACCCCTATAACAACTCGTTCAACGGCACCGACGGCTACAGCTCGTCCTTCTTCAAATGGGGCAAGGAAACGTATTACCAAGACCTCAACATACAGGTGGAGAAGAGGCTGTCGCGTTCGTTCCTCCTCAACCTTATGTACATGAACCAGTTTTACAACCAGTCCATCGTCGAGGGACACGGCGGCATGGTGCATTCTGACATTTACATAGCCGACGCCAAGTTCCGCCTCAGCCGCAAGACGACGCTGCGCGCAGAACTGCAATATCTCGACACCGACGAGGACAAAGGGGGCTGGCTCTACGGCCTGCTCGAACTGTCGCTGCGTCCGCACTGGATGTTCACCATCGCCGACATGTACAACAGCGGCGAGACCAACACCCACTACTACCAGGGCTACGTCACCTTCAACTACAATTCGCACCGCCTGCAGCTGGGCTATGGCCGCACGCGCGAAGGCTGGAACTGCGCAGGCGGAGTGTGCCGCCGTGTGCCGTCAAGCCGTGGCTTCACCCTCTCGTATAACTATAACTTCTAAGCAAAATGAAACTTCACAAACTTATATACACCTCATTCCTCCTCGCCTCGGCTTTCTCCATAGCCGCCTGCAACGACATTTCCGAGGACGACAGGTTTATCTATGTAAAGCCTGCGGATGTTAAGAAATGCGTCTTAATAGAGGACTTTACAGCCCAGCGTTGCTCGAACTGCCCAAATGCTGCTGCGGCAATAGAGGCCATGCAGGCTGCACATACTGCCGATACGGTAATAGCAGTAGGGTTATATTGCGGTGATTTGGGCAAAGCACCTAATGGAACACCATTCCCTTTATATAACGAGACTGCCAACTGGTATTATGAGCAACGGGGCGAACCACTGCAACCCGCGGCTATGATTGACCGCCAGGTTATAAGTGAGAACCCGAATACATGGGCTACATACGTAGAAAACAGGATTTCACAAGACCCGTTATTGCAGTTGAAAGCCGTTTGTGACTACGATGAAAGTTCACGGACTGTAGACATAACGGTTGATGCCGAAGGCTTGACTGCTGTTGAAGGAAATCTCCAGGTTTGGCTTGTCGAGGATGGTGTCGTAAGTGTTCAGTACATGCCCGATGGTTCTGTAAATCAGAATTATGTACACAATCATGTGTTCCGCGAGACTGTCAACGACCGTATGGGCGACCCCATTACTCTTATTACTGGTGGAGTGGAGACGCGTACATTCTCATACAAGCTCGATGATGGCTGGGTTGCGGAAAACATGTGGGTAGTAGCGTTTGTGTATAACGATGATGGCGTGCAGCAGGCTGTTCGTGCTTCGGTCATTCCAACGCAAGAAGACGGAGCTACTGAAGGTGGTACAGGGACGGCAGAATGAAACTTAAACCATATAAAATAAAAACATAATTAGATATGAAAAAGACTTTACTTTTGTTTATTACAGCTGTATTTGTCGGTAGTACGGCAAGCGCGCAAACAGACAATACGTTGCAATTCGTTGATGAAAGCGGCAATGTTGTAGAGGACGGTGCTACGATTAACGGAAAGCTTGAATACGTAGACGGTGGCGACCCTATGCTTTCTTATTATGAAGTAAACACAGGCTTGTCTGTAAAAAACAATGCATCAGAGCCGACAGGAGTCGGTGTAGAATACAAGATTTCAAGGTTGGACAATGGTTCGTTTAGTTGCTGTTTCCCCGGTAATTGTATTCCTCAAGACAGACCTGGCTCTTATGAAAGTCCTAATGGAGAGGTTGATGCCAATGTGGTAAAACCTTTTATTGCACACTGGACTCCAACTGCTTACGGACAATGTAAAGTTACCTTCAAATTGAAGGTTATGACTATTGAGGAAGAGGAAAAATATGGTGAGATAATCAAGGTTTACAGGTTTAAGGCTTACGGCCCGGAGGTAACTGTAAACTTTGTATATGATGAAACTTCCGCAGGTATTGACGGCGTAAATGTTGATAAAGAAAATAAAATTGTTGGATATTATACGCTTGATGGCTGCCGTTTGGCAGAACCTCAAAGCGGCATCAATATTGTAAAATATGTAAATGGCAAGACTGCCAAAATAGTTGTTAAACACTAAAAACTTACAATTATGAAAAAAACTTTACTTACAATCTTGGCGCTTATGGTGGCTATCGTGGGTGTCAATGCGCAAAAGCTCGCCACAAAAGGTGCTTTGGACGGAAGGGACACAAAGTACAAATTAATGCAGACACCTGATGCAGGTATGGTAAAACCGTCTGCGAAAGCAATGAATAGGACTGCAACAAGAATTGGCCTTGACGCTGATGAACGAATCATCGGATACTTTACATCTGATGAAATTTCTAAATATTATGGTAGTGTTTCTTGTCCGGCTCAAAAATGCGAAATTGGTACTCCAATCTTTTCTGATGTGATAGGTAAGGCTGTTGGTGGGCAGTTGACTAAAGCTCGTGTGCAACTTTATGCACCGATAGGTAGTTCGACAATTTCTGTGTACACAATAAGTGCAGAGGGACGTATCAGTACAACCCCTGTAACGACAGGTACTATTTCTACAACTGTAGCAGGTTGGAATGATGTGACATTCGATACGCCCGTAACGTTGAACGAAGGTGAAAGTCTTTTCATAACTTATGACTTTGTGATAGAGACTGCCGGAGACGAACATAACTTTTTAGTTGATGCTGACCTTAATGAGACTTCTTCAGTTGGCGGCATTTATATGTATGGAAATTATGGTCAAGGATTTGGTTTGTATAGTGTTTATACCAATGTCAACTTGTGCATTCAGCTTGTTGTAAAAGGCGGTTCTTACAGTGATGATGATTTGGTACTGACAGGTGGAATTGACAGGACGATTGCACAAAGGGGCAAAACGTTAGATGTTGTTCTTAATTTGAACAATGCAGGAAACAACTTGCCTTCTTCATATACTTTGGATTTCCAAATTGACGGAAGCAGTATTGATAAAGCTAATACACCTGTTGTTTTAATCAACAATGATGTACAACAATTCACTTATAGGGTTAATATACCTGAAAGTTTGAGCAAGGATGAAGAACACACATTAACCGTGAAAGTTGCAGACATTAACGGTAAAGTTCCTACCGAAAATGTAGACGACGACATGTTTACTGCAAGTTTCAATGTGTTTGACGAGGAGGATGTGGTAGAAAAGCAGAAAACTCTTGTGGAACAGTTTACTTCCGCAGGTTGTCCTAACTGTCCCTATGGCTATGATTTCCTGGACGCATTAACGGCTAAACGTAACGATTTGGCGTGGGTTTCAGTGCATACGGATTATGGAGGTGTATCTGATGAGTACACAACCATAACTGGCGATAATCTCGTGAACTTGGAAGTATCAGTATTCCCGAGTGCTTCATTTAACCGTGCGCTTATATTCGACGCAGATTTAAATCCGTATTCATCAAATGCAATAAGCATAGGTATTACCCCTCAATACGTGAATTCTTATGTTTCGATGTACAGTAACATGATAGACCAGGTAAATGCCAATGTGCCGGCGTTTGCTTCGGTTGATATTGCTACGGAATATAATGAAGAGACAAGGAACTTGAAGATAAAGGTGTCAGGTGAAGGTGCACAAGATGTAAAGAAACTGCTTGCAGACGGTGCATTGACAATTTATCTGACAGAAGATGGTTTGAAAGGTGTCCAATATTACTATCCTGAAGGCTCAGAGTATGCTGATGCTTATACAGATTATCCCCACGACCATGTGCTCCGTCAGATTATTGGCGGTAATTATGGTTTTGGCGAAACTATCAATTGGACAAGCAACACAACTTATAGCAATGAATATGAAATGACTCTTCCTGACGAATGGAACGCTAAAAACATGAATGTTATCGCGTTTATAGGCAAAGAAGTTAAATTTGTTTCTTCTTCGCAAGGTGCATACATAGATAGTGCAGCTAATGATATTTGGGTTTCTAATGCAAACATGGTGAAACTTGGCGAGACATCTACAGGCATCAGCAATGCTGTTGTATCAGACGAGAACGCCGTAGAGGTTGCACGCTACGCATTGGACGGCACGAAGCTGTCAGCTCCTACGAAGGGCGTTAACATCATCAAGATGTCTGACGGCACGACAAGGAAAGTAGTAGTAAACAAGTAATCTGTCAGTGCTGCATAGTAACAGGAGGGGCGCGTCTGCGCCCCTCTTTTTTGTCCCCTCATTATCCGTAGGTTTGACGGCTGCATGGCTCCGGTTGCCGCATGGTTTTGCAAAAGGCCGTGTTTCGCATTGCGAAACACGGCCTTTTAGCGTGCAATTCACGGCCTTTTGCATCGCAAAAGGTGACGTATTGGTGACACCCACCCCGGCCCTCTGACACCCACCCCAGCCCTCCCGAAGGGAGGGAGCTTGATTGCCTTTATTGGAAAAATGCAATGTGGTGGTTTTTTATGTGTTAAAGTTCTATATAACGTTTGCCTCAGTTGCGGATTTTTGCTATTTTTGCAACAAAAGGATAATAACGTATGTGTTCTGTATATGGTTTTGCTCAATCCGAACACCGTTAAGTAGATAATTATATGGAAGCTAAAAAGACAAGAGAGGAAAAGCAAAAGGAATGGCAGGATTTCCTGGCCAAGTTGAAGACGCTTCCGCCCGAAAAACTGTCAAAGGCGGCCAAATGGTTCTTGGCTAACGAGGGACGGGATAAAGGCGGCGTCATTGTTGACATGAAGGCAGTGCTGAAATGAGGTTGCTGCTTGACACGAATGTGTTGGTCTATTTCCTTTATTCTCCCCAAGTTGTCGGTAATATGTTTAGGCGGATTTGCAATCCGCCTAAATTTACTATAAGGATTTGTAATCCGCTTAAACCGTGCATTTATAAGAATATGTATATATATGAGCGGATTGCAAATCCGCAATTAAGAACCGCCGGATTGCAAATCCGGCGGAACAAAGCGCGGAATGACAGATACCAGCCGACAGCTTGAAGTTAGATGATTGCCGATATTTCTTATGCCGAACTGACGTATCTTACGATGAGGTGTGTTCGGTATATTTGCCTGCTTGTTTCTTGTCTGCTCGTCTGCTTGTCAACTAAAACAAATCACCTTAATTTGTTCCGGTTATAGTGCGGCGTCACTTTTGTGTTGAAATATATCATCGACACGAGGCAGAGCAGCGAGCCGATGAGGTAGACCATGTAGAAGGTGAAGTAATGGGCTACGATGCCGCTCGTGGCTATACCGATGCCGATGCCTACGTCCCAGGCGGTGAGGTAGGTGCTGGTGGCCGTGGCGCGCTGGTTGTTGGGCGCGAGGTTGATGTAGAGCGTGTTCATTGCCGGGAAGATGACGCCGAAGCCTACGCCGAGGAGCAGCGGCACGGCGAAGAACATTGCCTCGGCCGCTGACATGCTGCATGGCGCGACGAAGCGGCACATGCTTAACATGAAGAACGCCAGCACTACGGGGTACAGGCCGACGTGTATGCACTGCGTGACGTAGCCTTGGTCTACCTTCTTGCCTGCGACCAGGCGCGACGCTCCCATGCCGGCGGCCATCAGGGTGAAGAAGAAGCCGGAGGGCACGTCGAGGTGGATTTCGTTGGCGTACATGGCGACGAAGTTTGTCGTCGCGCCGTAAGGTATGGAGAGCATCAGCAGTGATATGCTGACAGGTATTCCTTTAAGAAGGATGAACCTGTCGAGCGAGAGCTTGCGCTGCGGCGCGGCTGCGTCTACGCCTGTAAGGAGCTTGGCGGCTTGCCTTGCCTTGATGGATTCGGGCGTACGGGCTTTTACGCATATTGCGCACAGCAGGCCGGCTACGCTGAAGCCCATGCCTGTAAGGAATATGGTAGTGTAGCTTACCTGGCCGTGCATGAAGAGGCCGGCCATAGGGCCGAGCGCCATGGCAATGTTGTTGGTTAGTCCGTAATAGCCGAGAGCTTCGCCGCGGCGGCTGCTCGGGGTGATGTCGACGCAGAGGGTGTTGCCGCCGACGGTGACGCTGCTGAAGGCTATTCCGTGCAGGGCGCGCAGCACGATGAACCATACGAGCATGCCTGCGGCTATGTAGCCGAGGAAGATTGACGCACAGACGAAGTAGCAGAAAATGTAGATGGGCTTGCGCGGAAACTTGTCCATCAGGAAGCCGGAGAACGGGCGCACGCACAGTCCGCTCACCGTGTAGCAGCTCAAGATTGCGCCGAGCATGGCCGCAGGGCAGTTGTAAGTCTCGCGGAGATAGAACGGCAGGACGGGTATGAGGAGCCAAAAACCGAAGAATAGCAGGAAGTTGGCCGCCAGGATGAATATGTAACTGCGTGTGAAAAGGCGCTCGGACATGGTGGAGGTGAGAAGGTGAGAGGGTGAGAAGGTGAGAGGGTGAGAAGGTGAGAAATTATCACCTGTATATCTTTTCACCTTCTCACCTTCTCACTTTCTCACCTTTAAAATCAGTTTGCCGCGTCGAACTCGTGCAGGAAGCGCACATCGTTCTCGGAGAACAGACGCAGGTCGGACACCTGGTATTTCAGGTTGGTGATGCGCTCGACGCCGAGGCCGAAGGCGTAACCGCTGTAAACCTTGCTGTCTATGCCGCAAAGCTCAAGCACGTTGGGGTCGACCATGCCGCACCCGAGGATTTCCACCCATCCCGTGTGTTTGCAGAAACCGCAGCCTTTGCCTCCGCAGATGTGACACGATATGTCCATTTCCGCGCTCGGCTCGGTGAATGGGAAGTAGCTTGGGCGCAGGCGGATTTTAGTGTCGGCGCCGAACAGTTCGCGTGCGAACGTCAGGAGAACCTGCTTCAGGTCGGTGAACGACACGTTCTTGTCGATGTAAAGTCCTTCGACTTGATGGAAGAAGCAGTGCGCGCGCGCCGTGATGGCCTCGTTTCGGTAAACGCGTCCAGGGCAGATGACGCGGATTGGCGGCTGTGTCGTTTCCATGACGCGTGCCTGTACGGAACTTGTGTGGCTGCGCAGGATTATGTTTTTGGTTACGTCGTCGGGGTTGGTTTCCACGAAGAACGTGTCCTGCATGTCGCGTGCCGGATGGTCGGCTGCGAAGTTCATCTTAGTAAATACGTGCAGGTCGTCCTCCACTTCGGGCCCGTCGGCGAGGGTGAAGCCCATGCGCGAGAAGATGTCTATTATTTCGTTCTTGACTATTGTGAGCGGATGGCGTGTGCCGAACTTGACAGGATAAGGCGTGCGCGTAAGGTCGATGTCGTCGCCAAGGCTTTCGCCTGTCTCGCATTGTTCGCGCAGCGAGTTGATGCGTTCAAGTGCGGTTTGCTTGAGTTCGTTGATTTTTATTCCGACTTCCTTTTTCTGTTCCGCCGGAACATTGCGGAAGTCGGCCATAAGAGTGTTGATTTCGCCCTTTTTACTAAGGTATTTTAGTCTTAAAGCTTCTATTTCTTCGGGCGTTGAAGCGTTAAGCCCTTTGACTTCTTCAAGCAGTTTCGCTATTTTGTCGAGTATCATTTTGAAGATAATTTTGATGCTTATTAAAATATTGATGCAAAGGTAATATTTTTAGCTTGAATATATGCCATAAACCAAAATAAAGTTGTACTTTTGCGCAAATTTTGAAAGCCTGTTACAGGCGCGTGGAAAGTGTTGGAATGGCACGGCTGTGCGGCATTTTGCCATTTGTGCGGATGCCGCCGTGCGTTGGCTGCAAGAGTTGCTGCGCCAATGCTTGCATGCGCTGAAATGGTATGGAATTATGAGGAAGGGTTTTTTATTGCTCTTTGCAATGTGCCTGTCGATGATGATGTGGACGACAGGCTGTTCCGACAAGAAGCCGGAAGCGGCTGACACGACAGCCGTTGACACCGTGCTGGCCGTGGATACTGCCGCAGTCGACACTATGGAGGAAATAATCTCGGAGCAACCGATGCCGAAGGCTGCCGACGAGCTTTTTGACGACTTTATCTTCAATTTCGCCGCCAATAGTAAGTTGCAGTATGCCAGGATAAAGTTTCCGCTGAAGGTTGTCGACGGCGAAAATACCGTTTATGTGAAGAAAAGCCAATGGACGATGGAGTATTTCTTCATGGAGCAGGGATATTATACCTTGATATTCGACAGCGAAAAGCAGATGGACGTAGTTAAGGATACGTCGATAAACAAGGTTGTCGTGGAGAAGGTGAACCTGGTGGAGGAGAAGGTAAAGAAATACATGTTTGACAGGATAGGCGGACGGTGGATGCTGACTTCGATACGTACAAACGACATGGTGCATAACACGAACGCCTCGTTTCTCGCGTTTTATCAGCATTTTGCCACCGACCCGGAATTCCAGTTGGAAAGCCTTAACAATCCTGTTGTATTTACAGGGCCAGACCCTGACGACGATTTCAGCACTATGACGGGCGAGATTGCCCCTGAGACATGGCCGGCTTTTGCGCCGGAGCTGCCTTCTGGAAACATTTATAATATAATGTATGGGCAGAAGTACTCCGAAGGCAGCCAAAAGATATTCGTGATGCGCGGCATAGCCAACGGCATGGAAATGCGGCTTACGTTCAAGCGTATGGACGGAGAATGGAAGCTGACCAGCCTTTCGGAGTGATGGCTTGCCGTAATATGTGGATTTAGTGAAGGTCAATTCGTTTTGTATGAAAGACTTGCATGATTATAGCCTGAAAGGGCATAATACGTTCGGAATGGACGTGAAATGCCGCCGATATATTGAGTTTTCCACAGTGGAAGAGTTGCAGCGGATAGCGTTGTCTCTTACCGAAGCCGACGGCCCTTTGCTTATTTTGGGCGGTGGCAGCAACGTCTTGTTTACAAAAGACTTTGACGGTACGGTGCTACATTCCGCAATTAAGGGGCGTCATGCCATGCGTATGGACGGCAGCATTCTCTTGCGTTGCGGAAGCGGAGAGGTTTGGGACGATGTGGTAAAGCTTTGCGTTGAAAACGGTATGTACGGGGCGGAGAACCTGTCATTGATACCTGGAGAAGTGGGCGCAAGCGCGGTGCAGAACATTGGAGCTTACGGCGTTGAGGCGAAAGATTTGATATATAAAGTAGAGGTTGTGGATATGTCAAACGGTGAGGTTTGCGAGTTCTCAAATGAAGATTGCGGATATTCTTACAGATGGAGCAAGTTCAAGGGAGAATGGCACAACCGTTACGTCATAACTTATGTTACTTATAATCTGTCTGACACGTTCGTGCCGCATTTGGATTACGGGAACATACGTGCGGAACTTGACGCGAAAGGCATTTGTACGCCGACCGTGTCGCAGTTGAGAAATGTGATAATAGATATCCGAAAGGCAAAATTGCCAGACCCGGCAGTCGAAGGAAATGCCGGCAGCTTTTTTACAAACCCCATAGTGTGCCGGGAAAAGTATGAAGAACTGGTGTGGCGGTTTGGAGAGATACCGCATTATAATGCTGATGGAGGCCGCGTGAAAATCCCGGCAGGATGGATGATTGAACAGTGTGGCTGGAAAGGACGGTCGCTCGGCAATGTGGGCGTTCATCCGCGGCAGGCTTTGGTTCTTGTCAATCATGGTGGTGCAAGTGGGGAAGATGTGTTGAGGCTTTGCAATGCAGTAAGAGACGATGTCAAGGCCAAATTTGGAATCGAGATAACTCCCGAGGTGAATATCATTTGACTATGAGGCTTACTTTTCTTGGTACTGGCACATCTGTAGGAGTTCCAACGATAGGATGTACCTGTAAGGTGTGTTCAAGTACTGATGTGCATGATAAGAGACTGCGTGCTTCAGCCCTTGTAGAGTCTGGTGGTACGAGAATACTGATAGACTGCGGACCCGATTTCAGGCAGCAGATGCTAGGCGTTGAGTTTGGCAAGCTCGATGCAGTACTGCTGACCCATGTGCATTATGACCATGTAGGAGGAATTGACGACTTGCGCCCGTTTTGTGCGTTTGGCTGTGTCGATTTGTATTCTGATGGCAAAACAGCAGAAAGGTTGCGCCATTCGATTCCATATTGTTTCGGTGAACATAAATATCCAGGAGTGCCTAAGATAAGGCTTAATGTGGTTATGCCGCATCAGCACTTGCGTATAGGAAGTGTTGATGTCGTGCCAATTCAGGTCATGCACGACAAACTCCCGATACTTGGATATCGATTGGGCGACTTGATGTATATAACCGACATGAAAACCATTGACGATAGTGAGCTGGCTTTCTTCAAAGGAGTTAAGGTCTTGGTTGTCAATGCTCTGCGTTTCGCTCCCGAACATCATTCACATCTTACGGTAGGGCAGGCTGTCGCTTTCGCACGCAAGGTAGGTGCAGAACATACTTTTTTTACACATATGGGGCACGACATAGGCTTGCATGATGAAGTTAATAGCATGCTACCCGAAGATATTAAACTTGCCTATGATGGACAAATAATCGACTTTTAGTCTTAATAGATGTAAAATAGTGTCTATTTTAAGTTAATGAATGATAAATAACAAGTAAGACCAGTGCAAATATTTGGATGGTTGTTGAAAAACCAGTACCTTTGCACCGTGTTTTTCATAGTATTAGATTTAAGGTTAACAAGGTTGGAGTACAGCGGTACTCCTTTTTTCGTTTATAATGGTTGTGTCTTGTGATTTTTTTTGAGCGCGAAATTGTATTATTTCTTCTTTAATTTCCGATATAGTTTCCATATAAGTAGAAAACCGTCGGCCACACCGGTTCCCATTGTCATGATTGATGATAGTGTAAGCCCTTTTTTCTTTTGCTCTGGTTTGTGGAACAAGTCTTTCCATAGAATGTTCATCTGCTGATTGTCCATTCTGATTTCGGCCAAGATTGTTTCTTTGCGCAACCTTATCTCATGTAATGTGTTGTATGTCTCTGTTTTTCTCATAATCCTTATCGAACGGTTATTCCATTAACAGGCTGGTTATAAATCTGATTAACGGTCTCTCAATCCAGCTTTTTCTGAAGGTGAGGAACAAAATGAAAATTACAATGTAGAATGCGGCTATGATGCCGAATGATGCCGGATATCCGATGGCCTGTCCCATGGCAATTGCTGCCGACATTGAAAGGAAAAATAAGATTGCAATGACAATCAGTGTTAGAATGGCAAAAAGCAGTAAGGCTGTGATAATCCTTACGGTTTTTTCCATAATATCGAGCTTCAGGTATTCACCCTGAAGCCCGATACTGTGTTTTACCAGCTGTATCAGCTGGCCGATAGTTTCAATGTTTTTGTCGCTTGAAAACATGTGCGAAAAGAGATTTAGGCTTTTTCCGTCTCGGTTGCATCTGTAATGTCTTCTGCCAAATCGTTCATTTCCTTTCTGCTTAATTTGATATTGTGCTTCTGGCAGAAGTCGTCGATTGCGTCAGTTATTTTTACGCGTGTGTCTTTTCCTTTTTCGGGAGCAAGAAGCAATCCTAAGGCTGCTCCTGCGATTGCGCCTCCTAAGAATGCGCCAATGTAACCTAATGCTTTCATAATTAATGCCTTTTTGTTATACAAATAAGTTATGTTCAATTCAATGCCCTCTTGTCTGTAAAGAGGTTTACTGATAGCAAAAATAGTGATAATTTCTCAAATGTCAATGTTTTTGTCTGACTTTTTTGTTAAAAACAATGTATTTCCTTGATTTAACAAACTTTATGTGCGGTTTTTCGGCGGTTTTGCTTGTTTTTGTGTAATTTCGCACGATAAATGTTGAAAATAAGTTTGGTTTCTAAACAATAACAAGGGAAATTATGAAGAAATACATGGTGATGTGCGCCAGCTTGTGTGTAGCTTTGGCGTTTACTGGCTGTAAGTCGTCGGAAAGTGCTTACCGTAAGATGTACGAGAAGGCGAAGGCTCAGGAGGAGAATCGTGCTACGGAGCAAAGCCAAGGCAGTGAGGAAATTGCTGTAGTTGCTCCGGTTGTTGAAAAGCCGGCGAGTGAGACTGTTGTGGTTGACAATGCGGACAATGTTCCCGTAAGGCAGGAGACTCTTTCGGTTGTCAACGGTGCCGGGCTTAAGAGCTTTAGTGTGATTGTCGGCTCATTCTCAATGCAGGCAAATGCAGAAGGCTTGCAGGGCACATTGAAGAGCCAGGGATATGATGCGCAGGTCGCATATAATCCTTCCAACCAGATGTATCGTGTCGTAGCGGCTACGTATGACACTAAGGCTGATGCAGTAAACAGCCGTAACGAGCTTCGTGCGCAGTATCCTGACGCATGGTTGTTGTATAACCAAAAGTAAATACGTGGCGCGTATATTGTCGATTGACTACGGCAAGAAGCGTACAGGCATAGCTGTCACTGACCCCTTGCAGATTATCGCAGGTGGGTTGGTGACGGTTTCTACGTCTGCGCTTTTTGATTTTTTGCGCGACTATGTAGGCAAGGAGCAGGTTGAGCGTGTAGTCATAGGCGAGCCTAAGCAGGCGGATGGCAGTCCGAGTGAGAATATGGCGCGTGTTGTGCAGTTTGTAAACCGTTGGCGTAATGCATTTCCTGACATCCCCATAGAGTTTTATGACGAGCGTTTCACTTCGGTTTTGGCTCATAGGGCCATGATTGATGGTGGTCTGCATAAGAAGAAAAGACAAGACAAGGCGCTTGTCGACGAAGTGAGTGCAACGATAATATTGCAAAGTTATTTAGAGTCTGCAAGAAGAAAACGATGATTTTACCTATTTATATTTATGGCCAGCCGGTGTTGCGCAAGGTTTCGCAAGATATAGACGGCAGTTATCCTGGCCTGAAAGAACTCATTGAAAACATGTTTGAGACGCTTACCGCTTCAGATGGTGTTGGCTTGGCTGCTCCACAGATAGGTCTTGACATACGTCTTGCGGTAATCGACCTTGATGTGCTTTCTGAAGATTTGCCTGAATATAAAGGCTTCCGCAAGGCATATATCAATCCGCACATCCTTGAGTACGACGACACCAAGGTCGACTCTTCCGAAGAGGGCTGTCTGTCCGTGCCGGGCGTACACGAAAGCGTGAAGCGTCCAACGCGTATCCGTGTTAAGTACATGGACGAGGACTTTACAGAGCACGACGAGTGGGTTGAAGGTTATTTGGCGCGTGTGATGCAACATGAGTTCGACCATCTTGACGCAAAACTCTTCATTGACCGCGTGTCTCCGCTTCGCCGCCAGCTTATCAAGAACAAGCTCAAGGCGATACTCCAAGGCCGTTTCAATTGCAGTTATCGTACCAAGATTGCCCGTAAATAGCCCTGTTAGGCTTTTCCGCGTCGAGCCTGTGCAGGCTTCGGCGCGTGTTTTTTATCTGTGTTTCAGGACATTCTTTCATTATATGCGCAAGTTTTTATTGTCTTTGTTGCTTTTGCTCGCGTCATTGAGTGTGTCGGCCCAATTCCGTACCGACAGGCTTATAGACGTGGGTCGCAGTGCGCTTTATTATGAGGATTATGTCCTTTCAATACAGTATTTCAACCAAGTCATCATGGTCAAGCCTTATCTTTATGAGCCATGGTTTCTGCGTGCCGTCGCAAAGTTCTACCTTGACGACTATGTAGGTGCGGAGAAAGACTGCTCCGAGGCTATAAGGCTTAACCCGTATGTTCCCAATTTGTTCGAACTTCGCGGTTTGTGCCGCATCAAGCAGCAGAAGTATGACGAGGCCATCGCCGACTACGACAAGACCATCGAGTTCAATCCGTATGACAAGAACCTGTGGTTCAACCGCGTGCTGTGCAAGATGGAAAAGAAAGATTACGATGCGGCAAATGTGGATTTGGACTCGATGATGGGCATGTGGAAGACCTACGCCAAGGCGTTTACTCTGAAAGCCGAGGTCTGCATGCAGCAGAAAGACACTGTAGAGGGTGCGAAATACCTTGACAAAAGCCTTGAGATTGACCCTTATGACGGCGACGCGTGGGCGTTCCGTGCTATGATAAGCCTGTCGCAGCGTAAATGGAAAGACGCTGATGCCCAGCTTTCCAAGGCTATCCATTTGAAACCCAACACTGCCGGGAATTACGTCAACCGTGCCTTGGCTCGCTATAATATTAACAATCTCAACGGTGCGCTTGCCGATTATGACAAGGCAATTGAGATTGACCCACACAACTTCCTCGCCCATTACAACCGTGGGCAGCTGCGCGTCCAGGTGGGCGACGACAACAGGGCAATCGAAGATTTCAATTACATCATCAACCTTGAGCCTGACAACGTCATGGCCATATACAACCGTGCAATACTTCTTGAACGGACGGGTGACATTTACGGCGCAATCCGTGATTATACAAAGCTCATTGACCAGTATCCCAACTTTTGGGCGGGGTTGAGCAACCGTGCGCGTTGCTACCGCAAGGTCGGCATGACATCAAAGGCGGAGCTTGACGAGTTCCGTATATTCAAGGCGCAGATGGACAAGCATTATGGCCGTCAGCAACGATGGAGCAAGCGTAAGAAGGAAGAAGTGCGCAAGAAGAGCGAGATAGACTTCGACAAATACAACCAGCTTGTCGTGGAAGATGAGAACACCGTGCAGCACGAATATTCGACCGTTTATCGTGGACGCGTGCAAAACCGCAAAATCGAAGTTGTGTTCCAGCCAATGTTCCTGTTGTCGTTCAGTCCTTATGACAATGCAGTCAAGGCGTACCAAGCATTCGACAATGAGGTCGAGAAGTTTAATTTCAGCGAAAAACCGTTGCGCAGGCTCTATGTGAGATGCGGCGCAAAGCAACTGTCAGAACCGGAAAGCAATGACGTTTTCGCCGTCATCGACACGCTGTCCGCCCGTATTGCCGAGTCGCACAACTTGCAGGAAGACAAAGGGCTTATTCTCCAGCGTGCCGTGGCAAACAGCGTGGTGCAGAATTATGCCGACGCCATAAGCGACCTTACAGCTTACATACAGACAGACAGCACGTCGTCTTTGGCCTACTGGCAACGTGCCGTTTGCCAGGCCCGCATGAACGAGTACGACGCTTCACGCGGCGAAGACGTGCGGCTTAAGACGGCCGGTGCCATTTCCGACCTCGACAAGGCCATACAGCTAAGTCCAGACAATGCCTATCTGTATTTCGACCGTGGCAATCTCTATGCTTCCGGCAAGGACTACGCCAAGGCGGTTGCCGATTACAGTATGGCCGTAAAACTCGACCCGAAGCTTGCCGAGGCGTATTATAACCGCGGTATAGCCAACATCAATATGGGCAAGGCTGACGTTGGCATTGCCGACCTTAGCAAGGCCGGCGAGCTTGGACTTTACGACGCTTACAGCGCAATCAAGAAGTTCACAAAGAAGTAGAGGCAACCCTCTGCCTCCTTATATTTTTGAAAAACCATATCAACCAATAAACCTTATAAACCATGAACATCAGACGTTTTCATTATTTTTGTGTCTTGCTGCTTTTCCTGTCGTGTGCAATCCGTGGATATGCACAGGAAAAGCAAGATGTAGTCAAGGTTGCCTGCATAGGCAACAGCATCACTTACGGCTCGGGTGTAGACAACCGCGAGCGTGACAGCTACCCGGCAGTGCTCGGCCAGTTGTTGGGCAAGGGGTATGAAGTGCGCAACTTCGGTGTCAGCGCGCGCCATCTGTTGATGAAGGGCGAATATCCCTACATGAAGGAGCGGGCGTACAGAGAGGCGTTGGCTTTCGAGCCAGACATCGTTGTTGTGAAATTGGGAACAAACGACTCTAAGCCACAGAACTGGAAATACGGCAAGGACTTCCGCAAGGACATGCGCCGGCTTATAAAGGAGTTGCGCGGACTTGCGTCGAAACCTGAAATCTATCTTTGCCTGCCAGCCAAGGCGTATGGCATACAGTGGGGCATCAATGACAGCGTGATTACCGCCGGAGTGATACCTGCCATCAAGGATGTGGCCCGCCGCGAGGGGCTTAAGGTGATAGACCTGCACACGGCGACAAGCGGCATGGCCGCCCATTTCCCAGACAAGATACATCCTGACAAGGTAGCTGCCGCACGCATAGCCGAGACTGTTTACACAGCCTTGACTGGCAAGGTGAAGCGGCATGAGCCGCAGGCTTTCCCCGGTTTCAAGAGTCGTTGGCACACGGGCGACCGTTACGACTTTACTTTCCGTGGGCGCAATGCTACGGTGGTAGTGCCGTCAAAACCTGCACCCGGCAATCCTTGGATTTGGCGGCCAGCGTTTTTCGACGCGTTCGCTTGGGCCGACATGGCCTTGCTCGACAAAGGTTTCCATGTAGCCTATCTCGATTTGACCGACGATTACGCCAATCCTTGGTCTATCGACATGGGCAACCGCTTCTATCAGACGATGACAAAGACATACGGACTGTCGCCCAAGGTGGTGATGGAAGGGCTTAGCCGTGGCGGACTTTATTCGTTTATCTGGGCGTCACGCAATCCCGACAAGGTTTCCGCCCTTTACCTTGACGCCCCGTTGAGCGACGTTTTCACATGCTTGAATAAGCTCCACAAGAATTCTTGGCAGACTTTGCTTGACAAGTGGGGGCTGACGGAGGCCACGCTCGACCGCTTCACCGGCAATCCCATAGACCAGCTTGAGCCGTTGGCAAAGGCTGGAGTGCCCATCTTCAGCGTGTGTGGCGACAGCGACGAGAGCGTGCCCATTGAAGAGAATATGTACGTAGTGCGCAAGCGTTACATGGCTATGGGCGGCACGGTCGAGATGATAATAAAGCCCGGGGTGGGGCATCATCCGCACAGCTTGGAGCAGCCGGAGCCCATTGTAGACTTCATCATGCGCAAGCAGCCTGACTATAGGAAGTTCCAACACTATACCGTGCGCGGCAGTATTGCCAACTCTTTCATCAAGTTTGAGCGCGAGCGCACTGGCCGCGTGGCGTTCGTCGGCGGCTCTATCACGGAGATGGAAGGCTGGAAAGACATTATCGAGGAGCAGTTGCAGCAGCGTTTCCCGTTCACTAAGTTTGATTTTGTTGAGGCCGGCATCAGCTCTACAGGCAGCACTCCCGGAGCGTTCCGCCTGCAAAACGACGTACTTTCAAAGGGAGAAATAGACCTCCTTTTCATTGACGGTTCGGCCAACGACATGACAAACGGCTTCAACGCCACGGAGCAGGTGCGCGGCATAGAGGGCGAAGTGCGCCGGGCCTTGGAGGCAAACCCGATGACGGATATTGTAATAACCCATTTCGCAACAGACGGATTCCTCCCAATCTATGACGGCGGACAAGTGCCCGACGTAATATTGAACTACGAGCGCGTAGCCAACCATTACCGCATACCTACCGTAAATCTTGCGCAGGAAATAGCGGAACGCATACGCGACGGCCAGTTTACGTGGCAGGAGTTCGGCTATGCACATCCCCATCCAGCCGGACAGGCTATATATGCGGCGGCGGTAGCCAACCTTCTTGACGACATGCAGCGTGGCATTACGGCTGAAAGCGTGCGCCGTCCGCACGACATACCGTCTCAACTGCTCGACCCTTACAGCTATACCAAGGGCGAGTTCCTGCCAATCACGCAGGCACGCCTGTCGAAAGGCTGGACGGTCGTTGACAAGTGGCATCCCGATGACAAGTACGAGAAGCGCAAGGGCTTTGTCGACGTGCCCATGCTTGAGGCCAAACGTCCTGGCAGCAGCCTTACGCTTACGTTTGAGGGACGTGCCGTCGGCATCTTCTGCGTGTGCGGCCCGTCGGCAGGAACGCTTGAATACAGCGTTGACGGCGCACCTTACAAGCGGCTTGACACATACACCCCGTGGAGCCAGTCGCTGTACATTCCATGGACGTACATGCTCGAAACCGAACTGAAGCCCGGCCGCCACACCTTGCGTCTGCGCATGTCGGCGTCCAAGAACGCCGCTTCCAAAGGTACGGAATGCCAAATCCGCAACTTCGTAGTGAACAGATAGTGGCTCTGATTTAGGTTGGCACACACTTAAAAGCAGTGCAATAGAAAGGGGCGCAGACATATTCTGCGCCCCTTTATGTTGTCGTTTTGTTTCGTCTTTATATGTTTTGGTTGGACAAAACTAACCAAACAACCGTTCCAACCATCCTACGAAGTCCTTGGCTGTTTCGTTCCCAGGATTTAAGATATGTGCCGTAATAGCTTGTCCGATAGGCTTCCCCGGCTCGTCCTGCCAAGCTAAGTATGTGTGTATTTTTGCTTTTGAGCGATGGGCGTCTTTGTAACGTTGCAATCCGTCTTGTTCCAGTTCGCATAATATTGATTCCGCTTTTTCAAGCAAAGGGTCTGACGGTTCAATCATGTTCAGCGCAAAATCCTCAATCATGCCTTTGCTTGTATTGTCAGGCATTATCCAAATGCCTACGGTAGAGTCAAAATCATCTTTAGGCTGTAATGTCAGTCCGGATGATGTCAGTTCCAAGTTGTTGCAATCATATTTACCTGTATTTCCCAATATTGACAATAATTTTTGCCATCTGCCTTCCGCGTTGTTGTCGGCATCAACAACAATACCTATTTTGCGGTATGCCGAAGGATTCTTTAAAAACAGCTCAAATGTGTTTATTGCCGCGTCAATACCATCACATTGTTTTACGCGGAAATTCTCTTTTACATTGTAATATTGGCACAAAGAACAGACGATATGGAAATCGTTGTTCCCTTCAACAAGCAAGACAAAGGGGTTGTCATTAATTTTACTCATGGCTATCTGATTTCAACATCGTGTTCTGTTATAAACTGCATTTCATTTTCGTCATCATAGTTTACCGTTACGATGTCGTCTCCCCGTTTGTCCAAGCGTATTATTTGTCCCATGCCGTTGTTGTTTGCCGAGACAAAGCTGTCAATGCAGTCACGGCTGTGGGATGTTGCGAAAACCTGTATATTGAGCATGTCGGCAAGCCTGAATATCATCTGCCATAATTGTTGCTGCACGGTATAATGCAGTCCTGTTTCAAATTCGTCAAGTAAGAAAACACCGTCTTTACAATTCACCAAAGCCAGGATTATAGTCAAAATGCGGTTTATGCCGTCGCCCATTGATGTAAGTCTAAGGCGTTCGCCTGTACTTTTCAGTGTCACAAACGGTATGCGGTTGTTTGTGTATGTTGATTCATTGAGAAAGTTCAGTCTGTCAATGTCTGGTTCGATAATACGCAACGCCTCCAATATGTATTGCTCTTTGTCGGACAAGGCTATGCGGTCAAACAGCGTAGTGTTGTGGCGTAACATGAAGTCGCGTGTCAATACATATTCAAAATAACATTTTTTATTTACGTCACGTGATATGCCACGTGAGTCAAACCGTATTACATTTTGTGCTTTTAATGAATCGAATACAGCTAATCCGTCTCCAATATATTGAATAGAATTAGGTAAATCCGTTTCATCGTCAGTGTAAATAAAAATATCTCTACCAAATTTTCTGTCATTTTGTACAGCAATTTCTTTTTCTCCAATTCGTACAAATCTAATTGTAATGATGTCTTCATTCTCTCCAATAGAAAAGAAATTTGCTTCAGTGAATGACGTGTTCCTGCCGTTGAACAAAGCGGAGTATTGCGTTATCATTATCTTGTTGACATCTGCATCGTTGTCCAACGTGTTTATATTGACCAATTCTCCGCGACAAGACAATACGCTTTTCAGGCTGTCTTCGCTTCCGTTTGACAGGTAAATGGATATTGCCTCTAAAAGTGATGATTTGCCCACATTGTTGCGTCCTACAATCAGGTTTACTTTTTTTAGTCCTTCTAATCGTAGGTTTGTCAGGTTCTTGAAGTTCTTTATATGTAATGAGTCCATAGCTCCTTGCTTGTTTTTGTTTACAAAATAACGAATTTATTTTCAATCATGCAATTTATTTTTGCCATTTCTACAAATCAATATAATTAATAGGTAAGTTTCAGGTGAAGGATATTGATGTAGCCATCTGTTTCCTCGCAAATTCCAACTAACGGCAAATCGCATTCCAAAAGGCCGTCTTTCATCGCCTGAAAGGTGGCCTTTTACAAGATGAAAGGCCACCTTTTGCAAGGTCTTTGGGTTTCAGGTAGTTATGTGGCGGTTCTCATGGGGTGTGACATTGCTTTGTTTATATGTACAAATACGTAAATATTGTTCTTGCGGAAAACGCTGCTTGTAATTGCATTTGTCGCTTGTTTTTGCTAACTTTGCGCCTGAAAAGCATTTTATTAACAGCAAATCAAATGGACGAGAAACAACGTATATTGCAGCTCCGCAAAGAGTTGCACGAGCATAATTACAAGTATTACGTGTTGAACCAGCCTACAATAGGCGACCAGGAGTTCGACTTCATGATGCACGAGCTTCAGGAGCTTGAGGCGCGTCATCCCGAAATGGCCGACCCAGACTCGCCTACGCAGCGCGTGGGCAGCGACATCAGCACGGAGTTCCGTCAAGTGGCGCACAAGTACCCGATGCTTTCGCTTGCCAATACGTACAGCGAACAGGACGTGGCCGACTTCTACGAGTGCGTGAGGAAAGGGCTTGGCGGCGAGGATTTTGAAATCTGTTGTGAGATGAAATACGACGGATTGTCAATTTCGTTGACCTATGTTGACGGTCGCTTGGCGCAGGCCGTTACTCGCGGCGACGGCGTTCAGGGCGACGATGTTACGGCCAACGTGCGCACAATCCGCTCCATACCATTAGTATTAAAGGACGGCGACTGGCCTCGCGAGTTTGAAATCCGCGGCGAAATACTGCTGCCCTGGCGTGAGTTCGAGCGGCTCAACGCCGAGCGCGAGGCTGCCGAGGAGCCGCTGTTTGCCAATCCGCGCAACGCCGCCAGCGGCACGCTGAAGAGCCTCGACCCGAAGGTGGCTGCCTCGCGGCGGCTCGACGCCTACCTGTATTACCTCCTCGGCGACGGCATTGAGGGCGACGGGCACTACGAGAACCTGATGCGCGCCCGTGCATGGGGCTTCAAAATCAGCGACTGTATGCGCAAGGTGAAGACTTTGCAGGAAATCTACGACTTCATAAACTACTGGGACACGGAGCGCAAGAACCTGCCCGTGGCAACTGACGGCATCGTGCTCAAAGTCAACTCCCTGCGCCAACAGCGTGCGCTTGGCTACACGGCCAAGAGTCCGCGGTGGGCAATAGCCTATAAGTTCAAGGCCGAACGTGAGTGTACACGTCTTAATGAGGTGACTTACCAGGTAGGCCGCACGGGGCAAATCACCCCTGTCGCCAACATGGAACCTGTACAGCTGGCCGGCACTACGGTGCGCCGTGCCACGCTTAATAACGAGGACTTTATACGCAGTCTCGACCTGCACGAGGGCGACTACGTGTATGTAGAGAAGGGAGGGGAAATCATCCCCAAAATAGTAGGTGTCGATACGTCGCGCCGCGATGCGTCTGCACGCCCGGTGGAGTTTATCACCCGTTGCCCCGAATGCGGCTCGGAGCTTGTACGTTACGAAGGCGAGGCCGCCCATTACTGCCCCAACGATGCCGGTTGTCCGCCGCAAATAAAGGGGCGCATTGAGCATTTCATATCGCGCCGCGCAATGAACATTGACAGCCTCGGCCCTGAAACAGTTGACGAATATTACCGTCGCGGACTCATCCGCAACGTTGCTGACTTGTACGATATATGCGTCGAGCAAATCAACGGCGACGGCAGCCGGCAGAAGTCGGCCGAGCGCGTGGTCGATGGCATAGCCGCCTCGCGCCAAGTGCCGTTCGAACGCGTGGTGTTCGCACTCGGAATACGCTTTGTCGGCGAGACTTCCGCACGCCTGTTGGCACGCCGTTTCAAGGACATTGACGCCTTGGCGTCGGCCACGTTGCAGCAACTCACCGACATTGACGGCATCGGCGAAGTAATCGCCAAGAGCGTAATAACGTATTTCCACAACCCCGTGAACATGGAAATCGTCAACCGCCTGCGCGCCTACGGCCTACAGATGCGGCTTAGCGATGAGCAGATGCAGGCGCAGGGCACAAAACTTGCAGGCAAGAGCATTGTCATCAGCGGCGTGTTCGCCCGTCACAGCCGCGACGAGTACAAGCGCATCATCGAGGAAAACGGCGGCAAGAACGTCGGCAGCATCAGCGGAAAGACCTCCTTCATACTTGCAGGCGACAACATGGGACCGGCCAAACTGCAAAAGGCGGAGAAGCTCGGAGTGCCCATTGTGGATGAAGACACGTTCCTGGAAATGATTAAGTGACTTGCTTAATGCTTTGACGCGAAGTGGAAAACGCCGCTTCGCGTCAAAGCATTTTATAATTGGTGGCGTATGTCAAGGCGGCAGCTATGTTCTTGACATCAAACCTTTTGAATATGTTTTTCCTGTACTTCTTTATCGTGTCAACCGACTTGCATAGCCGGTCGGCAATGTCGTAAATGGTGAATCCTTGCGCCGAGAGGATTAATATGCTGCGCTCCGCGTCTCGCAATGGGCTTATTTCTTTTTCAATCCATTCATGCCTGTCAGGCAAGTATTCATAATATCTGCTTGAATCCGATTCCCTTATTACGACATGTCCCGGCGTTTGCCTTGCCGATGTGCCGATGGTGCAGAGCGCAAGCCACAAGCGTCCGCTTCTTGACAGCGCCAACGGCGTAAGATGATGGTTTACAAGCCGTTGCCTTTTCATCTGCACCAAGGGGAAGTCGTAAGTTATCGTGTGCATCGTCCGCTCTTCAATCGGGAACCGTGCGAACATTTCACAGGCCGCCATGTTTATCTCAATGAATTTGCGTTGCTCGCTTTCTGGTATGTGGTTGAAGTACAGTCCGTAGTCAAAAAACTCGATGTTGCAGGTCGGTTCGCCCAAAAGATACGCCATGTTGGTTGACTCGTAGATGAATTTCCGCTTGGCATAATCGATTATGTACACAAACCTGTCGGTGGTTTGCGCCAATGCCTTGGCCATGCTAATGAAGGTCCCGGTCTTCATTTGGGCGTCAGGCGGTATGTCGTCAGTGTCTCCCGGTATTATCAGGAAGTCGTTTCTGCGTATTTCCATTCGGTTGTTTATATCGTGTTTTTATTGGTATGATGTTATTGCAAATGTACGGAAATTAAGCAAGAAAACATCTTTCAGGTACACAAAAGTGTAAAATTTTAATATAAATGTCAGGTTTTTACCCTCGCCCTTGCGACATGTGTGCTTTTCAGTATATTTGCGTAATACAAGAGTTCAGATAAAATTACAGGTTATGGGAGTAAAATCAAGCAAACATTTTTTCAGGCGTTTAGGGCGGTTTGCAAATGGCTTGATTGCCGTTGCGGTGTGTCCTGTTGCCGTTTCGTGCAGCGTTGCGAGCCTGTTCCATGAGGAGTTGGCTCGTGAAAACGCGGTCGTCGTGATGAACGACAGCACGAGATATGAGGGCAAGGCGCTTCTGCCCGACCTCAAAGGGAAGACGTTGCGGTTTGTAACCGCTGACGGGCGGAGGCTTCGGTTGGTGTCAGACAGTGTGGCGGTGTTGGCTTTCGAGCGTGACAGCGTAGTGGCCGGAGCGTTCGTCTATGCGCCGTATAAAGACCAAGGCGGCAGGAAGAAGGATGCCGTTTGGATGAATTGCCTCGGCATGGGGCGGCATCTGCGCTTGGCGGCGGTCGGCTACAGCTGGCAGTTCAACAGTCAAGGCTACCTCGTGCCGGTGAGCTTTGCCGACGGCGACGCTTATCTGATAGGACTGAAGGAGGATGGAGTGGGCGAGTATCTTACTACGTATGGCAGGGCGAGAGCCGGTGTAATCCGTGCGCTGTGCAAGTTTCTTGCCGACGACCCGGAGCTTTGCGATAGGTTAGCCTCAAAGGAAATCGACGCATACGACTTCGCTGAAATATGCCGTTTGTATTCGCCGCAGGGTCATGATGACGGCGACGGAATGAATGTACGCATGGCCTGGAACACCAAAGCCGCACCGTGTGCGGAGAAAGGAGGTGGCGTATGAAGCGCTTTACGGTTGCAATGTTCATTGCCTTTGCCTGCACAATGGCGGCGAAGGTATGCGCCCAGCAGACCTGTTGGACGCAATATTCGGCGGCTTTGAATTATGAACGCTTTGGCGGAACATACGAGAAGTCGGGCTATACGCTGTCCGCCGACATCGATGTACACTGGCGCAGCCCCCTGTTCGGCTCGCTGTTGGCGGGCTACTCGTGGTATGACGGTTCGAAGCCTGTCACGGTTGATTACAGCACCGGCGCAGTCGACGACAACGTCTCCGACCGTAAGACGCAGCTGATGTTCGCCGTAGGTCCGGGGCTCGACCTGCTTAGCAACAACATCGACCGCTTTTACCTTGCGCTTTATGGCGGATATGCCATTGTAAGATACGAGCACGCTTACTTTACCGGCACTGAAAGACACACGCCGGAGGACGACCTCGACGGCGTGATGTGCCTCGGACGCTTGGGCTACGAGCACCAGTTCGGTCGCTCTACCACCGTCGGTGTCTTTGTGCAAGGCTCTTATGTGGGCAAGGAGTTCAACTGGGGCGTGGGCTTGAGGGTCGGCTTCCGCACTTCGACCTTCAATGTAAAGAAGCCCATGCGTGTGCGTTGAACAGTGTAGTTTTGTAAAATTAAAAGTGTGAATTATGAATAGGAAAGTCATATTGTCAGCCATACTCGGCTGCGTCGGCGTTGCGCTGCTCGCCTCGTGCCAGCTTGTCACCACTGTGGTCGACGTGTCGCGTGAAGTAAAAAAGTACCCTGTAATAGTGACGTTTGAAGACGGCAGCACGCTGACGGGCGAGGCCAAGCTGCCCAACGGGGCTACAAAGAAAGTGACGGTGACCGACTCGCTCGACGTGAAACACAAGATAAAGTCGGAAGACATAGCAAGCCTGATTGCGTGGAACGAGAACGCTCCCGACGAGAAACACGTGCTTTTCTACCGTGAAAAGACATGGCGGACGCTTGAGGAGATGGGCGAGCACTTGATGGTTTTGTCGCAGAGCGACGATTATTACATAGCCAAGAACGGCGTGATGACCATAAAAGGCCAGTATATCAACTTCTACGGCTACCGTCCCGGAGAAGAAGAGGGCACATGGATTGGCGGAAAGGGCTATACAAAGGGTTCTGCGCGAAAGGCTCTTCTGAAGTACCTTGCAGACGACCCCGACCTTTGCGAGAGGATAGAGAACAAGGAAATAGACCCTCTCGACTATGAGACAATCTGCTCGGATTACAGCCCTGAAAAGTAATATGAACAGCATTCAATGGCCGTGCGGTGCAAAACCTGTTTCTGTTTTGCACCGCTTTTATTGTCGCCAAAAGTGCGCGAATACGGCTGTTCATGGCCGTCTGACAATTTAATTTTCGTAACTTTGCCGCCGTAATCATTGAAAATAAAGTAAAACAAGCGGTAAAATGAACATCATAGTATCTGAAGAAATCGAGAAAGTGTGCCCCGGTTTTGTGGGTGCGGCGGTAGAGGCCGACGTGGTAAACAGCGAGTATAACGCAGAACTGTGGGCTGAAATAGAGGCGTTGGGCGAAAAGTACATGGCGGAATACACCACGGAGACAATCAAGCAAATACCTGGCATCGAGGCCACGCGCCGCGTCTACCGCGCGTGCGGTAAAGACCCGAGCCGCTACCGCCCTGCGGCGGAGGCGTTAATCAGGCGCATGCTGCAAGGCAAACAGCTCTACCAAATCGACACGTTGGTCGACTTAATCAACCTTGCGAGCATAGCCTACGGTTACAGCATCGGCGGTTTCGACGCCGACAAGTTCGTTGGCGACACGCTGACGCTCGGCATCGGCCGCGAGGGCGAGCCTTACGAAGGCATCGGCAGGGGAATGCTCAACATAGCCGGACTGCCCGTCTACCGCGACGCCATTGGCGGAGTGGGCACGCCTACGAGCGACAACGAGCGCACTAAAATAACCATCGGCACGCGGCGCGTGCTCGTACTCGTCAACGGTTATGACGGCAACGAGGCGCAGGTGAAGGCCAACGCCGAATACCTTGTACGCCTTTTCGAGCGGTACGCACAAGGCACGAATTGCAGGTACTTTATTTACAGGTAAACAAAAGCGCATTGGTGGCATGAACATACCCAACATACGGTTACTAAACCAACAGCTTGTTGCACCGGAGTTTACCGACGTTCACGACCTCGTTGCATACATGGGCATGTTGCAGGCGCAGGAATACAGGATGATGCGCTGGGCTGTCGGCATCAGGATGAAGCGTCCCTCAATGGCGGCGTTCAGGTCGGCGTACAATTCGGGACGCATCGTCCGCACGCACCTTTTCCGCTGCACGTGGCAGCTTGTGGCGGCGGAAGACCTGCGGTGGATGCTGAAGCTCTGCGCCGACAGGAACAAAGCCGCCATCAACGGGTTTACGGCGTACCAAGGACGGGTTATCAGTGAAGATGAATATAATCGCGCCAACAGCCTGATACGGCAGGCACTTGCCGGACGCAGGTCTACGACCAAGACCGAACTTGTTGAACGGTTGGCGGAGCTTGGCCTGTCAGATACTACTCATGCCATGTCTATCTTCCTGCGCAGGGCGGAGCTTGACGGCATCATTTGCAGCGGAGAACTTGACGGCAAGGAAAATACATACGCGCTCATCGACGAACGCATACCTCCGGCGGAAGAACCTTCGCGTGAGGAGGCGGTAGCCATGCTCGCCCGAAAATACTTCCGCAGCCACTCCCCGGCCACGCTTGAAGACTTTATATGGTGGACTAACTTGAACGTCGGCGAATGCCGCGCGGCAATCGATGCGCTCCGCGACGAACTGACGGAGGAGAAATATAACGGTACAACATACTACATCCACCGGGATTGCCGCACGCGAGGCTGCCGACGGCAAACGCTCCTGTTACCGTCGTATGACGAATACCTGCTCGGCTACAAGAGCCGCCATCATGTGCTCGAAGACGAGTTTCGTCCGCGTGCATACAGCAACAACGGTCTGTTTTACCCCGTAATCGTAAGCGGAGGGCGCGTCGTCGGCAACTGGCATCCTAAGAAGTCAGCCGCGTTTTTCAGGGAAAACGACACGCAAGACATAACTGAACAGCTTGGCCGTTACAATAAGTTCATGCGCGGTTGAGCCGCTGCCGGTGAACTTCATGCGGACAACCGTTGCGCCATATTGAAACATTTTGCCGTATTTCTACGGCAAAACGTCAGGCTGAAAATGTACGCCTGCATTCGCGAAACAGGTCGGCTTTGAGCCGTATTGTGGCTATTCTTTCTATAAGAAGCGGCATTTCTCATTGCCTTTTGCCGCCTTTGGCAGTGCAAAAGACCGTCTTTTGCACCGCCAAAGGCCGTCTTTTATACGCTTGAAAGCCGTCCAAACATCTCGTTTGGACGGCTTTTTCTTTCCCAAACAGCCCGTTTCCGCGCTTTTTCAGACCGTTGTTTTTGCACATTCAAGCCGTTGGATGCGTTAACACATTGTATGTGTGGCAGTTGCGTTTGCACACTTCTGCTTGCCGTATTTGCGTCCGGTCGATAGATTTTTTACGGCGACGGCCTTGTGAAAGCGTCATTGAAATACAAAAAGAAAGCAAAATAAGGGAAGTGTGTTGCAATGTGCCATGCGGTAGGCAAGGCCGGCAATATACATGTCATGGCGTTGAATAAAATGCACTGCCGCCCATATTTTAATTAATCTTCCTTAAACTTTCGTCTATGTCAGCATTTATTTGTATTTTTGCAAGGAATAAGCCGCGCTTTGACAAGCAATCGGAAACGGCCTGCCGCACCGACAGTGTTGGTGCGGAAAGGCGGCGTGGCGTTATCGCTTCAACATAGAATACTGAATTTAAGTATGAACGTTTTAGAACTGAGTGAACAGGAAATTGGCAGACGCCAAAGTCTCGAAGAGCTGCGCGCGATGGGCATCGACCCATATCCCGCGGCGGAGTATCCAACCAACGCTTTCTCAACCGACATCAAGGCGGACTTCAAGGACGACGAGCCGCACCGCGAGGTGTGCATCGCCGGGCGCATGATGAGCCGCCGCGTGATGGGCAAGGCAGCCTTCGCCGAGCTTCAGGACTCGAAGGGAAGGATACAGGTTTACATTACGCGTGACGACATTTGTCCGGGCGAGGACAAGGATTTATATAACAAGGTGTTCAAGAAATTGCTTGACATCGGCGACTTCATAGGTGTCAAGGGCTTCGTGTTCCGCACGCAGACAGGCGAAATCAGCGTACACGCGCAGAGCCTGACGCTGCTCTCGAAGAGCCTCAAGCCCCTGCCAATCGTGAAGTATAAGGACGGCGTGGCTTACGACAAGTTTGACGACCCCGAGCTGCGCTACCGTCAGCGGTACGTAGACCTCGTTGTGAACGACGGCGTGAAGGACACTTTCCTCCAGCGTGCCACGGTAATAAGGACAATAAGGAAGGTGCTCGACGAGGCCGGATACACCGAGGTTGAGACACCTACATTGCAGACAATAGCCGGCGGAGCGAGCGCAAGGCCGTTCATAACGCACTTCAACGCGCTCGACACCGACATGTACATGCGCATCGCCACGGAGCTTTACCTGAAGCGTCTCATCGTAGGCGGATTTGAGGGTGTGTACGAAATCGGCAAGAACTTCCGCAACGAAGGCATGGACCGCAACCACAACCCCGAGTTCACCTGCATGGAATTGTACGTGCAGTACAAGGACTACAACTGGATGATGTCGTTCACCGAGAAGCTTTTGGAGACGGTCTGCATAGCCGTAAACGGCTCGACCGAGCGCGAAATCGACGGCAACATCGTAAGTTTCAAGGCTCCGTACCGCCGTTTGCCCATCCTTGACGCCATCAAGGAGAAGACCGGCTACGACCTTACGGGCATGGACGAGGCGCAAATACGCGAGGTTTGCAAGAAACTTAACATGGAAATCGACGACACAATGGGCAAAGGAAAGCTCATAGATGAAATCTTTGGAGAGTTCTGCGAGGGCACGTTCATCCAGCCTACGTTCATTACCGACTACCCCGTGGAGATGTCGCCGCTCACGAAGATGCACCGCTCTAAGCCAGGACTGACCGAGCGTTTTGAGTTGATGGTCAACGGAAAGGAGCTTGCCAACGCCTATTCGGAGCTTAACGACCCCATAGACCAGGAGGAGCGCTTCAAGGAACAGATGCGCCTGGCCGACAAGGGTGATGACGAGGCGATGATAATAGACCAGGACTTCCTGCGCGCATTGCAATATGGCATGCCGCCTACAAGCGGAATCGGCATCGGCATCGACCGCCTCGTGATGCTCATGACGGGCAAGACGTACATACAGGAGGTATTGTTCTTCCCACAGATGCGCCCGGAGAAGAAAGCTCCGAAGAGCAGCGTTGAGGAATGGAAGGCAATCGGCGTGCCCGAGGAATGGGTGCCCGTGCTCAACAAGTGCGGTTACTACCTCGTGACTGACATCAAGGACGTGAACCCGCAGAAGCTCCAGCAGGATGCCTGCGGAGTGAACAAGAAATACAAACTTGGCTACGACAACCCCAAGGTTGACGAATTCGCCAAGTGGATAGAGACGGCGAATAAAATTGAAAATTCATAATTGAAAATGGAGAATTATGATTACCTTTGTTGGTCGGGAACAGCATCGGCCGATTAAATAAGGGTAATCATAATTCTCAATTCCCAATTTTTAATTCTCAATATAGGGAAAAATGTACGATTGCGGAAGAATAGCGATTATTGGCGGAGGCAGCTGGGCTACGGCCATCGCCAAGATTGTAGTGGAGCATACGCACCACATAGGGTGGTATATGCGCCGCGACGACCGCATAGCAGACTTCAAGAGGCTCGGCCACAATCCGGCTTACTTGACGAGTGTGCATTTCAATATTGACGAAATCGAGTTCTTTAGCGACATCAACAAGATAGTACAGGCATATGACACGCTTATCTTCGTAACGCCGTCAGCTTATATAAAGAACCACCTGAAGAGGCTGAAGACACGCATAAGGGACAAGTTCGTGGTGACTGCCATCAAGGGAGTTGTGCCCGACGAGAACCTTGTTTGCTCTGAATATTTCCATCAGGTGTACGACGTTCCGTATGAGAACCTTGCATGCCTGGGCGGCCCGTCGCACGCCGAGGAGGTGGCTCTCGAACGCCTGTCTTACCTTACCGTCGGGTGTAGCGACCATGACAAGGCGCAGGCTTTTTCGGAACTTCTTGCCTGTGACTACATCAAGACCAAGACCAGCTGCGACGTTGTAGGCATAGAATACGCGTCGGTGCTAAAGAATGTCTACGCCATCGCCGCCGGAATATGCAACGGTCTGAAGTATGGAGACAACTTCATGTCGGTGCTGATGGCCAACGCCGTGCAGGAGATGTCGCGCTTCTTGAAGTCTGTATATCCGCTTGAAAGGAACATCACAGACTCCGTCTACCTCGGCGATTTGCTCGTAACGGGTTATTCAAACTTCTCGCGCAACCGCACGTTCGGCACGATGATAGGCAAAGGCTACAGCATAAAGAGCGCGCAAATCGAGATGGAAATGATTGCCGAAGGCTATTTCGGAACGAAGTGCATGAAGGAAATCAACCGCCATAGCCACGTCAACATGCCCATACTTGACGCCGTTTACAACATCCTCTACGAGCGTATTTCACCACAAATCGAGATTAAATTATTAACCGATTCTTTCAGATAAGAATCATAATACCAACAAACAAATGAAAAATATCTCATTAGACGTAACTAAAGCCATGCAGTTCCTCGCTGAAGGTACGGTGAAGGCTTATGAACCGAAGGTAAAGGCTGCCCAGGAAGCTCTTGAGAACGGAACTTGTCCCGGCAATGATTTCTTAGGCTGGTTGCATCTTCCGTCGTCAATCACTCCTGACTTCTTGCAGGAAATCCAGGCGTGCGCTGATACATTGCGCGCCAACTGCGAGGCAATAGTTGTTGCCGGAATAGGTGGCAGCTACTTGGGAGCACGTGCCGTTATCGAGGCTCTTGGCAATTCGTTTGCATGGCTCGTGGGCGACAAGAAGAACCCAACAATACTGTTCGCAGGCAACAACATAGGCGAGGACTACTTGTCGGAACTGACTGAATATCTGAAAGACAAGAAGTTCGGAGTAATCAACATATCCAAGTCGGGAACAACAACCGAGACCGCACTCACATTCCGCCTGCTGAAGAAACAGTGCGAAGAGCAGCGCGGCAAGGAAGAGGCTAAGAAGGTAATCGTGGCCGTTACCGACGCGAAGAAGGGCGCGGCGCGTGCAGCTGCCGACAAGGAAGGCTACAAGACGTTCGTCATTCCCGACAACGTTGGCGGCCGTTTCTCTGTCCTTACGCCGGTAGGTCTGCTGCCCATCGCCTGCGCAGGCTTTGACATCTGCCAGCTTGTAGCCGGTGCAACGGACATGGAGAAGGCGTGCGGAATGGACGTTCCTTACGAGGAAAACCCTGCGGCAGTCTACGCTGCGGTGCGCAACGGACTGTACGAGCAGGCCGGAAAGAAAATAGAAATCATGGTTAACTACCAGCCGAAGCTGCATTTCATGAGCGAATGGTGGAAGCAACTGTACGGCGAGAGCGAAGGCAAGGACAACAAGGGCATATTCCCTGCGTCGTGCGACTTCACTACCGACCTTCACTCTATGGGCCAGTGGATTCAGCAGGGTGAGCGCACCATCTACGAGACGGTAATCAGCGTTGAGGAGCCTAACCGCAAACTGCTCTTCCCGAACGACGAGGAGAACCTTGACGGACTGAACTTCCTTGCTGGCAAGCGCGTCGACGAGGTTAACAAGATGGCTGAACTCGGCACACGCCTTGCCCATGTTGACGGCGGCGTACCCAACATCCGCGTCAGCGTTCCCGTACTCAATGAGTATTACATCGGCCAGCTCATCTATTTCTTTGAGATTGCATGCGGCATCAGCGGAAACATACTTGGTGTCAATCCGTTCAACCAGCCGGGTGTGGAAGCATACAAGAAGAACATGTTTGCACTGCTCGACAAACCCGGATACGAGGCCGAGAGCAAGGCAATCAAGGAAAGGCTGGCCAACGAGAAATAAATAACGGCGAGGTAAAAGATTTTTATTCCAAAAGTGAATGTTTGACACTGAAATAAGGAAATATCTTGAAAAGCACGGCTTTGAGGCGTTTACGCCCAAAGCCGTGCTTTTTGACATGGACGGCGTACTGTATGACAGCATGCCCTTCCACGCACGCAGCTGGCACGAGTCGATGGCCAGGTTCGGCATAGACATGGCTCCGGAGGATGCCTATACGTATGAAGGCATGCGCGGAGTGGAGACCATCAAGCTGCTTGTAAGCCGCCAACAGGGCAGGGAAATAAGCGACGAAGAAGCGGCGAAGATGTACGAAGTGAAGTCGGATGCGTTCCGCTCGTGTCCCAAGGCGCAGAAGATGGAAGGCGTGGAGGAGCTGATGCGGAAAATCAAGGCCGACGGACTGAAAATAGTAGTGGTAACGGGCAGCGGGCAGAAGAGCCTCCTCGACAGGCTTGAAAATGAGTTTCCTGGACTTGTAAGCCGCGACCTTGTAGTGACAAGTTTCGACGTAAAGCATGGCAAGCCCGACCCCGAGCCGTATCTCATGGGGCTTGCCAAGGCCGGAATAAAGCCCAATGAAGGAATAGTAGTGGAGAATGCGCCGCTCGGTGTGCGTGCAGCCGTCGCCGCAGGCATATTCACCATCGCCGTGAATACAGGTCCTCTGCCCGACAAGGCGTTGGCCGACGAGGGGGCAAATGTTATCTTCCCCAGCATGCCTGCGCTCATGCAAGCGTGGAGGTAAATTAAGAGTTAAGAGCGTTTGAATTAAGAATTAAGAGTTAAGAATTAAGAAAAATACCTTTGTTGCTTGTTTCCAAGGCATATTTTCTTAATTCTTAACTCTTAATTCTTAATTCGTATGTCCGTTTTATCCGTAGATAATCTTTCCGTTTTCGTCCTCATACGGAGTGAGGTCCTTGGCGTACTGGTTCATGGCGCGCAGGCTCATGCCCATCGACGAGAAGCCGCCATCGTGGTAAAGCGTCTGCATCGTCACTTTACGCGTAAAGTCGGAGAACATCATCACGCAGTAGTCTGCACAGTCGTCAGCACTGGCGTTGCCCAATGGCGACATCTTGTTGGCGAAGTCCATCAGGTTGTCCATGTCCTTGATGCCCTTGCCTGCCGTGGTCGGGGTAGGCGACTGCGATATTGTGTTGATGCGCACGTTCTTTTCGCGGCCGTAAATGTAGCCGAAGCTGCGTGCTATGCTCTCAAGCATGCTCTTTGCGTCGGCCATGTCGTTGTAGCCGAAGAAAGTGCGCTGTGCTGCCACGTAGGTAAGCGCAACGACCGAGCCGTACTCGGCGATGGCGTCCTGCTTCTTTGCCACTTGCAGCATCTTGTGGAACGAAATGGCCGATATGTCGAGCGTCTTTTGCAGGTAGTTGTAGTCGAGGTCGTCGTATGTGCGGTGCTTGCGCACGTTGGGGCTCATGCCGATAGAGTGCAGCACGAAGTCTATTTTGCCGCCGAGCAGGCGCACCGACTCTGAAAACACCTTCTCCAGGTCAGCCACGCTGGTGGCGTCAGCGGCAATGATTGGCGCGTTGAGCTTCTCGCCAAGCTCGCCCAGCGTACCCATGCGCAGGGCCATTTCCGTGTTGCTAAGCGTGATGCTTGCGCCTTCCTCGACGGCTTTCACCGCCACTTTCCATGCTATGGAGTCTTCATTGAGCGCGCCGAAGATGATGCCGCGCTTGCCTTTCAATAAATTGTGAGTCATCGTTTTTTATATTCTTTGATTTGTATCTGCGTGCAAAATTACATCATTTCGCCGAAACGGACAAGCGTTTCGGTGAAAAATGGCATTGTTGGCGGCCGTTCCGTCGCCGCCGTCCGTTGGGCGTCGGCTAACTGCTTGGCTGTCAGATACTTTCCAATATGCCGCCTTTTAGCTTGTAAAACATGGCCTTTTAGGCGGTAAAAGGTGGTCTTTTGCAACGCAAAAGGCCACCTCTTGGGGTTCATCCGCAAATCTTTTGGATGAAATACAAGGTCTATTAATGAAAGCATTTGTTCCGCCGGATTTGCAATCCGGCGGTTTCTAATTGCGGATTTGCAATCCGCACATGCCCATGCATTTATCTCATGGCAGTGTGGTTTGAGCGGATTGCAAATCCTTATAGTACTTTTCGGCGGATTGCAAATCCGCCAAAACACATTACCGACAGCATGACTTGCAGCATGACATAAACGGAATGACCTTCAACAACAATCCAACAGGTTTGCGGATGAACCGCCTTTGGGTGTCACCTCAACCGTCATACTCCGTCTGTTTTACAGTCAATGGTGGTTGCAAAGGCGGCGGAATGTGGTGCTGTCAGCGTGCCGCCGTGGCTCTTTGGCTTATGGGTCTGCATTATAATAAGGTACAGGCGAAGGCTGTTACAAAGCAAATGCAAAATTGTTGCATAATTTTTGAATTTGCATACTGATAATTTTGTAATATCGACAAAACGGTTTATATTTGCAAGGTGATATATGGTTCGTTCTTGAATCATGTATTTTGCATGGCGATGCATACATTATTTTTTACCAATTAAAAACATACAATTATGAAGAAAACATTACTTCTGTTAACATTTGTTATCGGGGGGGGTATTTGTAGCACAAGCCTCCACGCCCAAGACGACGTCAAAGTAATCATCGACGAAGACTTTTCGGTGTTTACAAACGGTTCGGAGGAACAGCCTGGAACTGAAGACATTGCTGACGGTTATTTCAGCACGTTGAGTGCAAAACTTTCTGGTTGGAGTGGAAAGTATGTATATGAGGCCGGAGGAATGCTTAAGATTGGAGACCAAGGTAATCTTACGACCAAGGCAATGACAGGCATTTCAACAACGAAAATTAAAGTTTCGTTCGATGTTAGAAGTGTTGATGAAATGGGTATGTACATTGTTGCCGCTGGAGATGCAGAACCAGTACAAGGCTTCTTAGAAGATGGAGATTGGCATCATGTCTCGCATGTATTTGAAATGGATTATTCTTTTCTATGGAGTGGTGCAAAAGTGGTATTTTCACCTTTTATGATTGCGAATGGCATGTTGATTGATAATGTTAAGGTTGAGGCAAGTGATGCTTTCTTTGTTGCCCCTGAAGCATTGCAACCAACAGAAGCGGATGGAACATCGTTTACGGCACGATGGACTGAAGTTAATGGTGCCACTGGCTATTTGCTCGACGTATATGACGGCGAAAAGAACTATCTGCTTAAAGACAAGGAGGTTACTGGCACGTCTTATGAGGTTACAGGCTTGACAGAAGGCAAGACGTATTATTTTACTGTTCGTGCTGTTCAGGATGATAATATATCTGATTATTCCAACGAAATAGAGGTGGTAGAGGTAATTAGCGAGCTGCCTGCTCCAAAGGCGTTGCCGGCTACCGACGTTACCGCAGCCGGATTTACGGCAAACTGGGAAGCTGTAGACAAGGCTTCGCAGTATCTTGTTACGCTTAACTGTACAAAGGTTTTGACGGCTAATGAAGACGTAAACGTCTTTGAAGACGATTTCTCTGGTGTTACGATTGGTACACTTGACAACCCTGAAATATTCTATATGGCCGACGATATCAACATGTACGTAAGGCAGCCGGGATGGGAGTGCCAGAACTACTGCTTGGCTGAAGGCTACATAGGAATCGCTCCATATGAAAAGAATGGCTATGTAAAAACACCGAAAATAGACCTCTCCAAAAACGGTGGAGCGTTTACATTGAAGCTGAACCTTGCCGAAACATATTATGGCTCTTATAAGAGCGGAGGCACGGTGACAATCAACATCTACAACGGTGACAATGCAACTCCGGTGGAAACACAGTCGCTTACTACAGAAAGTGGCTTCAAGGATTATACATTTACATTCACCAAGGGTGCTGCTGAAACGTATGTCGAGGTCGCATACGGCGGTACTATGAACAAGATTATGATTGACAACTTCGTCATCTCGCAGTCTCTCAAGGCCGGAGACTCTTATTCTTACGTCTATGCGGAGAAGGAAGTCAGCGACGGAACATCATGCAAGTTTGACGCTCCCATTGATGAGAACACAAGCTATTCGTACACCGTTAAGGCTTATGCACGCACCGTTATTGATGGCGAAATCGACATGTTGGCTTCAGAGGCGTCAGCTCCTGTTACGGTAGACATCACTTCTACAGGCATCAACAGCGTGGATGCGGCAGGCGAGACGCGCGTTTATGCTGTTGACGGAGGCGTTGTAGTAGAGCTTGACGCTGACGCTACAATCCGCGTCTACACCGTAAGCGGACAGCAGGTAGCCGTAGTGGCAGGCCACGCCGGCACCAACCGCATAGCCACTCCTTCAGGACTTGTCATAGTTAACGCCGACGGCAGCAGCCGTAAGGTTATGGTAAAATAAAGCCTTGATACCATGAAGAAACTACAATTTGTTGCAATCTTGTTGCTTCTGCCGCTGCTGTCGGTTTACGGCAAGCCCGTAAGCAAGGCGCAGGCGGAGAAGATTGCGGCAGAGTTTATGGGCAAGCGGCGCAGCGTTTCTGCGCCGCTCGCTTGTATGCCGCAGCGTGCCAGGCTGATGGCTCTCGGCCAGTCGGTCGCCAACACGCCACCTTATTATATATTCAACGCCGGCAACGGCGACGGCTTCATCATCGTGTCGGGCGACGACGCGGCAGCCCCCGTGCTCGGATATTCGGACAAGGGCGCAATCGACGTTGACAACCTGCCCGACAACATGGCCGCTTGGCTTCGCCTGAACGCGCTCTACGTGGAGCGTTGTGCCGACGGGACGATAGCCGACGGGGCGCAGGCCGCGCCGCGGCAGGGCGGCGAAGTGGTGGTAGAGCCTCTGCTCGGCGGCATCAACTGGGGGCAGGAGTACCCCTTCAACGAGATGTGTCCCGAGTATTATTCAAGCGGAGGGTACACCCATTACTATTCGGGTTGCGTCGTTGCGGCCGCAACGCAAATCATGAGATACTGGTGTTGGCCTAAGCAGGGCACAGGTTCTAAGAGCTACAAGTTCAGCGGACAGACGCTCTCGGCCGACTTCGGCAGTACCGTTTACGACTGGGACAACATGCTGGCGGAGTATCCCGACAAGGGCGCAACGCCCGAGCAGGTGGAGGCTGCGGCCACGTTGACATACCACTTCGACGTTGCCGTCGAGATGGAGTTCAACGAGGCAGGCAGCGGCGCGTTGTCGATGCTCGTGCCATACGCGTACAGGGAGTACTTCGGCTATGACGACGGTACAACCATGAGGAAGCGTAACTATTACAGCAGCACCGAGTGGCTCGATATCATCAGGCACGAGCTTGACGAGGGCAGGCCGGTATATTACGGCGCGACGAGCGACAACGGCCTTGGCGGCCACGCCTTCGTGTGCGACGGCTACGACTCGGAGGGTTACGTACACATCAACTGGGGATGGTACGGCATGAGCAACGGCTTCTTCCTTGTGAACCATCTTACGCCGTCAGACCTCGGCGCAGGCGGTGGCTCGGGCGGCTACAACCGCGACCAGGAGATAATAACCGGCATACAGCCGCCAACGGGCGAGCCTGCCGTGTTCGAGCGTCCACTGTACGGAATGAATTTCAGATGCATGGACTATGGCGACGATTTCACCTTGATGGACAACATTACCAACTATGACGTGCTGCCGTTTACAGGGCAGATTAGCGTCGTGGTGACGAGGGACGGCGAGGTGCTGGCGGTGCTTGCCGACATTTCTGACTCGCAGTTGGAGGGCTACGGCTCGGGCAACAGATACACCGTCTTCGCCTATGAGCGCGATATCACGACAAATGTAGGCAGCGATGTGGCCGACGGCGACTGCGAGGTGCGCGTAGCTTTCAGGGAAACGCCGTCAAGCCCGTGGCAGTTCATGCGCCATGAAAACGGCAATCCGTCATACGTCAGGGCAACGGCCAAGGGCGGAAAGCTGACGCTTCATGAAGACGAAGTGCCGCATCCAGACGTCACCCTGCTCAATGAGCTGGAGGCCGACGGCGACATATATGCAGGCGGCAGCGCGCTGTTCACCGTACAGCTGCGCAACGACGCCAAGGATTTCGACCTGTCAAACATCGTGGTAAGGTTTACTTCCGTAGACAACCCGGAGAAGTATTGGGAGTATGAGAACGAAGTGAACGTCTACAACGGGAGCACCGAGACGGTCGACTTGCTCGTTGACCTGGACGCTGACATGCCCGAAGGCGAATACACCATTTCGCTTTACCAGGAAGAGTTTGAAGCCTATCCGTTTAAGCAGGTGGGCGGCGAGGACGCGCGGCTGACCGTGTTGCCGGAGGCTACGCAGCCCGTGATGCGACTTACACAACCGGTGGAATGGAGTTCAAGCAAGGACATTCAAAGTGAAATTAAGTACAACGAGGATGTAGTTCAAGGTGACATCTTCAACCTTGCTGTGTCAACGCGCAATTATGGTGCCGCTGGCAAAGTAGGCATTATCGGTTGGCTTGAGGACACAAAAAATCCAGAGAAGACTTATTTATTGGCGCAAACCGATGTTAATGTAGACAATGGAGAAACTGTAGTAACTGCATTGTTTAGAAGTAAACTACCTGTTGACCCTGGCGTATACAAGATTAAACTTGTCTATCTGACAGAAGATGGTACGGAGACGTCAGACCCGAATAACGACAAATATGTCAGAATGCTGACCGTTCGCGAGAATACTACAAATTTGTTGCTCAAGGCCGTGTCTCTTGATATGCCTGACGAGATGGAAGTAGGAGAAAAGTATAAATGTTCTCTGACATTGTATGCCCCGACAGATTTCAGTGGTATGGTATATGTACGTATGCGCAAGTTTACGATAAAGGACGGTGGTATTGTATATATGGGTACACAGAGGATAAGCGCAGGCGAGACTAAAACGATAGAGTTTAACTGTACGGCTGATTATGCCCCTGCAAGATATGTTGCTCTTATTGAGGCTAAGGTTGGCGGCGTAGAAGGAACTATCGGTGATTATTACAATTGTTATAAGCTGATAACTATTTCCGATGCTTCGGGCATAGGTTCGGTTGAAACTGCAAACGGAGACTCCGGCATATCGTACAACGGTGGCACGCTGACCGTTTCGGCTGGCGGCGCGGCTGTTTACGGCGTTGACGTTTACGGTATCGACGGCACTTTGGTGCGTTCAATCGACTGCGGCGGACTGCAAGACGTGGCTTGTCCCTGCCAGCTTGGCCGCGGTGTTTACGTTGTCAAGGTGCGTACTGCCAACGGACTGATAACCAGCAAGTTGGCCGTGAAGTAAAAGTGCTGATGCAAAAGACGGCCTTTCACCATGCAAAAGACCGTCTTTTAGACGATAAAAGGTGGCCTTTGGCATTGCCAAAGGCCACCTTTTGTTTTCACATTGATTTCATACCATCATGAGGTCGCTCATGATGTCGTCGCTTATGTATATTCCGCGGCGCGTCAGGCGCAGGTTGCTGCCGCGCTGCTCCATCAGTCCGCGCGCGATGTAGGGTGCGGCTTCCTTCGTCAGGTATTCGGTGAACGCCGCTCCGAGGCGCGCCGTGAGGCGTTCAAGGGGAATGCCGTCGGAGGTTCGCAGGGCGGTGGTCACGATGTCGTTGTACGTCGTTCGCGTGTCCAGCGGCTCGCGCTCCATTGGTATGTGTCCCTTTTCTATTGCGCTGATGTAGGCCTCGAGGTCGGCCGTGTTCCATTGGCGCGAGCGCAGGTCGAACGAGTGCGCCGCAGCTCCGAGGCCGATGTAAGGCTCCTGGTGCCAGTATGAAGAGTTGTGGCGCGAGCGGAAGCCCGGGCGTGCGAAGTTGCTTATCTCGTAATGTTCGTATCCGGCACGGGCGAGGCGGTCGGTAAGCGCGTCGTACATGGCGAGGCTAAGCTCCTCGTCAATCTCCTTGACTTCGCCCTGTTCGAGCATCCTTTGCAGGGCTGTGCCCTCCTCGTACATGAGCGAGTATGCCGATATGTGCTCGGGGGCGAGGCTTAGGGCGCGGTCTACGTCGGCCTGCCAATCCTGCATCGTCTCCCCGGGGAATCCGAACATCAGGTCGATGCTTATGTTGCCGATGCCCGCGCGGCGCAGGCGCGTCACGGCTTGGGCGGCCTCTTCGGCGTTGTGCCGCCTGTGCAGGAAGCGCAGGCGCGCGTCGGAGAACGTCTGCACGCCCATGCTCACGCGGTTGACAGGCATGGCCTTCAAGGCATCGGTGAAGCCTGGCGTAACGTCGTCGGGGTTGCACTCGATGGTTACTTCGGCATCGTCGGCTATGCGGTACACCTTATATATATATGCCAGCAGGCGGCCGATGTCGGCCGGGTCGAGTTGTGACGGTGTCCCTCCGCCGAGGTATATGGTGCCGAACGTGCCGCCGATGTAGTCTTTCCTCAGCTCCATCTCGCGGCACAGGGCGTCTACGTAGCGCGTGCGCAGGTCAAGGCATGTGGTGGAGTAGAAGCCGCAATATATGCAGCGGCTGCGGCAAAACGGTATATGTGCGTATATTCCGGGCATGATGTTTAAAGTTAAGAGTGAAGAGATAAGAGTGAAGAATCTGTATCTTGTAGTAATGAATTCTCCGTTCTTCACTCTTAACTCTTCACTCTAATTCTCCTGAATTTGCGTGCAAAATTACTAATATGTTTTAATTTTTCGTGTCTTTTCGCTTCCATATTTTGCGTATTAGAGTAAAAATGAGTAACTTAGAGGCCGTTATTTGTAACAAACTTAAATCTATAATAGTATGAGAGTTTATCAGACCAACGAGATTAAAAACATCGCATTGCTTGGCAGTGCGGGTAGCGGCAAGACTACTCTTGCCGAAGCAATGTTGTATGAGAGCGGCGTCATCAAGCGCCGCGGTAGTGTGGAAGCGAAGAACACGGTAAGTGACTATTTCCCGGTTGAGCAGGAATACGGCTACTCGGTATTCTCAACCGTTTTCAACGTAGAGTGGAACAACAAGAAACTTAACATCATCGATTGCCCCGGCGCCGACGACTTCGTAGGCCAGGCCATCACCGCGCTCAACGTGACCGACCAGGCTCTGATATTGATTAACGGCCAGTACGGTCCCGAGGTGGGCACGCAAAACAACTTCCGTTACACGGAGAAGCTGAAGAAGCCGGTAATCTTCCTCGTAAACCAGCTTGACAGCGACAAGTGCGACTTTGACTCGATAATCACCAGCATGAAGGACATTTACGGCCAGAAGTGCGTCCAGATACAATACCCCATTGAGACAGGCCCGGGCTTCAACGCCCTCATTGACGTTCTCCTGATGAAAAAATACTCGTGGAAACCCGAGGGCGGCGCGCCCATCATAGAGGACATCCCGGCTGAGGAGATGGACAAGGCCATGGAGCTGCACAAGGCTCTCGTAGAGGCAGCGGCCGAGAATGACGAGACGCTGATGGAAAAGTTCTTCGAAGAAGAGACGCTTACGGAGGACGAGATGCGCGAAGGCATACGTAAGGGACTGGTCACAAGGTCTATCTTCCCCGTATTCTGCGTGTGCGCAGGCAGGAGCATGGGCGTGCGCAGGTTGATGGAGTTCCTTGGCAACGTTGTGCCGTTCGTGAGCGAAATGCCTAAGGTGCACAACACGCGTGGCGAGGAAGTGGCCGCAGAGACAAGCGGCCCGGAGTCTCTTTACTTCTTCAAGACGGGTGTTGAGCCGCACATCGGCGAAGTGTCTTACTTCAAGGTGATGAGCGGAAGCGTGAAGCCCGGCGACGACTTGAGCAACGCCGACCGCGGCTCGAAGGAGCGCATAGCCAACATTTACGTGTGCGCCGGAGCCAACCGCCAGCCCGTAGATTGCCTCAACGCAGGCGACATAGGCTGCACCGTGAAGCTGAAGGACGTCAAGACGGGCAACACCTTGAACGGAAAGGATTGCGACAACAGGTTTGACTTCATAAAATACCCCAACTCAAAATACTCGCGCGCCATCAAGGCCGTGAACGAGGCCGACACCGAGAAGCTTATGGCCGCGCTCACCAAGATGCGCCAGGAAGACCCGACATGGGTTGTAGAGCAGAGCAAGGAGCTGAAGCAGACCATCATACACGGCCAGGGCGAGTTCCACCTGCGCACGTTGAAATGGCGTCTCGAGAACAACGAGAAGCTGCCCGTGAAGTTCATCGACGCCAAAATACCGTACCGCGAGACCATCACGAAGGCCGCGCGTGCCGATTACCGCCACAAGAAGCAGTCGGGCGGAGCAGGCCAGTTTGGCGAGGTGCACCTCATCGTTGAGCCTTACGCAGAAGGAATGCCCGACCCCGTAAGCTACAAGTTCAACGGACAGGAGTTCAAGATGAACATCAAGAGCAAGGAAGTCGTAGACTTGGAGTGGGGCGGCAAGCTCGTATTCATAAACTCCGTAGTAGGCGGTGCCATCGACACGCGCTTCATGCCGGCCATATTAAAGGGAATAATGGAGCGCATGGAGCAAGGTCCGTTGACGGGAAGCTACGCTCGTGACGTGCGTGTCGTAGTTTACGACGGCAAGATGCATCCGGTAGACAGCAACGAGCTTTCGTTCATGTTGGCCGCACGCCATGCCTTCTCTGACGCGTTCAAGAACGCCGGCCCGAAAATCCTCGAACCGATATACGACCTTGAAGTGTATGTTCCGTCCGATTTCATGGGCGACGTTATGAGCGACTTGCAGGGTCGCCGCGCCCTCATCATGGGTATGGATAGCGAGGCTGGATATCAGAAACTTCAGGCCAAGATTCCTTTGAAGGAGCTTGCAAGCTATTCAATATCGTTGAGTTCGCTCACCGGCGGACGCGCTTCGTTCACCACGAAGTTCGCCAGCTACGAGCTCGTGCCCAATGAAATACAGCAGGAACTCATCAAGGAGCACGAGGCTGAAATGGCCGGTAAGGACGAATAACGCATTCTTTCGCCGTGCCCCGCATGCTTTGCGCTTATGCTGCGGCATGTCGGTAGGCGTTACAATTACAGACGACAAGCAAGGGCGTGCCTGCCAAGGTACGCCTTTGCTTTTGCTTTATAGGTTCTCACTTTACGTGTATGCCTGTGCAAAGTGTGGACTGTCAACGTATTGTTTGCATGGTGTTGTCTTCGCATGGTTTAATATAGTTGGTAATAATTAATTATATATGTCTTTTTGAGTTAATATAGATAAATTTCAAGGAATTGATTAACAAAACCAAATCAACGTGTTTGTTTTTGCAATATATTTGCCGACATGAAGAAAACAACGATATGGCTGATAGCAATAGTGATGGGGCTTTCGTTCCTCGTGTTGCTTTTCATGCAGTTGAAATACATCGAGGCGATGGTCCAGATGAAGAAAGAGCAGTTTGACGAATCAGTCAACAAGGCTCTTTACCAGGCTTCGCGCAACCTTGAGCTTAACGAGACCTTGAAGTATCTTGAGCGCGATGTCAATGTGTCTGGACGGAAAAAACTTGATGGGAACTTGAACGGTGACGATGTCATTGAAAGCGCACAGACCACCCATCAGTCACCGGCTGTAGGCAACAAGGGCACTGCATACTCGTCGTTCGAGCTTAAGACCATGGCCATGAAGCCGTCGTCGATGCCAAAGGCGATGATACTTCGTAGCGATAAGAACTCCATTTCCGAGGCTACCAGGTCGATGAGGGAAATGGTTAAGAACCGTTACATATATCAGAAAGCCTTGTTGGACGAGGTGGTTTACAGCATTCTGTACACGGCTTCAGACAAGCCGTTGCGTGAACGGATAAACTTCAAGATGCTCGACCAGGACATCAAGACCGAGCTGATGAACAACGGAATAGACATTCCTTATCACTTTACGGTATCTACGCAGGACGGCAGGGAGGTGTACCGCTGTCCTGACTATGTCGGGCAAGGAGAGGAGTATACCTATTCGCAGGCGCTCTTCCGCAACGACCCTTCCAACAAGATGGGCGTTGTGAAGATACATTTCCCCGACATGAGCAGCTACATCTTCAGTGGAGTAAGGTTTATGATACCTTCCGTAGCGTTCACCATAGTGTTGTTGGTTACGTTCATTTTCACCATTGTGGTGATTTTCCGCCAGAAGAGGTACACGGAAATAAAGAACGACTTTATCAACAACATGACCCACGAGCTCAAGACACCCATCAGCAGCATATCCCTAGCCGCGCAGATGCTCAACGACGAGGCTGTGACAAAGAGCCCCGTGATGATGAAACACCTTGGCGGAGTAATCAATGACGAGTCGAAACGTCTGCGCTTCCTCGTGGAGAAAGTGTTGCAGATGTCTATGTTCGACCGCAAGAAGGCCATCTTCAAGAAGAAGGAACTCAACCTTAACGACCTCGTGGAAAGCGTGGCCAACACGTTCACCCTGCGTGTCGAGCACACTGGCGGACACATCACCACAGAGCTGAACGCCACCGAGCCGACCATATATGTTGACGAGATGCATTTCACCAACGTCATTTTCAACCTGCTCGACAACGCCGTGAAGTACCGCGACCCTGACCGTCCTGTAGAACTTACGGTAAAAACGTGGAACGACAAGGAGAAACTTTACTTCTCGGTAAAGGACAACGGCGTGGGCATAAAGAAAGAGAACCTGAAAAAAATATTCGAGAAGTTTTACCGTGTACACACCGGAAACGTGCACGATGTAAAAGGTTTCGGCCTCGGATTGGCCTACGTCAAGAAGATGGTTGACCTGCACAAGGGTGAAATCCACGTAGAGAGCGAGCGCGGGAAAGGTACGAAATTCATTATATCATTACCAATAATAAAAAAGTAAAAGACTATGGACGAGAAACTTAAAATTCTACTTTGCGAAGACGATGAGAACCTCGGAATGTTGCTTCGCGAATATTTGCAAGCCAAAGGCTATAGCGCTGAACTCTGTCCCGACGGCGAGGCTGGTTACAAGGCATTCTTGAAGAGCAAATTCGACATCTGCGTTTTGGACGTGATGATGCCCAAGAAGGACGGCTTCACACTGGCACAGGAAATCCGCCAGGCCAACGCCGAAATACCTATCATCTTCCTTACGGCCAAGACATTGAAGGAAGACATACTCGAAGGCTTTAAGATTGGAGCAGACGACTACATCACAAAGCCGTTCTCAATGGAAGAGCTTGTGTTCCGTATCGAGGCCATCCTGCGCCGTGTGCGTGGCAAGAAGAACAAGGAGAACACCATCTACCACATCGGCCGCTTTACCTTCGACACGCAGAAGCAGTTGCTCACCATCGGCGACAAGCAGACCAAGCTGACTACGAAAGAGAACGAACTGCTGGCTCTCCTCTGCTCTCACGCCAACGAAATCTTGCAGCGCGACTTCGCCTTGAAGACCATTTGGATTGACGACAACTACTTCAACGCGCGCTCGATGGACGTTTACATCACCAAGCTGCGCAAGCACCTGAAGGACGACGACCAGATAGAAATCATCAACATACACGGCAAGGGCTACAAACTCATCACTCCCGAGCAGGAGTAAACGTGTAAATATAAGAGAGTGGCAGACAGGCAACAGCCCGTCTGCCACTCTTTTTTGACACTGTCCAAAATTTTGTGTAAATGGAAACAGGATTCAGTTATAAGTTTCTT
>CAKZVT010000027.1 GCA_937922435.1 uncultured Prevotella sp. | reverse complement strand
TGGCTTTAACTTCTTAGCGAGCGCAGCGAGCGATAACTTCTTTAACTTCTATAACTTCAAATAAGCAATCCTCGTCGCATTCAGCACCGCGAGGAGAGCCACTCCGACGTCGGCGAACACCGCGCCCCACATGTTTGCAAGGCCGAGAACGCCGAGAAGCATCACCAATATCTTCACGCCGATGGCGAAAACGATGTTCTGGCGCACTATGGTCCGCGTGCGGCGGCTTATGCGTATGGACTCGGCCACCTTCGAGGGGCTGTCCGTCTGGAGCACCACGTCGGCCGTCTCTACGGCCATGTCGGCGCCGAGCGCGCCCATCGCAACGCCAACATCGGCGGTGGCGAGCACCGGGGCGTCGTTAATCCCGTCGCCCACGAAGGCCACGGTGCGCCCCTCGCGCTTCAGTTCTTCTATGCGCCTGACCTTCCCTTCGGGCAGAAGGTCGCCGCCGCCACGGTCTACATGCAGCCCGGCGGCCACCTTGTCGACAAGCGACTGCCTGTCGCCCGACAGTATTTCGACGCGCCCCACGCCGCAGCTGCGCAGTCCGCCGACGGCCTCACGGGCGTCATCCTTCAGCGTGTCGGCCAGCACTAAGCAGCCCTCATACCGCCCGTCTTTGGCGCAGGCCACAACGGTTTCGGCCACGGCGGCCAGCTCTTGCGGATAGGCTACGCCCTCGCGGTCGAGCAGCTTCAGCGTTCCTGCCACCCAGCGGTGGCCGTCAACGGTGGCCGTAAGGCCGTAACCGGCAACGTTTTTAAGGTCGGTCACGGTGGCGTCGGCCGCTCCGGCGTACTCCACAATGGCCTTGGCAATGGGATGGCTGCCGCCGCTCTCCATGGCGGACACGGCGCGCAGCATGGCGTCTTTATCTCCGCCGTCAACGCGGACGACGGCGAAGCGGCCACGGGTGAGCGTCCCCGTCTTGTCGAACACCACGGTGTCAACCCTCGACATGGCGTCGAGCCAGTTGCCGCCCTTGAACAGTATGCCGCGCCTTGACGCCGCACCGATGCCTGCGAAATAGCTAAGCGGAATGCTGATAACCAGCGCGCAGGGGCACGATATTACCAAGAAGATTAGCGCACGGTAAAACCATGTGTTAAAGTCGTATGCGAACGAGCCGTCAAACAGTGACCACAAGTATGGCACAACCACCGTGAGCGCGGCCAGGCCGATTACCGTCGGCGTGTACACCCGGGCGAAACGGCGGATGAACAGCTCGGCAGGAGCCTTGCGCTCAGACGCCTCCTCGACCATCTGCAATATCCTTGCCACGGCACTTTGGCCTGCCTCGCGCACCACGCGGAGGCGCACCACGCTGTCTGCCGCCACCATGCCGGCCAGCACCTCGCCGCCGCTTTCTATGGTGCGCGGCACGCTTTCGCCCGTCAACGCCGCCGTGTCGAAGGCCGCCGAAGGGCCTTCAAGCCGCCCGTCAAGCGGAACACGCTCGCCGGGGCGCACCTCTATAATGTCGCCCACGCGCACGTCGCCAGGCGACTTCACCTCCGTCTTATCCCCGACGACTACCGACGCGCGGTCGGGACGGAACTCCATCATGGCCTTTATGTTGTCGCGCGCACGGTCGACGGCCATGTCCTGCAACGCCTCGCCGATGCAATAGAACAGCATCACGGCCACGGCCTCGGGATATTCGCCTATCAGAAACGCGCCGACGGCCGCCACACTCATCAGCATGAACTCGCTGAACACGTCGCCCTTGGCGGCGCACTCCCACGCCTCCTTAATCACTCCAAGCCCCACGGGCAGGAAGGCGACGGCATACCACACAGCCCTGACCCACTCCGCAGTGAACCAACCGGCGTCAAAGGCCGACATCACCATGCCGCCTGCAAGCATGACAAGCGACACAGCCTGGCGCAAAATAACACTCTTTTCCATACCGCAATAATATTTGCTGAAATCGTTTTACAACGCAAAAGTACTGCAAACAGGATGCAACCGGGTTGCAAAGGGCAACCCACCCCAACCAAAAGGGCAACCCACCCCAACCCTCCCGAAGGGAGGGAGCTTAATTACCTTTTTCCAGTTAACCCTTATAGGGTGAATAGGACGAATATGGCTTATAGGACAAATGCGTGCCGATTGGCAAAGCATATCAAGCTCCCTCCCTTCGGGAGGGTTGGGGTGGGTTTCCAATATGCCGTGTTTTGCCGTGCAAAAAGCCATGTTTTAGCCGCCAAAAGGCCGTGTTTTGCAGGCTAAAACACGGCCTTTTGCACAGCCTTGCTCAACATGCTGTGCCACAAGCGGTTACGAAACGACAACGAAACGGCATCAACAGCTCCTGAAAACAACGTGAAAACAGCGCGGCACCGACGGCGGCGCAGGCGGCGGCACTTGCGCAACAAAAAATGCAAAAACAGCCGGCCAACGGCCCTGAAATGCAAATTTTGCTGTTGATATGTTAAATGTTTTAGTTAAAAACGTTAAAAGGCTTTGAGAGGGAGATAAATTTTTGCTAACTTCATGGCGGTTTTCAAGTCATTTTGACTACAAACAACACGTTTTCACAGTCAACCATAAACCTGCAAGCATATCTTTTTTAATTTTTACTAAAAACTTATCCTATGAAAAAATGTTATTTCACTACAGTAGCATTAGCCATTATGGCAATGTTGTTCGGCGGATTGCCGGCCATGGCCGACGGTTATGTCACCGCCATACCGTTCACCGAGACGTTTGACGACGAAAGCCACTATACATTAGGAGGAGAGTTGCCCGACGGCTGGGCGCAGTATGCCGCCAGCGGAAACGCCGGGTTTACAAGAGAGAACTCACAGGAAAGCTACGAACAGGCGCATTCAGGCCAGTACTACATCCAAAGCTACGGCATGTCATCGGGCAGGCAGGACGTGCTCTTCACGCCGATGCTCCAGATGACGGCAGGCTCTGAATACACCATATCATTCTACGTCCGCGCAAGCGCCTACCAGACAGGGCGCACCCCGTCGGTAGCCATAACCGCGGGCCAAGGGCAGACCGTTGACGACCAGACCGTAACCGTAAAGGAGGCGGAAATGATTGAAAACACGCAGTTCGAGCTTGTAGAAGCCACCTTCACGCCCGAAGAGAGCGGCCAGTACAGCATAGCCATACAGGTTACGGCAAACCTGTCGTCGAGCGGCTTCGTGTTCATCGACGACGTGACCGTTGACGGCGAGGCTGTGACTCCGCCGGCCGAGGAGTGGGAAGCAAGCATACCCTACGCCGAGAACTTCGACGACGCCGGTCACTACAACGGACAGGACAACCTGCCGATAGGCTGGTTCACAAGCGGCGAGTCGCCCTTCTTCACGGCAAGCTCTAACAGCATCCCTGCCGTTTCAGGCGCATACTACATGATAACGACAAGCTCAGTCATAGCCGACAGGCGCGACATAGCCTACTCGCCGATGCTCGAGATGGAGGCGGGCAAGCCCTACAAGGTATCGTTCTACCTGTGCATGCCCGGCGAAAGCTCGACGCCTTCGTTCAAGTTCACCGCAGGCCAGGAACAGGCTTCCGACATGCAGACCACCACTCTGGTTGAGGTCAACGAAATAATAAGCGAGTGGAAACGCTACGAGTTCACCTTCACGCCCGAGACTACGGGCGAATACTGCTTCGCCTTCTGGGCATGCTCCGCGTCGGCAGGCGACGGCTACATCTGCATAGACAACTTCAGGCTTAGCGAGGCCGACGACGTGTTCGCACCGGAAACGGCGTTCGACTTCGGCAATACGCTCCACTCCATCTTCACAGGCAGCTCCATAGTGTTCCCCGGACAGGCGGTCAAGCTCATCAACAAGACCAACGACGCCGAAACCTACGAATGGAGCGTTGACAACGGCGGAGCCACAATATCCGACCCGGCGGCCGTCAACCCCACCATCACCTTCAACGAGGCCGGCGCATACACCGTAACGCTCAGGGCCACCAACAGCGGCGGAACCACCGAAACGTCGCGCACGCTCAACGTGTCGTTCCCCGCTGAGGGCGAAAGCGACGCTTTCCAGACCGTAGACGACGCACTGGACAAGATTTACCAGCAGGACGCCACACCGGCATTCCGCGAGGACGGCTCGGTTGAAGACGTATTCACATACTCTACCTACCAAGACTACGTGGTTGGAGTGAACCACTATTACAGGGCGTTCGCCGAGCGCTTCGACGTCCCGGCAGGCAACAAGATGGACATAACGAGCATCACGTTCAACTCGATGAACTACTACCTGTTCGACCAGACGCTCGGCATCGACGTAGACGAAAACGGCAACCCGTCGGAATACAGCAGCTTCGACAAGGACAAGCAGATGTCAATCGTGGTATATCCCGACAAAGACGGCAGGCCCGACGTTGACAACCCCATCTACAAGAAGACCGACCTCATCAGCAACATATTATACCTTGAATACAAGCCGGTACGCATAGGCGTGCAGTTCGACGACGCAAAGGTTACCGTCGACGGCCCGTTCTACATCGCACTGGAATTTGACAAGCTCACCGTCGACCCGTACAGCCCCGACTTCCTCTCGCGCTCCTACTTCGGCGGAGACACACGCAAGCACGCCAACGGCGAGACCACACTTTGGGTGAAGCCAGAAGCCGCAATACCGGGAAGCGAATTTGAACAGACCGGCACACTCAACCAATACTGCCGCGCAGACGAGTTCTCACGCGAGCTGACCGGCTACAGCTTCTGCGTCATGCCGTGGGTTACATACGGAAAAATCATAACAACCGGCATCGGCAACAGCACCGTTCCCGGCCAAGACATAACGCTTTACGTATCGGTTGACGGCGGCAGCCTCCGCCTCTCCGGCCTGAAGGCGGGCAACAAGGTGAGCGTTTACTCAACGGGCGGAGCCGCCGTATTCACCGGCACGGCCGCAGGCGAGGAGATGACGATACCCGCAAGCAACTGGGGCAAGGGCATATTCATCGTGTCTGTGGACGGACAATCGATAAAAGTAGCCAAGTAAACCGAACGCAAAAACAGCACGTTACAGATGAACAGATTGATTGGCACTTTACTGGCCGCCAGCATACTCTGTCTCTTCCGGGTGCCGGTACACGCCGTACCGGCATTTCCGGGAGAGATATCGTACACCCAACCTGACGGGACGGTGGTGAAATACCACCTGCGCGGCGACGAGCACAGGCACTGGATGGAGTCGGCCGAAGGCTACATCCTGGAAAAAGCCGAAAACGGATACCTCATGTACGCCGAGAAAAAAGGCGGAGCACTCAAGGCGTCGGCCTTGAAATACACAGGCGACGACAACACGGCCAAGGCCCGCATGAGGCTGCTCACACGGGCCGACATGCCCGCACCGGCCAGAACCGTAGGCGACCCGTCGCTCTCCATAGGGCAGTCGTTCCCACTTACGGGCAAGAGAAAGCTGCTGATGCTGCTCGTAAACTTCGCCGACACGAAGACAACCGTAGAGGCGGCGGCCTTCGACGAAATGATGAACGCCGAAGGATATGACGGCACGGGAAGCTTCCGCGACTTCTACCTTGAGAACTCATACGGCCAGCTCGACATCGAGACTACCGTAATAGGATGGATTCAGCTGCCATCGAACAAGGCCATGTACGACACGGAGGACATGACACAGCTCATCTCCGACGCCATCACGGCCGTAGGCAACACCGTGGACTTCTCGCAATTCGACAACGACGGCGACGGAATACTCGACGGACTGTCAATCATCCACCAGGGAACGGGACAGGAAGTGACCGGCAGCCCGGGCGACATCTGGTCGCACAGCGCCGAGCTTCTGGCCGACGTCTACGCCGGGGGAAAGCGTGTACGGACGTACACAATACAGCCAGAACTCTTAGGATACCCTACCGCCACGCAGATGGCAACGGTCGGAGTGTTCTGCCACGAGTTCGGACACAACCTCGGTGCGCCCGACTTTTACGACACCGACTATGAAGGCAGCGGCGGCAACTTCAACGGAACGGGCGTGTGGGACCTGATGGCCGAAGGTATATGGAACGAATACCTCGTGCCCGGCGACTCCCCGTCGCACATCAACATGTGGCAGAAGATGCAGTTCGGGTGGGTAAAACCCGAGTACCTCACCGAAAGCCGCACCGTCAATGACATCCCGGCGGCATCCGACGAGCCTGTGGGATACATCGCCGAGACGACACGCGAAGGCGACTACTTCGTAATAGAACACCGCGTGCCGCAAAAGTTCGACCGACTGCTGCCCGGCTCCGGGCTGGTGGTCTACCACGTAGACGAGAACAGGCTGAGGCAGACGCTCAACATGAACACCATCAACGCGAACTACGCACAGGCCGTCTACACCGTATGCGCATCGGCAACGGGCGACCCGGGCACGTCGCCGGCATCATACGGAGACATCAACAGCGCAGGCGCACTGTTCCCCGGAACGGGCAGAGCGGCGGAATTCTCAGACACGACAACGCCGTCAACCCACTCGAACGACGGCAAATACGCCTACTTCTCATTGCGCGACATAAAGGCCGACGGCGCCGTTGCGTCGTTCAGTTTCGTCAAGGAAGAGGCTCCGCAGACCGTGCGCAACTTCACGGCGGCGGCGCGCCGGGGCGTGGTTACGCTTACATGGGACGCCCCGGAGAAAGGAACGGTGGAAGCTTACCGCGTGTTCCGCGACAACGTGCTGATTGAAGAGACCACCGGCCTGCAATACGTTGACAACAACCTTACCGCGACCGTGGCCACTTACAAGGTGGACGTGCTGTATGCCGACGGGCTTTACTCGCCGTTCGCGACAAGCACCGTGCGCGTGCCGGCCAACAAGATAGAGTCCGTAACGCCGCAGGTCGAGGGACAGGAGGTGACGCTTACGTGGGAACTTGACGACATGCTGACACGCATGAACCCCGACATCGACACGGCAATGGACAACGTACTGATTACCTCGGTGTCGGGAGGCACGATGGAGTTCGCCCAGCTTTTCACCGCGGCCGAGCTGAAGACATACGCCGGGTATGTGATTGAGGAGCTGTCGTTCTGCCCGTTCTCCAGCCAGCGCGAAGTGAGCTACAAGCTCCGCGTGTACCGCGCCGAACCCGGAGGCACGCCCGAAGTGGCAAGCGAGCGCAACGTAACCGAATACGGTTCGGGAGCATGGCGCACGCTGAAACTGCCCACACCGGTCGAGATAGAGCCGGGCTACGACTACTACATAGGCTTCGCCGCCGAGAGCAGCATCGGCTATGTGGCCGTTGTATGCGACGGGACTACGCTTGACGAGGGCAAAGGCAACCTGGCTTGCGTGGACGGAGAGTGGAGCGGCAGCGTGCTCGAAGGCAACATCTTCCTGTATGCAACGCTGCAGCCGCACACGCCGGCCGCGGCCGACTTCGTAAAGGGAGAGCAGCCAGAGTTCAACCCGGACTTCGACCCCGTGGCCGACACGGCCTACCCTCTCGGCTTCAACGTCTACCGCGACAACGAGCTGGTCGGCTTCACCTCGACAGGCATCTTCATTGACGAGGCCGCCGGCACCGGCAGGCACGTCTACAGCATATCCTGCCTGTATGAAGGCGACAACGAGTCGCGTCCGGCGGAAACCACGGTGAACGTGACAAGCACCGGCATTGACGGTGTTGCCGACGGCGGAGAAGCAGGAACGGTGAGCGCCGACGGACGTACAATACGCGCACGCTCGGCCTGCGGAGGCACGCTTTCAGTGTTCACTCCGGGCGGAACGGCCATAGCCACCGGCGTAGAGATAGCCGCAGGCGGCGAGGCGGCAGTGAACCCGGGCGCGCCCGGACTGTACATTGCGGTGCTGAAGTCGCAAAACAAAGTGTCAACCTATAAAATAACGATAAAGTAAAGAGCAATGAACAACATCATAAAGACATCACTCGCGATAATACTTTGCGCCGCAGCGACAGCCGCGCAAGCGCAACACGACGGCTCATGGGGCAACCGCAGCGCAGCGCGCAAGGCCGCCACGGCCGCAGCCACAAGCGTCATGACGCAGCGAATGCAGGCCGCGCCGGGCACGGCAAGGCACATCCAGGCACGCGAGGGCAGGCCGGCAAGGCAGGCGACGAGGGCCGATGAAACCACAACCGTACTCTACGAGGACTTCAGCAAGATGACACTGGGCACGGAGGACGCGCCCGAGATGTCGCTCGGCATCGTAGGGAGCGACGGCTACATATACTACGACTACGTGCAGACATACGGCTGGGCCGGCCTTAACGTCTACTCGGCAGGAGGCTGCTGCTACCTTGCCGACGGCACGGAGGCCTTCATCAACACGCCCGTGCTCGACCTCTCGGGCAGCGGCGGCAAGTTCACCATAAGGGTGTCGTTCAAAGCCGTGGAGGACACCAGGTTCTACATCACCGCCATTGGCTCAGGCGGCAACCTGATTGACGGCGGATACGTCAACGCCACCACCGAATGGATGTACGCCGACGTGCCGGTAGCCGGCGGACTGGCGCAGACCGTAATACAGTTCTTCGGCGACGCGCCGGTGTACATCGACGACGTTATCGTGACGCAGGAGGCCGGGACACAGGAGCCTGCATCCATCGAAGCACCAAGCTCGCTGTCGGCCACCGACATAACCGACACGGGCTTCACAGCCAGCTGGAACGCCGTTACCGACGCCACGGGCTACCTGCTCGACGTGTTCTACTACGGCACGGACAACGAGCGGACTTACGCCATAACCGACCGCGAAGTGACCGGAACCACCTGCACCGTTGACGGGCTGGAGGCCGGACACACGTATTTCTTCACCGTGCAGGCTACCGACGGCACGCTGACATCCGCAGAGTCGCAGCAGGTAATAGTGCGCAACCCATCGGAAAGCATCGGCAACCCCACGGCCACCGAGGCCACCGAAGTGACCGACAACGGCTTCCGAGCCAACTGGACAGCGGCCGAGAACGCCGCATGGTACACCCTATACACCTACTCTTACCACACGGTAGCGGAGACGGGCGCATTCGAAGTGGAGCACGAGACGTTCGACAAGTTCACCGAAGGCACGGTAGCCAACCCCCTGTACAACGGCACTGACGTGATACTCAACGACTACACCGAGCACCCCAACTGGGAAGGCGTGACCACGATGAGCGCCAACGGCATGCTCGGCCTGCGCAACTACTACTCCATAATGGGATATTACTCCGGCCTGTACACCCCCATCTACTCGGTAAGCTCGGCCTCCACGCCGGGACAGGTGACGGTGAGGCTCACCGCAATGCGCGACGCGGCATGCTCGGCATCAACGCAAATAGGCCTGGCCTGCATCAACGCCGACGACATGGACGCCGCCCCGGAATGGCAGCTGAAGACGTTTGCAAGCGACACGGAGACCTTCGAGTTCACCATGGACGCTTACAAGAACTACTACATAGCCATAGCCTTCGCCGACCCCGAGAACCAGGACTACGGCACTACGGGCACCGTGTGGATTGACGACATCACGATAAGCCAGCAGCTCAACGCCGGCGACGTATTCAGCCGGATGCACTCGGCCGACGTAGTCTTCGGCGGCACATCGTTCTACGTTGAGACACCCAACCGCGGCGACGACACGTATTCATACTTCGTGCAGGCCACCACTAACGGCGCCAGCGGCACCATAGACTCCGACTTCTCGAACGAAGTCTACGTCGAGTACACGCCCAGCGGCATCACACAGGCCGAAGCAACGGGCGCAGCTACGGTGCGCGGAACTGAAGGCGGAGTGGAAGTAACGCTCGGCTCCGACGCGCGCATAACCGTCTACAGCCCGTCGGGCGCGGTGGCTGCGGCTACAGGAGGCAAGACCGGCACCAACCGGATAGCACTGCCCAAGGGCCTGTACATAGTCAAGGCCGGCACCGAAACCGCAAAGGTCATCGTCCGGTGACACAAGCCCCATGACTACACATAAAACAAGAGGTGGCGTTCCGCACGTCGGAACGCCACCTCTTGCATTCCAAAAGGCCGTCGATTACAAGCCAAAAGGCCGTGTTTTGCATTGCAAAACACGGCCTTTTGCAACACATTGAGCCTCAACGTGTTACACGGGCAACGAAAGACGCCGCTCAATGCGCCGCCGACTTCGAGAACAGGTTGATTACAACCACGCCCACGATGATTAGCGCAATGCCGATGACGGCAGGCGCGTCGAGGTGCTGCCTGAACACGAAGCAGCCTATGAGCGACACGAGCACTATGCCCACAGCCGACCAGACGGCGTAAGCTATGCCCACGGGCATTGTCTTCAACACGTGGCTAAGGCAGTAGAACGAGCCTGCATAGCCCAGCACGGTGAGCACCGACGGCCACAGCCTCGTAAACTGCTCGCTCTGCTTCAGGCACGATGTGGCGAACGTCTCCAAGACGATGGCGGCCAATAAAACGAGGTAGCTTTTCATATTTTTTTATTTTGGGAGTAAAAGAAGTTTTTGTTCGGGAGTAAAAGAAGTTTTGTTCAAGAGTTAAAGAAGTTAAAGGAAGTTATCACTCGCTGCGCTCGTTAGAAGTTAAAGCCATTACCTTTGCCAGTTGACAAGATACGAGTGACAAGATACGAGGCATTTGTCTTTACTCCAAAGCTAATGGCTTTAACTTCTAACGAGCGCAGCGAGTGATAACTTCCTTTAACTTCTTTAACTCCATAAGACATAACTCACACAAACATCAGCGTGGTAAGCCTGTCCTTGCGGAACACGTCCCGCGCAACGGCCTGCATCCCCTCGGCTGTCACCTCGTCGACACGCGCCATGAGCCGCGCCACGTCCTTCTCGATGCCGTGGTGCAGGTAGCTGCGACCGAAGTCGAGGGCGAAGCTCTCGCGGTTGTCGCAGGCCACGCCTATCTGCCCCTTTATCTGCCGCTTTGCGGCGGCGAGGGCGGCGGCTGAAAGCGGCTTCGAGGCCAGCTTGTCAAGCTCGCGCATCACGAGGCGGCGGCATTTCGACACGTCGTGAGGGTCGCACCCGAAGTAAGCGCACCACATCCCCGTGTCCGAATAGCTCACCATCGAGCTTTCGACGGTGTACACCAGTCCGTGCTTCTCCCTCAGGGCAATGTTCAGCCGGGCGTTCATGCCCGGGCCGCCGAGAATGTTGTTCATAAGGTAAAGCGTGAAGCGGCGCGCGTCGTGCACGTCGTAGGCGCGGCAGCCCAGCATCACATGCGCCTGGTGCGTGCCCCTCTCTACGGTCTCCTCGCGCGGCATGTACTCCGGAACAACCGCATCGCGCGCCTTTCCGCGGCGCGGGGCGCACTGCGGAAAGCCGGCCGTGGCCTTCTCCAAGAGGCGCACAAGGCGGTCGAAGCCGATGTCGCCGTAAGCGAAGAACACCGCGTTCTCCGGACGGTAATGCCTGCCGGTGAAGCGTGCCACGTCGTCATGTGTGAAGCCGCGCAGGCGTTCCTGCGTGCCGAGGATGTTGTGTCCGAGGGGATGCCCGCCGAACACCATGTTCTCGAAGCGGTCGTAAATCAGCTCCGCCGGCGAGTCGTTGTAGCACTCTATCTCGTCGCACACCACCTCTATTTCCTTCTCCAACTCGGCCTGCGGATACGTGCTGTGCAGCACGATGTCGGTAAGCAGGTCGACGGCGCGCGGCAGGTGCTCGCGCAGGATGGCCGCATGGAACACCGTGTCCTCCTTGTTCGTGAAGGCGTTGAGGTCGCCGCCCACGCTCTCCAGGCAGTTAAGCACCTGCATGGAGCGCCGCCGGGCAGTGCCCTTGAACGTCATGTGCTCGCAGAAATGGGCAAGGCCCTCCTCGCCCGGCAGCTCGTCGCGCGTGCCTGCGCCGACGGCGTAGCCGCAATACACCACGGGCGACGCCGACGCCAGATGGATGACGCGCAGCCCGTTGCCTAAAACATGAGTGTTGTATTTCATAACCAAGGGTGCAAAATTACAGGTTTTTCACGAGTTTAACACGCTACGGATTACATAAAAAGCATTTTTTCACTATCTTTGCGGCGAATATCCAACATATCGCAATACAACGACAATGCGCAAGGTAATAGGAATAGGCGAAACCGTGCTCGACATCATATTCAAGGGTGGGCAGCCCGTGAGCGCCGTGCCGGGCGGCTCCGTGTACAACGGCATAATATCGCTGGGGCGCGCCGGGGTGCCGGCGGCGTTCATAAGCGAGGTGGGCGACGACCGCATCGGCGAAAAGACGGTGAGCTTCCTGAAGGAGAACGGCGTCGACGCGACGTTCGTCAGCCGTAACAAGGGCACAAAGTCGCCCGTCTCGCTGGCGTTCCTCAACGGGCAGAACGACGCCGAATACATATTCTACAAGGACCATCCGCACGACCGCCTGGACTACATCACGCCTGAAATCAACCGCGACGACATCGTGATGCTCGGCTCTTACTACGCCGTAAACCCGTTCATACGACCGCAGGTGGCCGCAATACTCAACGCCGCACGCGACCGCGGAGCCATCATCTACTATGACGTCAACTTCCGCGCGGCGCACGCCGACGAGGTGATGAAGCTGACACCGAACATCCTGGAGAACTTCGAATACGCCGACATAGTGCGCGGAAGCCGCGACGACTTCAACGTGATGTACCGCATGGACACGCCCGACAAGGTGTACAACTCTGAGATTTCGTTCTATTGCAAGAAGTTCGTCTACACCGACGGGGCGGCCGACGTGGAGCTGCGCGGCGACAACGGGCTGCGCAAGAGCTACGCCGTGGAGGCCACGGAGACGGTGAGCACCATCGGCGCCGGAGACAACTTCAACGCCGGAATAGTGTACGGCATGATGCGTTACGGCGTAACGCGCGACATGATGGACGGCGCGATACCCGAACAGACATGGGACAACATCATACGGTGTGCCCTCGCCTTCTCGGCCAACTGCTGCAAGAGCATAGGCAACTCCATCGACACCGACTTCGGAGAGCAGATGAAAGGGGAGCTGGGCGGCAAGGAATAAGGCCAATGAGCCTGATTAGCCTAATAAGCCCTATACGCCAAAGCCACGGCGTATCAGGCTCATCAGGCTCATCAGGCCTATCAAAATAAAGAACAACTAAAGCAAATACAGCCATGATTGAGATTACAGACAAAATCTATTACGTGGGCGTGAACGACCGCAACAAGGAGCTTTTTGAAGGCTTGTGGCCGCTGCCCAACGGAGTTTCGTACAACTCTTACCTCATAGACGACGAAAAGGTATGCCTCATCGACACCGTAGAGGTTGACTTCTTCATGCCATACATCAAGAACATACGCGAAATACTGGGTGACAGGCAGATTGACTATCTCGTGATAAACCACATGGAGCCCGACCACAGCGGTGCCATAGAGCTTATCCGGAAGTACTATCCGGGAGTGAAAATAGTAGCCAACAAAAAGACGTTCGGCATGCTCGAGGGCTTTTACGGCATAACGGACGACAAGGTGGAGGTGACCAACGGCTCTACGCTCAGCCTCGGACGGCACGAGCTTACGTTCGTACTCACCCCGATGGTGCACTGGCCCGAGACAATGGTTACGCTCGACACGACCACCCACACGCTGTTTTCGGGCGACGCCTTCGGCTGCTTCGGCGCGCTCAACGGCGGCATAATAGACTCTGAAATCAACTGCGACACGTTCTGGCTGGAGATGGTTCGCTACTATTCGAACATCGTAGGCAAGTACGGAGTGCCCGTACAGAACGCCCTGAAGAAGCTGGAGGGAGTGCAACTGGACTACATCTGCTCGACACACGGCCCCGTATGGCACGAATATGTTGACAAGGTGATAGGCATCTACGACCGTCTCAGCCGCTATGAGACCGAGGAAGGCATCGTGATTTGCTACGGAACGATGTACGGCAACACCGAGCGCATGGCCGAAGTCATCGCCCGCGCCGCGAGCCAGGCCGGCATCAAGAACATCGTAATGTACAACGTGTCAAAGACCCACCACTCTTACATACTGCGCGACATCTTCCGCTACCGCGCACTCATCGTAGGCGCGCCGACGTACAACGCCGGACTGTACCACGAAATGGAAGTGCTGTTGAGCGAAATAGCCAACAAGGACATCAAGAACCGCCACTACATAGGCTGGTTCGGCAGCTATGCGTGGGCAGGGAAAGCCGTGGAGCGCATCAAGGAATGGAACGAGACACGACTGAAGTTCGAGCCTGTCGGCACGCCGGTGGAGATGAAGCAGAGCCTCAAGGACGACACCTTCGCACAGTGCGAGGCACTGGGACGCGCCATGGCGGAGAGGCTTAAGCAGGACAGGAACTAAATTAAGAATCAAAAATGAATAATGAAAAATCAGGCTGACGCCGACATGACAGGCGGCAGGTCATGCCATCACGGTTTTTCATTATTCATTTTTTATTATCCATTTTGCCTTAAATCCATGAAAAAGATACGATTCGGACTGTTGCCCCGGATAATCGTAGCCATAGTGTTAGGCGTGGCCCTGGGCAACGTGATGACTGCGCCGTGGATACGGCCGTTCATCACGTTCAACGCCATATTCAGCCAATTCCTGGGCTTCCTCATACCTATCATCATCGTAGGGCTGGTCACTCCGGCCATAGCGGGCATCGGCAAGACGGCCGGAAAGATGCTCCTGGCGACCGTGGCGATAGCCTATGCCGACACCGTGCTCTGCGGAATGCTGGCCTACGGCACTGGCAGTGCGCTATTTCCGGCCATGACCGAAGGGCTTGGAGCGGCGCATGCCGGCACCGCCGGGGCAGGCATAGCACCGTACTTCACCATCGCCATACCGCCCATGCTCGATGTAATGAGCGCCCTCGTGCTGTCGTTCATGATGGGACTGGGCATAGCCTACGGCAACTCGGAAGTACTCCGCAAGGGTGCCGACGAGCTTATGGCTATAATAAGCAAGGTGATTGAAAAGGCGATAATCCCCCTTTTGCCTCCTTACATATTCGGCATCTTCCTCAACATGACGGCCAGCGGCGAGGCTTATTCGATAATGGCGGTGTTCGCGAAGATTATAGTTGTAATCTTCATCCTCCACATAGTAATCCTCCTTTACCAGTTCTGCGCGGCCGGAATGGTAGCCGGTCGCAATCCTCTCAAACTGCTTTGGCGCATGATGCCGGCCTATTTCACGGCCCTCGGCACATCGTCTTCGGCGGCTACAATCCCCGTTACGCTAAAGCAGACCGAGCTTAACGGCGTGAGCAAGGAGGTGGCAGGGTTCACCGTTCCGCTCTGCGCCACCATCCACATGTCGGGTTCGGTGATGAAGATAACGGCCTGCGCCCTTACCATATGTATGCTCAAGGGCATGCCTCACGACCCCGTGCTCTTCACGGGCTTCATCCTGCTGCTGTCGGTGATGATGGTCGCCGCGCCGGGAGTGCCCGGAGGCTCCATCATGGCGGCACTTGCACCGCTGGCTTCGGTGCTTGGCTTCGGCGAGCAAGACCAGGCCCTGATGATTGCGCTATACATTGCGATGGACAGTTTCGGCACGGCCTGCAACGTGACCGGCGACGGAGCTGTGGCCATAGTGATAGACAAGATGTTCAAGAAGCAGGCATAAGGCTTTACGGTCATGACTTCATGACCGTAAAGCCCGGTAGTCTTAAGCCAGCAAGCCGCCCGCCTCGTCCACCGTGGCGGCCACTTTTATGATATCGTCCCATTCCCCCCTGACCATCCCCTTGCGCTTAAGGTCGTCGAGAAGAGCCACGAGGCTGTCCCAGAAGCCGCCTACATTGAGCAGCACTATGGGCTTGTGGTGATAGCCGATGGTGGCCGACGCGGCCATGGTAAACACCTCGTCGAGCGTGCCGAGGCCGCCTGGCAGGGCCACGGCGGCCTCGCACTGCGCCATCATCAGCTCCTTGCGGTCGCTCAAGTTGTCGCATGGTATGCACACGTCCATGTGCGTGCTAGCCTTGCCTCCGCGCTCTATTATGGTAGGCACTACGCCTATGGTCATGCCGCCGGCCTCGCGCACGGCCTTCGCCACGCACTCCATCAGCCCTAAGTTGCACCCTCCGAACACGAGCGTGTGCCCGTTACTGCCTATCCAGCGGCCCAGCTCTCCGGCCGCCTTGAAGTATGCGGCGTCGATGTCAGAGTTAGCCGAACAGTATACTGCTATTTTCATCTTACTTGTATGTTTTATTGATTAACATGCACTCCTTGCCCTCACGCCGCCGCTTACTGCTGCCGCTGCATGCCTGCGGGGCTGGCCGAAGGCTCGTTTACACCTGTTCCCGTGCTTTTCGGCAGGCCAATCTCCTTGACGTATTCCTCGAAGCGGTCGCGGTCCACAGCCGCACCGTTCTTTATTTTGGCGCGGTAGTTATATATGGTGTTGACCGAATAGTGCAGGAACTCGGCTATTTTCGAGCTGTCGTCGATGCCGAGGCGGATTAGGGCGAATATCCTTATGCCCACGTTCAGTTTGGAATGGTCGGCCACGGCAATGCGGTTTTCGGGCTTTAGCAGGGCGTTGAACTCGTCGACGAACGTAGGGAAGAGGCGTATGAACGTAGTGTCGAAAATCTCGAACAGCTCCTCCTGCTCCTTGTCGCGGAAGCCGTGGTTCTTTGTCATGTCGTACAGCTCGGCGTAACGCTTCGCCTTGAGCAATGCCAGCACGTCGCGCCGCATGCGCTCCATGCGCTCTATGTACGACGAGCACTGGCGCAGGAAGAGGCCGATGTACTTCTCCTTGACGCGGTTGCTCTCGTCAAGGCCGGCCACGGCGGCGTTAAGCTGCTGGCCGGTTACGGTGAGACGGCGGTTACTTAGGTCGAGGTCGTGCAAGGCTTTCTGCATCTCGCCGTTGAGCCTTGTCAGCCGCTCGTTGCCCTCTCTAAGCCCTTCCTGCGCGGCGGCAAGCCTGCGCCTCTGCCTCACCAGGTATGCGGCGAAGCAAAGCACTATGAGCGCGAACACGCTGGCGGCCAGCAAAGCCACATACAGCATGCGGTTGGTAGAGGCCATGTCGGTCTGGTATTTCTTGCTTATCACCGACAGCACGGGCATCACCTGGTAGCTGCGCAGGGCCGTATGGAACTTTCTCACGCACGCCCCGGCGAAGTCTATGTAGCGGTTGGCGCGCGCATAGTCGCCCGTGGTGTACATATGCTGTGCCAGCTCCCACATCGACGCCTGGTCGGTCGTGCCGTTGCGTATGTCGGCCAAAGCCGACATTGCCAGCCAGTAGGTCCACTCCGCCTCGTCGCCGAGCATCTTATAGTCAAGGTAACGGTAAAAGGCTATTACGGCAAACTCCGTGGGCACGTGTCCCTTCAGCCTCATCCACTTCTCGTTGTAGCGCAAAGCTCCGTAATAGTCGCCGGCGGCGTACATCCTCTTTTCCATGTGTTGCAGGTACAGGGCGTCGCCCTCGCCGGTGACGGCGAGCAGCGAATCCTCGTAAGCGCACGACATGTCGGCGTACTTGCGCTTCATCGACGGCACGGCGGTGTGCGCCCCTATCCCGGCGTAGAGGTCGCTGCGCGCGTGATAATACAGCGGCAGCCCCACGCTGTCGAGCGACTGTATGTCGATGCGGTCGAGAATGACAAGCGCCTCTGCGTACAGCCCCGACATCGAGCACTGGCATGCTTCCAAGGCCATGCACTTACCGGCCGCTGCCTTGTCGCCGCGCAAGGCAGCAGTGGCCGCCGCCTGCTCGATGTAGGCCAGCGCCGAGTCGTTTGACAGGCCGCGGTATTCCTCGTACAGGCTGAACTCAAAGGCGTAGCGTTGCGCCAGCCCCGTAGTGCGCGACAGGCGGCCCTTCAGTCCGTCTATGCGACCCTCGCGCCGCGCGAAGTACGCGTCGGCCCCGGTCATGGCCTTGTCAATCAGGCGGTAGACCGAGTCTGCCTTCTCCACGGCTGCAACCTGCGCCGCCGCAACCAGCAAGAACAAGATGGCTATTGTGTTTCTAATCATAATGCGTTAGAGGCATGGCCTTGCCAGCAATATGGCAACCATGCAAATTTAAGACAATATCGTGAGAATACAAAATTATGGCAAGCATTTCTTGACATACGGCACCGCCGCCGGGCCCGGCACGGCCGGGCGGCTTTCAACTTGCGGCCTTTTGCAGTGCAAAAGGCCGCAAACCGCACGACAAAAGGCCGTCAATCGCAGTACGATTGACGGCCTTTTGCAAAGCGCTGGCTGCCAAGCCGTTGCGCCGACGGGTCATTCGGCCGTTATGGTAACCGTCTGAAGCGTGCTGCTGTCGTGGCCGAGCATGACGGTGAACTCGCCCGGCTCAAACACTTCTTCGCCCTCGGCGTTGTAGTACGACAGTTCTTTCTCCGTGATGTCAAACGTCACTTCCTTGCTCTCGCCGGCCTTCAGGTTCACGCGGCTGAAGCCCTTTAGTTCCTTGTTGGGACGCGATATCGACGCCACGCAGTCGTGCACGTAGAGCTGCACCACCTCGCAAGCATCCCTCTTGCCCGTGTTGGTCACCGTGACCGACGCCTTGAACGTGCGCCCCGAGCCTGTGACCGTGGGCTTGCCGTAGCTGAACGTGGTGTACGACAGTCCGTAGCCGAAGGGGTACAGCGGGCCGCTTATGCAGTCGAGCCAGTTGGCGGAGAACTTGTGGAACTCCTTTGTGCCGTCGGGCAGCGGCCTTCCGCTGGTAAGATAGTTGTAATACATGGGCAGCTGGCCGGTAGTGCGCGGGAAGGAAGTGGTAAGCCTGCCGCTCGGTGCCACATCGCCGAAGAGCACGTCGCAGATGGCGTCGGCCGCCTCGCTGCCTCCGAACCACACGTTGAGTATTGCGTCGACGTTGTCCTGCTCCCATTCGAGCACCGTGGGACGGCCCGAGAAGTTGAGCATCACCACCGGCTTGCCCGTCTTCACCAGCTCGGCGAGCAGCTCGCGCTGCACGTCGGGCAGGCGCAGGTCGCTGCGGCTGGAGCTTTCGCCTGACATGTCGGCGCACTCGCCCATGGCGCATACTATGACATCGGCCTGCATCGCCACTTCAAGGGCTTCCGCCTTAAGCTGCGCGTCGTCGCCGCGCCTTATGGCCTTGCCCGACTCTGCGGCACGCTGGCGCGCCAAGTCGGCCATCAGGTTGCACCCCTGGGCGTACAGCAGCTCGGCCTTTCCCTTCAATGCGCGCTCGAATCCCTCCTTCAGAGTGGAATACTTTTCAGGCGTATAGGCCACGCACCATGTTCCGGCAATATTGTCCCTGGTGTCGGCCAGCGGCCCTATGAGGGCTATTTTGCCCTGCTTCTTCAGCGGCAGCATGTTGTTCCGGTTCTTCAGCAGCACGAAGGTCTCGGCCGCTATGCGGCGTGCCGCGGCGCGGTTTTCGGCGGTGAATATGTCGGTGGAGCGTCGCTTGGGGTCGCAGTACTTGTAAGGGTCTTTGAAAAGGCCCAGCTTGTACTTGGCCTCAAGCACCCGGCGGCAGGCCGCGTCGACGGCCTCAAGGCTCACGGTGCCGTCCTTCACCGACTGCTCCAGCGTCGAGATGAAGCCCGTAGCGCACATGTCCATGTCGGTACCGGCGTTGAGCGCCAGGGCCGAAGCGTGCTTGAGGTCGCCCCCGACGCCGTGCGACGTCATCTCGCCAATCGAGCCGTAGTCGGTCGCCACGAAGCCGTCAAACTTCCACATCTTGCGCAGCACGTCGTCAAGAAGCCACTTGTTGGCCGTGGCCGGAATGCCGTCAACGATGTTGAACGACGACATAACGCTGCCTGTACCTTCCTCGACGGCGGCCCGGTAAGGCGGAAAATACTGGTTGAACATGCGCAGGCGGCTCATGTCTACGGTGTTGTAGTCAAGTCCGGCCTCAACCGCGCCGTACAGCGCAAAGTGCTTCATGCAGGCCATCACGTTCTCGCGGCTCGAATAGTCGCCCTGATATCCGCGTATCATGGCCCTGGCCAGCTGCGCGCCGAGATACGGGTCTTCGCCGTTGCCTTCGGCAATGCGCCCCCAGCGGGCGTCCACGCAGATGTCAACCATCGGGCTGAACACCCAGTTCACGCCGTCGGCCGAAGCCTCCTTGGCGGCTATGCGCGCCGCCTCCTCCACCGCATCCACGTCCCATGAGCACGAGAGTGCAAGCGGTATGGGGAAAATGGTCTCGTAACCGTGGATAACGTCCATGCCGACAAGCAGCGGAATGCCCAGCCGGCTCTGCTCCACGGCAATCTTCTGCATCTCCTTTACCTTCTCAACTCCCTTCAGGTTGAACACTCCGCCCATGCCTCCGGCCCTGATGATGCCGGCCACCTGGGTGTTCTGCGCCTGGCCGGTGGTTATGTCGCCGGCCACCTGAAGGTTGAGCTGTCCTATCTTTTCACTGAGCGTCATGCGCGACATCAGGTCGTCGACAAACTCGTCCATGCCCTCGGTCTGCGCCGTTCCGTGCAGCGTGAACACGCACGCCGCCACGGCCGCCACTGTCTTTCCTAATATTCTCATGTTTCTTTTATTTTAGCTTAAACTTTACTTTTTGTGTAATGTTGTCCGACGAATTGCCTATCAGGGCTTCAAACTCGCCAGGCTCTGCCGTCCACCGCTGCGCCTTGTCGTCGTAGAAGCTGAGGGCGTCGAGGCCGAGCGTGAGGCTCACCTGCCGCGTCTCGCCCGGCGCGAGGCTTACTTTCTTGAAGGCTTTAAGCTCCTTGTACGGACGGACGAACGACGACTCGCAGTCGCGCACGTACAGTTGCACCACCTCTGCGCCCTCGCGTTTGCCCGTATTGGTTACGCTGACGGTGAACGTTATGCTGTCGCCCTGCGCCACGTCGGCCTTGTCCGCCGTGGCCTTTCCCAGCTTGAAGGTGGTGTAGCTAAGGCCGTGGCCGAAGGCGAACACGGGCTTCACGCCCTCCTTGTCAACCCAGCGGTAGCCGAGGAAGATGCCTTCCTTATACTCTTCGTCTATGATTTTCTTGCCGTCGCGCCATGTTCCGGGGTACGTGCCGAGCTTGTGCGCAGGATAGTCGTCGAGCTTAGCCAGCCACGAATAGGGCAGCTTGCCCGACGGGTTGACGCGCCCGGTGAGCACGTCGGCCAGCGCGTCGCCTGCGGTAGAGCCGAGGAACCAGCCCTGCACGATGGCGTTGACCTTGCCGACCCACGGCATCGCCACGGGATTGCCCGATATGTTGACGTACACGAAGTTGGCGTTGGCCTTGGCAAGAGCCTCGACCAGGCGGTCCTGGCCGTACGGCAGGCCGTAGTCCAGGCGGTCGTTGCCCTCGGAGTCCTGATGGTTGCCCTTGTTGAGACCGCCGAACATAATTACGTAATCGGCCTTGCGAGCCTTCTCTACGGCCTCGGCCAGCAGCTCGTCGGGCGTGCGCAGGTCGTAAAGGCTTTGCTTGGCAACTACTCCGTCACTGGTGCCGGTGGTGTCGCCGACGTATCCGCGGGCGTACTCCACCTTGATTTTACCGCCCAGGGCGCGGCGCAGGCCGTCGAGCGGCAGCACCTCACGCTGCGCCTTGAGCGACGAGCTGCCTCCGCCTACGGTCATCATCTTGATGGCGTTCTCGCCAACCACGAGCACGGTGCGCGCCTCCGTGGTGTCGATGGGCAGCACTCCGCCCTTGTTCTTGAGCAGCACGATGCCGTCTCCGGCCACCTGCCGCGCCGTGGCGTAGTGCGCCTCGGAGTTCATCGAGCCGAATCCGCGGCTGCGGTTCATCGACGTGCGGAAGAAGAGGCGGAGCACACGGCGCACCTTGTCGTCGAGTTCCTTGGTGGAATATTCGCCCTTGCGTATAAGCTCAAGGTACGGACGCGCCATGAAGTAGTTGTCGTATGCGTTTGACACGCCGAAGGTGAGGCCGTCAGTCCATGTGCCGAACTCCATGTCGAGCCCGTTCTCTATGGCCTGGCGCGTGTCGTGCGTGCCGCCCCAGTCGGACACTACCACGCCGTCATACCCCCATTCGCCCTTCAGTATGTCGACAAGCAGCCGCCGGTTATGGCAATTGTGCTGGTTGTTGTACAGGTTGTAAGAGCCCATTATGCCCCATGTGCCGCCCTCCTGCACGGCGGCGCGGAAGGCCGGGAGGTAGATTTCGCGCAGCGCGCGGTCGCCGACGATGACGTTTACCTGGTGGCGGTACACCTCGTCGTTGTTCAGCGCGTAGTGCTTGACGCACGCGGCGACGCCGTTCGACTGCAGTCCGCGGATGTAAGGCACGACCATGCGCGACGCCAGCAGCGGGTCTTCGCCCATGTACTCGAAGTTGCGTCCGCCCAGCGGCGTGCGCAGCATGTTGACGCCGGGGCCCAGGAGCATGTCCTTGCCGCGGTAGAGGGCTTCCTCGCCGAGCGCCTTGCCGTAGGCGAGAGCCGTCTGCGGATTCCACGTTGCGGCGAGACACGTCAGCGCGGGGAAGGCCACGCACGAGTCGTTGGTCTGCCCGGCCTGCACCCATTCGTCCCAAAGCACGTCGGGGCGCACGCCGTGAGGCCCGTCGTCGGTCCAAAACTCGGGTATGCCCAGGCGCGCCACGCCGGGCGAGCTGAACTTGCTCTGGGCGTGGATTACGGCGATTTTCTCCTCCGTAGTCATCCGCCCGAGTGCGTATTCAACGCGCTGCTCTATTGGTTTTGTGTCGTCAAGATACACGGGCAGTGCCTGCCCCCACGAAGCCGAGGCCGCGCACACGGCGAAAACGGCTGTTGTCAGAATTGTCTTCATATGTCAGTATTTGTAAGGTTATGCTTCCATCGCACAAATTTACGATATTTTATTTGTACCACGAAACCTAACATCGACAAATGTCTCTGTAGAAAGGCTTTTGTAAAAGACGGCCAATGAGCGTGCCATTTGCCGTCTTTTACAGCGTGAAAGGCCGCAAACGGCAAGCCGAAAGACGGCCTTTCACATGATGAAGCAGACATCACCGCTATCACAGCGGCAAATTCACAGGCTGGCGACAGCTGCCAGACAGGCGCTGACAGCGCGCCGCAATCAATAATCGTTCTGCGTGAGCGTGCCCTGTGCGGCGTCCATTTCAGACTGCGGTATGGGCAGGTACTTCTTCGACTCGCTCCAGGCGTTGGTGCGGTAGTTGTACTGGTCAGGCACGAGTGTGGCAGCGGCCTTGCCCGTGCGCACCAAGTCCCAGTAGCGCTTGCCCTCGCCCACGAACTCGAGGCGGCGCTCCTGCACGATGTTGTCTATCGTCGGGGCTACGTCGTCGGTAAGTCCGGCGCGGTGGTGCACCTTGTTAAGGTAGCGGCTTGCCTCGCCCGTGTCGCCTCCCGTGCGCACAATCAGCTCGGCGGCGTTGAGCAGCGTCTCGGCGTAACGGTACACGCGCAGGTTGTTGTTGAAGTTAAGGTCGTCGTCGGCAGACTGGTCCTTGTTGTTCTCCGACTTGCCGATATACTTTCCGAGGAAGTAGCCCGTGTCCTGGTAGCGGTGCTCGTAGGTGCCGTGGGCGTTGGCGTCGAAGCATGTGACATCGCGGCGCGTGTCGCCCTTGGCGTACATCTTGTAAGCCTCCGTGCGCACAGGGCCGAATCCCCAGCCGTTGACAACGCCGCAGTCGTCGCCCGGATTGGGCGCCCATGCGCTCGGACTGATAAGGCGGGGCAGCACCGTGCCGCCGGCCACGAGCGGCGTGTCCCACGAGCGCATGGCGTTGTCGTCCTTGTAGTTCACCTCGAAAATCGACTCTTTGCCCCACTCGCCGCTCTCCTCGAAGATATCGGCGTAGCTGTCAAGCAGGTCGTAGTCAGGGTCGTCTATTATCTTCCTCATATATCCCAGCGCCTTAGAGTAACGGCTCTCGTCGTTCTGGTACATCACCATCTCGGTGTAAAGCATGTAAGCCATAGCCTGCGACACCTTGCCCACGTTGTACTCCGAGGCCGTGTCTTCCCACCTCATTGGCAGCACTCCGGTGCCGATTACGTCCTCAAGGTCGGTTATAACGGCCTCGTACACGTCGTCGGCCTTCTTCTGCTCGGCAAGGTAAGGCATACCGAGATTCTCCATGTAGAAGGGTATGTTGCCCCAGAACTTCCACAGGTTGCAGTAATAGTAGGCCCTGAGCACACGTGCCTGGGCTTTCCACGATTCACGCTTTTCCTGGCTGATGTTGTCGGCGGCCCACCCGAGATACGTCAGCACGTCGTTGCACCGCTTCACTCCGCTGTACTCGTCGCTCCAGAGTCCGGTCATGCAGTTCTCCGGATTGGCCTCATAGTTCATCATAAGGTGCATGTACTGGTTGTCGTTGCGGCTTGCTCCGCCGGGCCAGATGTCGTCTGCCATGATGTCGCTCATCAGGTTGATGGAGTTGTACTGCGCGCCGTCCCAGTCGGGCCAGTGCAGCGGGTCGTAGGCTGCTATCAGCGCCTCGTACACATGTTCCTCGGTGGTAAAGTACTCTTCTATCGGTGTTTGCGTGGGCGGAGTGACATCGAGGAAGTCGTCGCTGCATGACATCAGCGCCACCGACGCCGCCAGCGCGAGGCCGGCGAATATGTTGATTGTCTTCATTGCTTTCATTGTTGATTGTTGTTTGAGATGCGGGCGCACCCCGCACCGTCGCTACTTTTAGAACTCAAGATTGAAACCTACACGCCAGACGCGGGCCTGCGGATACACTCCGTAATCCACGCCGAGCGACGTTCCGCCGGAGGATATTTCCGGGTCGAAGCCGTGGTACTTGGTTAACGTGAGGAGGTTCTCGGCAGATACGTACACGCGCAGCCTGTTGACAAACACCTTTTGGGTGAGTTTCTGCGGCAGTGTGTAGCCAAGCTCTATGTTCTTCAGGCGCAGGTATGAAGCGTCGTGCACGTAGAGGTCGGATGATTTCCAGTTGTCCGACGCGTCGCCCACGATGAAGATGGGGTACTTGTTTGACGTGCCGGGGCCCGTCCAGCGGCCGAGCATATACGAGGGCAGGTTGATTGAGTTGATGTCGATTCGCCTTGTGGCGTCAAACACGTCGTTGCCGGCAGTGCCCTGCCACATCATCGCGAAGTCGAGTCCGCGCCATGCGGCGGTGAAATTGAAGCCGAACGTCCAGTCGGGCATGCCCTTTCCTATTTTCGTTCGGTCGTTGTCGTCAATCTTTCCGTCGTTATTAAGGTCGACGAAGCGCACGTATCCGGGCTTGGCGTTGGGCTGTATGGGCTCGCCCGTCGGGCCTACGTAGGCGTCGATTTCCTCCTGTGTCTGGAAGATTCCGGCCGTTTTGAGACCGTAGAAGTAAGGGAACGGCTCGCCGTTCATGGCGCGTGTGATTGTACCCACGTTGATGAAGGAGTCGTATGAAGCCCAACCTGTGTCGTTGCCAAGCTCGATGAGCTTGTTCATCAGGTATGAGGCGTTGCCGCGGATGTTGAAAGTGGCGTCGGCCACGCGGAACTTGTAGCCCAGCTCAAACTCCACACCGGAGTTTTCCATCTTGCCGACGTTGCCAATGGGCTTTGACTCTCCCACGTACGACGGTATGTTCATTGTCATAAGCATGCCGTTGGTTCTCTTGATGTAGTAGTCCATTGAGAACGTGAGGGCGTTGTTAAGGAAGCCCAGGTCGAGGCCGATGTCGGTCTGTTCCGACTCCTCCCACTTCAGGTCGGGGTTCGACAAGCCGTTGGCCTTGACGCCGTTTACCACGCTCTCGCCGCGTCCCAGCACGTAGTTGTTGCCCGTCGCGGTGAAGACGGCGTAGCGGAAGTCGTCTATGTTCTCGTTACCGTTCTTGCCCCAGCTGGCACGCAGCTTCATGTTGGTAAGCCAAGAGGGGCGCTTCTGCATGAACGGTTCGTTGGTGACGTTCCATCCCAGCGAGAACGAGGGGAACGTAGCGTACTTGTTGTTTGTGCCGAAGCGGCTTGAGCCGTCGCGTCGCACGGTGGCCTGGAACATGTACCGCTCGGCGTAGTTGTAGCTCAGTCGGGCGAAGAGCGACGATAGCGTGTGAGGGTTCGACGGTCCGCCCCAGCCGTCGCGGTCGCCGTTCTCGGCCAGTCCGCTGGCGAAGTTGATGTAAGGCTTTGACAGGTCGATGAGTCCGCGGCGGCTTGCGCCGAGCGTCCAGCCGGTGTTCTTCATGGCCGACTGTCCGAGGACGACGTTGAACGAGTGGTCGCCAATGGTCTTGTCGTATGTCAGCACGTTCTCAAGCTGCCACACCGTGCTGCGGTCGCTCTCCTGCGACGCGCTGGTGTGGGTGGCCTTGTTGCTGGTGGTGAGGTAGTAAAGCTCGGTGTGGCTCTCGTTACCCCAGAAGTACATGTCGGCCCCGTAGGATATGCGGTACTTCAATCCGTCCCATATCTGCAGCTCGGCCGCGAAGTTGGCGACGAACTTGTTTGTCCAGTTCAGCGCTCCGGGGAGCGAGAGCATAGCCAGAGGGTTGGCCATGTCGTTGAACATCGTTCCTGATATGGTGTACGGTTCGCCCGACGGCGACAATATAGGGCCGGGATAGTCGGGCTGTGTCTGGCGGTAATACTCGTCCTGTGCCTCGGCGGCGGCGCCGCTAAGCGTGGGCGTAAGGATTGGCGAGAGGGCCAGGGCGGCGCCGAGCGGCGAGCCGAACTGCGAGTTGACCTCGATGTTGCGGCTCTTGACGCGGGCGTAAGCGAGGTTCACCGTGACGTCGAGCTTGTTGAGCCAGTTGCGCTTCTTGGACTCGTCGAACACCTTGTACTTGGTGTTGCTGCGCAGAGAAAGGCGCTGGTAGTTGGAGCGGTTGAAGTTACCGCCGACGATGCCGTCCTGCGTGTAGTAGCCGAGCGACAGGTAGTAATTCACATTGTCGGAAGCTCCGCTCAAGGTGACATCATGGTTTACTACGGGCGCATTGTCGTAGAACACCTCGTCCTGCCAGTCCGTACCCGTGGTGACGGGACGCCCCATGGCGTCGGTAAGATTGTAGGGGTCGGCGTAGGGAGCCTCCATGCCGGCGTTGGTGTACCCCTCGTTCATCATCACGGCGTACTCCGTAGCGTTGAGGAGGTCGCGCTTGCGCCACTTGCTCTGCCATCCGTAAGAGAAGTTGTAGTTGACCTTCACCTTGCCCTTCGTGCCGCTCTTGGTGGTGACCAGCACTACGCCGTTGGCCGCACGCGCACCGTAGATTGCGCCCGAGGCGGCGTCCTTGAGCACCTCGATACTCTCGATGTCGCTCGGGTTTACGTAGTCGAGGCCGCCCTCGATGGGCATTCCGTCGACGATGTAGAGCGGGTCGGAGTTGTTGATGGTGCCGATACCGCGCACGCGGATTTTCGCCGCCGCTCCCGGCTGTCCCGAAGACGACGTTACGGTGACGCCGGCGGCGAGGCCCTTCAGGGCGTTGTCCATGCGGACGGGTGCCGTCATGCCCAGCTCGTCAGAGCCAACCTTGGCTATGGAGGCCGTCACGACACTCTTCTTCTGCACGCCGTAACCCACCACGACAAGCTCGTTGAGCGTGGCGTTGTCCTCGTGCATGACGATGCGCATGCCTGCCGCGGCCTTGGCCTCGACCGTCTTGTACCCTATGTACGATATGGTTATCGTACTGCCTTCGGGCACTTGTGCCAACTTGAACGCTCCGTCAAGGTCGGAGACTGCGCCCTGTGTGCTTCCTTTCTGGAAGATTGAGGCGCCGATGATAGGCTCGCCGGCATCGTCGACGACAGTACCCGAGCATACAAACTCTTGCGCGTACATCGTCATGGACACCAACGAGACCAGCAACGTCAGGATGAATGACTTACACTTTTTCATAACTTAAAGTTTGGTTTTAGTTTAAGGATTGTTTTCATGATATCCGTGTTGCAAAATTATCTTGAATAAGCAACAGGAAAAAGCCCGCAAATGCAAAAAGTGGACGGCGGCGGCGCACTATCGGAAGTTATCTCACTGTAAATCAATATGTTAACGGAAACGTTACCATCTGCAAAAAGTGGACGCATATTAAACCGCAAAACCCCTTTCCATCGGCAAAAACGCGTCGGCCGAAGGCAAAACCCTGCACTTTGCCAGCATACTTGTCAAGCCCATCCGGCACATCAGGCTCATCGGGCTTATTAGCCTAATGGGCCTGATGAGCCGAATAGGCAGAACCCGATTGACGGCCTTTCGCCTTGCAAAAGGCCGTCAATCGCACGGTAAAAGGCCACGTTTTGCAGGCTAAAAGACGGCCTTTTGGCAACCACCTGATTATCAGCGGCTTATCAGGCGCATTTAGCACATCAGGCTTATTGGGCCTAATAAGCCCGATAAGCCTGACGGGCCTAATACGCCAAGGCAGCGTAACAAGCTGCTAAAGCATATAAAGCACACTTCCCTTGGAGAGTGGCTGAGGATAGGTATCACGCCCTGTCTCCTCCCCTCGGGGAGGTTGGGTGGGGGCTTCCATAGAGGCCGGGAGGGGGCTTTTCCCCTTTTTTTCTCGCATTTATTTTGCAGTTCCCTCGGCTTGCACTATCTTTGCACCCGTGAAAGCCAAACGGAGCTTGAACGTTTGGCGCAACTGCAGTTTTTTATACATAATTTTTTTAGATTGAAGACATTTGAAGAATTGGGCGTGAGCGAGGAAATACGCCGCGCCATCGAGGAATTGGGCTTCGAGCAGCCAATGCCTGTACAAGAGGAAGTAATACCGTATCTGTTGGGAAACAGGAACGACGTCATAGCCCTGGCGCAGACCGGCACGGGCAAGACGGCGGCTTTCGGCATACCGGTATTGCAGCGCACCGACTCTCGCGTGCGCCAGACGCAGGCCATAGTGCTTAGCCCTACGAGGGAGTTGTGCCTTCAGATTGCCGATGACCTGAAGGACTTTTCAAAGTACATGGACGGCATACACATCGTGCCCGTTTACGGCGGAACGTCCATAGAGAACCAAATACGCTCGCTGAAGAAGGGAGCGCAAATCATCGTAGCCACCCCGGGACGACTCATCGACCTGATGCACCGCGGCGTGGCGAAGCTCGAGGCGGTGAAGAACGTCGTGCTCGACGAGGCCGACGAGATGCTCAACATGGGCTTCTCCGAGAGCATCGACGAAATACTGGCAGGCGTGCCCAAAGACCGCAACACGCTGCTCTTCTCGGCTACGATGAGCCGCGAAATAGAGAAAATTGCCCGCAACTACCTTACCGACCCGAAGGAAATAGTCGTGGGAAGCCGCAACGAGGGCGCCGAACACGTCAACCACATATATTATATGGTGAACGCCAAGGACAAGTACCTCGCACTGAAGCGCATAGTTGACTACTACCCGAAAATCTTTGCAATAATATTCTGCCGCACGAAGCGCGAGACGCAGGAAATAGCCGACAAGCTAATCCACGACGGATACAACGCCGAGTCGCTGCACGGAGACCTCTCGCAGGCGCAGCGCGACCTCACGATGCAGAAGTTCCGCCAGCACCTCACGCAGCTGCTCGTGGCTACCGACGTGGCCGCGCGCGGCCTCGACGTGGACGACCTAACGCACGTCATCAACTACGGACTGCCCGACGACATCGAGAGCTACACCCACCGCAGCGGACGTACTGGCCGCGCGGGCAAGAAGGGAACGTCAATCTCGATTGTACACACACGTGAGAAGTCGAAAATACGCGCCATAGAGAAGACCATCGGCAAGGACTTCGTGCAGGGAGACATTCCGTCGGCCGAGGAAATCTGCAAGAAGCAGCTGTACAAGGTGATGGACCAGATTGTCAAGACCGACGTGAACGACGAGGAAATAGCGCCCTTCATGGACGACATCAACCGCTACTTCGAGTTCATCGACAAGGAAGACGTAATCAAGAAAATAGTCAGCCTCGAGTTCGGCAAGTTCCTCGCATACTACGCCGACGCGCCCGAGATAGAGAAACCTACCGGCCGCGGCGAAAAGAAAAAGAAGGAGCGCACCAGCGACGAGCGCAAGCGCACGCACAAGGCGGAGGCCGGCTACCGCCGCCTGTTCATCAACCTTGGCAAGGCCGACGGCTTCTACCCGGGCGAGCTGATGCAGTTCGTCAACCGCAACATGCGCGGCGGACGGCAGGAAATAGGCGCAATCGACCTGATGTCGAAGATGTCGTACTTCGAAGTGCCCGAGAAGGACGCGGTGAAGGTGATGCGCGCGCTCGACGGAACTACGTACAAGGGCCGCCAGGTGCGCTGCAACGACGCCGACCGCGACAGCAAACCGCAGCGCGGCGCGTGGAAGAACGACAAGCCGGGCAGCTTCGAGAAGAAGTCGAAGCGGCGCGACTACGAGGGCGGAGAGCGCTCGGAGCGCCGCCGCAAGAAGGCCGAGGCCGACTTCCAGGAGAGCGGACGCAAGGACGACTGGCGCCAGTTTTTCAACACGGGCGGCAAGGACGTGAAGCTCGTAGGCGAAGAGCCCGACTTCAGCGAGGAAGGATGGGCACGGAGGAAGCCGAGGAAGTAAGCACCCATTCCGGCCAAAGGGAACACCCGAAACCAGGCAACCTAACACCCACCCCAACCAAAGGGAACACCCACCCCAACCCTCCCGAAGGGAGGGAGCTTAGTATGCTGACGATGTTTGGCGAAGTATGGATAAGGGATTTGAGAATGATTTGTAACTGATTGATAATCAGATGGTTTATAAAAGGCCGTGTTTTGCAATGCAAAACACGGCCTTTTGCGTTGCCGTTTGCGGCCTTTTGTCATGCAAAAAGTTACCTTTCATGGTTCATTCGCAAACATGTTGGATGAAAAACAAAGTCTATTAATGAAAGCATTTGTTCCGCCGGATTTGCAATCCGGCGGTTTCTAATT
>CAKZVT010000026.1 GCA_937922435.1 uncultured Prevotella sp. | reverse complement strand
CGCCTATGGTGGCCAGCACCGTCACCATGGCGAGCCTTGTTTTCTGTGCCAGTGATTCTATGAGCATATTTCTTTATTTTTATGATTTTATCTTCCTGATTTGGGCTTGACCATGGAAACCGCGCCCCCGGCCACCGAACCGGCCGCACCTCCAGCCATGGAAGCGATGCCCGTCGCCGTGGAGCCTGCCGCCGTGGCCGCGCCCGAACTTACGCCGCCGGGGATGAGCCACGAGGCCACTTCCGGGACGAAACGTATGATGTACGCGCCGACCAGCATCCCCATGGCGTACATGCAGTTGGAGCCGATGCCCTGCAGCCCCAATGCGCCGATCTGCGACCATGAGTTGACCGAACCGTGCAGCAGGTGGTCGTAGGCCACGAGGTCTTGCTGGAGGTTGTAAAGCAGGATGAAGTCAACGTAGTAGAGGCACATGTAGGTCACGAAGCCCCACAGCGAGAGGGAAAGGAACTTGGACATCCACTGGCTCCACGCCGAGTTCCACGGCGGGGCAAGGGAAAGGGCGAACATGATGGGGCAGAATATCATCATGATGGCCATGAAGATGCGCTGCGCCACGAGGATGCCGTAGTAGGACATCTGGAAAATCAGCTCTCCCACGAAGCGGATGACATCGTTTATCCATTCGCTGACCTTGGTCTCCGTGGCCACCACCGCCCGTTGGGCGTAGTTGTTGATGGTGTTGCCAAGGTTCTCCACGTTGTAGATGAGTTTGTCCCACCATGCGGCGTCCTGTCCGATGGCGGCCACCTGCTGCGCGGTCGCAATGGAATCCTGTACGGTGCGCAGCCGGTCAAGGTACTCGCTTTGTTTTTTAGCCACCTTCAGCTCGAAGGCGGCCACCTCCTTGTTCTTGGCCTGCGCCATCGCCTTGCTCGCGCTTTCAAGTCCCTTGCCGGGCACCTGCAGGGCGTCACATATCCACGAGGAGGAAGAGATGCAGATGGAGATGCCGACGATGCGGAGGAGCTTCATTACGTCCATGCCGCGCCGTCCGAGCATCATCATCCAGCACTCGTAGGAACCCACGCAGAGGGCGAGCAGCAGCCCGATGATACGGGCCAGTCCCACCGCGTCGCCCAGCACGGCCACGTTGGGGAACGTCTCCATGGCGACAAGGAGCTTGTCCAGGCTCTCGTCGATGGCCGGAAGGCCTATGGTCAATAAAACAGCAGACAGTTGCATAATCGTATTCTTATCTTCATGTAATACATTTTAATTCTAATAATGTGTGGCGGCCACGGCGCAGAGGTTGGCGGTCTGTTTCACGAGTGCCTCCATCTTTCCTTTGGCTTCTTCGTAGGCTTGCTGCCGCTTGGCGTTCTCCAGTCCGTAGCCCACGCCCGTCTTGCGGATATAGGCAATACCTGCGCAAAGGATTTCATTCTGCCTGCCCAGTTCGTCCACCTGCGGCTTCAACTTTCCGCCGCTTTTCGTCATGCAATAGAGCAGGCCGTCGGTGATGCAGTCCTGCATCCGGTTGAACTCGTCCTTGTAGGCCGGATAGACCAGGTCAACGGCGCGGTCGGCCTCCCGGACAAGCTCCTCCTTGTACAGCTCTTCCACATATTTGCGTTCTTCCTCCACCTTCTCCAGCTTCTGCCGCTGGGTCTCCTCGGATATGACCCGTGTGGGCATGATGCGCTTGATGTTCGACTTGGATTCCTTGAAGCGGACACGGAAGCCGGACTTGAAGCCCGCCCATTTCCAATACATTTCCGCGCCGGAGTAACCCTTGTGCAGGAAATAATAGTACCAGTCGGGCGCGAAGTCCCACGGCCCGTTCTCCATGGACTGCCATTGTTTCTTCTTCTCGTCATCACGGACGGGTACTTGTGCCTGAATGCCAGAGGCTGCCAACAGGCTGAACAGGCAAAGTGTTATTACTCTATATCTCATATCCTTGGTTCCATTTGTTGATAATTGTTTTTGCTATCTCGTCCTTGACTTCGGAGTTCAGTATCTCCCAGATGTAGTCCGGCTTCCATCCGCAATCGGTAACAAGATAGCAGTAAAGGTTCGCGTTGTCGATGATGTACCTCGCCCTGTCAATGGTGCTTTTCAGCGTCATCACCAGGTTCAGTTTCTCGTCCATGGAAGCCTTCATCAGGTTGATGCCGGAAGCGGCCACCGACGCATAGAGCTTGTAGCAGTGCTTCACCTCCCTCGATATGGCCAGGTTGGCGTCGGCATAGTACCACGCCACGAAGGGCTTCTTGCTGACATGGCCGAACGTGTTTGAAGTGAAGTCCTTGTATTCCTTCACCAACTGGTACAGGGCATTGGCCGTGGAAGAGATGGCACCTGCCAGCACCAGGTTGGAATGGGCGTTGTCCAGCTTTGTGTTCAGGGTGGTGCGCACGTCGTTGAACTTGCCGGCCCCCTTAGTGAGGAGCGACTGCTCGCCGAAGCTGGCGGCCACACGCTGCATGGCCTTGTCCTCGTCCTTCTTCACCGCCTTGTGCAGGGCTATCAGGGCCTCGATAGTCGGGAGGTCTTTGGGTATGACTCCGGCCGATACCCTGACGGGAAGCGACAGTACGGCGATTGTCATAAAGGCAGCAACAAAAACCGCCTTGCAATTTCCTATACCTTCTATATTATAGTCCATAGCTCTTGTTGTCAGGTTCAGTAATTGGAAGCCACCAGCCCGTTCCATGACCGGACGAGGTTGCCGACACGGTTCTTCATGGTCACCACGTTTGCCCAGCCCTCCGGGTCGATGGCAAAGAAGAGGTCGTCCGCCGTGGCATACTGTGCCATGAGCATCATGCCCTCCACCTTGTAGCGTATCTTTGTAAGGTCAGTATATATGCGGTTGGCCAGGGTCAGCCGCTCGTAGCGGTCGAGCAGGTTGTACCCGTCGCTTTTCCTCTCCGCCGTGGCTTCCCCTTTGAGCGGGTTCTGCACCTTGGCGTTGTTCACGATGTTCACGAAGTCGCCCACCAGCTGTTGGGTCTCGGCCACGAGGTTGCCGAGTTCATTGAGGCAAAGCAGCTTGTTGGTAAACTTCGCCCTGCCAACCGTCTCAATAATTTCAGGCACGTCTTTGAGGATGTCGAAGGCGCAGGTGCCTATCTCCTTGTAGTAAAGGCTCTCCGTGCCGAAGCCGGATATGTTCTCCATCGAGAGCTTGTACAGCTCCTTGATGGTGGCCATGCTCACGGTGTAGAGTTCCACCTTCTGTTTCTTGGAGGCGATGGAGTCCAGCCTCTGGTTGTGCTGCCCCTCGATGAGTTTCTGCGAGGCCAGGTTGGCGCCCACCGTGGCGATGCAGTTGCGGTCTATGACGATGCGCCATCCGGCAGACGTGGGGACGGACGCGGCAAACAGAAATGTTCCTAACAATATGGCTTTCAACTTTCCCATAATGACATTACTTTTTGGTGTTGGTTGACTTGTCTGGCAAACTCCAAGTATATCGGGCCGCCCGCCTTCTTCCGGTCGGCCTCGATGTGCGTTATGGCCTCCTGCACCGTGCCGTAGTGGCGCAGGTACGTTTTCAATGCCTCCTTTTCCGTCCGCTCGGTGGTGTAGGCCCAATAACATTCGGGGGCTTCCTCCACGCCGTACACGTCGGAATGCTGTCCCCGGCATATCCACACCTCCTTGAAATAGCTGCGCCCCTCGTGGTTGTCGAGCGCGTTGATGGTGAATATCTGCTGCCGCTGCACGGGGGTCAATCCCAGTATGGCGGCTATCTGTTCGTACCTGTCCTTGAACTTGGACTGGTCAAGTAGTATCTTCACGTCGGAGTTGTTGATGATGGCCTCCTTCACGATGGGCGAGTCTATCACGTCGTTCAGCTCCTGCGTGACCACCCCGGCGATGCCGTGGAACTTGCGGACGGTCTTGTACAGGTACTTGATGTACTCCGCCATCGTAGGCGAGGCGATGGCCTTCCACGCCTCTTCGATTATCAGGGCCTTGCGCCCTTTCTTGATGCGCATTTTCTGGAGGAACACGTCCATGATGATGAGCACCACGATGGGGAAAAGCACGGGGTCATCTTTTATCTTGTCGATTTCAAAGACGATGAAACGCTCGTTGAAGAGGTCCACGTCCAGATCGGCGTTCAGCGTCGTTTCCAGCTCGCCGCCCCGGTAGAACTGCTTGAGGATGGCGGCAAAGCCGTGTATGTCGAAATCGATTTTCTCCAGGGAGGTGATTTGCGGGATGCGCTCCACGGCAAACTCGTAGTAAGAGTTGAAGGAGAGTTCCCTGACCTTCAGCCGCCGTTTCTGTTCCTCCATGCGGTCTATCTGCCTGTCTATCTTCACCAGCATGGTATTCTCGTACAGCTCCTTGCGGTATTTCTCCACGATATGTGCGGCGTGTTCCCTTTCAGACTCCGAGGCGGCCTTGTCGCGTATGAGGGCCATGAGCGAACGGCACTGGCGGACGAGTTTCATGCGCCTGACTTCCGAGGGGAGTAGCAGGGCGCGGCTTTCCGGCACTTCCGGCTGGTCATTGGCGTTTATCAGGCGGTCGATGTCCTCCATCTCGTGGTTGTATTTCTCGTAGTCATCCTCCATCTTGGCATCTACAAGTAGCTTCTGCCGCAACTCCGCACGCTGCTTCTCCGTGAATTTCTCGAAAGGATGGAAATAGGCATCGTAATATTCTACGAGGGTCTGGTTGACTATCATGTCCTCTATCTTGCTGGGGAATGCGCTGCCCTTGAAAATGAGGAATACCAGCGATTTGAGGAAGTTCTTCTTCTCGCCGAAGTTCAGACCGTATTCCTCCGCCGTGACCTTGAAGGGGTTCATGGAGATAGGTTTCTCCTTGGAATAGGAAATATACGTGCCGTCGTAGTAGCCGCAGATACCCTCGTAGGAGTCGCCCGTGTCCACCATGACCACATCCGTTTGCTGTTCCAGTAACTGGCGAACGACCGAGTTCATATGAAACGACTTACCGCTTCCCGAAGGCCCGATGCAGAAGAAATTGGCGTTGTCGGTCATCTTCACCTTGCCCTCCTTGCCGGTGATGTCGATGCAGACGGGTAGTCCCTGGCGGTCGGTGTAATATGTGGTCAGCGGCGTGTCTTCCGATTCCTTCAGGTGCTCCTTGAAGAAGAAGCACAGGGCGGCGTCCGACAGGGTGAGGAACAGGTCGTAGTCGGGATTGAAAGCGTAGGCGTTGCCGGGGAAGCTGTCGGTGAACAGCTCCAGTTGGTTGTAGGCCGTGCGAGAGGGCATGATGCCGCACCCGTACAGCTTGGTCTCCAGGTAGGAAGTGACCGGGGTGACCTTGTCCGCCGGGCAACTCACCAGGATGTTGAAGTTGGCGTAGACCAGCAGGGAGCTGTCCACGGCAAGCTTTTCCAAGACCTCCTCGATGTCGGCCTTGGCTATCCGGTTGCTCGGATCGGGCATGGAGCCGTGACGCTTGGCCTTGGCCTGGAGCTTGCGGAGCAGCTTGCGCTGGCCGGGTATCTGCACCACCTGGTTGTACACCACGCAGTCCGCATGGGGGACGCTTGTCAGGAACGAGAACAGGTCGGTGGCGATGCCGTAGCCGTTTACGCTGGCCTGCGTGTAGGGCCTGATGCGTGAGGGCAGGTTTATCTCGTCGATGTCCACCAGCGGATAGGAGCGCACCACGCGGCCGCCCACCTTCAGGTACTCGTCCGAAGCCTTGAAGTTGGTCATGGAGAACGGGCCGTGGCGGAAGCGGAAAGCCATGAAACGGTGGCAGTATTCGTCCACTTCGTCCTTTGTCAGCCGCCTGTGGCGGATGTGCTTCTCGCTCAGGATGTCCTCCGCCTTGCTTACCTTGGCATGGAACTCCGCCCACATCTTCGGGTCGTACTGCACGAACTGGCCGCGCTGCGCCTCCTGGGTGATGACAAGGTAGGTGCGTATTTCGGTGAACTCCCTTCCCTCAAAGTAGCGGAAATAGCTCCGCGTCAGGAACTCCGCATCCTCCGGCACGTCGTGGTGGTAGGCCTGTTTGCAGAAGATGTCCTGCTTCTGCAAGGCGTAGCCTTCGCCGAGCGTCTGCACGAGGTTGGAGAGTACGTCCTGGAACCGCAGGTATTGCTCCGCGTCCGTGCATAGCTGCTGCACGGGGTTGGCCATCTCGAATATGACCGAAGGCTCGCCCCTGGTGGAAAAGAGGACGGCATGGCCGTCCGTTTCTTCCAGCTGGGAGTAAAGCCCCTCGAATGCCCGTTTCCTGTTCTGTGCCATTGGTTGCTTTCTGTTTGTTGGTTTTTCAATTCTCTTTTCAATCCGTCTTCCGGATGTTCTTATAGACGTAGATGCCCTTCGCCCGTTTCTTGTTGTGCAGTCCGCTGCGTTGCTTGACGAAGATGGTGGCCAGCCCTGCGGCGGCCATCACCAGCATGGCGATGAACCCGGCAAGTTTTCCAAGGGCGATGGAGAAGACGATGAATCCCACGAAGGACACGCCTATGGCCACCGCCGCCAGTGTGAGGAAGCGGCCGCGGATGCCCATGAACTCTAAAGGCTTCTGGAGTCCCTTGAACACGGGAAAACCGTCTTGATTACTCTTATTCTCTTCCATGATTTACGTGAAGAAGAGTGGCAAAGCCTCTGACAATGCGATGAACGCGATACAACCGCCGATGGTCAGCATGATGGTCTTCTTCACGTCCTGGTCGCCGTTCTGCATCTTGAAATAGACATTGAACGCGCCCACAAGAACGATGACGGCGGCGATGGCCTTCATGAGGTTGGAGACGGGAGTCTGGTAGGAACTTACTTCCTGCGTGGCCTTGGTGAAGCCCGCCGCTCCCTTGCTTCCGGCCATTGCATTGCCGGCGGCGAGGGTGAGTGCCACAAGGGCGAGCGTGCCCTTCCGGGCGAACGCTGACTGTTTGAAACGGACGAATGCGCGTAGGCATTTTCTTTTTAGTGTCTGCATTTCTTTAATCATTAAAAGGTTGTTTCATCGCTAAAGGAACGTGTTTTCACCTTGCGTTCTCGCAGGTGTATATGACAAGGCCGAGGTCGCCGGTGCCGGTTTCCGCCAGCCTGTCGATTTCATGGATGAGGTCATCCACAAGGATGCCGTCGGTCATGATGGCCTCACGGTAGCCGGGGCGGCGGAAGTTGGAAGTTGCGCCTGCCGGTGTTTCTTCCTGCTTTCCACCTGCCGCATCCTCTTTCTTCTCCTCGTCCCTGCTGACTCTGGTCGGGCGAAAGCTCCTTGCCTCGTCCGATATGTCTATATCTTCTTCCGTATGGTTCTCCTGCTCCGCGTTCTGTGCCGCCTGCGCTTTCCTGATGTCCGTGAAGATGAGGAAGGCGTAATAGCAGGCCATTGCCACGAAAAGGATGAAAACGATCTGTCCGTACTGCATGGCTGTGGTTATATGGCGTTTGTTAATGGCATGTCTTCTCCATCCGGGAACGGTTGGAAGGCCAGTCCGAGTCTGGCGGCCTTGGCTTCCAGCCGGGCTTTCCGGCATGTGGCTTTGGTGAAGTACAGTATGTTCCGGTGTACGCCGGTGATGTAGCCCTTGGCTTTCAGCCGGGAGCGTATCCTGACCTTGGCGCGGTGGGAGATGACCTTGAGTCGTGTGAGGGGGTCAAGACCGAATACAGCCCTGCGCCGTTCGCGGCGTACCAGCTCATTGCGGACACGGGACGACATCGCGTAACCCTTTGCCTTGCTCCGGCTCAGCCCCAGCTTGCGTGCCATGCGGCTGACTGTGGTGCGGCTGACGCCTAGGTCGCCGGCCATCTCGGCGTAGGAACGGTTGTCGAAGTGGCGGCTGATATGTCCGGCACGTTCCAGCCACCGGCTCTTGGCCAGCTTCTCCAGTCCGAGTTCGCGGGCTTTTTCCTTCACGGCCGTCACGCCTATCTGGAGCATATAGGCAGTATGTGCGGTGGTCTCCACGGGATAAAGCTCGGCAAGCTGGGAGAGCATGGTTTCTGTCCAGTCGATTCTACGCATGGGATTCGGGGTTATAGTTGTTGAACAATGATTTCTTCTCGCGGCGGTATTGCGCCAGTAGGGAAAGGTGGTTCTCGAAGAACGAGCGGATGATGGCGTTCACGAGGTCGGAACGGCAGCGGCCACGGATGTCGCAGTCGTCAAGCGAGTCGGCCAGGTCGCGGTCGAGTTTGCATACCAGACGGTCTGCCTTGCCGTTCCCGTCCGTCGGCGCTTCAAGGTAGGCCATGAAGTCCTGCCAGCACTTGTCACCGGGATGTGCGGTGCCTTGCTCCGCTTGTCCTTCTCCCTTGAATGCAGGTTCGTCGTCATTGATGCCTCTGGTGAGGTCGTCTATTTGTAATTCCTTGTTCATTACGCTATAGTCATTGATGGTTTATGTCTTTGGGGCTGTCGTCGCCGAAGATTCCGGCGTATATCCTGTCGAATACCGGGCTTACGATTGCGGCTTGCATGTCCAGTTCCGCCACCGTACTGAAGCGTTCCATGTCGGCCCGCTTGGGAATCTTGTCCGTCACCAGCCCGTAGTTGGCGAAGGTCTTCCCCGTGTTCTCCCACAGTTCCAGCTCGGAGCGTTTGCCCACCCGTCCGTCATGGAGGTTGGGGACGATGAAGAGCCGGGCTTTCATCCGTCCGCCCACGGCCTTGCGCAGGCGGTCGATGAACAGGAGGAAGCTCGCGGTGGAGGGGACGGTCACCAGGTCGTAATGGAACGGCACGACGATGATGTCCGAGTTGACGAACATGGGTATCAGCCCCTCCGCCTTCAGGCTGCCGGGCGAGTCCATGAGCACCACGTCTATGCTGGGGTCGTTGTGCAGCTTCTCCATGAGCGCGGTCATGGCCTGCTTGTCGTTGGCCTCGTAGGCCAGCACGTCGTAAGGTACGGCTTCCTCGCCGTATTTCTTGATGTCGGCCTTGCGGCACTTCAGGATGGAATGCTGGAAATCGCAGTCGATGACCACGGCACGCACGCCTTTCGTCACAAGGTAGTTGGCGAAGGTGACGCAGAGGGTCGTCTTGCCGACTCCCCCTTTCTGGTTGGCGAATGTCACGATGACGGGTGTCTGTATCATTTTGTCCACGGTCGTTTGGTTCGGTGCAAAAGTATGCACCGGAAAGGACGGTGACGAAATGCACAACACTTTTGTGTTTCCGGTCTGTCTGACCGAAGTGTTTAGGGTAACATAACAAGCAAAAGAATGGCCTATGCGGCTAAAAATGTGACAAAAGGGAGTCTCCGTTTTCCCCTCCTGGGCTACCGTTTGAGGTTGCGCCCGTCGTCAATGTCGTCGTAGCCGCCCTTGCTTCCGACTTCCCACTCACGCTTTTCGGCATGGCTTCCGGCACCGGAATCCTTCAGTCCATGTAGGTGCATCTTCTTTCCTCCGTTTCCAGTGGAATGTATCTGCCGGGGCTGCTGTTTTCGTGGCCGGGGCTTCAACCGTTCCGTGTCAAGCCCTTCTGCCGCAAGGTCTATCACGATGTGCCTGTCGAAGTTGACGGCGTATGCCGCGCCCGCTTCCTTCCGGATGATGAAGCCTTCCTCATGAAGGGCGTTCCGCACGGAAAAGACGTTCACATCATTGAAGATTTCATGCAGGCGGCTGACGGCATCCGTGTGGGATTGCGGCCTGCCGCCTGACAATTCCACCAGGTCGGGGCGGCTCACCTTGAAGATTTTGCAGAGCAGGTCGCGCTCGGCTTCGGTAACCGGGTGGAACATCTCAATGATACGGATGCGGTTGTTCCGGTCGATGGCTTCCGCCATGAACGGCTTTAACGGGCGTGTCTGCCCGTCGAAGTGGATGACACCTTTCTTGATATAGGCACGCTGTTTTCTCAGCTTCTGGAAAATCTCGCCCTGTGTGATTTTCGGATTGAGGGTGAGCAGCCGGTCTATGTAGTCCTCTATGCGTGCGAAGCGTTGCTCCGGGGTGGCGAAGTCCAGCAGTTCTTCCGTGGCCAGCACCCTCGCCCCGTTGATGACGGTGCGGTGGGCGTGGTCGACAATCATGTAGCCGTAGGGAACGTCTTTCCTGCCGAAGAAAACGAGACTGATGCCGAACTTTTCTTTCAGCTCTTTCTGCAACTCTTCTTTGCTGCCGCTCACGTCCCGGTATTTTTTGAAGATGCTCCGCAGCTGGCGGCAACGGGCGCGTTCCCTGTAGCCGCTTTTGAAAAGCCGCTCGACTTCGGCCAGCGGAATTTGCCGCTGCACCTTGCCGCCATGCTTGATGAATACTATCCCTTCTTTCTGATATACCTCATATCCCATAGAAACCATGATTGCCTTAAACTGGGCAAAAGAAGAAAAGGTGTATTGGCTGGCGACATCAATGTCATCTTCCGTCTTCTTTTTTCTGTCGTTTCCAAGAATACGGTCTATGACTTCCTGAGAACGCCTGCGCTCGTGGCTGTGGGCAATCTTCCTGCCGTCGGGTGCGACGCGCGAGGTGATGATGTGCAGGTGGGTGTTGCCGGTGTCATGGTGGGCGTAGATGAGCCACGGCTGTCCGGGTTCGTCATATCCCATTTCCTTGAGGTAGCGGTGTGCGAAGTCCAGCAGCTCGGATTCCGTCATCTCACGGCCTTTGCAGCTGACGGCCACATGGAACTGGGGCTTGCGGATGCGGCTGTTGGCGGAACTGTATTTCCTGAGGTAGCCGGTCAGCTCCTCCGTGGTGGGCTTGCCAGCTAAACCGATTGTCCCGAAGTTCCGCATCTCGATGAGCCGGGCAAGCCCTTTCGATACCTTATGTTCGTTATAACCCACGGCGTGGAAGTCCGCGCTTCCGGGTAATATGGTCGCTATCATCTTGGGGTGGTGTTATCTGGATTGGTGATATGTCTGGTTCTAAGGCTTGTTTATTCTTGATGTGAGGATGTCAAGTTGTCTTTTTATCCCGTTGACCGTTTCCTGTGTGTCCTGGATGACCGGCAACAGAACTTCCCGGATATAGCTTGGGGGCAGCAATCCTGAAACCGCCAGTTCGTTGGCACGCTTTACTGCCTGATTGAGATTTCCACCGATATGAGACAGTTCACTTTGGTATCTTCGGTAGAACGAACCGAGTTCCTGCATGAGTTCAAGCTGCCGCCTGACGCTTACGTTTGAATACTCTTCGAGTGCCTTGCGCACGTAATGGCTTACGGTCTTGTACCCGGCCGATTTCTCCTTGAACGCCCGGACTTCTTCCGGGGTCATCCTTACCTTGATATACTTGTTCCTATGTTCCTTCATATTTCGGTTCTTGGCATACGGGATTGTCTTACCTTATTTCGCAAGGCGAAACAGCGGCGGTGCCGCTCCGGTGCAGGGCATCCGGCAAGTTACTTTTTGGGGAACAAACGGAGTTTTGTGGCCACAAAAGTACAACTTGCTTGGAGAATCCTGCAACGCAGGGCAATGTCATTCCAGGTTCTTTTTTGCACCAAAATTACCGTGGAAAGTGGCTTCCGTACAAAATGCACAACACTATTCTTCAAGGAGCGTACCATTTTGACCGTGGTATCAAGGACATCCGATTGCCGGGTATGCCAGTGAAATTTGCTTTGTATTTATGTGTATGATGTTTTTCGATTGTGTGGAATTTCGATATATGGGATAAAGATTAGGCTGGTTTCAGCTGGGTGCTTATGTCGGTTCATCCATCCGTGAATTATCGGGAACATTATCCGCTTGTCCGACAACAGGAGGGAAAAGGAAACTGCGGTTTTCATTTAACAGATTAGTAATGAGCTTGGATTTTCAGTAGAATACAATAAGGTTATGGGTGGTTAAGTAGTCCATTACATCCCTTTGCATCCATTCATCAGACCTGAGAAACTGGGGGTATATATACCTGACAACATCGGATTTTGGAAATACAGGCACTTGTCACCTCACCCGTAGCTTCCAAGCTATGGATATGAAGCAATCTTGATATGCAAGCGTAATGGATATTCATCTGACAATTAGTGATTTTACCGGGAAATAGTTGCTGTAAAATTTCCATATCTCGTTGATTTTTAGTATATTTAAGGTGAAAATAGCCTCGTATGGCTTATGGCTTCACTTGAATTTGAAGATATATGTTTGAACTGTTACTGATAATATACCTGGTGCCGGTCATCATCGTGCTTTCGCTGTTGTGGCGGTTGGTATTATGGCTGGCAAGGAACGTGCTGTGGCTTACCGGATGGCTGATGAAGAGGGGATGTGTCTTTTTATGGAAGGGGTTGTTGCTGTTAGTCGGCATCTTCTTGGGGCGATGTAGTGCAAACCGTCCGCCGGATTCAAGATAAGGACGAAGCAGCAAAGCCGCACCTGTCTCGAAAGGGCAGGTACGGCTTCGTGCTGTATTCGGATGGAATGGTGTTTTTCCCTCATGTCAGATGTTAGCCCTTACTGACAAACGGGCTAAAATCCTTTTCCTTTGCTTCTCTCATAGACAGCTTCTCTTTGAGAATCACAATTTTTAAGTCTGAACTGGACTGTACAACCGATAGGAATACTTTTGGGTAGTTGCTTGACAAGTTCGGAAATAACTTCATCAACATTACTAAAACCGATATCTGTTAGTTCACCAACAACATCCCCTTTGAAATAAGCGCGTCCGTATATCATCATCTTTTTTGAAATACGGAAAAGTTTTTCCTCTGGAGCTTCAAGGTCACGGGCTTTGCCTTGTTTACTCTTCTTATTACTGAAGAAAATGAAATCAATAATCTTGGCGTTAAGTTCCCATGCAGGGGTAAAATCCAGTTTTAAGTAGCCTCTTGTCACATTGAACCCATGACTGTGATTCATGCCAAATGCAACTTCATAAAGATTGGCATCACAGTCGTTTTGAGCAATGGTCGCCCACGTATGCCTGAACGTGTAATAGCAATAGTAGTCCTCCTTTTTCATCCCCATGTCGGCGCATATCTTGCGTATTCCGATATTCACGTTGGCATTGAAACTGTCGGAATTACTGTAACGGCTGTGGAATACAAACAGGTACTCATCATCATCATCTTTGGAGAGATACTTATTAAAGGTCTCTTGGATAAATGGCTCTATTCTCATTTCCATATATGCCTCGTCTCTGCGACTGTGGCGTGTTTTTGCCCTTTTATAACCAATAATACCATTATTGTAGTCTTTCTTTTTGAGTTCGTAAAGGTCAACGGTGTTGATACCGCCAATGCACAGTGATAGAAGTGCTACATCCCTGCCAAGCTCCGGGAGGGGAGACAGCATCTTCGTTCTAGGAAGCGGACGGTTGAAGAACTCACGGCAGGCTTCCGCGCTGATGGCACGTTTCATGGTATTGTCAGATTTGGGAATTGTAACTTTAAGCCAAGGATTGAACTTTATACGTATAACACCGCGCTCTTCATCGTTTAGTTCTACAATAGCTTTTTTGAAAATTTGTCGCACACAAGTAGGGTACATTTCTTTGGCTCGGTTTGTTTTTGACAGACTCTCTATCCAAAGATTTATTGCAGAAGATGACAAGTTGCTAAACAGAAGTCGGGTTGTCCCCATGAAGCGTTCTAAATGGTTTACCGCAAGTCTGTAATTTTTTGCATTGCGTTCGTGTCCATCCGCTTCCATCCTGTCTATGAACTTTCGCGCATAATCGCTGAAGCACGCTTCTTCATCGTCTTTCAACAAGAACTCTATTACTTCATTTATTTCCCAGCAAGTCGCATTCACACGGTTCAGACGATCCGTATATTGCCTGATGAGCATAGCGCAATACTCATTTACAACAGGGTCGGTGAGATCACCACCTTTCGTAATATGAGCAGCGTCTATAATTTTATTTGTTTTAATGTAGCTGGATTTGCGCTGATGCGTAATCCTGATGTAAACTGTGTAGAAGCCATCGCTTCTTGGCTTTTTTACCGTTGCTTTAAATGTTGTCATACCTATTTCCTTTTTAGATAAATACTATAAATTCTTTGGGGTAAACAGGGGTAAACATGATGATTTTTGGGGTAAACATAGAGTAAAACAAATATGCTCATTTGGCTCATTTTTTGATGTCAACTGCACGAACTGTCTTAACACAACTCAGGCTGTAATCACCGTATAAATCGGTAGATTACAGCCTGATACAAATTTTAATTGCTATTCTGTCCGAGGGCTTCTAAACTTAGAGAGTATCCTCTACCGCAGCCTGCGCCGCCGCCAAACGTGCGATGGGCACACGGAACGGTGAGCAACTTACATAGTTAAGACCAACCTTGTGGCAGAACTTGACTGACGAAGGTTCGCCGCCATGTTCGCCGCAGATGCCGCATGTAAGCTCCGGACGTGTAGAGCGTCCTTTGTCTACAGCCATCTTGATAAGCTGGCCTACGCCGTTTTGGTCGAGCACCTGGAACGGGTCAACATTCAAGATTTTCTTGTCCAGGTAAACCGGCAGGAAGCTTGCTATGTCGTCGCGGCTGTAGCCGAATGTCATCTGCGTAAGGTCGTTTGTTCCGAAACTGAAGTATTCTGCCTTGGCTGCAATGTGGTCGGCTGTCAACGCTGCACGTGGTATTTCTATCATCGTACCAACGCGGAACGGGATTTCGATGCCTTCCTCTTCAAACAGCTGCTTTGCTGTCTGGCGTATGACTTTCTCCTGAACGTCGAACTCGTTTACAATACCGATGAGCGGAACCATGATTTCAGGATGCGGGTCAAAGCCTTCTTTCTTCAGCTGTATGGCTGCGCCGAGGATGGCGCGTGTCTGCATTGCCGTAATTTCAGGATATGTGTTGCCCAGGCGGCAGCCACGGTGTCCGAGCATCGGGTTGTGCTCGCTCAGGCTGTTCACTCGCTGCTGTATTTTCTGTACGGTTATACCCATTTCCTTTGCCATGACTTCTTGCTCTGCAAGGTCTTGCGGAACGAACTCGTGCAGAGGCGGGTCGAGCAGGCGGATGTTTACCGGGTAGCCGTCCATCGCCTTGAGTATGCCGTAGAAGTCTTGTTTCTGGTAGGGCAGAAGTTTGTCGAGAGCCTTCTCGCGTCCTTCCACGGTGTCGGCGAGTATCATCTCGCGCATGGCCTTGATTTTCTCGTTCTCGAAGAACATGTGCTCCGTGCGGCAAAGGCCGATGCCCACAGCGCCGAAGTTGCGTGCTACCTTAGCGTCACGCGGCGTGTCGGCGTTGGTGCGTACTACGAGCTTCGTGTACTTGTCGCACAGCTTCATCAAGTCGGCAAAGTCGCCTGTTACTTCGGCCGGCTTTGTCTTTACCTCGCCGAGATAGATTTCGCCGGTAGAGCCGTTGATTGACAGGTAGTCGCCTTCTTTCAGTACAGTGCCGTCAATCTCTACCGTGCGCGCCTTGTAGTCAATGTTCAGTGCGCCTGCGCCTGATACGCAGCACTTGCCCATGCCGCGTGCTACTACCGCCGCGTGAGATGTCATTCCACCGCGTGCTGTCACAATACCTTCGGCCGCTGCCATTCCGGCAAGGTCTTCAGGGCTTGTCTCAATGCGCACCATTACTACGCGGTGTCCTTCTGCGTGCATCCTTGCCGCATCGTCGGCGAAGAATACGATTTGTCCGCATGCCGCTCCGGGAGATGCCGGCAGACCGCGTGTAAGCACTTTGGCACTCTTCAATGCGTCCTTGTCGAATACGGGGTGGAGCAGTTCGTCGAGCTTGTTCGGCTCGCAACGCTCCAGTGCTGTCTTCTCGTCAATCTCGCCTTCGCGGAGCAAGTCCATGGCGATTTTCACCATGGCCGTACCTGTGCGCTTGCCGTTACGTGTCTGCAAGAACCAGAGTTTGCCCTCCTGTACGGTGAACTCCATGTCCTGCATGTCGTGGTAGTGGTGCTCAAGCTTCTCCTGCAATGCGTTGAGCTGGGCGTAAATCTCGGGCATTGCCTCTTCCATTGACGGATATTTGGATGCGCGCACCTCTTCAGATATGCCCTGCTGCTGCGCCCATTTGATAGAACGTTCCTTGGTTATTTGCTGCGGCGTGCGTATTCCGGCCACAACGTCTTCGCCTTGTGCGTTGACAAGATATTCGCCGTTGAAGCTGTTTTCGCCGGTAGCGGCGTCACGGCTGAAGCATACGCCCGTGGCCGATGTCGGTCCCATGTTTCCGAACACCATTGCCATAACGGTTACGGCTGTACCCCATTCGGCAGGTATGCCTTCCATCTTGCGGTAGAGAATTGCGCGCTCGTTCATCCAACTGTCGAACACGGCGCAGATGGCACCCCATAGCTGCTCCATCGGGTCGTTGGGGAAATCTTTGCCGGTTTGCGCCTTGATGGCTTCCTTGAACAGCTTTACAAGCTGCTTCAGTTCGTCAACGGTCATCTCGTTGTCGAGGGTGATGCCGCGCACGGCCTTTACTTTCTGTATGATGGCCTCGAACGGGTCGATGTCTTCCTTGTTTACAGGCTTCATTCCCAATACCACGTCGCCGTACATCTGTACGAAGCGGCGGTAGCTGTCGTATGCGAAGCGCTCGTTGCCGGTCTTCCTTGCCAAGCCTTCCACAACCTCGTCGTTGAGGCCAAGGTTAAGGATGGTGTCCATCATGCCGGGCATCGAGGCGCGCGCTCCTGAACGGACGCTGACGAGCAACGGGTTCTCAACGTCACCGAACTTGCAGTTCATCAGCCCTTCCACATGGTGTACAGAAGCCACAACGTCGTCGTTAAGCAAAGCCACTACGGCTTCCTTGCCTTTCTCAAAATATTCGTTGCATACGTCAGTGGTGATTGTGAAACCCGGGGGAACTGGCACTCCAATGAGGTTCATCTCTGCCAAGTTGGCTCCCTTACCACCCAAAAGGTTTCGCATGTCTGCTTTTCCTTCGGCTTTACCGTTGCCGAAGGTGTAAACTCTTTTCTCTGTCATAAATTTAATGTATGGTTTTCACGTTAGGTTTTAGTCCTTATTTATTTTATGTGAAGATAAAGCGAACGTGCAGGACGCAATTTGCTTCCGATTTTTCCACTGTTGCTTATCTATTTGCAAAGATACTTAAATTAAACTAAAATCCAAATTTTTTCATTGGTTTTTACGGTAAAAGGCTTGTTTGCCATTGTTGTGCGGGTTTGCATGGTGTATGCCTTTGCCTCTTTGGACGTGTCATAATGTCATTCGGAAAATGTCTGCTGAAAACGCCGGAATAGCTTTTCGACTGCATGGGATGTTGCTGTTTTTGGTGCGGAAGGCCGCCTTTTGCAACGTAAAACATGGCATATCATGTTGCGATATGCCGTGTTTCGTGGAAGAAACAGCCGTCAATGCGTGACGTGAAGTCGGCCTTTTGATGTGTAAAAAACATGTTTTTATACCCGAAAGCGCCGCTTTTCAAGTCGACAAGCATTGCTTTTATTGCACACGTCAACCGCTGTTTCGTGTATGAGGCTGTGAATGTGTATGTTACGCTTGCACACTTTTCCTTGCCGTATTTACGCACGAAAGCAAACGATTTGAAAATACCGCGCGTACAGGCGTCCAACGAAAATCAAGATGTAAGCAATAATGCGGTATCAATGTCATTATGTTAAAACCCGAGTTTGATGCCGAAGCGTTGCACGTCTGTTTTTGCGGTGAAATATATTGCCTGAAATTTGTGCCGTGAAGTAAAAATGCTTAACTTTGCGGAAGCGTGGAGGATGTGCGCCCGATGCGCGTTTTTCCCCATCCATTGTTAACTTATTTATTACAGTATTTACCTTAAATCACTATGGCTATGGACAAGACTGTAGAGATGAGCGCCAATGACCTTGTGGCGTATTTCCAGAAACCGGCCTCGGAGTTGACAAAGGCCGACATCGTAACATTCGTCCGTGAAAAAGGCATAAGGATGGTCGACTTCATGTATCCGGCCGAAGACGGACGCGTTAAGACGCTCAACTTCATGCTCAACAACCTTGCTTACCTTGAGGCTATTCTAACATACGGCGAGAGGGTTGACGGTTCGAGCCTATTCCCTTCGTTTGTCGAGGCCGAGAGCAGCGACTTGTATGTGGTGCCGCGTTTCAGTACGGCGTTCGTCAGTCCGTTCTCCGAAATCCCAACATTGTGCCTCCTGTGCTTGTTTTTCGACAAAGACGGGCAGCCTTTTGCCTGCTCTCCCGGGCAGACGTTGCACCGAGCCGCCGAGGCGTTCACCGCTTCAACGGGCATGACATACGAGGCGATGGGCGAGCTGGAGTATTATGTAATAGCCGAAGACGACGGCATGTTCCCGGCTGTAGACCAGAGGGGATATCATGAGTCTGAACCGTTTGCCAAGCTGGGCGAGTTCCGCAAGAAGTGCATGGAATACATCGCGCAGACCGGCGGACAAATAAAGTACGGCCATTCGGAGGTGGGCAACTTTACGGAAAACGGCAAGGTGTACGAGCAGAACGAAATAGAGTTCCTGCCGTGTCCCGTCGAGAGCGCGGCCGACCAGTTGGTTCTGGCCAAGTGGGTAATACGTAATCTCGCTTACGAGTACGGCCTTGACGTTACGTTCGCACCGAAAATCACTGCCGGCAAGGCCGGTTCAGGTCTTCACATACACATGAGGCTGATGAAGGACGGGCACAACTGCATGACCTCCGGCGGCGAGCTCTCCGCCGAGGCGCGCCGCGCCATAGCCGGGATGATGGAGCTTGCACCGTCAATAACGGCATTCGGCAACAAGACTCCAGTCTCGTATTTCCGCCTCGTGCCGCATCAGGAAGCGCCCACGAGCGTGTGCTGGGGCGACTGCAACCGCTCCGTGCTTGTGCGTGTGCCGCTTGGCTGGAACTTTAAGAGTGTAGAGGCAAGGGCGAAGGGGGAACATGGCGGATGCACTTTGCCGTCGGACAGCTCCAAGCAGACCGTGGAGATGCGCTCGCCCGACGCTTCAGCCGACGTTTATCAGCTTATGGCTGGCCTGTGCGTGGCCTGCCGTTACGGCTTGGAGATGGACGAGGGCAAGGCTCTCGGCATAGCGGCAGACAAGTATGTGGGATTAGGAGAAAGCGGCAGCAATAACGACAAGTTCGAGCAGTTGCCCGACTGCTGCGTGGCATCAGCTGCATGGCTGGAGAAACATCGCGGCATATACGAGGCCGATGGAGTGTTCTCGCCGCGTATGCTCGACGGCATAATAAGCAAGCTGCGTAGTCTTGACGATGCCGGTTTGCGTGCAAAGGCGGAGCAAGATGCCGGACTTATGGACGAGCTTGTACGTGCTTCGTTCCATTGCTGACAATGATGTAATGACCAAGAATACGTGAGTTCGGCATAAGGAATTATCTTTACAACAAGCAAATAGTTGACATGTTTTTGTGTTTCAAGCGGTCGGTTGGTAATTGTCATTCCGCTGAAAAGCGGAATCCAGTGTATGCAATCAGCATTATATACATGCAGGATATTTTCTGGACTCCGCTTTTCAGCGGAATGACAATTACCAACCGACCGCTTGAAGTAGGATGATTACCCCATGTTACTTATACCGGACAGACGTTAAGAATGTATTGATGGGTTCGGCATAAAGGGCGGTCTTAACACCGAACTTGTGTTAACTTGCAAGTTTGCTGTTCAATATAGCACAGATTTTCTTTGCGTTTAAGGTTAAGTTTTCTGCAGGTATGCTTTTTAATGTGTTGATTGTCCTGTAATTGAAGGTCATCAACAGTTGCTCTATGTGGCTGCTTCTGTCAAATTCTTTAATCATTTCGGTCGGTTTGTAGTTTACGGAAATCAGCTTCGTCATACTTGGTTTTATCAAGCTGAAACTGTTTACGTTCTTGAACAGGATGATGTCATATTTGTTTTTCAGTGGTATGTGAATACATACGCAGTCGTCGCGTATGATTAAAGAGGGTATGCGCTTAATCCTATTAAACAATGTAGAGCCGAGCACAAACAGACCGCCGAGGCCGAAAAACGTAAGATTGAGCCAGCCGCCTATTATCTTTAAGGCTGTTCCTGCACTATCGTCTCTAAGGATGAATATGCCTCCAACGGCGAACATCAGGCATAGCAACGACATCAATAAACTTTTGGGCAGCCTCTCGTATATTCTTATTTCCGTATCGTCGGTTGTCTGCTTTTTGTGTGTTAGCATACGAATGTTTGTTTTGACGGTTAATGTTCTGCAAATATAATCTATAATTCCACTTTCACAAACATTTCAGATTAAAATCTAAAGCTTACCCTGCAATATTCATTTTTTTGTATTAATTTTGTACCAAATTTCCATGATTTCTATTAGAGAAACAACACATCTTTTTATATGAGCAGGAAGAAGAAACCGTTACCAGTATTGGAGAACGTCACCATAACAGACTATGCGGCCGAAGGTAAGGCTTTGGCGAGAGTTGATGACCTTGTTGTGTTCGTTCCGTTCGCCGTCCCCGGCGATGTGGTTGACTTGCAGGTGCGCCGCAAGAAGCATAGTTACTGCGAGGCGGAAATCATAAGAATAGTGAAGCCAAGCGATGTAAGGATAACTCCGCAGTGCGCCCATTTTGGACTGTGCGGCGGTTGTAAGTGGCAGAATGTGCCGTATTCCGAGCAACTGAAGATGAAGCAACGGCAGGTGTACGACCAGCTTACGCGCATAGGCAAGGTGGATTTGCCGGAAATACTGCCTATACTCGGCTCTGAAAAGACGTTCGGTTATCGCAACAAACTTGAGTTCGGATGTTCTGACAAACGTTGGCTTACAAAGGAGGAAGTCGCCGCCGAGACGGAATATACGCAGATGAACGCCATTGGGTTCCACATAACCGGGGCGTTCGACAAAATACTCCCGATAGAGAAGTGCTGGCTTATGGACGACCTGCACAACCGCATACGCAACGCCATACGTGACTATGCCTATGCTACGGACATGACATTCTTCAACCAAAGGAGCAAGCACGGCCTGCTGCGCGACATCGTAATCCGCAATTCTGACACGGGTGAATGGATGGTACTTGTGCAATTTCATTATGATGAAGATGGTGATGAAGAGCGTGCGAAAGCCTTGCTCCAGCACATTGCCGACGGCTTTCCTGAAATCAGTTCGTTGCTTTATGTTGACAACCAAAAGTTTAACGATACGTTCAACGACCTTGACATTCAGGTATTTAAGGGTAATGGCTACATATATGAAGTAATGGAGGGGCTGAAGTTCAAGGTCGGGCCTAAGAGCTTTTATCAGACAAACACCGACCAGGCTTTGCGCCTTTATTCAGTAGCGCGCGACTTCGCAGGACTTACTGGCAGTGAACTTGTATATGACCTGTACACAGGTACTGGCACAATAGCCAACTTCGTGGCAAGAAACGCGCGTAAGGTGATTGGCATAGAGTATGTGCCCGAGGCCATAGAGGACGCCAAGGTGAACTCTGAAATAAACGGTATTGGCAATACGGAGTTTTACGCAGGCGACATGAAAGACATCCTTACAGACGATTTCATTGCAGCAAATGGCCGCCCGGACGTAATCATTACCGACCCTCCACGCGCAGGAATGCACCCCGATGTGGTGCAGACCATAATACGTACCGGCGCGAAGCGCATCGTATATGTCAGCTGCAACCCGGCCACGCAGGCGCGTGACCTCGCTTTGTTAGACCAATATTATAAAGTGAAAGCCGTGCAACCGGTGGATATGTTTCCGCACACGCCACACGTTGAGAACGTTGTGTTGTTGGAGATGCGGTAATAGCGAGAGCAGCATAGATGCCCAATTGTGAATTATGAATTGTGAATTATGAATTACAAAATTACCGTTTTACTTTTTTACCTTTTTACCTTTATCTGCGTGTCTGCGCAGGAGAAGGCGAAACTTTTTGACAAACCGAAGTTCAGCGGTTATGCTATTGGCCAGTACCAATACAACGGACAGCGTGGCGCGGAAAGCAATTCGTTTAGTTTAAGAATGGTGCGTCTCTCGCTTGAGGGCCGCATACTTGGCGATTTTGCTTATAGGTTACAGGGGCAAGTCAATGGTAATACATCGACTTTGGGCGACAGTCCGAGAATGGTTGACGTGTATATAGAGTGGCAGAAGTTGCCTTTCCTTAAAATAAAAGCAGGCCAGTTCAAGCGTCCTTTTACGTTTGAAAACCCCATGCACCCGATAGACCAGGGATTTATGGGCTATTCACAGAATGTCAGCAAGTTGGCAGGTTTCAATGATAGGACTGGCGAACATGCCTCAAATGGCCGCGATATTGGTGTGCAGTTGCAAGGTGATTTGTTGAAAAATGCGTCAGGCCGATATTTGTTTCATTATCAGGTCGGCGTATTCAACGGTCAAGGCATCAATACAAAGGATGTTGACAACAGGAAAGACGTAATCGGTGGTGCTTGGGTTATGCCGGTTGCAGGATTGCGTATAGGCGCGTTCGGTTGGGCAGGTTCGTATGCACGTAAGGGCGAGAACGGTGTGAAGAGCCTTGGAAAGTACCGCTATGCCATAAGCGGCGAGTATGTTTTTGATGATTGGACGCTGCGTTCTGAATACATACACTCGACAGGCTACGGCTTCAGCACGGTGTACAACCAAAGTTCCGACGCTAAGAAAGACGATGTCAACTATGCTTCAGGCAACAAGGCCGACGGCTTTTACGCCTTGGCGATTGCCCCGATAATAAAAAAGAAACTGCATGTCAAGGCGCGTTACGACATGTATCGTCCGCAGGCCGAGTGGGGTACAACCAAGACTTTTTACGAGTTGGGTGTAGATTACATGTTTGTCAAGAACCTTCAAATAAATCTTGAATATGCATTTGTCAACGACCGCTCTCTTGCAAAGCACAATTACAACATGATTGACACGCAGTTATCGTTCAGGTTTTAATTAAATCAAATATTATGAATATTCCGTTAGTATTTTGGCTTGTGCCGTTCGCGTCGGTTTGCGCATTGGCAATGGCGTGGTATTTCTTCAAGTACATGATGAAGGAAGACGAAGGAACCGACCGTATGAAGGAAATCGCCGGGTACGTGCGCATCGGCGCCATGGCTTATTTAAGGCAGCAGTACAAGGTTGTGACTTTGATATTCATCATACTTTGTCTTGTGTTTGCGTTCATGTCGTATGTCCTTCATGTGCAGAACCCGTGGGTGCCTTTCGCCTTTCTTACAGGTGGAATATTCTCCGGGCTATGTGGCTTCTTTGGCATGAAGACTGCAACGTATGCTTCTGCACGTACTGCAAATGCCGTAAGCAAGAGCCTTGACCGTGGCTTGAAGATAGCATTCAGGAGCGGGGCGGTGATGGGACTTGTTGTCGTAGGTCTCGGACTGCTTGACATTGCTGTATGGTTTGTTTTGCTTAGTGCCTTTTATGAAGGCGAGAACACAGCTCTTGTGACAATAACAACCACCATGCTGACTTTTGGAATGGGAGCGTCAACGCAGGCATTGTTCGCCCGTGTAGGCGGTGGTATATATACAAAAGCCGCCGATGTGGGCGCAGACCTTGTGGGCAAGGTAGAGGCCAACATCCCGGAAGACGACCCTCGTAACCCCGCAACCATTGCGGATAATGTTGGCGACAATGTCGGTGACGTAGCCGGTATGGGTGCAGACTTGTATGAAAGTTATTGCGGCAGCATACTTAGTACCGCAGCTCTCGGTGCTACAGCTTTCGCATTGAACGGCGACATGCAGCTAAAGGCTGTCATTGCCCCGATGCTTATTGCAGCAGTAGGCATATTCCTTTCATTGGCCGGAATATTCATGGTGCGTACAAAGGAAGGTGCGACAATGAGGGATTTGCTCCATTCATTGAGTCTCGGTACAAACGTGTCGGCCTGCCTCATCGCCGTTGCTACCTTTGTAATACTCTATCTGCTTGACATAGAAAACTGGGTTGGTGTTTCGTTCTCTGTAATCAGCGGCCTTACGGCAGGCGTCATAATCGGGGCTGCGACGGAATATTATACCAGTCAGAGTTACCAACCGACGAAGAGTATTGCTAAATCCTCGGAGACAGGGTCGGCTACAGTAATAATCAAAGGTATCGGCACAGGCATGATTTCTACCATGGTACCCGTTGTTACAATATCCGTAGCCATTATTGCAAGCTATCTTTGTGCCAACGGATTTGACATGTCGATGAGTTCGGCAAGCATATCCAAAGGGCTTTATGGCATAGGCATAGCTGCCGTTGGTATGCTTTCGACGCTTGGGATAACGCTTGCCACCGACGCATACGGGCC
>CAKZVT010000025.1 GCA_937922435.1 uncultured Prevotella sp. | reverse complement strand
AAATGCTTTCATTAATAGACCTTGTATTTCATCCAACAGGTTTGCGGATGAACCGCCTCTTGCAAATCCACTACAGCCGGACTGAATACCCACCACAACCAAAACCCGACACCCACCCCAGCCATCCCGAAGGGAGGGAGCTTGATTACCTGCTGGTATTTGGCTTACATACAACATAAAAACGGCGACAAGTTGCGCCGCTTTCGGATATTTTCACTATTTTTGCAAATGACATATATGTAGTTCAACAGCAAGCAAATACGCACTGACCATGAGCATCCGCAAGTTTTATTCACACCTCAACGAGCCGTTCGAGCTTGACATCAAGGGCATAATCCTTATCAGCGTGCTTTCCGGCATACCAGTTGCAGCTGCGGCGGCGTTCGACAGTTTCCCGTGGCTCATTGTGGTTTTCGTGGCCGTAGTGTTCGTAGAAGCCACGCTGTTGTGCCTTTTCCGTGAGCTTAAAACAAGAAAACATACACATTGAAATGAGCGAAAACACACCGCAGCAGTGGAGCAAGTTCTACCTGAAAGACGTCACGTTCATGAACCTCATGACGCGGCGCATCTTCAACGTGCTCATCGTTGCCAACCCCTACGACGCCTTCATGCTTGAGGACGACGGCCGCATAGACGAAAAAATATTCAACGAATATACCGAGCTTGGCATGCGTTATCCGCCCACCTTCACGCAGGTGAGCACCACGGAGGAGGCATCCGAAGTGCTTGCCTCTACGAGCATAGACCTCGTAATCTGCATGCCAGGCAACGCGGACAACGACGCCTTCGACGTGGCGCGCGGCATAAAGGCCAAGTTCCCCGACATTCCCTGCGTCGTGCTGACGCCCTTCTCGCACGGCATAACGCGCCGCATGGAGAACGAAGACCTGTCAATCTTCGACTACGTGTTCTGCTGGCTTGGCAACACCAACCTCATCATGTCAATCATAAAGCTAATCGAGGACAAGATGAACATAGAGCACGACATAGCCGAGGCAGGCGTACAGATGATTCTTTTGGTTGAAGACAGCATCCGCTTCTACTCTTCGCTGCTGCCGATGCTCTACGGCTACATCCTCGCACAGAGCCAGCACTTCTCCACCGAGGCGCTCAATCCGCACAGCGCGGCGCTCCGCATGAGGGGCAGGCCCAAGGTGGTGCTCGCCCGTACATACGAGGAGGCGATGGAACTGTACGGCAAATACGCCGACAACACGCTCGGCGTAATATCCGACTGCCGCTTCCCCAAGGGCGGCGAGAAGGACTCCGAGGCCGGCCTAAAGCTGCTCCGCGCCATCCGCGAGCGCAACGAATATGTGCCGCTAATACTCCAGAGCAGCGAGAGCGACAACCGCGCCAAGGCCGAGGCGGAGCATTTTCACTTCATAGACAAGAACTCCAAGGCCATGAGCATTGACCTGCGCGACATCATGGAGGAGCACATGGGCTTCGGCGACTTCATCTTCCGCGACCCAAAGACGCACGAGGAGGTGATGCGCGTGCGCACTTTGAAGGAGCTTCAGGACAACATCTTCAAAATACCTTACGACTCGATGCTCTACCACATATCGCGCAACCACATGAGCCGGTGGCTTTGCGCCAGGGCCATCTTCCCCGTATCGGAGTTCCTGAAGAACATAACGTGGCACAAGTTGCAGGATGTCGACCTGCACCGTAAAATCATCTTCGACGCCATTGTGCAGTACCGCCACATGAAGAACATCGGCGTCGTGGCCGTGTTCGACCGCGGCAAGTTCGACCGCTACGCCCACTTCGCGCGCATAGGCGATGGCTCGCTCGGCGGCAAAGGCCGCGGACTGGCCTTTCTCGACAGTATAATAAAGAAGCATCCCGAGTTCAACGAGCGCGAGGGAGTAAGCGTGTCAATACCCAAGACGGTGGTGTTGTGCACCGATGTGTTCGACCAGTTCATGGAGAGCAACAAGCTGTACAAAATAGCTTTGAGCGACGCCAGCGACGAGGAAATCCTCAAGCACTTCCTCCGCGCCCAGCTGCCGGACAAGTATATAGCCGATTTCTTCACCTTCTTCGAGGCTACCGACAGGCCCATCGCCATCCGTTCGTCGAGCCTCTTGGAAGACTCCCACTACCAGCCGTTCGCCGGAATATATTCCACTTACATGATTCCGAACCTCGACGACAAGTACCAGATGCTGCAAATGCTGGCCGCAGCCATAAAGAGCGTGTACGCGTCGGTGTACTACAAGGACTCTAAGGCGTACATGACGGCCACGAGCAACGTCATCGACCAGGAGAAGATGGCCGTCATCTTGCAGGAAGTCGTGGGCAAACAGTACGGCGACAAGTATTATCCCAACATATCGGGCGTGCTGCGTTCAATCAACTATTACCCAATAGGCGACGAGACTTCGGAGGAAGGAATAGCCAGCCTTGCGCTCGGACTGGGCAAGTACATCGTTGACGGAGGGCAGACGCTGCGCGTCAGTCCGTACCATCCCAACCAGGTGTTGCAGACCAGCGAGATGGAGATAGCCCTAAAACAGACGCAGACACAGTTCTATGCGCTCGACATGAAGGACGTTGGCGGCGACTTCAAGGTGGACGACGGATTCAACATACTGAAGCTGAAGGTGAAGGATGCTGACAAGGACGGCGCCCTTAACTACATCGCATCGACATACGACCCCTACGACCAGGTAATACGCGACGGCATCTACGAGGGCGGCCGCAAAATCATTTCGTTCTGCGGAGTGCTGCAACAGGGCGTGTTCCCCTTGCCCGAACTGCTGCAGATGTCGATGAAATACGGTCAGGAGGGGATGCGTAGGCCGGTTGAAATAGAGTTCGCCTGCAACATCAACGCCGACCGCACGGGCGAGTTCTACCTGCTGCAGATGCGCCCCATCGTTGACAGCAAGCAGGTCTTGGATGAGGACTTGGCTGCCATCGGCGACGATGCGTGCCTGCTGCGCTCGCACAACTCGCTCGGACACGGCATCAGCGAGGACGTAACCGACGTGGTTTACATCAAGACGGACGACAACTTCACCGCGTCAAACAACCCACGTATAGCCGACGAAGTGGAGCGCATCAACCGCAAGTTCGTGGCCGAAGGCAGGAACTACGTGCTTGTAGGGCCTGGCCGGTGGGGGTCAAGCGACTATTGGCTGGGCATACCCGTGAAGTGGCCCCACATCAGTGCGGCGCGCGTAATAGTTGAGGCCGGACTGCCAAACTACCGCGTAGACCCGAGCCAGGGCACCCACTTCTTCCAGAACCTGACGAGTTTCGGCGTGGGCTACTTCACCGTCAACACGTACAAGGGCGAGGGCGTGTTCCAGAAAGACATACTCGACGCCATGCCTGCCGTGGACGAGACGCAGTACGTGCGCCACGTCCGCTTCGACCGTCCGCTGAAAATAATGATGGACGGGATGAAGCAGGAGGGAGTGGTCCTTCTTCCTTAATGCGCGTGTTAACACGGAGTAAATACCCACCTCAGCCCTCTTTTGGAAGAGGAGCTTGATTTGCTGCAATGTATTTAGGAACGTTTTATCGTCCCGACAAGCACATCTCTGTAAGTTATTGATAATCAGTGCTGTTTTAAAAGGCCGCCTTTCGCAATGCGAAAGGCGGCCTTTTAGCGTGCAATTGATGGCCTTTTGGAAGGCGAAAGGTGGCTTTTCGTGGTTCGTCCGTAGTTCGGGTGTATGGAAAATAAAGCCAATACGCATATACATTCTACTGTTATTCAGGCGGTGTGTAATATGTTTCGGCGGATTTGCAATCCGTCGAAATTTATTATAAGGATTTGTAATCCGCTTGAACCGCACATCTATAAAATGATGTATGTTGGTGAGCGGATTGCAAATCCGCACTTAGAAACCGTCGGATTGCAAATCCGACGGAACAAGTATGCTTACACCTAAACTGCGGATGAAAACCGAAAGGGGTTCATCCGCAAGCCTTTTGGCTTAATACATAAGCCTAAGCCATTCCCTGAAGATAAACATCTGGCAGGCAAATCAGCTCCGTATAATTATTGAAAAGATAATAATTATATTTATAATAAAGCTGTAATCCGTTGAAAAACAGCTGAAAAACGGTTGTTGAAACCTTTGTTTTTGTGTGGTAATCTTATTTCCGCCTTGGTACGGAAGAGTGCCGTTTAACCTTTTTTACGTGGCCTGTGGGTCGGCGGATGGCGTTAAAATGTTAATTTTGTAGTCACATATTATAAATGGAAACGATGGAAAACAAGAAATACGCGGACAAGGCCGGGCTTGCCGCTTTTTACCAGGGACAGGTTGACAGGCTGTCGGCCGAAATACGGCAGTTGAAGAAAAACAACGTGACGTACATCATGACGGAGCTGTTTTCGTTCGGATTGGCTATCGTTGCGGTGGTGGTCTACTGCGTAAGGGACTTCTCCGCGCAGTGGCTTGTGGCTGCGCTGGCCATGCTGGCGGTGTACGCCGTGGTGCGCAAGGCCGACGTTAAGAACGGCCGGAGGATAGAGCGCCGCAAGCGTCTGCTAACCGTCTACAGCCGCGAACTGAAGTACCTGGCCGGCGACTATTCATGCTTCGGCGGTGGAAGCAGGTATAAAGACCCGCAGCACGCCTTCACTTTCGACATGGACATATACGGTCACGACTCCCTCTACAACCGCATCAACCGCACGGTGACGACGGGCGGCGGCGACACTTTGGCCCAATGGCTGGGCAGTCTGCTGAAAGACAGGGCGGCGGTGGAGCGCAGGCGCGAGGCCATAAACGAGCTGGCCGGGCTGGAGCAGTGGCGGTCGGCCTTCCTGGCGTTGGGCGTAAAACCCGACACCAGCGGCGACAGCGACGACAGCCGTATTGACTCCAATGAAATACTGCGCGCCGTCGGCGACGTGGCTGGCAGGCGCATAGCCCCCAAGGCGGGGCAGGGGTGGACCAAGGCAGTGGCCGCAGCCGCGATGGTATGCTTCCTCGTGCTCATCGTGTTGGCCGTGGCAGGCGTTGTTCCGGCTACGCTCGCCGTGCTGTGGGGCGTGGTGCAGATGTTCGTTGTCATAGGTCTCAACTCGAAATCAATCCACGACATAAGCCGCGCCGTAGAGAAGATACATGCTCACATGCAGGCATACATCGGCCTGCTCGGCCATATAACCAAGGCCGGTTTTGCCAGTGAGGAGCTGAAAAGCCTGCAAGCCGCGCTGACGGAGGGCGGCGGAGGTGCGCCGGCTTCGTTCGGAGAGCTGTCTGAAATACTGAACAGTCTCGACCGCCGGGGCAACTTCATCGGCCTCATACTGTTCAACATGTTCGCCATGAGCGACTATTTCCTCGTGCGGCGGTTCTTGAAGTGGCAGCGCACTTATATGGGGAGCATGGACGGATGGATTGACGCCGTGAGCCGAATGGACGCCTTGGTGTCGATGGCCGTGTTCCGTTACAACGAGCCGCAGGCCGTGAATGCCGAGGTGGTGGATGCCGGCAGCGTGGTTTACGAGGCCAAAGGGCTGTACCATCCGTTCCTTGGCGACGGGGCGGTGCGCAACGACTTCACCATTGCCGACGGCGAGTATTACATCGTAACGGGCGCGAACATGGCCGGGAAGAGCACCTTCCTGCGCTCGGTCGGCGTGAACTACGTGCTCGCAATGAACGGTTTGCCCGTGTTTGCCGACTCGTTGCGTGTGTCGGCTTTCAACCTCTTCACCAGTATGCGCACCACAGACGACCTCAGCCGGGGCATCAGCTACTTCAACGCCGAGCTGCTGAGACTGCGCCAACTGCTCGAAAGCTGCCGCCAAGCAGGGCGCACTCTCATTATACTCGACGAAATACTGAAAGGCACAAACTCGCTCGACAAGCTCAACGGCTCGCACCTTTTCCTCGAAGCCGTCGCCAAACTGCCCGTCACGGGCATAATTGCCACGCACGACTTAGAGCTGTCGAAGATGGAGGACGAGCACCCCGACCGCTTCCACAACTGGTGCTTCGAAATAGAACTGGCCGACAACATCACCTATACTTATAAGATAACGCGCGGCGTGGCGCGCAATCAGAACGCCACGTTCCTGCTCAAGAATATACTTTCCAATTAGAAGTTAAAGGAGTTAAAGAAGTTAACGCTCGCTGTGCTCGCTAAGAAGTTAAAGACAAATGCTTTGTAGGTTGTCATCCTTATCACGTAACATAAAATGCAAGAGTAATGTCTTTAACTTCTTAGCGAGCACAGCGAGCGTTAACTTCTTTAACTCCTTTAACTTCTGTAGAAAAAGAATTTCTCATTTGACCTACGTCAATAAAAACGCGCGTTATCCGCATTTTGTAAAATAAAATCCTTGCAAATGTTGAAAAAAGCCGTACCTTTGCATCGTGTTTTTCATAGTATTAGATTTAAGGTTAACAAGGTTGGAGTACAGCGGTACTCCTTTTTTTTATGCCTTAACGTCAGCGGCAAGGCCGTTTGGCGTTCTTTTTTTCTCGTGCAGCCGCATATTTGGCAGATTTTTGTAAAATTCAGTTGCCAAAATAACTCGGCGTTTTCCGCCAATGTGAAATTAATCTGAAAATTCACCATATTGCAACATTAAAAGTCACGGCAACCTTTTGTTTTGACCGAATAAAATGTTAACTTTGCAGTGTTATAACGACAGATTATTCATAATAACATAAAACTTTTTGAATTATGGTAAGTTACAAGACACTTGGCTTGGTGAACACGCGTGACATGTTCGCAAGGGCCATCAACGGCGGATATGCCGTTCCGGCATTCAACTTCAACAACCTTGAGCAGCTGCAGGCTATCATCAAGGCTTCTTCAGAGTTGAGGTCGCCCGTCATCCTGCAAGTATCAAAAGGCGCACGCAACTACGCTAACCAGACTCTTCTTCGTTACATGGCTGAAGGCGCGGTGCAGTATGCAAAGGAACTGGGCTGCGAGCATCCTGAAATAGTGCTCCACCTTGACCACGGTGACAGCTTCGAGCTTTGCAAGAGCTGCGTCGACATGGGCTTCTCTTCTGTCATGATTGACGGTTCTTCACTGCCTTATGACGAGAACGTAGCGCTGACAAAGAAGGTTGTTGACTACGCTCACCAGTATGATGTGACCGTAGAAGGCGAACTCGGAGTGCTCGCCGGCGTTGAGGACGAGGTTGTTGCCGAGGAGTCTCACTATACAAAGCCCGAAGAGGTAATCGACTTCACAAGTAAGACAGGCGTTGACTCTCTCGCCATCTCTATCGGCACAAGCCACGGTGCGTACAAGTTCAAGCCCGAGCAGTGCACACGCGACCCGAAGACTGGCCGCCTTGTGCCTCCTCCATTGGCATTCGACGTGCTCGACGAAATCATGAAGAAGCTGCCTGGATTCCCCATCGTGCTCCACGGCTCTTCATCAGTTCCCCAGGAATATGTTGACATGATTAACAAGTACGGCGGCAAGCTGCCCGACGCAGTGGGCATTCCCGAGGAGCAGCTCCGCAAGGCTGCCAAGAGCGCCGTTTGCAAAATCAACATCGACTCAGACTCTCGTCTGGCCTTCACGGCGGCTGTCCGCAAGGTATTCGTAGAGAAACCGGCCGAGTTTGACCCGCGCAAGTACTGCGGACCGGCACGCGACCTCATGGAGGAGATGTACAAGCACAAGATTGTCGAGGTGCTTGGCTCTGACAACAAGCTGGCTCAGTAAGAGTGAAAAGGTAATAGTGAAAAGTGAAAAATCCAACATTTTTCAAATAATAAATGAAAACCCCGTGGCTCGGCCACGGGGTTTTTCGTTTTTATTCCAGCCTATATATTAATAAGGTAACGGATTTCTCACTTTTCGTTTTTCATTATTCCCTTATTATGTCCTCACAAGGTTGCGCCCCGCATCAATGCGCAGGAAGATGAAGAGCAGGATGGTGAAGCCCCAGAGCGACGAGCCGCCGTAGCTGAAGAAGGGCAGGGGGATGCCTATTACGGGCGTGAGTCCGAGCACCATGCCCACGTTGATGAACACGTGGAAGAGGAAGATGCTCAACACGCAGTAGCCGTAGATGCGCCCGAACTTGAACGGCTGACGTTCCGCCATCTTGATGAGGCGCAGTATGAGGGCGAGGAACAGCAGCAGCACACCGGCCGAACCGAGGAAGCCTTCTTCCTCGCCGACGGTACAGAAGATGAAGTCGGTGTCCTGTTCGGGCACGAACTTCAGCTTGGTCTGCGTGCCGTTGAGGAAGCCTTTGCCCTTCAGACCGCCCGAGCCGATGGCTATTTCGCTCTGGTGTACGTTGTATCCTGCGCCCGAAAGGTCTTCTTCAAGGCCGAGGAGTACGTTTATGCGCACCCTCTGGTGTGGTTCGAGTATGTTGTTGAGCACGTAGTCGGCTGAGTAGAAAAACGCGATTGAGCCTACGGCGAACAGCGCGATGTAGAGGTAATGCCTTATGCGCATCTTCAGGGCGTTGTATATAAGGTAGCCGATAAGTGCGGTGCAGGCGGCCAGCTGAACCCATACTACGTCGAACGGAATGACGAACTCGGCAAAGAGCAGCGCCAAGACAGTAGCTCCGAGGCTGTAGCCGAGCAGGGCGAGGGCTTGCCTCTTCTCGTGGCAATAGGTGTAAACCATGCCCGAAACGAACACCTGCACGAGCGTAAGCACGGCGAACTTGCCTACCGACGCGTTTGTGTCGAGCAGCAAGGTGTCCTCGTAACGTATTCCGACCACGAAGTAGATTATCATCGCTACGCCGGTGAACAGCACGCTGCCTGTCATCCCCTCGCGGTAGAACATTAGGAAAAAGGATATGTAGACGAGGGCGGAGCCTGTCTCTTTCTGCGCCACGATGAACATCATCGGCAGCAGTACGACGGCGCACGCGGCCGCAAAGTCTTTCCATCGGCGTATGTTGAAGCCGTAAGTGCTCATCAGCTTGGCAACCGCCAGGGCGGTGGCGAACTTGGCGAACTCGGCCGGTTGCAGCCTCAAAGGCCCTAATACGAGCCACGAGCGCGAACCTTTGATTTCGTGGGGGTTGAAGATTGTAGCGAAAAGCAGCAGCAACAGGATGGCGTAGATGATGTAGGCGAAGGTGTCGTAAAACCTGTCGTCGAGCATCAGCAGCACGAAACCGAGGCAGATGGAAGTGCCAATCCACACGATTTGCATGCCAGAGCGTGTGCCGAGGCTTAGTATGTCGGTGTCTCCGTAGGTGTAGCTGGCGCCGCAGACGCTTAGCCATCCGAATGCCAGCAGGCACAGGTAGATGGCTATTGTCCACCAGTCCAATGAGCGGAGAACGCTTGGTTGTTTATCTGTTAGATGCGCCATAAGCAATGCGTCTGTGTTGGAACTCCGCCGCTTTCTTCTCCGATTCGGGCGAGAGCTTACCGTTTATGTACTGTTCCATCATCAGCGAGCCGATAGGTACGCCGTAGACAGCTCCGAATCCGCCGTTTTCTACATACACGGCGACGGCGATTTTGGGGTTGTCCATAGGTGCGAAGCCCATGAATATGGAGTGGTCTTGTCCGTGGTTCTGCGCCGTTCCCGTCTTTCCGCACACCTCGTAGTCGGGTCGGTTGGCTGCGTGGCACGTGCCGTTGAGCACCGAGCGGCGCATGCCGGCCACGATATAGTCGTATGCCTTGCGGTCGGCCTTGGTGTAATGTTTCTCCCTGTATTTCGCGTCAAGCTGTTCTCCCTCGACTTTCCGCACAACGTGTGGCGTGTAATAGTAGCCGCGGTTGGCAATGGTTGCGCACATATTGGCTATTTGCAGCGGAGTTAACAGCACCTCGCCCTGGCCGATGGAGATGCTGATTACAGTCAGTCCGTTCCACGAACCGTTGTAATGTTTGTCGTAATACTGCGCGTTCGGGATTAGTCCGCGTTTCTCTCCAGAGAGGTCTATGCCGAGTTTGTAGCCGAATCCCATGCTCACCATGTAGTCGCGCCACGTGTTCATGGCCTCCTGTACGGTCTTGTACTTGCGCCTGTTGCCGAGCATATAGTACAAGCCCCAGCAGAAGTAGGCGTTGCACGATGTGCCGAGTGCCGGGATGAGGCTTACAGGCGAGGCGTGGCCGTGGCAGCCTACGTGGAGTCCGCGGCAGTAAAAGCCGTGGTGGCAGGGGAACATCGTGCTCGGTGTTACAATGCCTTCGCTGAGGAAAGTAAGTCCTTGGGTGGTCTTGAATGTGGAGCCTGGAGGGTAAACTCCCATGATTGAGCGGTTAAGCAGGGGCTTCCACGGGTTGCGTGCAAGGGCGAGGTGGGTCTTGCTGCGTTTGCGCCCGGTCATTGTGCGTGGGTCGAAAGTAGGCGAGGAAACCATGCACAGCACCTCGCCTGTTGACGGTTCTATGGCTACGATGCTGCCTATTTTGCCTTCAAGCAGCCGCTCGCCGAGGGCTTGGAGCTTGGAATCGATGCTGAGGGTAAGGTCTTTTCCCGGTATAGGACGTCGGTCGAGCTTGCCGTTCATGTAGCTTCCCTGTATGCGTCCGTGGGCGTCGCGCAGCATGATTTGCATGCCTTTTTCTCCACGCAGCTGCTTTTCGTAATATTTTTCTACACCCTGTTTGCCGATGTAGTCACCCGGTTGGTAGTACGGGTCGTCCTCGATGTCGCTCTCGGACACTTCCGCCACGTCGCCAAGCACGTGCGCGGCATAAGGCGTAGTGTACTGCCTTATGCTACGTCTTTGTACGTAAAAACCGGGGAAACGGTATATTTTTTCTTGAAAAACACTGAATTCTTTTTCCGACAGGCGGCTCATGAACATCTGTTGGGTGAACGGCGAGTAGCCTGGATTCTTGTTCCTGTCCTTTATTTCGGCCATCCTCTTGTCGAAATAATCCTTCGTTATGCCGAGCGACTGGCAGAATTCAAGTGTGTCGAGTCGGCCTTTCGCCTCGTTGGGCACCACCATTATGTCGTAAGCGTTCTGGTTATAGACGAGCAGGCGGCCGTTCCTGTCGGAGATTACGCCGCGCGCCGGGAACTCGACTTTCTTCAGGAAGGCGTTGCTGTCGGCGTTTTTCTTGTAGTCGTCGCTCATTATTTGGAGCGTGAAAAGGCGTATGATGTACACCACGACGATGAATACTGCCACTCCGCCGATTACATATTTCCTGTTTTCAAGTCCGTAGTCCTTGTCCATTGTCCTTTCACTTTCACGCTAACGGGCTGTTTTCATCTTTTCCTTACGTTCTCTATCACGATGATGAGGATGGCCGTAAGCGTGGAGCTTCCGCCTATGTTCTTGACCCATTGCAGCCAGTTGAAAAAGCTGAATGCCTCGATGCTGAAGAAAGCCAGGTTGAATACAACCACGCAAATGATGGTATAATAAACGAATTTCGCCGTACCCAAGTCTTTCATCGTCGGCTTCATGTCGTCCGGACTGTCCCTTTGCACGAACAGGTTGAGCAAATACGGCTGCAGCAGTCCGAGCAGAGTGGCTGACGCTGCGCCGACGCCAGGTGTGTTGGAGAACACGTCCGTGCACAAGCCTATGGCGAAGCTCCACATCAGCACCGCCCATCTGGGGTAGCCGCGCCTGAACATCATGATGAAATAAATGTACAGCAAAGGCGTGGCGCAGCCAAGAATGTTGATGTGGTTGAGCACCAACACCTGCACGAGACATAATATGATGAACGTGAAGAGGTGTCTTACAACTTCTATCTTCATACCTTGCAGTTATTGTATTACTCCAGTCTTAGCGAGTCTTCCACGCTCTGCATCAGCCTGATGCGTTCCTCCATGGCGGCGTTGTCGATTACGCATACGTCGCGCAGGTTGCCGAAGTCGGTCGTAAGGCGAACCTGTACTCGGTATGAAAGTCCGTCGGCGGAATTGTAGACATGCAGGATTTGTCCGACCATGATGCCCGGAGGGAAGATTGACGAGTAGCCGCTTGTCTCCACGATGTCGCCCAGGCGGAAGTGCGCGTGCCGCGGAATGTCGTCCACATAGGCAAGGTCGGAGCGTCCGCCCGTCCAGTGCAGGTAGCCGTAATAGCCTCTCTTCCTTATTGTGACGCTGACGTTCGACTTCGAGTTGAGCAGCGGTATTACCACGGCGTAGTGCTCTGAAACCATGTAGACTACGCCTACGACACCGTTGCCGCAGGCCACGCCCATGTCCTTGCGCACGCCGTCGGCGCGCCCCTTGTCAATAGTTATGAAGTTGTCGCGCTTGTCAACCGAGTTGGTTATCACTTTGGCCGGTATCAGCTTGCATTCCTTGAGCACCTGCTCTTGCATCCGCACCATCAAGGAAGAGTCCTTCCCGTCCGTGAGTGCGCTTACTTGTTCTTGCAGTTTACGTACGGTCTGCTCCAGGTACAGGTTGCGTGTGTTCAGCTTCTCGTTTATTCGGGTCAGGCTGAAATAGTTTTTCACGGCCGCGTCTACCTCGTACACCTTCCCGGCTACGGCGTTGGCCGACGAGAACCATGCGCTGCCCTGGTAGCTGTTGAACCTGAACAGCAGCACAAAACTTGCCACTTCGAGCAAGGCAAAGACAAACCAGTGATTGTATTTCTTTATGAACTCGAACAGGTTACGCATCGGCTTACCTCATCAGGAACGAGAAGCGGTCTACGTTTTTCAGGGCGATGCCCGCTCCCTTTGCCACGCTGTGCAGGGGGTCGTCGGCCACGTGGAACGGTATTTTTATCTTGTCGGTCAGTCGTTTGTCGAGTCCGCGCAGCAGCGCGCCGCCGCCGGTCAGGTAGATGCCGTTCTTCACAATGTCGGCGTACAGCTCAGGCGGAGTCTTCTCCAGTGCGGAGAGCACGGCGTTCTCGATTTTCGCTATGGTGCGGTCGAGGCAGTGGGCTATCTCCTGGTAGCATACAGGTACCTCCATGGGCAGCGCCGTCACCTTGTTAGGCCCGTGTACAACATAGTCTTCGGGAGCTTCCTCGCCGAGGTCGGTCAGCGCCGAGCCTACGTGTATTTTAATTCTTTCGGCCATTCGTTCGCTCACCTTCACGTTGTGCTGCTTGCTCATGTACTCCTGTATTTCGGCTGTGAGGTCGTCGCCTGCGGTGCGGATTGAGTTGTTCGACACTATTCCGCCCAGCGATATTACGGCGATTTCGGTGCTTCCGCCGCCTATGTCGACCACCATGTTGCCCTCGGGAGCTTCCACGTCGAGACCTATGCCCACGGCTGCGGCCATCGGTTCGAATATGAGGTACACGTCACGGCCGTTGGCATGCTCGGCAGAATCGCGCACTGCGCGCAGCTCCACCTCGGTAGAGCCTGACGGAACGCCGATTACCATGCGCAGCGACGGCGAGAAGAGGCGGCTGCCCGTGTGTACCATCTTGATGAGTCCACGCATCATCTGCTCGCAGGCGGTGAAGTCGGCTATGACTCCGTCGCGCAGCGGACGTATGGTGCGTATGTTGTCGTTAGTCTTTTCGTACATCATCTTGGCCTTCTCGCCCACGGCTATCATCTTGTCCGTGCGGCGGTCCAAGGCCACGACTGACGGCTCGTCAACCACAATCTTGTCATCACTGATAATGATTGTGTTGGCCGTGCCCAAGTCCATTGCGATTTCTTGGATAAATGAAAAAAATCCCATAACTTTACTAATTCATAATTCACAATTCATAATTCATAATCGGGCTGACGCCAAGACGTTTCTCAATTCATAATTCATAATTCATAATTCATAAATTGGCGGAATGTTTGAATGGCGCACTATGGCGTATGCCCAATTATGAATTATGAATTATGAATTAAGAATTGAACCAGTTGTGTATGGCCGTGTCGTAGTGGCTGCTTACGCCGAAGGCACGTGTCGCCAGCATGCGGCGGTCCTCGATGTCGGTCTCCGCTCCCTTCTTGTTCAGTATGTCGAGCAGCACTCCGTATTCAGCCTTGCTCGGCACGATTACCACGTCGTTGAAGTTCTTTGCTCCGGCGCGTATGAGCGAAATGCCGCCTATGTCTATTTTCTCTATGATGTCGGCCTCGCTTGCTCCGCTTGCCACGGTCTGCTCGAAGGGGTACAAGTCTACGATTACGAGGTCAATCTCGGGTATTTCGTACTGCGCCATCTGCTCGCGGTCGCCCTCGTTGTCGCGGCGGCCGAGTATGCCTCCAAACACTTTCGGGTGCAGCGTCTTCACGCGGCCGCCCAGTATTGAGGGGTATGTGGTGACGCTCTCCACCGTCTGGCACTCGTAGCCGAGCGACTCGATGAACTTCTGCGTGCCGCCCGTTGACAAGAATTTCACACCCTCTGCGTTGAGCTTTGCAAGCAACTCGTCAAGCCCTTCTTTGTGGAATACAGAGACAAGGGCCGTCTTGATTTTCTTTGTTCCTGACATGTCTATTGTTAACTAATTAGTTTTGAGGGTGCAAAGTTAAGAAAAAACGCCGACAGGGCAATGCAATTCCTTCAAAAAAAGCATATTTGTTTGCGCGCACGCGGTTGTCACCGTCCTGCCGTCCGTCCGCAGGTTTCACCACGGTTGCCGTCCGCTTCGGCTGTTACAGGCAACCTCTTTTCCGCGTATTCCAGCCGCTTTTGTAACTGCCTGATAATCAATGCCGTTGTAAAAGGCCTTCTTTTAGCTTGTAAAAGACGGCCTTTTAGCGTGCAATTCATGGCCTTTTGGAAAGCAAAAGACGGTCTTTCGCATTTCATCCGATGATTTTTCCGTCGAACAGACGTATTGTCCTGTGGGCTATTTGCGCGTCGTGCTCGTTGTGTGTCACCATCACTATGGCTGTGCCTTCCTGGTTAAGCTCGGTCAAGAGGCGCATCACCTCCGCGCCGTTCTTCGAGTCCAAGTTACCCGTAGGCTCGTCGGCGAGGATTAGTTTTGGCCCGAACACAACCGCTCTTGCTATTGCCACGCGTTGCTGCTGGCCTCCCGAGAGCTGGTGGGGAAAGTGTTTCGCCCTGTGGCTTATTGCCATGCGCTTCATCACTTCCTGCACTTTCCGCTTACGTTCGGCGCGGCCTACGTTGAGGTAGGTCAGCGGCAGCTCGATGTTCTCTTCCACGTTAAGCTCGTCAATGAGGTTGAAGCTCTGGAACACGAAGCCTATTTTGCCCTTCCTTATCCCCGTGCGGTCTTTCTCTTTGAGGCTTGCCACCTCCTGATTGTCGAGCCAATACTGCCCGGATGTCGGGTTGTCGAGCAGTCCGAGGATGTTGAGCAGTGTTGACTTGCCGCATCCTGACGGGCCCATTATTGCCACAAACTCGCCGTCTTCTACGCTGAACGACACATTGTCAAGCGCAATCGTCTCCACCTCTTCCGTGCGGAACGACTTGCAAAGGTTCTCTACTTTTATCATTTTTATTGAGTTTTGTAGCCCCTCTCGGCCTCCCCTTGGGGGAGGAGCTTGGTTTGTCTTGTCGTATTTTCTGTCCCCTCCCCATTGGGGAGGTAGGGAGGGGGCTTTCATTCATCCTTCAGATACTTCGCCGGATTGCCGTTGGCGGTGCGGTATGCGTCGGCTATTACTGTGGCGGCGATTACCGCCAGCACTATGATTATGCCTGCTATGAACAGCCAGAGGCTCATGCCTGCCTTCACGCTGAAGTCTTCAAGCCACTTGCCTGCCACCCATCCGGCCGCCGCTGCGCCTACGATTGATGCCGGAACGGCCGCCACAAGCACGCCGCGCAGCATCAGGCGGAGCACGCTTACGGTGCTTGCGCCATTCACCTTGCGTATGGCTATCTCCTTGCTTCGCCGCTGCATCTCGTCATTAATGTAGCCAATCAATCCTAAAAGGGCTATGAGTAGGGCGCACAGTCCGGCTATGATGACCGCCGAACGGAAGTTCTTTACTCCGTCATACCACGTGTCTAACTGTCTCTTGTAGCTGTCTACGATGACGGTCTTGCCGGGATACAGCCGCGCGAGACGCCGCTGCACGGCCTGCATGTTGTCTGCCGTCAGGTCGTGGAACTTCACGAGCAGGTAGTTGATGTAGCCTCCGTAAGGGTCGGAGTAGAACATCATCGTGGGGCGGTCGTCGTCGTCGAGCGCGGTGTTTGGGCGGTACTTGTCGTATATTCCAACGATGGTGAACAGGTCGTTGTAGTCTTGGCTGTGCTCCGTCACGAGTATTTTGCGACCTATTACGTCGTTCCATCCCTTCGCGTTTTTCAGCTTCCGGGCGAAGTCGGGACTTACCATGACTTCGCGCAGGCTGTCGCTATGGGCGTTGAAGCCGCGCCCTTGCAGTATTTTCACGCCCGTAAGGCTGAAGAAGTTGTCGCCCGTCATGTACAGGTCGTGGGCGTTAAACAGCTCTTCTCGCGTCTCCGGGTCAACTATGTTGTTGCCGCTGCCTTGGTCGAACATGGGGTATGTCACCGGCGTAAACGCCTCCACCTCGGTCATCTTGCCGAGTTCGGCCACCATGGCGCGGCGTTCTCCGCCCTTTATTTGGTTGATGTTGACGAGCGCGAGGCGGTCGTATTCATAGCCGAGGTCGAAGTCCAGGAGCGTGGCGTACTGCCTGTTAACCACCAAGAGCAGGCATACAAGGAAGCTGACGAACACGAACTGCACGGCCAGCAACGCCATCTTCCACCGCCGTCGGTTCTCCGTGAAGCCGCGGAAGGCTGTCGTCACGGGCACGGCGTTGTACATCTTGCCGGGCAGTATGGCGCTGATTATGAACACAACGACCAGCAGAGCGGCGAGGAAGAGCACGCCTTTGTTGGTGAACAGGGCTGTGGCCGGGGCGTCGAGCAGCGTCTCTATTGAGCCTTTGCAGACGTATATGAGCATGGCGGCCAGCACCAACGACAGTACTACATGCACCGAAGTCTCGGCCACGGTGATGCCGAATATGGTGCGCGGCATGGCTCCGTAGCACTTCCTTACGGCCATTTCCTTGGCCCTCGTCACGGTGTTTCCCATCACTATTAGCAGGTAGTTGAGCACGCTGGCGGCCAAAACCACAGCCGCGAGGATGAGCATCACGAGGTACATCTGCTTCGAGTCGCTGTTGTCGTAGTGGTATTTTGATACGGGCGTGAACTTCAAGGCATAGTCGATGTTGTCCTTTTTCAGCTCGGCCATGAGCTTGTCTACAAGCTGTTTTACCGTCGCGTCAAATTCGCCCAGCTCCGGGTGGCAGCCCGGACTGACCTTTATGAACGAGCGGTAGCGGTCGTTCCCCATCAGGTTGTCCTGCCCGTCGTAGCTGAACGAGCGTTGTGTCGCCATGGAGAGCATCACGTCATAGTCGTGGAACGTAGAGTTCCAGGGGTAGTCTTCGTACACCGCGCCGACCGTCATGACCAGTCCCGGTATGGTGGTACACTCCAACTTGCGGCCCACAACGTCGCCGCCCATGCGCTCGGCCATCGTCCGCGACACGAGGCAGTAGGATGGTTTTGCGAGCGTTTCGTCGGCGTCGCCCTCCAAAATCTTCGTAGTGAACACCTTGAAGAAGCACGAGTCAACCGTGTAGACGTTGCCCTTGACGCGCCGTTCCGTGTCTATCTTCATCTCTTCGTCGTCGCAACAAGGGTTTATTCTCGTGGCTTCCACGATTTGCGGAAGGTGCTTTTTCAGCAGCGGCGCTACTCCTCCGGGCGTGTTTCCGTACAAAGCCTCCGGGTCAGAGCCTCGCCGTATCACCTCGCTTACGCGGTAGATGCGCTCGTGGTCTTGGTAGCACGTGTCGTATTCGTGCTCGTACCACAGTTTGGCAATTAGCACCGAAGCCAGCGCGAAGCCAACGCCGAGGCACAATATTTTGACGAAATTGTGCTGCCCTTGCCGCGGAATGTTCTTTAATGCGTTGATAAGGTTGTTCATGTTTACGGTTATGCGGTTTTTGGGTTATCATTATTTTTTTATTGTTTTTATAATATCTTGATTATCAATGTGTTACCAAACGTCTTGCAAAAGACCATCTTTTGGTCTCTAAAAGGTGGCCTTTTAGCGTGCGATTGATGGCCTTTTGCAACGCCGTTTACCGTCTTTTACTTTTTTACCATTTTACCTTTTTACTTTTACATGCCATTTCTCACTTTCTCACCTTCTCACTTTCTCACTTTCTCACTTTCATCATCACTCCTGCTTTATATTCTTCACCGGGTTTTCGCCTGCCGCGAGCCAGCTCTGCACGGCCACTGCGGCGTAGCTGATGAGCAAAACGATGAGGCCTGCCACTATGATGTACGGCCACCACGTGATGCGGTAGCTGCATCGTGAAAGCCAGTTGCTCATGAAGTGCACGATAATGGGCACGGCTATGACGAACGCTATGCCTACATACAGCAGGAAGGAACGTATGAGGCGCGTGCGGATTTGGTTGCCCGTAGAGCCGAACACCTTGCGTATGGCTATTTCCTTTGCCCTTTGCTGGATGAAGTACGTTGACATTGCGACCAGTCCGAGCAGCGATATTACTATGGCGACGAAGGCGAAGAGCGACACGATTTTGGTAGTGCGAAGCTCGTCTTCGAAATATACCTCCACCTGCTTGTCAACGAACGGCGGCCAATATTGCTCCAACTCTTCGTGAAACACCTCTTTATATATGTCCTTGATTTTGGCGTAAGCCTCCACCGGGTCGCCCTTCACCTGCACCGAGATACACCAAGGCTCGACGACCTTCTTGGTTATCAGGAGCATGATGGGGCGCTGCTCTTCGAGTATGTTGCGCAGGCGTATGTCGTTGATGACGCCCCCGAGCGTCGGGTTTTTAGGGAAACGCCAGAAGTAACCGTGGTCATACCTGTCACTCATGTGCGTGTCAGTCGGCTTCATGTGAAACGCCTTGAGGGCCAGGTCGTTCATGTACAGTATGCTGTCGCCCTCGGCGTGCAGGTCGTGTTTCAGCGTAATGCCGTATATTTTCATAAATTCCTGCGTGGCGGTGAACATCTGGAAGCCGGTATGTTCCTTGTCTCCTTCTATCATTATTGTGTTGTTGTTGCCGCCGTCGGCCGGATTTCCTATTGACGGAGCTGCCGCCTTGACCTCCGGCAGGGCGCGTAGCTTGTCAAGGAACACGTCCAGTCCGCTGCCTGCAAATGCCGCCTGGCCGTAGATTACGATGTTGTTCTCGGTCTTGAAGCCCAGCGGTGCTTTCGTGAGATGCAGCATCTGGAGCGACATTATGAGGGCGCATGAGAGCATCGTGATGGTGATTACGTTCTGCACGGTTATGAAAATGCGCGAAAACACGAGCTTTGTCTGCTTGGTGAACGTGCCGCGCACCACCTCGATAGGTTTCACTTTTGACAGTATTGTGGCAGGAAGCACACCAGCGAGGAAGCTCACCACGAGCACGAACACCGTTATTACGGCCAATCCTCCGGGACTAAAGAGCGGCTTGAGGCTGATTGATGTTTCGAGCAGACGCCCCATGTAAGGCGCGAAGACGCCTGCAAAGGCCACGGCTATGGCGAGCGACAGCAGGCACATCACCAGCGACTCGCCGAACATGTTGCCGCCTACGCCGCTCTTGGTGCAGCCGAAGAGGCGGCGCGTAGCCATCTCCCTTGCCCTGTAACCGCTCTGCGCTACGGTCAGGTTGACGTAGTTCATTATGGAGAAGAGCAGTATTACCAATGCCACGGCGGCCAAGATGATTACTAACTTGTAGTTGCCCAAGACGAGTGCGCCCGTGTATTTGCAGCCTGAAAAGTACAGGCGGTCGAGCGGGAGGAGCACGGGGACGAACTGGAAGAAGTCGTCTTTGTCTCTCGGCCAGAACTCCTGGAAGTACCGCTGCACGTCTTTCTCCTTCTGCATGAAGTCGTGTCCCTCGCGTATTTGCACGAACGCAGCCGCGCCTCCTAATGTTACGGAGTTCGGAAAATACTCGTCCATGTCGGCCTGGTTCTCCCTTCCGCGATAGGAGAAGTCGATGATGGCGTCCACGTCCTTGTCAATGATGGTATGGTCGAAGTCCTGCACCACGCCCGTTACGCGGAAGCGTAGCTGGTCTTCGGTTATGATGGGCCGCCCGAGAACGTCGTCCGTGCCGAAGAAGCGGCGCGCGAAGCCCTCCGTAACAACGATGTTGCCTTTCTGCGCGAGGCACGTGCGGCGGTCGCCGCGCAGCAGTTTGAAGTCGAACATGGAGAAGAACGTCGAGTCGGCCTCCAACACCGAGGCGTTGACCGTATTCCCACGGTCGGGTATGCGCAGGCTTCCTTTCACGAAACCGCAGGTCTGTTCGATTTCGGGATAGTGTTTCTGCATGTAGCGCAGCACGGCGTGGTGGCTGTTTGCCATGGGCGTATGGTCGCCGTCATATTGTATTCCTACGGCGTATATGCGGCCAGCTTTGCTGTGCTGGCGGTCTATGCTGAACTCCTGCCACGCGTAAAGGCCGATTACGATGACGAACATCAGGCTCACGGCAAGGCCGAACACGTTGACCGCCGTGTACGCCTTGTTCCTCGAAAGGAACGTAAAGTAGCTCTTAATGTTGAATTTTGCCATTGTATATTGAGGTTATACAGTTGTTTTTATACGGTTATTGGGTTGTGCGGTTATACGGTTTTACGGTGAAGTTTGCCGCGTTGCCATCCTTTGTAGGGACATAATTCATTATGTCCGCACGCCTCAAAGAGGCGTATCTTATGTGAGTATGTCTTGTAGATGCGTTTTTTCAAAACGCGCGGACATAATGAATTATGTCCCTACAAAGGGTGTTCGCCCCGGCATGTTGTCATCATTTTCTGCCATTCTTATAATGTCTTGATTATCAGTATGTTACCTATCGCCTTGCAAAAGACCGCCTTTTGGCCTCTAAAAGGTGGCCTTTTGCAGCCCGAAAGGCCACCTTTTGCAATGCGATTGGACACCCACCCCAGCCCTCCCGAAGGGAGGGAGCTTGGTATGTAACCATTTTTTATGGGACGAATGAACCAAATATGCCCTATACGCCACTGCCCAAAGCATTCTAAGCTCCCTCCCTTCGGGAGGGCTGGGGTGGGTGTTAGGTTGGTATGGTTGGGTGTTAGGTTTTTCATTTTTACTCCTGCTTAATATTCTTCACCGGGTTTTCTCCAGCCGCGAGCCAGCTCTGCACGGCCACGGCGGCGTAGCTGATGAGCAGCACGAGCACGCCTGCCACTATGATGTACGGCCACCACGTGATGCGGTAGCTGCATCGTGAAAGCCAGTTGCTCATGAAGTGCACGATAATGGGCACGGCTATGACGAACGCTATGCCTACATACAGCAGGAAGGAACGTATGAGGCGCGTGCGGATTTGGTTGCCCGTAGAGCCGAACACCTTGCGTATGGCTATTTCCTTTGCCCTTTGCTGGATGAAGTACGTTGACATTGCGACCAGCCCGAGCAGCGATATTACTATGGCGACGAAGGCGAAGAGCGTTACTATTTGTGTAATGCGCCGCTCCAGCTCGAAGCATACCTGCACCTGCTTGTCGATGAACGGCGGTGACACCTCGTCCACTTCCTCGTGGAACAGCTCCTTGTACACCTTCTTTATTTCGGCGTATGCCTCCACAGGGTCGCCCTCTACGAGGATTGATATGTGCCAAGGCTCTTCCACCTTGTTGCATACTTGCACGAGCATCGGGTGCTGCTCTTCGAGTATGTTGCGTATGCGGAAATCGTTGAGCACGCCTCCGAACTGCGCACCGGACTTGAAGTAGCTGTAGCAAATCATGTCATATCGGTTGCTTAAATGCCTGTCCGTGGGTTTCATCTGCAACCCCTGCAAGGCCATGTCGTTAAGGTAGACGATGCTGTCGCCCTCGGCGTGCAGGTCGTTTTTCAGCGTAAGGCCGTAGATTTTCATCATCTCGGGCGTGCCGCTGATGAACTGGAACGACCATTCCGGCTCTTTCTCGTTAAACTTCACGGTGCGGTTGTTGCCGCCGCTGGCCGGCGTTCCGTATGACGGAGCTACTGCCTTGACGAACGGCAGGGCGCGAAGGCGGTTCTCAAACTCGCCCGAATGCTGGCTGGTATAGTCGTCGGGATACTCTATGCAGATGATGTTCTCGGTGTTGAAGCCGAGCGGAGCGTTCATAAGATACCGCATCTGGAACGACATGATGAGGGCGCAGGCCAGCATCGTGATGGTTATTACATTCTGCACGGTTATGAAAACGCGCGAGAAGAGCATCTTGGTCTGCTTGGTGAACGTGCCGCGTACCACCTCGATAGGCTTCACCCGTGACAGTATCGTGGCAGGAAGCACGCCTGCCAAGAAACTTACCAAGAGCACGAACACTATGATGATGCCCACCGCCTGCGGACTTGCCAGCATGCCGGTGTCGAGCTTTGTGTCCAAGAGCCGGCCTGCATAAGGCGCACAGACGCAGGCCAACGCCACAGCGATGACGAGCGACAGCAGGCACATCACCGCCGACTCCATGAACATGTTGGCGCCGACGGCTGTCTTCTGGCAGCCGAAGAGGCGGCGCGTAGCCATCTCGCGTGCCCTGTAACCGCTTTGGGCGACGGTCAGGTTGACGTAGTTCATTATGGAGAAGAGCAGGATTACCACGCCGACGGCGAACAAAATCTTAACCAACGTAAGGTTGCCCGTCTGCATGAGGAAGGCGTCAAGCCCCGAGAAATACAGCCTGTCTAAGCGCGTAAGGATAGGATGGTAGCCCGGCCAGAACGTCTGGAAGAAGGCGTCAACGTCCTTCTGCTTGGCCGCGAAGTCGCAGCCTTCGCGCACCTGGACGAACGATGCTGCACCGGTTAAGTTCACCATGTTGGGAAAGTTTACGTCCTTGTTGGCGTCGTTGGTGGTATATGAGAAGTCGATTACGCCCTCTATGTCCTTGTCGATGATGGTGTTGTCAAAGTCTTTGACCACCCCCGTTACGCGGAAATGCTGGTTGTCGGCGGTCGTCACGGTGCGTCCAACAACGTCGTCAGTGCCGAAGAAGCGGCGCGCGAAGCTCTCCGTCAGCACGATGTTGCCCTTCTGGGCGAGGCAAGTGGCGCGGTTGCCGTGCAGGAGGGGGTAGTCGAACATGGAGAAAAACGTCGAGTCGGCCTCCAGTACGTACAGGTTGACGAAGTTGCCGTTGTCCTTCAGCTTCAGTCCTCCTGCCGTAAAGCCGCACGTCTGTTCTATTTCCGGGTAGTGGGAGCGCAGGTAACGCAGCACCCCGTGGTGGCAGTTGGCCGTGCGCCATGCGCCGTCGTCCATGTTGAGGCCTATGTTGTAGATGCGCTTCGCCTTGCTGTGCTGGCGGTCAACGCTGTACTCCTGCCATGTGTACACGCCTATTATGATGACGAACATCAGGCTTACGGCCAGTCCGAATACGTTTACCGCCGTGTACGCCTTGTTCCGCGAAAGGAACGTGAAGTAGCTTTTAAGGTTGAAGTTTGACATTGTTCTATGTGGTTTTGAAGCCCCCTCCTAACCTCCCCGAGGGGAGGAACTTGGTAGCTTGTGTTTATTGATATATAATGTTTACTTATTGTTTCGCATCCATTCTCCTCCCCTCGGGGAGGTCGGGAGGGGGCTGCTGTTTAATCTATTGATTATCAGCTGTTTTCTAAAAGGCTGTCTTTTAGCCTCTAAAAGGTGGCCTTTTGGCCTGCAATTGATGGCCTTTTGCAGCCTAAAAGGCCATCTTTTACAAAACCGTTGACTAAGCCCAATAGGACAGATGAGCCGAATATGCCAGATACGCCACCGCTCAAAGCATTCTAAGCTCCCTCCCTTTGGGAGGGCAGGGGTGGGTGTTAGGCAGGGCTGGGGTGGGTGTCTGCTTCATTCCAGCACCAGCACATCGTTGTCCTTGTACCCCTCGTAGCCGCTTACGATGACCCGTTCGCCAGGTTCAAGACCCTCAAGCACCTCGTAATACTGGGGGTTCTGCCGGCCTATGCGTATGTTGCGGCGGTACGCCTTGCGCCCTTCCTTGTCGAGAACGAATATCCATGAGCCGCCAGTAACGCTGTAGAAAGTGCCCTTGGGGATGATTACGGCCTTCTTGGCCTCACCCAGTTGCAGGTCGATGTAGTACGTCTGACCCGTGCGTATGTTCTTAGGCCGCTCGCCGGTGAACACGAAGTCTATTTTGAAACGCCCCTCGCGCACCTCCGGGAACACCTTGCGCACGCGCAAAAGATACTTCTTGCCGTTCTGCTCGAACGTGGCTTGCAGTCCCGTGTGCACCCGGTCGATGTAATGTTCGTCGACCTGCGCCTCCACCTTGTAGTCGCTCAGGTCGTTGACTACGCCCACCTTCTGCCCCGGCGATATGCTTTGGCCCAGTTCAACGTCGAGAAGGCCGATTTCGCCGTCGATGGTCGAGCGCACGTCCAGCTTCGCCTTGCGTTCGCGTACCAGCTCGACGTTCTTGCGCATGGACGCCAGGTCGCTCGACATTTGCGCCACCTGGGCGCGGTTAAGCTCCTTGGTCTTAGCCAACCGCTGCTGGATTAGCTCGTTCTTCTGCACCGCCAGCTCGTAGTCTTCCTTCGCTTTAAGGTACTCTTCGCGCGAGTTCAGCTCCTCTTTGTACAGAGCCGACTGGTGGTTGAAGGCTCGCCGCTTGGCCTGCACGTCCATCTTGAGCTGCAAAGCCTCGTTGCGGTTGTTGAGGTTGTCCTGCTCCAAGGACAGCTGCGTGCTGCGCAGCATGTTCTGTTTCTCGGCCAGCTCGCTCTCGGCGTTGAGTATTTGCAGGTCGAGGTTTGAGTTGTTGAGGCGTATTATGACATCGCCCTTCTTCACGTGAGCGCCCTCTTCGAGCACCTTTTCAAGCACAACGCCGCCCTCTTCGGGCGAAATCTGCACTACCTGGATGGGCACTACGCTGCCGTCCACGCTCACATAGTCGTCAAACTGTGCGTCCTTGACCTCGCCTATGCTAAGTCCGCGGCGGTCGACGCGCAGGGTTGACGAGAAGTTTCCAAGCGCGAGCCACACCAATACGGCCACTACCGCCGCGCCGCCGATGACGAGCGGGCGGTATCTTTTCGGTATGCGGTACTTCTTCTGTTCTAATTTGATGTCCATAACGGTTCGTTGTTGATGTAATAGTTGACAAGTCTTTGCTTTATTGCGGCCATCATCTGCATTTGCAGCAGCGTGATGCGGCTCTCGAGATAGGTCTGCGATGCCTCGTGAAGGTCGAACGTCGAGAGCATCCCTTCCTCATATTTTCGGTACGACAGGCGGTAGGCCAGCGAGTCGGAGGCCGCCTTGCGCTCCATCTGCCGCTGCTCGCGGACGTACCCCTCATAGTCGGTTACGGCTTGCCGGGCGTCGTCCTCCAGCTTGCGGCGTGCGTCTTCCACGTCGAGCCGCGCCAGGTGGTAGTCGGCCTTGGCGCGTTTCACGCTGCGCCACGAGCTTGGCGAGAACAGGGGTATTGACAAGGTGACGTAGACATACTCGCCGAGGTTGTTGCGCATCTGCGCCCGGAAGCCGTCGACGGCCATGCCGTTGGTAATGTTCTTGTAGTAACTTGTCGATACGCCGCCGCCCAAATAGAGCGAAGGCAGCAGCGAGGCGCGCTGCATCTTCCAGTCCAAGCGTGCCGTCTCGGCGTTGGCTTCGGCTATGGTCACGTCGGGTTTGGCGGCGATGGCCGAGTAGTCGATGGCCTCGTGGCCGGGTATGGCGCATGGTTTGGCGGCGAAGAGAGTGTCAAGCGGCAGCTGCTCGGAGGCCGGATAGTTCATGGCCGACTTCAGGGCAAGCACAGCCAGGCGTGCCGTGTTGCGCTGGTGAAGCAGGTTGTAGTCGTCTTCGGCCACCTGGCTCTCCATCTGCACCACGTCGGGGCGGCTCTTTTCGCCCAGCTCGTAGAGGCGGCGCGTCTTGCGGAGCAACGCCTGCGAGTCGTCGAGCTTGGCCTGCATGAGGCTGATTGACTTAATGGCGTAGACGGCTTCAACGAACTTCTGCATAATGTCGATGGCCTTGTCGTCCTGCGCCTTCTGCAAGGCTGTGGCCGAAGTGCGCTTCGCCAGCCGCGCCTTGCGCAGCGCGTTCCACGTCTGTCCGCCGTCGAAGAGCGGCATTGAGGCCGTCAGCTGGTAGTAGTTGTTGAACGTCGTCACATTATTATATGTGTTGGTCTCCGGGTCGATGTTGCGTCCCCAGTTGTACTGTGCACCGACGTCGGCCGACAAGTGGGGCAGGAAGTCGAGCAGGGCCGTGCGGTAGTCTACGCGCTTCTGCCGCTGTTCGATGTGCTGCCTGCGCACCTCCGTGGCGTGCTCCAGCGCGTAGCCGACGCACTGGTCGAGCGTCCATGCCTGCTGCGCCGTGGCCGCCACGGTGGCTGCGAGGCTCAAAAGTATTATGGAAAATTTCTTGTTCATACGCCAAAATAAATGCCAAAACCGTGCCAAAAGGCGTAAACGGCTAGCCTACAAGTGTTTACCTGTGATAGCGTGCCGCGCGTGTTGTCTAATAATTAGACAGCGGTGACAAATTATTGGACAGTGAAAAAGCCCCCTCCCAACCTCCCCGAGGGGAGGAGAAAGGATGCGGAGCCGCAAGTAAACATAATTAGTAAATAAACAAAAACAGCCTATTTCCTCCCCTCGGGGAGGTTAGGAGGGGGCTTATATGTGTCCTTTCGCCTTGCAAAAGGCCATCTTTTAGAGGCCAAAAGATGACCTTTTGCAAGGCCGTTTGTAAGATGTTGATAATCAAGAAAATAGAAAAAGTGATGGAAACCGGGACATTTGTGCCGTCAGTCAATTAAATCCTATATACTAAAAGTCGGTTGGTAACCGTCATTCCGCGCTCCGACGCGGAATCCAGTGTACACAATCAATATAATCATACGTTTTACATGTTTACTGGATTCCGCGTCGGAGCGCGGAATGACAATTACCAACTGACTTGTTGGGAGCAGGATATGTATGCAAAGAATAGCGATGGTTATGTATGTGTTAGTAGTTTCATGTCGTTTTATTTTGCATTTTGCATGGCTTGTATTACTTTTGCATCACGATGAAACAAGGAACAATCCTCATAGCGGACGACAACCGCAACATACTGACTGCCGTCAAGGTGCTGCTCGAAGACACGTTCGAGAACATCGTGGCCGTGGCGAACCCGGGCAACATTCCTGCCCGGCTGCGCGACGACAAGCCCGACGTGGTGCTGCTCGACATGAACTTCCAGAGCGGCGTCAACAACGGCAACGAGGGCCTGTACTGGCTGCGCCAAATCAAGAAGCTAAGGCCGCAGGCGCAAGTGGTGCTCTTCACGGCTTATGCCGACATCGAACTGGCCGTCACAGGGCTGAAAGAAGGTGCGGCGGACTTTGTTGTCAAGCCGTTTGACAACGCCAAGCTGCGGGCTGTTTTGACCGACGCCTACCGCAAGGCGCAGCCGCAAAAGGACGCGGCTGGCCGCAGCGAGAGCCGCATGCTGTGGGGAGCGTCGCCCCGTATGCTTGAACTGAAGGCCACGGTGGAGAAGGTTGCAGCCACAGACGCCAACATATTGCTCACCGGCGAGAACGGTACGGGCAAGGAAGTGCTTGCAAACGAAATACACAGACTGTCGCGTCGGGCGGCCGCCAAGATGCTGCCAGTAGACATGGGAGCCATAACCGGCACGCTGTTTGAGAGCGAACTGTTCGGCCATGTGAAGGGAGCGTTCACCGACGCGAAGGCCGACAAGCCCGGCAAATTCGAGCTGGCCGACGGCGGAACGCTGTTTCTCGACGAAATAGGCAACCTCGACTACGCCCTCCAGGCCAAACTTTTGACAGCCCTGCAACGGCGCAGCATAGTGCGCGTGGGCGGTACGAAGGCTATTCCCATTGACGTAAGGCTCATCTGCGCCACCAACCGCGACCTTCAGCAGATGGTATCTCGGGGCGAGTTCCGCGAGGACTTGCTCTACCGCATCAACACAATACACCTGCACCTGCCGCCCCTGCGCGAGCGCAGCGAGGACATACCGGCGTTGGCGAGGCTCTTCCTCGACCGCTATGCCACGATGTACAACAAGCCCGAAATGAGCTTCACGCCCGATGCCGAGCGAAAGATGAAGGCTCTGCCGTGGTACGGCAACATACGCGAACTGCAGCATGCGGTGGAGAAGGCGGTAATACTTAGCGACGGAACGGCCATTGACGAGGACGGCATAAACGGCGAAACGCCCCTGCGCGAAAAACCTTTGGAGGAGGTGCAGACCATCGACGAGATGGAGAGCAGGCTTATCGGCAAGACAATACGCGACTGCGGGGGCAACCTCTCGCAGGTGGCGGCGAAGCTCGGGGTGACGCGCCAGACGCTGTACAACAAAATAAAGAAGTATGGACTTTAGCATTCTCGCCCTTGTCGGGGCGGTTGTCGTGCTGGCCGCGGCCTGCTTGTGGCAGTGGCGCAGGTACAGGAAGACGGTGAAGAAGGTGGCTTTCCTCTTCAACGCCTTGGACAATGGCGACTACACCTTCCACTTCCCCGAGGGCGGACGGCTTGAAGACGACCACCTGCTCAACGCCTCGCTCAACCGCGTGAAGGACATCCTGCGCCACGCACGCGACGAGCAGAAGGAGCGCGAGAAATACTTTGAGCTAATAATTGACAGCGTTGACACGGGCATACTCGTGCTTGACGACAGTCGGGGCATAGTGATGCGCTGCAACAAAGCCGCACTGCGGCTGCTCGGCAGGGAGGCCGTTACGCACATCAGCCAGGTGGAAGACCGGCTCGGAAGCCTCTCCGTGCGCGAGGCTTACACCACGCTGAAAGGCCGTCGCGTGAAAATACTTGCCATGAGCGACATCAAGGGCGAGCTTGCCAACCAGGAAATTGACTCGTGGGTGAAGCTAATCCGCGTGCTGACGCACGAAATAATGAATACCATAACGCCCATAGTATCGCTTAGCGACACCATGCTCAAGCAGGCCGGCGACGGCAGGAGGGAGGAACTGGAGGTAATCAACCGCACGAGCCGCGAGCTTATCCGCTTTGTGGAGAATTACCGTAAGTTCACCCATGTGCCCACGCCTGCGCCGCAGCTCTTCTACGTAAAGCCGTTCATAGAGCGCATGGCGAGGTTGGCCGAGCCGCTGATGAAGCCGGGATGCACGGTGAGCGTCGACGTAACGCCTGCCGACCTGCTGGTGTACGCCGACGAGGGACTGCTCGGAAGGGTGGTGCAGAACCTGCTGAAGAATGCCGCCGAGGCAACGGCGGATGGCGGACACGTAAGCGTAAAGGCGTACACAGACGAGGCGGACGCGGTAATCATAGACGTGACTGACGACGGGCAGCCCATCCCCGACGACGTGGCGGCGCACATATTCATCCCGTTTTTTACCACGAAGAAGGACGGCAGTGGCATCGGCCTGTCCATCTCAAGGCAAATCATGCGTGTTAGCAACGGCACAATACAGCTTGTGCAGGGCAAGGAAAAGGGACTAAAGACGTTCCGCCTGACGTTCAATTGACGCGGTGTTCGCATCTGCTCTTGACGTGAGTTTGATGTAACAGTATTTTCCACAGGCAGCGAATACATCCTTTGTAGGGACATAATTAGCTTAACGCTGACCTTCGGTTCATTATGTCCGCATGTTTCGCAGAAACGTATTTTATTGGCGTTGCTTGTTGAATACGCCTCTTCGCGGCGTGCGGACATAATGAACCAAAGGTCAGCGTTAAGCTAATTATGTCCCTACAAAGGATGTTTTATTATGCTGAACCCACGAGTTTTTAATGTGACATGTAAATGCTTGGTTCCCAGCGTGTTATAAACCGCCTTGCAAAAGGCCGTCTTTCGGCCTGTAAAAGATGGCCTTTTAGCGTGCGAAAGATGGCCTTTCGCACAGTGAAAGACGGTCTTTTGCACGGTATGTTGCCGCAAGTCGGCATGCAAATAATGGCTGATTGATACGAAAAAAGGCCGAAGCTATGCTTCGGCCTTTAACCTTTGTAGCGGGGGTGGGACCCGAACCCACGACCTCCGGATTATGAATCCGACGCTCTAACCAGCTGAGCTATCCCGCCAAAGAATGTCCTTTTTGCGGGTGCAAAGGTAATACAATTTATTTACATACCAAAAAATATCGCGCTTTTTTGTTGTTTTCTTGAACAAAATTATTATTTTTGTGGCAAAATACTCTCACGTCATGATTTATGGAAGCGAATAAAATCAGTATAGAGCGAGAGCTGCGCTCGAAGTCGGCCAATATAATATGGTCGCTGATGAGCACTCCCGAGGGGCTTGCAAAGTGGCTTGCCGACGAGGTGAAGCGCGACGGCGACACGCTGACTTTCACCTGGGGCAACCCTTGGAGCCACCATGAGACGAGGACGGCCTCGTTGATTGACAAGAAAGACAACGAGTACATACGCCTGCGCTGGAGCGAGGAGGAATACCGCGACACGTACCTTGAGCTGCGCATGGAGAAGAGCGACATAACGGACGACTACATCCTGGTAATCACCGACTATGCTCCCGACGGCGACACCGCCACGCTTGAAGACATCTGGGACGCCAACATGGAGGCGCTGCACCGCTCGACGGGACTTTGAAAGGTGAGAGGGTGAGAAGGTGAGAAAGTGAGAAGGCCGAAGTGTGAGGCGGTAGAGCGTATTTATTTCTCACCCTCTCACCCTCTCACCTTCTCACCTTCTCACTCTCTCACCTTCTCACTCTCTCACCTTCTCACTTTCTCACCTTTATATATTGTTTTCTGATATTTTTGTGCTAATTTTGCACACTGGTAAGGCGATGCCGCAACCATACGATAGGGAAAACGATGTTTCGCATAAGAAAATTAGACAAGTTCATAGCCAAGCAATTCGGGCTGCTGTTCGTCGGAACGTTCTTTATCTGTCAGTTCATATTGATGATGCAGTTCCTTTGGAAATACATCGACGAGCTGATAGGCAAGGGGCTTTCCATGGACGTGCTTGCGCAGTTCTTCTGGTACATGAGCCTTATGCTCGTGCCGCAGGCCCTGCCGCTGGCCATACTGCTGTCGTCGCTCATTGCCTTTGGCAACTTGGGCGAGAGCAGCGAACTCACGGCAATAAAGGCTGCCGGCATATCGCTGATGCAGGCGTTCAGGCCGTTGATAGTGATAGTTGTGCTCATCTCATTCGGCTCGTTCTATTTCCAGAACGTCATAGGGCCTAACGCCAACATGTCGTTCTCGCGCCTGCTGCTGTCGATGAAGCAGAAAAGCCCGGAACTGGAAATACCTGAAGGCGTGTTCTACGACGGCATACCGGGCTGCAACCTGTACGTGCAGCAGAAAGACTTGGAAACGGGCATGCTCTACGGCGTGATGATATACAAGATGACTGACAGCTATGAGGACGCCGCAATCATACTGGCCGACTCGGGCATGCTGCAGTCTACGGCGGAGAAGAAGCACCTGCTGCTTACGCTCCACAGCGGCGAGTGGTTTGAGAACATGAAGTCGCAGCAGGTGATGCGCGGCACGGGTGTGCCTTACCGCAGGGAGACGTTTGTGAAAAAGACCATATTGCTTGACTTTGATTCCGACTTCAACGTGGCAGACGCCAGCGCGTTGTCGAACAATTCAAAAGGAAAGAGCGTGAGGCAGATTGCCCTCGACATAGATTCGCTAAACCATGTGTACGACAGTGTGGGGCGGATGTTCTACAAGGATGCGCACGAACGCTATTATGCAAACAGCGGTGTAAGCAGGGAAGACTCGGCAAGGGCCGTGAAGATGGCGGCTACAAAGACCTTCAGTTTCGACTCCATATACGGACGTCTGTCGGCCGACAGGAAACTTGACGCAGTCAATGCGGCTATGGGCAAAGTGAGGAACGAGATGAGCGACCTCGACTTCAAGGGCATGCTGACTTCTGACGGCGACCGCCTTATAAGGCAGCACAAGATAGAAGCCATCAACAAGTTCTCCGTGGCGCTGCAGTGCATTCTCTTCTTTTTCATAGGCGCTCCGCTCGGCGCAATCATCAGGAAGGGCGGACTCGGCGTGCCTGTCATCATTTCGGTGCTGGTGTTCATCGTGTTCTTCATCTTTGACAACTCCGGATACCGAATGGCGCGTATAGGCGAGTGGACAATCTGGTTCGGCAAGACCATTTCGCTGGCCGTGCTTACGCCGCTTGCGGTGTTCTTCACGTATAAGGCCAACAACGATTCGGTGGTGTTCAATGTAGACTTCTACCGCAACATGCTGATGAAGCTGCTCGGCCTGCGCATGAAGCGCGCCGTGTACAGGAAGGACGTAATAATCAACGACCCCGACTATGCGGCCGATGCGGAAGAGTTGAGGCGCATAAGCGAGGAAATAACCGATTATGCCCGCCAACACAACTTGCTCATGGCTCCAAACGTGGGCAAGGTGTTCTTCAAGTACAGCCCCGACCATACTATCGAGGAAATAAGTGTGAGGATGGAGGCAGTCATAGAGGATTTGTCGAACACCAAGGACAAACAGGTGCTTGGCCTGCTCAATGATTACCCGTTCATGGCGGTGAAGGCGCATACAAGGCCGTTCGAACGGAAGTGGATGAACGTGGCGGCTGCGGTTGTGGTGCCTGTCGGCGTGTTCCTGTATTTCAGGATGTGGAGGTTCAGGCTGAGGCTGCTGCACGACTTGAAGACGGTGAAGGCAACCAATGACGGCATGCTGAAAAGGATAGGGGAGATTCTGGTGTCAGGCAAATGACGCCGGACTAATATATAAGAAAGGTGTACATCAATATGGAAAAGATGAAAATAAATACCGTGGAAGAGGCTTTGGCCGATTTCAAGGAAGGAAAGTTTGTCATAGTAGTTGACGACGAAGACAGGGAGAATGAAGGCGACCTGATTATCGCTGCGGAAAAAATTACCGCCGAGAAGGTGAACTTCATGCTCAAGCACGCGCGTGGAGTGCTGTGCGCACCTATAACCTTAAGCAGGTGCGACGAGCTTGACCTGCCGCGCCAAGTGGTAGAGAACACGTCGGTGCTAGGCACACCTTTTACCGTGACAATAGACAAGCTCGAAGGCTGCACAACAGGAGTTTCGGCGCACGACAGGGCTGAAACCATAAAGGCTCTTGCCGACCCTGCATCCACCCCAAAGACTTTTGGCCGGCCGGGACACATAAATCCGCTCTATGCCCAAGACAACGGAGTGTTGAGGCGCAGCGGACACACCGAGGCTGCGGTTGACTTGTGCAAACTGGCCGGGCTTTATCCTGCCGGCGCGTTGATGGAAATCATGAATGACGACGGAACGATGGCGCGCTTGCCACAACTGCTTGAGTTTGCCGCCGAATACGGCCTTAAAATAATATCCATAAAGGACCTGATAGCCTACCGCCTGCAGCGCGAGTCGCTGATAACGGTAGGACAGACTGTGGACATGCCTACAGAGTACGGGCATTTCAAGCTGATTCCTTTCCGCCAGACAAGTAGCGGTCTTGAACACATGGCCTTGATAAAGGGCGAGTGGAGGGAAGACGAGCCCATTCTGGTGCGCGTGCATTCGTCGTGCGCCACTGGCGACATCCTCGGAAGCAAGCGCTGCGACTGCGGACAGCAGCTGCACAAGGCAATGCAAATGATAGAAAAGGAAGGCAAGGGCGTACTGATATACATGCAGCAGGAAGGCCGCGGCATTGGTCTTATGAACAAAATCGAGGCGTACAAGCTGCAAGAGGAGGGGTATGACACGGTCGACGCGAATGTGCATCTCGGCTTCAAGCCCGACGAGCGCGACTACGGTTGCGGTGCGCAGATGCTCCGCCATCTTGGGGTACACAAGATGAGGCTGATGACGAACAATCCTACCAAGCGCGTGGGGCTGGAAGCCTACGGCCTTGAAATAGTGGAGAATGTGCCTATAGAGATAACTCCAAACGAGTATGACTATAAATACTTGAAGACAAAGAAAGACCGCATGGGGCATACTCTGCATCTGTAAAAATGCCGAAATGTAGCCTTAATGTAGGCGCTTTTTTGTTTTTGTCATGAAAATATCACTTCTTTTATTTCCGAAAAACGAATAAATTAATTAATTTTGCAGGGACAAATCAACTTTATTATGGCACAATTATCAGACCGTCTTAATCGTTTGGCTCCTTCAGCCACTCTCGCAATGTCGCAGAAAAGCGGCGAGATGAAGGCACAGGGCATCGATGTAATCAACATGAGTGTCGGTGAGCCTGACTTCAACACCCCGGAACACATAAAGGCTGCAGCCAAGAAAGCCATCGATGACAATTATTCGAGGTATTCTCCTGTGCCTGGATATATGGATTTGCGTGAGGCCATAGTGGAGAAGCTTAAGAGGGAAAACGGCCTTGACTACTCTGTGAATGAAGTGCTGGTGTCAAATGGCGCGAAGCAAAGCGTATGCAACACGGTTATGGCACTTGTCAATGACGGCGAGGAAGTGATAATACCTGCGCCTTATTGGGTTAGTTATCCGCAAATGGTCAAGTTGGCCGGAGGCGTGCCTGTTATTCTTGAGGCAGGCTTCGAACAGAACTTCAAGATTACTCCCGAGCAACTCGAAGCCGCAATAACGCCAAAGACGCGCATGTTGATAATCTGCTCGCCAAGCAATCCTACCGGCAGCGTGTACTCCAAGGCGGAGCTTGAAGGGCTGGCCGAAGTTATAAAAAGACATGAGGGGCTTTATGTCCTGGCGGACGAAATCTATGAACACATTAATTATATAGGCAGGCACAACAGCATTGCACACGTTCCCGGCATGAAGGAACGGACTATTGTTGTGAACGGAGTGTCGAAGGCTTATGCCATGACAGGATGGCGCATAGGATTCATTGCCGCTCCGGAATGGATTGTCAAAGGTTGCAACAAACTGCAAGGGCAGTACACGAGCGGCCCCTGTTCTGTAAGCCAAAAAGCTGCGGTTGCTGCTTATACCGCATCGCAGGATTGTGTGGAGGACATGAGGAAGGCTTTTGAACGTAGGCGCGACTTGATTGTAAGCCTGATAAAAGAAATTCCCGGCTTGGACGTAAACGTTCCGGAGGGAGCTTTCTATGTGTTCCCCAAGTGTAGCAGTTTCTTCGGAAAGAGTGACGGCGTGCGCACAATCTGCAATTCTACCGATTTCGCTTTGTATCTGCTTGAAGTAGGGCATGTTGCGACGGTTGCAGGCGATGCTTTCGGCGATTCGGAGTGTTTCCGCATAAGCTATGCCACAAGCGATGATAACATACGTGAAGCCATGGCGAGAGTGAAAGCGGCTTTGGCGAAGTTGAAGTGAAAGCTTGCGGCTGGATGGCTTTGTGTAACGAAAAGATATTGATAAAAGTCAAAAACATTGTTAAAAACACAGGGTCATGTGCTTCTGTTTTTTGTAATATGGTTATCTTTGTGTGCTTGTACATGCGAGGACGGCCTTTTACCGAAAAACAAGAAGTCTATTAACGTTAAATCGAAACTTTATAACTTAATAATTAACTAACAAATTAAATTAAAATTATGGCAACTACACAAAAGGCAGCAAGCCCTAAGAAAAGTCAGGGCTTCCAGGGAATCAGAGCAGCGATTTGGGTTATCGTTGTATGTCTTATCATCGCGATTTGCATATACATGTTCCTGCTCGGCAATCCTTCTAACTTCGCAGGCAACGACCCCGATGGTCACCCGACAAACCTTCTCGGAACTATCTACAAAGGTGGTATCATCGTGCCTATCATTCAGACCCTCTTGCTTACTGTCATCGCACTGAGCATCGAGCGTTGGCTCGCTCTCCGCACAGCTTTCGGCAAAGGCTCTTTGGCTAAGTTCGTTTTGAACGTTAAGGCAGCCGTAAGCAAAGGCGATTTCGCAGCAGCTCAAAGCATTTGCGACAAGCAGAGAGGCTCAGTTGCAAATGTCGTTTCTGCTTCTCTCCGTGCATACAAGGAGATGGAAACAGCTCCTGGTCTGAAGAAAGCTCAGAAGGTGGCTAAAATCCAGCAGGCTCACGAGGAGGCTACACAGCTTGAGATGCCTACCTTGCAGATGAACCTCCCGATTCTCGCAACCATCGTTACGCTTGGTACGCTTACCGGACTTCTTGGTACTGTCATCGGTATGATTCGTTCATTCCAGGCTTTGGCAGCTGGTGGCGGTGGCGACTCTCTCGCTCTTTCTACAGGTATTTCTGAGGCGTTGATTAACACCGCGTTCGGTATTTTGACTTCTTGGTGCTCGGTTATTGCTTATAACACATTCACAAACAAGATCGACAAGCTGACATACGCACTCGATGAGGTTGGTTATTCTATTGCTCAGACATACGAAGCCAATCACACGGACGAAGCTTAATTTTACTAACCCTTTAAATTTTAATTACTATGGGTAAAGTAAAAATTAAGAGACAGTCCATCTGGATCGACATGACTCCGATGAGCGACGTGATGGTCTTGCTGCTCACGTTCTTTATGTTGACGTCAACATTCGTCAAGAACGAGGCGGTAAAGGTCAATACGCCAGGCTCAGTTTCGGAGGTGAAGGTCACAGACAAGAACGTCCTGACTATCCTTATCGATAAGAAAGGTAAGGTGTTCTTGGGCTGGGACAAGCCAGGTGACATGGAGGCAGCTCTTGGTACCATGGCTGACCAGTTCGGAGTATCACTGAACGGGACGCAGATGAAAAATGTGCGCAGTGCCACAAACATTGGCGTGTCAATGAATGACATGTCGGCATTCCTTAACCAAGAGTCTTCTCAGATGAACAAGTTTCAGGAAGACAAGGGTGTGCCTACTGACAGCATTGATGGTGGCATGAGCGAGTTCCAGCTTTGGGTGAAGACGGTTACTGATGCAAATTCAGACATGAAACTGGCCATCAAGGCCGACTCTGATACACCTTATAAGGTTATCAAGAAAGTAATGTCAGAACTTCAGGACATGAACCAAAACCGTTACGAGCTTATCACTTCTTATAAAAAAGTGGAGGACTAAGACATGGCAAAAAAGAAAGTAAGTAGACAGAAGAAAATCGACCTTCGCGTGGACTTCACGCCTATGGTGGACATGATGATGCTTCTTATCACGTTCTTCATGCTGTGTACGTCCTTGAGCAAGCCCCAGGCTATGCTCTTGACCATGCCGAGCAATGACCAGAATGTGCAAGAGCAGGACAAGACTGCAACTAAGGCTTCACAGACTATTACAATCTTTGTAGCCGGGAATGATAAGATTTATTATGTAGCAGGTATCCCCAACTACGAAGACCCTTCTTGCCTGAAGGAAACTACATGGGGGTCAAAGGGTATACGTGACGTGCTTATCAATCACGTAACTGAAGACGGTACGGTTCCTGTAGCTGCAATATTGAAGGCAAAAGCGGAACTTGATGCCAAGAAACTCAAAGACCCTGCTAAGTATCCTGATTCCATTTACAATAAGGAGCTTGACAAGCTGAAGGATGGTAACGTCAATGGGCAGAAGATTCCTACGTTGACAATCATCATCAAGGCAACGGACGATGCTTCTTATAAGAATTTGGTTGACGCTCTGGACGAGATGCAGATTTGCAGTATAGGTAAGTATGTCATCGACAACATTACTCCGGAAGACAAGCAGCTCCTCACCAAGAAGGGCGTGCGGTTCAACTGACAGTAATTGTCGTTGGTTAACATTTAAAACGTAAAGACAATGTCAAAAGTAGATTTAATATCTAATGCATGGTGCGACCTTGTGTTTGAGGGCAGAAACCAGTCCTACGGAGCATATAGGCTTCGTAAGAGTACTGGCAAGCGCAACATTTGGTCAATCTTAATCGTGCTTATTGCTGCTGTTGTCATATTCTCTGCCATAGCGATCAAGAATGTAATTCAGGCCAATCAGAGGGTTGCCGTAACTACAGCGGTGGAACTTTCGTCTATCCAGACGAAGAAGGAACCGAAGGTGGAGAAGAAGGCTCCTGTCAAGATTGAGCAGCCTAAGCAGGTAGAGAAGGTGAAGAGTTCTATCAAGTTCACTGCACCTGTCATTAAGAAGGACGAGGAAGTGAAACCTGAAGAAGAAATGAAGAACCAGGATGACCTCCAGAAGACCAAGACTACCATCGGTGCGTTCAACGTTATCGGTAACGATGAAATCGGTGGCGAGGTGCTCAAGGCCAAGGAGGAAATCGCTCAGCCTGAACCTCCGAAGGAAGAAGAGAACAAGGTCTTCGACGTAGTTGAGGAGCAGCCTTCGTTCCCTGGTGGCCAGGGTGCTTTGATGGCGTGGTTGAGGGATAATATCAAATACCCTGTAATCGCGGCAGAGAACGGCATCGAGGGTCGAGTTATCGTACAGTTTGTCGTTAGCAAGACTGGTTCTATTTCAGATGTAAGGGTTGCCCGTGGCGTTGACCCGTCGTTGGACAAGGAGGCTATACGCGTCGTAAGCAGTATGCCGAAGTGGACTCCGGGTAAGCAGAACGGTACTACCGTGAATGTAAGGTACACGCTGCCGGTAACTTTCAAACTGCAGTAATAAACGCAAGATGAGAAAAGAGCTATTCTACGGTTTTGTAGGATTTACGCTGCTTTTGTGGCTTGTTTCGGCTTGTGCCGACAAGCCCAAGAGCGGTCGGACAGATACTTATTCGTCAGGAGCGATATCTTTCGCTTCTGACGAAAGTTTTAGCCCTATTATTGACGAGCAGATACAAGTATTTGAAAGTATCTATCGTGAGTCGGAATTAACTCCAATTTACACCAACGAGCTTGATGCTGTAAACATGCTTATGACTGACAGCATACAGCTTGCCATCACTACAAGAAATTTCACGAAAGAAGAGTTTGACAACCTTAAAGCCCGTAATTATCTGCCTGTAGCCATACCCTTGGCTTATGACGGGCTGTCGCTTATCATCAATAAGGAGAATACAGATTCATGTATTACCGTGAAAGATATTAAGCGTGTGCTTAGCGGACAGGCGAAGACTTGGAGCGACATAGTGCCCGGGTCAAAACGAGGTGACATTTTAGTGGTTTTTGACAACAAGAAGTCGAGTACGGTTCATTTCTGTGTCGATTCATTGCTTGGTGGCAAACCCATAAACAGTCCGAATATCGTGGCGGCACAGACCAGCAAGGAAGTAATCGATTACGTGGAGAAAACCCCTAACTCTATTGGCATAATCGGTTCTAATTGGCTGAATGACAAGCGCGACACCACTAACACCACATTCAAGAAGAATATAACCGTAATGTCGGTAAGCCGTTTGGATACAGCTACATACATGAATAGCTGGAAACCTTACCAGGCATACTTGCTTGACGGACGTTATCCGTTGGTAAGAACTATATATGCATTACTCAACGACCCTATCAACGGGCTGCCGTGGGGATTTGCCCATTTTATAGAAGGACCTAAGGGGCAGTTGATAATTTTCAAGTCGGGTCTGCTGCCAATGAGAGGCGACATAACGGTAAGGACAGTCAATGTAACGAGTGATTAAACTTTTGCATGTTGGCGTAGTCCTATATGTAGCAGGCTTATAAGTGACGATTTCATTTGATATTAGTTTAATAAGTGATTGTTTTTAAAACAGTTTGATTATGAAAGCAATAAAATATTTTTTTGCAGGAGCATTGATAACAATTGTATCGGCTCCTTCGGTGGCACAGGATGTTAAATCGCAAGTTGATGACATCACGAAAGTAGTAGTAAGCAACAAGTCTAATCCTGCCGCATTTGAAGACCAGGTAAAGGATTTCGTAAAGGAGAACAAGAAAAACGCCGAGGCTTTGGCCGGACTTGGCCGCGCCTTCCTTGAAATCCGTGATACGGCTTCCGCCCGTGAGTATGCCGAGATGGCTATTGAGCGTGGAAAGGACAACAAGGGTAAGGCTCTTGCTTCAATACTTCTTGGCGACCTCGCGGCATTGAGCAGCAACGAGGGTGGCGGTGCGGCAAGTTTTTATAACCAAGCCATTCACTTTGACCCGGCTAATCCTACAGGTTATGTAAAGTATGCTGCAGTTTACCGCAAGGTAGACCCGGAGGGCGCTGTTGCCAAACTGGAGGAGCTGCGTGCCGTAGACCCGACTTATCCTGTCGATGCCGAAGCAGGTCATTTCTTCTATGGTGCCAACAAGTTGGAGCAGGCGGCCGAGTATTATGCAAAGGTAGACAAGAACCAGTTGAAGGAAAATTATCTTACGGAATACGCAACCGCAGAGCTTCTTCTTGCCAATTCACAGAAGAGTCTTGAGGTTTCACTGTTCGGTGTAAGCAAGAATCCGCGTAGCGCGGCCATGAACCGTATAACGTTCTACAACTACACCGACCTTAAGGACTATAAGAACGCGCTGAAGTATGCCGATGCGCTTTTCAACAAGTCTGACAGCGCTAAGATTTCTGCCCGCGACTATCAGTATTACGGCTACGCCCTCATGGGTGACAAAGCATTCGACCAGGCCATCGAGCAGTTCAAGAAGGCTTTGGAGATGAACGCCGAGCTGAATGACGTGCGCAAGCAGATGTCTGACGCATACATCGCCAAGGGTGATTTCACCAACGGTCTTGCTTACTACGACCAGTATTTGAGCAAGATTGAGAAGCCTTCAGTGCCCGACCTTGACGGCCTTGCAAAGCTCTACATGCAACAGGCAACAGCCATCGATTCTCTTACGGCAGACAAGGTTAACGCCTTCAAGAAGGCCGACGAAATCTACGGCAGGATAGCTTCCGAGTCTCCGAGCAACAAGCTGTATGCTACGATGATGCGTGCCCGTATCAATTCGCAGCTCGACCCGGAGACAACGCAAGGTCTTGCAAAGCCTTATTATGAGGAGTACGCACAGATTGCGCAGACCGAGAACGCCGACAATCCCAAGCTCCTCATCGAGCCTTACCTCTATCTTGGCTACTATTACATCGTGAAGGAAGATAATGCTACGGCCAAGACATATTACGAGAAGGTGCTCGCCATCGACCCGCAGAACCCGACAGCCACACAGGCAATGACCGTGTTGCAGTAATGCAGGGCTGGTATTGTAGTGGTATATACAATAAAAGGTGCAGCCTCATTTGAGGCTGCACCTCTTATTTTTTCAGAATGTGGTGCAAAACGTGAGCGAGAAGCTCTTGTCTTGCAGGGCGGCAAATGGTATTAATGCCGTGTAGTCCTTCTTTTTGTCCCAGCCCAGCAGGCGTTTTTCCCACGGCAGCAGCCAGAAGCCGATTTTGGCCGACAGAATTCCCATGCCTGCGCCAGCCATGATGTCGTTCAGCCAGTGCCGGTTGTTGTACAGGCGCATCACGGCTATGCTTGTTGCAACAGCATAGGCGCACATTCCAATGGTGTTGCCGTATTCCCTGCGTACCAGTTCGGCTCCCATGAAGGCGGTGGCGGTATGTCCTGACGGAAACGAGTTTCTGGCGTTAGAGTCGGGGCGCTTTTCTCCTACGGCGCGTTTCGTTACGTTTACCATTATGCCCATGGCCATATACGCCGTTGCCGTGCAGGCAATCCTTTCCCTGAACGGATGCCTGGCTTCCACACCGATTAGTCCGAGGCTTATGTTTGCAGCCACAGGCAGGTATTGCAGGTAGTCGTCCACCTTTACATACTTGTTCCTCCGCCAATCTGCCATGCCGTCCTTCACCTCGTGGTTGATGGAGTGAAACCATCCGTTGCATACACCGATTGAGCCTGTCACAATCAGCGCGGACGGCACAATCAGTTGGGCTGCCTTGAAATTGCACGTGGCGTCCATGCTGCCGATGCTGTCTGTGTAAGCCACCTGCGCGGAGGTTTGCACATGGCACATTCCGGCTGCCATCACAGCGGCCGCCGTCATTGCCCGAAGCCGTGACTTGCTTACGTTTGAACACATTTTCCCCTTACCCGTAACCCGGCTGTGTGCCGAATTGCGGCGTGGGCGCAGAATTTGAAAACTTTTCATTTTTGGTCGTATTTATGAGTTTGTCTTTCTTCTGCAGAACGCTAAGTATTGACATAAAAAAGGCAGGCATGTCCTTTGCCATTGTCCTACCAACTCAAGGGAACGACCAAGAACCCGGAAAGGATAAAACAAGGCAAAGCATACACCCGCTATGCCGGGCGCACTTCAACCCCGTTTCCCCTTCACTCTTTTTATTTGGTCGTTTTTTGAGTTGAGAAACAGTCTGTGCAAGACACGCTTGTCTTACTTCTATGTCGAGCCTTGTCTATCGACCAAGGCTGGTGCAAAGGTAATGCTTTTTCCCGATACCATGCGCCTTTTGCATGAAATTCCTCCAAAATGCTTCTTGCCTTGGCTATGGCTTCGGTTTTCTCTGCATCCGAATACATGAGTTGTTGAAAAATTTTCCAACCGATAAAGGGCAACCGCCATTACAGCTTTCGCCGTAATTACAGTTGCCCTTTTGTCTATTGGTTTGAATGGTGAAAAACGCTTATCGGATAACGTTATTCCACGTCGACAGTCGTAGGACTTATGAAGTCGCCCTCACGTTCGCAAATTACGCCTATGGATATGCGGTATCTGCGAGGCTCGGCTGACGGACTGACCGATACTTCATATTCATTCCTCTTTGTTCCGTCGTCGTTGTAAATCCTTCTTATTGTGTATTGGTCTATTGTTATTTTTGTCACATCCCATTTGTCGTCATATTCGATTGTGCCGTAAACAGTGCCGTCGGCTTCTATTTTGTCGGGATGCTGGTTGGATAGCATGGTACGGCACAGCCATTCCGTGTTGTCTTTTGACGCGTCATAGACCCATACGCCACAAATGTTGATTGAGCCGTTGTTTTTTATGCGTATGGTGTCCTTGCCGCCGTTCAGCTGGTCAAAGCTCATCGTGTTTTTTCACACGATTGTCACCTCAGTGCCCACCATTCCTTCATCAGACTCGCATGAGCATGCGTTCAGCAATAATGTGCTGATGGCAAGCATAATGAATAGTTTTAATGTTTTCATTTTATTGTTTGGTTTTAGTAATCTTCATGTTCTTTTTTATGGCAATGGCAGCAATGTTTCATGCCGTGTCAGGATATTGTGCTTCTTGTCCGGCAGACGCTGTGCGTTGCCATTGTCCTTGCTTTTTCCTGCAAAATTATCGCTTTTTGCCCGATTTCGCAATAGTCCCAGTTCAAGGTGTGACATTTGCTGAAATGCAAGTTGCTGGGAATTAGCGGTTTATGCGAAGAATACCGGTTTTTTATCGATGAAATGTCCCGTTTTTTATTTGTTTTCGTGGTTTATCCTCGACCTCATTTTGCGCACGGCTTCAGTTGTTGTACACATGAATTCGGCAGCTTCCTTTGTGTCATACCCCATGCCCTGAATGATGCTGAATAGTTCCTGTTTCCTTCTCCGCTTGTTGTATGTGAAGCAGGTAGGCGTGCGGTCGTTCATCTCATGGTAAAACTTTATGAAGGTGTCAATGTCTTCGTTTGTAAGTTTCGCTATGTTCGTTTCCCTGTTTTGTATCATGCAGAATATCTTGTGACCATGTTGCATGAGCATGTTCCTTGCGTACAGGTCTTTCTCGTTGTTCTCCTTGTATCTTTCAAATTCGGCTTTTATGTGCTTTATTTCGGTGTCTTTTTTCGCTTGTGCCTGCTTGTCTTTTTCTATTTTGTCTGACATCGCCGTTATGGCATGAGCCGATTTGCTGCGGCTTTTCCTGTATTTGTATGCAAATATAAGGCAGCAGGCTGCGGCTGCGGCGCATATTGAGCCTATGGCCAATGCCGTCCTTTGGGCCTCGCGGCGGTCTTCTTGGTCGTTGTAAAATTCCGTTTGCATTTCGGCTATGCGGTAGTTGTGCCGGTTCAGACTGTCTTCCAGGCTGTTAAGGCTGTCCGTTGCAAGTGCTGCCTCCTTGTACATTTGTTTTGCTTCATAGTATTTTTTCAGCAGTCTGTATGCCGATATTTTGTCTTCTGCGTCCCCTTCTTTTGCTACTTTCCTCCATAACGCGGCCGCCGAGTCGGTTTGCCCGGTCTTGTATAGCAGTTCTCCTGCTACTGAAAGGGCGAAGGGCAGGCGGTAAGTGCCCGTGGCTTTGTCTATGTAATGCTGTGCCGAGTCGTATTCTTCGTTGTCGATACACATCTGCGCTATGTTTGCATAGCTTATCGCCTTTGTCCTGTTGTCGTTCCGTGCTATGTGTTTGATTGACGTTTTCAAGCAGGCGCAGGCGCTGTCCTTCTGTCCTGCCTTCTGGTAAGCTACCGCCAGCTCGTTAAGGGCCGTGCCCATGCGGTCGGTGTCTTTCAGTTCGGTGGTTATGTTGTAAAACCGCTTTGCGTATTCAAGTTGTTCTTTTTTATACCCCAGTTCGTAAAATACAAAGCATTTCTTTTCGTATATTTTGCTCGACAACGGTTTGTCGTTGCCGGCTTCCGCCAGCCTTTCGGCCTCGTTCAGGCAGGTTAGCGCGTTTTCCGTCTTCCCGTTGTCGTATGCGGTCGCGCCCTTGTAGTAATACGCCCTTGCCAGCAGGTGCGTGTCGCCTGTTTGTTTGTAATGCCTGATGCTGGTGTTTATCAGCGAGTCCGATGTTACCGGGATGTAGCTTGCATATCGCGCCTGTGTCAGCAGAAGGTTGTACATGGCCTTGTCGCCGTCGTCGCCTGCGTTGATGTTTATGCCTTCCAGTATGGCGAGGGCGGAGTCTGCTGCCGTGTCGATTATGCGGTCGGCCTCGGCAAGCTGCGCCTTCATGCCTGTCTTCCTATTGCAGCCGATGGCCGATATTACGGCCAGTGCTGTCAACATTATGTATAGTTTTCTCGTTGGCATGACGTTGTTGTTTGGCGGCAAAAATATAAAAAGCTCTTGTATTATGGTAACATGTTTTGTAAAAGATGGTCTTTTACATTCCAAAAGGCCATGTTTTAGCGGATGAAAGGCCGTGTTTTGCATTGTGAAAGACGGCCTTTTGCAATACGCTGGCTGACAGGCCGTTGCGTGCTTGGTTTGCCGCCATGCGTGCTTATGCCCCGACGGATGCCTTGGCCTGTGGTTGGAAATATTAAAATTTTGTAGAAATTAATTCCCCGATTAAGTCCTATTTTAACTAATTTTTATGTGGGGGGGGTAATTTCGCAGCCGAATTTATGAACTTTTAAGGTTCTGCCTTGGCCCGGCCCGTGCGTGGCGTTGTGCGGTTTCGGCGTGCCTTGGCGTGCAGCCTTGTGCCGCCCATGATGAAAAACATGAAGCCCTTGGGGGCTGTTGATGGTGATTTTACTAACCTTAGTAACTTTATAATAACAGTATTATGAACAAGAAATTTTTTCTTAACGCACTTCTTTGCGGAGCTATGTTGATGCCCGCAGGTGCGGTGTTTGTTTCATGTGACGATGACAACGACGACCTTAAGTCGCAAATCGCGGTCTTGCAGACGGCTGTCGAGGACCTTAAGGAGCAACTGGGCAACGCCCTTACCACGGGCACGAGCATAACCAACGCCGAGCAGGACGAGTCGGGGCAGTGGACTCTCACGCTTAGCGACGGCAAGAAAATAGTAATAGGCAGCAGCCTTACAGGCGGCGGGGCCGCCGTTTCGGTCGTTGTCACCGACACCGAGGCCATCATCACCGTCAACGGCGTCGAGTATAAAATCCCGCTCGGCTCGTCGGTCAGCTCGCTCATGTACAGCCCCGAGACGGTTGACGGCATCGTGCAGCTTGGCAACGACGGCGTTGACGTTAAGTTCCTGCCGCGTCCCGAGATGTCGTCGATTGACGGCGCGGAGTTCTCCATCGCCGAGTCTCACAAGCTCACGCGCGCCAAGGACGGCGAGCAGTTCAAGGTTACGGGCGAGGCCACGCTTGAGGACGGCTTCATCAAGGTGCACATCATAGGCTTGGAGATTGAGGCTGGCGGCGACTACGCCGTGTCCTTGCAGATGAACTACAGGGGCAGCGTAATCGGCTCAAACTTCTTCAACATCCACGTTTCCGACGACTTCTCGTTCAAGGCCGAAGACCTTGTTACGCCGACGTTCAGCTCGGCCGTTACCGACGCTGTCGACCTTGGCGACGGCTTCTGGCAGGCTACGCTGCCCGAGAGCGCCGATTTCCTCGGCACTTTCAACTTCAAAGACCTTGTAACGCTTGACGGCATCGACAACGTGGTTTACGTGTTGGGCAAGCAGGAGTATCAGAATTCAAGCGTAAGCGGACGTTACGACTTCCTGTCAGACTGTCTCGCAGAGGACGGAACGTGGACAATGACCGAGCGTCCCGGCACCAACTGCGCGGCATCCGAGAATGACGAGAACCCCGACGGCATGCTGGTTTACCTGAAGTCGAACGAGGTAATCAAGGCCAAGATTTACTGGAAAATCGTCGACTCGCTGGCCGGTGCCGACTTCCGCGGCGCGCTTACCGGCCTTTGCGGCGCTCACCTTGAGTATGGCGACCCGTCAATCTCTGCGCCGATAATCCTCGAGGCAGGCGCAAACAAAGTCAACCTGGCCGAAATACTGCTGGGAGGCAAGTTCTCGACCATGCACGACCAGGGCGCACTCGTAGCCGCCCTGCAAGGATATTCAGCCGAGTGGGACGGCGAGACCGTGATTTACGCTTCGGGAACAAGCTTCGTTGTTAACGAGGATTTCAAGAACAAGTATGCCAAGCATTCGGCCGGTCTCAACTGGTACAACATGCAGACGTCCATCGCCGCTTCCCAGCGTCAGAACTGGACTACATACGGCGAGTTCACAGACGAGGACAAGCAGAAGTACAACGGCGAAATAATCAGCGGATATGACGGCCTGCCCGGTGAGGAAATGACGGCCCGCGGCCTGTCTGTAACCTCCGACGGCTTCTTTGAGACCACATCCGCTTACGAGGGCTGGGCGCTGCGCGTAGGCATGGGCCTCGAGTTCCAGTACGACTACGGCACAATACCCGTCAGCGACGGCGTGCTCGCGTTCATCTGGTTCAACCGCCGCCAGTGCCCCGAGGGCGTTGTCGACCCGGCTGCGAGGTGATGCGGCTGCCCTCTTGCGGCAATAAGGAAAAGGCGCGCCGGCCGTGGGCAGCCACGTGTGCGGACGCGCTTTTCCGCCCGGCTATTATTTCTTCGGAATAAAGTTTTTAACTAAATTAATCATGGAAAATACAGATATATATGGAAAAGGACGTGACGCTGCCGTGTTCTTGAAGACAATGCTGCTCGCAATCCTCGGGTTCTTCGCGGTGTTGCCGGCAATGGCGCAGGTGCGCACAGTCCAGGGAGTCGTGACCGACGCCGAGGGCGAACCCGTCATAGGCGCCACAGTCAGGGTGAAGGGGGACGACACCCACGGCACAATCACCGACATGGACGGCAAGTTCAGTATAAAGGCTACGCCTGACGACAGGCTCACCGTGTCGTACATCGGTTGCAAGGACGTTGAGGTGTCGGCCGCCAAGGGCCAGCTTGCGATAACCTTGCAGGAAGACAAGGAAGTGCTCGACGAGGTTGTAGTCGTAGGTTACGGCACGCAGAAGAAGGCCACCCTTACCGGTGCGGTTTCCGCAGTGAACAGCAAGGAAATAACCGTCACCAAGAACGAGAACGTAGTCAACATGCTTACCGGCAAAATCCCCGGCCTGCGCATATCGCAGCGCAGCTCGCAGCCGGGAGAGTTTGACAACGCCATCGACATCCGAGGCATGGGCACTCCGCTCATCGTCGTCGACGGAATACCGCGCGACCAGGCTTACTTCTCGCGCATGGACGCCAACGAAATAGAGAGCGTCTCCGTGCTGAAGGACGCCTCCGCCGCCATCTACGGTGTGCGTGCGGCCAACGGTGTCATACTCGTGACTACAAAGAAGGGCAGCTCCGAGGGCGGAAAGATGGACATCACGTTCTCCGCCAACTACGGATGGCAGCAGTTCCTGTACATGCCGGAGACGGCCAATGCCGTTGACCACATGCTGCTTATGAACGAGAAGCGTTACAACAGCTTTGACGGCAACTATCCGATGCGCACCACTCCGGCCTACACATGGGAAGAGATGATGGAGTATGCCACGGGGCGTAAGAAGAGCACCAACTGGTCTGACGAGCTGTTTGACAGCAACGTGCCCCAGCAGCAGTACAACATCAGCGTCGACGGAGGTTCTGACCGCCTGACATATTTCTTCAACATCGGCTACCAGAAGCAGGAAGGCTCTTACAAGAGCGGCTCGTTGAATTACGACCGCTGGAACTTCCGCAGCAACGTGGAGGCTAAAATCACCAAGAGGTTGACGGCCAGCGTGCAGCTGAGCGGATACATGGACGAGAAAAACCAGCCGTTTACCGACATCTGGACGGTGTACAAGAAGGCGTGGACATACCGCCCCACGTCGCAGGCTTGGGTCGACGGAGACCACAGTCTGCCGAGTTTCGACGACCAGATGCTCGAAGCCGACAACCCCGTGGCCACTACCGACAGCCGCTTTACCGGCTTCCGCCAGGAGAAACGCTATAATTTCAACGGCTCGCTGGCCCTGACTTACGAAATACCGGGCGTCAAGGGCTTGAGCGCGCGCGGCTTCTACAGCTACGATTATTACACTACCAACAACACCGAACACCAGCGTACATACAACCTGTACAGCAAGAATCCCGACGGAACGTTGCAGTCTTATGTCCGCAACAGCGACGCCCACCTGCGCCGCAATACCGACCCGAAGTACAGCACGCTGATGCAGCTCTCGCTGAACTACGCCAACCGCTTCGGCGACCACAATGTCAGCGGAATGTTGCTATTCGAGGAGCAGTACGAGAATTGGGACAACTTCTACGCACAACGCGTCATGCTGCTTGACGGCGACTACCTCATCTACGGCGAGGATGCCGAGCAGGTAGGTTCTATGTCGGGCGCTGGCGACAAGGCGCGTCAGGCTCTTGTCGGCAGGTTCAACTATGACTACAAGGGTCGTTATATGGTGGATTTCTCATTCCGTTATGACGGCTCGTCCAGCTTCCCGAAAAACTCGCGCTGGGGTTTCTTCCCTGCTGTTTCCGTTGGATGGCGCATCAGCGAAGAGCCTTTCATGAAAAAGCTTGTGCCGTTTATGGACAACCTGAAGCTGCGCGCTTCGTGGGGACAGATGGGTGACGATGCCGGGGCGAGCACGTATCCGCAGACCGTGGTGGCATACGAAATCAACAAGGACAGGGTAGGCTATTTCTACAATGGCGTGTTCATGTCGGGTGTGTCGGCGACGTCAATCCCCAACCCCAATCTTACATGGTACACGGCCACTACTTACAACCTCGGTCTTGACTTCGACCTGTGGAACCAGAAGCTTAGCGGTACGTTCGAGTTGTTCTTGCGTAAGCGCGACGGCCTGTTGGCAACGTCGTCAGTGGTAGTGCCCGGCACGGTCGGAGCTTCCATGCCGCAGGAGAACATGAACAGCGACGAGACCTTCGGCTGGGAAATCAGCCTCGGCCACCGCAACAAGGTGGCTGGTATAACCTATTGGGTCAACGGCCAGATTTCGGCAACTAAGAACCGTTGGGACAAGCACAACGACAGCCGGGCCGGCAACTCGATGGAGAACTGGTACCGCCAGGACGTGTCCGGGCGTAACAAGGACATCTGGTTCGCATACGAGGAGGGCGGACGCTTCCACAATTGGGACGACATCAGGTATCACGGCACGACTGGAGCCAATTACGGACAGAACACTTTGCCCGGTGATTACTGGTATAAGGACTGGAACGGGGACGGCGTGGTCAACGACAACGACCGCCATCCCGTCGCGACTTACAACCTGCCGGTGTTCAACTACGGCATAACGCTCGGCGCGGAGTGGAAAGGCATCGACCTGTCGATGAACTGGCAAGGCTCGGCCGGTGTCTACCAGTCGTATGACGAGGTGTTTACCGAGGTGGGTCCGTTCAACGGCGGCGCGGCATTGGATATGTACAAAGACCGCTGGCACACTGAAAATGTTACGGATGACCCGTGGAATCCGAATACAAAGTGGGTCGAGGGATATTATCCCGCCACTGGCCACAGCTTCAATTTGGGTACTACCGGCATCAAGAATACGTCGTACATCCGCTTGAAGACGCTGGAAATAGGCTATTCGCTGCCGAAGGTATGGCTCGCAAGGGTTGGCATCAAAGACTTGCGTGTATATGTGAATGCCTACAACCTGCTGACGTTCACCGGCCTGAAGAACATGGACCCCGAGCGTCCGGGACGACAAGGCGGCTCAAACAACGGTACAGAGAGCGGCATCCTGTATTACAATTATCCGGTAAACCGTTCATTCAACATTGGTGCAACTATTAAATTCTGACGTGAGATGAAAAACATTAAAGCTATATGTATGGCGGCGGCGATAGGACTGACGGTGACATCCTGCTATGACCTTGACTTGGAACCGAAGGGACTGATTTACGAAAACGTCCTGTTCCAGTCGGAGAGTGGAGTCCAAAAGTATTTCGCCCTGCTTTATCAAGACTGCCCGATTGAGGATTTTAACTACAAGCAGAACGGCAACGCCAAGGGATATGCCACTGTCAATCAGGACGGCTGGCACACCGGCAACAAGTGGGAGGCGCAGAAGGGTAGTCCTGCCGCCGCAGCCGCCGAGGCTACTGGCCGCGACCCGTCTTATGGCGACGGCTGGGGCTATTGGCCTTATGACCGCATCCGTGACATCAACACCTTCATCAAGAACTTCCCCCAGTACAAGAGTTATTATACGGAAGAGAAGTACAACAACCTGCTGGGCGAGGCTTACTTCCTGCGTGCTTATTACTACTTCGGCATAGTGAAGCGTTACGGCGGAGTGCCCATCGTTAAGGATGTGCTTGACCCTACCGCTCCGCTTGAGGAACTGCAACAGCCCCGCGACACGGAGTATGACTGCTGGAAGTTCATCCATGACGACCTGGTTTTCGCTATGGAGAACTGCACGTCGGACAAGACACAGCTTAACCGTGCCAACCGTTATGCCGCCGCCGCTTTGATGTCGCGTGCTATGTTGTACGCGGCTTGCAGCGCGAAGTACGGTTCTTATCCCGGCATTACCGGGCCGGCTGTCACGTCAGGGCTGATGAGCATACCTTCCGACAAGGCGGAAGAGTTCTTCCAGTATGCTTACGATGCCTGCAAGTTCATCCATGACGCAGGCTACACCCTGCACAATGGCAGCGACAAGGAGCAGGGCTATCTCGAGGTGTTCCTTACCAATACAGAGGAAGACATCATGATAAAGGAGTACGGCCCTAACACTACTACGCCTACGAACACCAGCCTCTTCCACTGCTGGGACGACATGGTGCTGCCCAAGGGCGAAGGTCTTGCCCAGACCGTAGGTTGCGCCTTGCAGCCTGTTTGGGAGCTTATTAAGCTGTACGAGATGCCGGCCATCACCGACGATGACGGCAAACCGGTGCGCTTCGACCGCGTGGAGGACATTTGGGACACCGACGAGATGGAGCCCCGATGCCGTGCCAACTTCTTCTTCCCCGGCATGACCGACAATGTGTCTGGCCAGGTTATCGACTTGCAGGGAGGCGTCTATACGTCTTATCCCGGCACAGCCGCCGACGGAACGGCCGAAGTAGGCAACAGCGTAAGCGATTATACGGAGAAATACCGCATACAGGCGCAGCAGCCGGGTACTACGCAGAACATCAACGGCGTTGACGTTAAGGTGAACGGACGCTACGGTATGTCCATGGGTACTGGCGACGAAGGCTACATCTATACGGGTGCGGTAATCCGCAAGTACGTCAACTACAACAGCGCCGTAGGCGACCGCAAGATGTTCGGCAGCACGCAGGCGTGGAAGGTGTTTAGGTATGGCGAGGTGCTGATGAACTGGGCCGAGGCCGCTTACGAGCTTGGCCTTATCCGCAACGATGCCGACCTTAAGGCCGAGGCGTTCGAGCATGTGAACGAAATACGCGACCGCGCCGGCGCCCACAGGCACGAGATGGTAGCCAATCCGCAGGATGTAGGCAGTGCGCTTTACGGCATTCCAATCGACGAGAACCTGCAATACATCCGCGACGAGCGTGCCCGCGAGCTGTGCTTCGAGAACCTGCGCCTCTTCGACCTGCGCCGTTGGAGGGTGGCCGACATGATGTTCAAGGACGGCATGTTCACACACTGCATCCAGCCTTACTACGTCATTGACGAGGGCAAGTACATCTTCCTGAACGAAGTGACGAAGGAAAGCCGCAAGGTGTCGTTCGAGAAGCGCTGGTATTACGAGCAAATACCGGGCGGCGAAATAAACAAGAACCCGAACCTTGTGCGCAATGACGGTTATTAATTTCATGATAAATTCAAATAGTTGATTAAGGAAATGAAAAAGTGTATATTCAATTTACTGGTGGCAATGTCCGCCTTGCTTGCGTCTTCTTGTATGGAGGTTGACAACTTCGACGAGCCTTCGGCGCGTTTCACGGGGCGCATAATAGACAAGACCACCGGCGAGAACATCTTGGCCGACCAGGCGGAATGCCGCGTGCGCATATACGAGAAGAGCTACAGCCTTAACCCTACTCCGCAGGACATCCCCGTGAAGCAGGACGGCACGTTCAACAACTCCAAGCTGTTCAACGGCACGTATGACGTGATAGCCGAGGGCGCTTGGTGGCCCATCGACACCGTGCGTGTGGGCATCGGCGGAACGGTGGTAAAGGACTTCGAGGTAACTCCGTACCTGACGCTGTTCGACCTGAAGGTCGAGCTGACCGACAACAACGACTCGCTGGCCATCTCGTGCCGCATGGACGCTCCCATAAAGGAGGGCCTGCCGCAAATCATGGAAATACGTCCGTACTTGAGCCTTAACCAGTTCTGCGGAGCGGGCAACGCCATCAGCTATTACTTCAACATGGGCGAGGGCAGCGACCGCACCGTGGCCGACAAGTACGCTAAGAAGCTGATGACATCTTGGGACAAGCTGCCGAAGCTTGACGACGGCAAGAGCGAGGTGTTCAACTTCAAGGTCGACGTGAAGCACGGCTACACGTACTTCGTCCGCGTTGGCGCGAAGGTGAAGGACAACCTTGAGAAGCACAACTATACGGAAATAGTAAAGGTGGAAGTTCCACAATAAGTCGTTATTATTAAATCCGGTGCGGGAGGGTGCGCGGCGCATGGCGCGCATTCTCTTGCATTTGCAAACGAAATCAATACAATGAAAAAGCTATATGTTTTGGCCTTGTGCCTGTTGCCGCTGGCCTTTACGGCGTGCGGCGACGACAACAGCGACTACATTCCGCCGGCTCTTGACGAGCGTCCGTCTGACGACACTCCCGACGAGCCTGGCGACGTGGTCTACAACCAGCCCGAGTTTACGCCGCACGTAGACGGCGAACCGTATGACACCTACCGCGGCCTCGTAATGGCCGGCTATCAGGGCTGGTTCGGCGCGCCTGGCGACGGATGCTCGCACGGCGACCAGTGGTATCATTACCAGGAGAACGGCATGTTCGAGCCGGGCGTGCTGCGCAACTCGATAGACTTCTGGCCGGACATGTCGGAGTACGAGAAGCAGTACGAGACAAACAACTTCTATTACCCCGACGGAACGAAGGCCACCGTGTACAGCGCGTATGACAAGTCGAGCGTGCTGCTCCACTTCAAGTGGATGAAGGATTACGGACTCGACGGCGTGTTCATGCAGCGTTTCGTAGGCGAGGTGATTGACAATCCTGCCGGCAAGGACCATTTCGACAAGGTGCTGGAGTCGGCTATGGAAGGTTCTGACACTTACCAGCGCGCCATCTGCGTGATGTACGACCTCGGCGGCTATAACGCCGGGCGCAAGCAGAAGGTGCTTGACGACGCGCAGGACATCTACACGAAGTACGCCTCTACGCGCAAGTACTACCTGCACGAGGGCGGCAAGCCGCTGCTGGCACTCTGGGGCGTTGGCTTCAAGGCGTCGGAGCGCGGCTACACCAACTCCGACATACAGGAGCTTGTCGACGCGTTGAAGCAGATGGGCTACAGCATAATGCTGGGAGTTTCGACCTACTGGCGTGCCGGTGGCGGCGACACTGATGCTTCCGACCTTACCAACCTGCACTCGCTCGTCAAGAGCGTCAACGTCATCATGCCGTGGTTCGTAGGCCGTTACGACCGTGCCGGGTATGCCAACTTCCATGCGCTCATCGAGCAGGACATCGCCTGGTGCAAGGAGAACGGCGTGGAATACGCGCCGCTGTGCCATCCGGGTTCTTCCGACCGCAACATGCACCCCAACAATAGTGTCGTTTCGCGCGAGGGCGGCGGCTTCTACTGGGACCAGATTTACCATTGCGTCAAGTCTGGTGCGCAGATGCTCTACATCGCTATGTTCGACGAGATTGACGAGGGCACGGCCATCTACAAGTGCCTCAACGCGAGCGACGTGCCCGGCAACGAGCCGCCTACCGACTATTATGTCGTTTTCCAAGGCAACAACTACCGCCTTAGTGCGAACATGGTCGATGGGCTTACGGGCAATGACTGGTGCAAGAAGGCGAGCGAGCTGGGCGTAGTGTTCCAGGGCATCGAGGACGGCCTGCCTACCGACCATTACCTTTGGTTGACGGGTCAGGCAAGGCGGATGCTGTACGGCGAAATACCGTTGAGCCAGACGTTGCCTGTGCGCGAGTGAGCGGCGGTTTTGTAAAAGACCGTCAATCGCGATGCAAAAGACCGTCTTTCGGCCTGCAAAAGGCCATCTTTTGCAAGGTGAAAGACGGCCTTTTGCAAACCGCCCTGTTTCAGGCGTTTGCACGCCTTGCCGTGCCTGCGCCCGCCACGGGCTGCCTGGCGGCTGTCCGCAAGCGGTGAAAATACTGTATTGAAAGGTTAAATTTTAGATATATGTATGCCATCCTCTTGGCCGTTCCGTTTTTTAGCCTTACCTTTGCGGTACCAAACACACTAATCCATACCGCCCCGTCAAGCGGCGCACGGCTTCAAAACGCCGCCGCAGGCTTGCAGGGCTGTCACCACACTTATACTCAACACACTGACGAGGGCGTGCTCCGCCGTGCCTCCAAGGGGGCTGTGTGCCTAAGGCAATGCCGCAACGGCCTTTGCCGTGGCCGCCGTCTGCCGTCCCTCCGAGTTTGGTTTGTCTTTAACTAATACCTTAATTTCATTATGGCAAAGTACAGAAACATAGTTTCGCTAAAGTCTGTGGTGATGGCCGCTGCCTCCGTTGTGCTGCTTCATTGCGGTACGGCCTGCGCTTCATCCGATGCGGTAGGGCGCAGCATCAAGACCGTCTACCCGGCCAAAGACTGGGTGGTTTCAGATTACATCGTCACCGACTACGGCGCGAAGGCCGAGCCCGGCTTCGACAACCGTGCAGCCTTCCAGGCCGCCATCGACGCCGCTTACCGCGATGGTGGCGGCGTGGTGTACGTCCCGGCAGGCAATTACGAGTTCCGTAGCACGCAGACCGGTTACAAGAAGGTGCGCGTGCGCCGCGGCCAGGACGAGGAGTCAAAGGATTTCAGCTACCAGTACGTGCTGCGGCTGCCGCCCGGCGTGCAGCTGCGCGGCGACTGGGCCGACCCTGAACGGCACGGCGGCAAGGTGAAGGGCACCGTGCTCGAGGTGCGCACCGGCAAGGACGCGCCCAACCATGACGGCGCGGTGGAGAGCTGGTGGAACGACCCCCAGGCCGGCAACGCCCTGCATACGACATACACCAGCATAGCCGACCGCTTCATTGAGATGACGGCCAGCACCGGCGTGCGCAACCTCTCAATATGGTATCCCGAGCAAGAAATAGACGACGTTAAGCCTTATCCCTGGACATTGTTCCAGAGCGGAGGCGACTGCGCCACTTTGGAGAACGTCACGCTCGTCAACTCTTACAACGGCTTTTATTCCGCTCCGAGCGAGCTTCACTACCTGCTCAACTGCTACATCACGGCTCTCAACACCGGCGTCGAGGTGCACGTATGCACCGACATAGGGCGTATAGAGAACGTGAAAATCAGCCCCCGTTACTGGGCGGAGTCGGGTCTGGCAGGCGCACCGTCGCCGTCCAAGGCTCGTGCGTACACAAAGAAGCACGGCACGGGCTACCGCATGCACCGCTCCGACTGGGAATATGTGTCCTACCTTGACGTGAGCGGTTACAACACCGGCATGTGGGTAGGCCGCGAACCGGGCTATTCAGACACGCCTAACGCGCAGTTCTACGGCATACACATTGACGACTGCGTGAACGGTCTTTACGTTGAGGGCGTCAATCCCTACGGACTTCTCATTTCAAACTCGTCCTTCGGTGCTGCCGAAGGCGGCAATGCGGCTTACTTCTACAAGGATTTCCGCACGTCGGTGCAGTTCAACGGTGTCAGCTTCACCGGCCCGGTGGTCAGTGACGGCGGCGGTGGCGTGGTGTCGTTCGAGAACTGTTCGTTCGCCGATTACGGCGACTATGCCGTCCGTATGAACAGCGGCAACGCCCTGTTTACGCAGTGCGGCTTCGCCAAGGCTGGCGGCCACGTCTACCTCGGGACGGATGCTGGTGTGCTTAAGGCCGTCAACTCCGGCTACGGCGGCAAGCTGCAAGTGGCCGACAAGAGCCGTTCGGCCAAGGTGGAGGTGGTCAACGACCGCAAGTATGAGTTCACGCCGATGCCGGCCGATGTCAAGACCGACATTGCCGAGCGTCCGCGTCCGTCGTCGGATGCCGTCATCCGCGCCGAGCTGCCCTGCGCCAAGGGGTACAACAACGATGTGCCTACAGTCGATGTGTCGTCGCGCCTGCAAGCGTTGCTCGACGACGTGAAGCGTGCAGGCGGCGGAACGCTCTATCTCCCGGCAGGACGCTACCTCGTGGAGCAGCCCATACGGGTGCCGTCGGGCGTAGAGTTGCGCGGCAGTTGGGACGTGCAGCACCACACCCAGGGCGGAGGCACGACCCTGTTCACCAACTATGACGGCGGCACGGAAGGCGAGAAAGGCGCTTCGCTCATACAGCTTGAAGAGAACGCCGGGCTTAACGGACTCACCATTGCCCAGCTCAACATAGCGTCGGACGGGTTCGACAGGCTCAATCCGCGCCGCACTCCGTTCCTCATCCAGGGGCAAGGCCCTAAGGTCTACGTAGTCAACGTGACCGTGGCAATGGGCGACAAGGGCATCGACCTCGCGTCTTACGACACCAGCGGACATTACGTCGACTACTTCGCAGGCGTGCTCCTGCGCGCCGGCATCTGGGTAGGCGGCGGAGCAGAGGGCGGCTTTATCCGCAACATGCAGTTCAATCCGCATTACGGTTCGCGTCTGCCGCGTGGCGGCCAGGGTTATCCAGACTTGCAGATGACGCGCTTCGTGCAGTCCAACTGCAGTGCCTTGAAGTTCGCCGACGTTAGGGAACAGACCATATTCAACAACTTCGTGTACGGCTCAATCTACGGCATCCACTTCCTGAAAGATGCCGTAACGGGCAACGTTCCCGGGCATATTACCATGGTAGGCCACGGCTCTGACGGCTGCACGTTCTCGCTGTTCGTCGAGGATGCCGGCAAGGATACCGAAATCACGGCCATCAACTCCGAGCTTGTCAACACCCATATCAAGGAGCAGCCCGTGCGCTCTTACGTGCTGATGGGCGGCGAGGCAGGCACGCAGAAGGTACATCCCAATGCGCGGCTGACGCTTTACAACAGCGCCTTTTGGGGCAGTCCTGTCATTGGGGCAATAGTCAACAACGGCACGCTGCGCCTGCAACAGGCCAACTTCGCCAGCTGCGGTGCGCCAACCATCGACGTTGGCGGCGGCCAGGCACATGTCTATACAACGTATTTCGCACGGCCCATGCCGTCGCACTCCGCTCCCGGCGGCAACGCCACATACGCCCGCCTGCGGCAGGGCGGCAACCTTATCGAACTTACCAACAACTTCTACGCCTCGCCCCTGCGTCCCGTCAGCGACAAGCCGGGACGGATAACAGGCAGCGACGTCAAGTAGTTGGCAGTGCGCCTGCATATCGGTTGTTTTCCAATCGACGGCCTTTCGCATCGCGAAAGGCCGTCTTTCACCGTGCAAAAGGTGGCCTTTTACAAGCTAAAAGGCCACCTTTTGCATGGCTGTTCGTGGAGTGTGGTGTAACGTGTTGTGCTCCAATGAATTACGGATGCAGGACTGTGGCTTCTTAATGGATGGCGTTCTGCAGCCCGGGCGTCTGCCAGCCGCAGGGCGGAGTGTGACTGTTTGTCAGTGCAAAGGTTTTTTAAGGCCAATATTTTGGCGGTCTCGTTTTTTCGCCTTAACTTTGACGCTCCAACGGAGATACTACGGAGAAAAGCCATGCAAGATTTCGTCCACCTTCACGTACATACTTATTACAGCATCCTCGACGGGCAGGCCAGTGTAAAGAAGCTCGTCGACAAGGCCATCGCCGACGGCATGCGCGGCATGGCTGTGACCGACCATGGCAACATGATGGGCATAAAGGAGTTTTTCAACTACTGCAAGAAGAAGAACGGGGAGCTGAAAGAACAGGGCAAGCCGGAGTTCAAGCCAATACTGGGCTGTGAGATGTACGTGGCTCGGCACACCAAGGAAGACAAGGTGAAAGAGCATGGTGACCAGGGCGGTTACCACCTGATTGTGCTGGCGAAGAACTACAAGGGATACAAGAACCTTATCAAATTAGTCAGCCGTGCGTGGGTTGACGGCTTCTACATGCGCCCCCGTACCGACCGCGCCGACCTTGAGACGTACCACGAGGGACTCATCGTCTGCTCGGCGTGCATAGCCGGCGAGGTGCCTGCCAAAATACTGAAGGGCGACATCGAGGGGGCGGAGGAGGCCGTGCAGTGGTACAAGCGCGTATTCGGCGACGACTATTATCTGGAGCTTCAGCGCCATCAGGTAAAGGACCCGCACATACGCGCCAACCGCGAGACGTACCCCTTGCAGCAGAAAGCCAACAAGGTACTGATGAAGCTGGCCGCCAAGTACGACGTTAAACTGGTATGTACCAACGACTGCCACTTCGTTGACGAGGAGAACGCCGAGGCTCACGACCGCCTCTTGTGCCTGTCTACCAACAAGGATTTGGACGACCCCAACCGCATGCTTTACTCCAAGCAGGAGTGGTTTAAGACGCGCGAGGAGATGAACGAGGTGTTTGCCGACGTGCCCGAGGCGCTGGCAAATACGTGCGAAGTGCTTGACAAGGTGGAGATGTACAGCATAGACCATGCCCCCATCATGCCGTTTTTTCCCATCCCGGAGGAGTTTGGCACGGAGGAGGAATACCGCCGCAAGTTCACCGAGGAGCAGCTTTATGACGAGTTCACGCAGGACGAGAACGGCAACGTTGTGCTCTCGCGCGAGGAAGGGGAGAAGAAAATCAAGAAGCTCGGAGGCTACGACAAAATATACCGGATAAAGTTCGAGGCCGACTATCTGGCAAAGCTCGCCTACGAAGGAGCCAAAAAGTTATATGGCGACCCGTTGTCTGACGAGGTAAAGGAGCGCGTCAACTTCGAGCTTTACATCATGAAGACGATGGGTTTCCCGGGCTACTTCCTCATAGTGCAAGACTTCATCAACTCCGCGCGCGACCAGCTCGGAGTCATGGTTGGGCCGGGACGTGGCAGCGCGGCAGGCTCTGTCGTGGCTTACTGCCTTGGCATAACGAAAATAGACCCGATAAAGTACGACCTGCTGTTCGAGCGTTTTCTTAACCCCGACCGTATCTCGTTGCCCGATATCGATACCGACTTCGACGACGACGGGCGCGGAAAGGTGCTCGACTGGGTGACTGAAAAGTACGGCGCCGACAAGGTGGCGCACATCATAACATACGGCACTATGGCCACAAAGTTGGCCATCAAGGACGTGGCGCGCGTGGAGAAGCTGCCCCTCGAAGAGTCGAACCGCCTCTGCAAGGCCATTCCCGACCGCCTGCCCGACGGCCTTAAGATGAACCTTACGAACGCAATCAAGTGCGTGCCGGAGCTGCGCGAGGCCGAGGCTTCGCCCGACCCGCGCCTGCACGAGACTATAGAGTACGCCAAGATGCTTGAGGGCAACGTGAGGAACACCGGCATACACGCCTGCGGAACAATCATTTGCCGCGACCCTATAAGCGACTGGGTGCCCGTTTCCACCGCCGATGACAAGGAGACAGGCCACAAGTTGCTCTGCACGCAGTATGAAGGCAGCGTCATCGAGGAGACCGGACTAATCAAGATGGACTTCCTCGGGCTGAAGACTTTGTCCATACTTAAAGAGGCGGTGGAGAACATCCGCCTCACCACTGGCAAGGTAATCGACCTTGACACCATACCCATAGACGACCCGGAGACATATAAACTGTACAGCGAAGGCCGCACAATAGGCACGTTCCAGTTTGAGTCGGCCGGCATGCAGAAGTATCTTCGCGAGCTGCATCCTACCGTATTCGAGGACCTTATAGCCATGAACGCCCTCTACCGCCCGGGGCCTATGGACTACATTCCGCAGTTCATCGAGCGCAAGCGCGACCCGTCGAAAATCACGTATGACATTCCTTGCATGGAGAAATACCTCAAGGACACTTACGGAATAACCGTCTACCAGGAGCAGGTCATGCTCCTTAGCCGCCAGCTGGCAGGCTTCACGCGCGGTCAGAGCGACACCCTGCGCAAGGCGATGGGCAAGAAGCAAATCGAGAAGATGAACCACTTGGAAGGTCTTTTCTACGAGGGCGGCGAGAAGAACGGCTACAAGCACGAGACGTTGCACAAAATATGGGAGGACTGGAAGAAGTTTGCCAGCTACGCGTTCAACAAGAGCCACGCTACGTGTTACTCGTGGGTGGCATACCAGACGGCGTACCTCAAGGCGCATTATCCGGCCGAATACATGGCCGCCAACATGAGCCGCAACGTCACCAACATAAACGAAATAACCAAGCTCATGGACGAATGCAAGGCCATGGGCATAAAGACGCTCGGCCCCGACGTGAACGAGAGCCGGCAGAAGTTCAGCGTCAACAAGCAGGGAGCTATCCGCTTCGGCCTCGCCGCCATCAAAGGCATGGGCACTGCGGCGGCCGAGGCAATAATAGAAGAGCGCGAGAAGAACGGTCCTTACAAGGATGTGTTCGACCTGGCACAGCGCGTCAACCTTGCAGCCTGCAACCGCAAGTGTTTTGAAAGTCTGGTGCTTAGCGGCGGTTTCGACAGCTTCAAGATTAGGCGCGAGGACTATTTCGGGCGTAACGCCAAGGGCGACGTGTTCCTTGACACGCTCGTCCGTTACGGACAGCTGTACCAACAGGAGAAGAATGCGGCGCAGAACTCTCTCTTCGGGGGGATTGACGATGTTGACATAGCCACGCCTCCCATACCCGTAGGCGAGACGTGGAGCAGCATTGAGAAGCTGAACCGCGAGCGAGACCTTGTCGGCATATACCTTTCCGCCCATCCGTTGGACGACTACGAGGTGATACTCAAGGACATGTGCAACACACATTGCTCCGAGCTAGCCGACAAACTCGAACTGCAAAAGAAGCAGGAAGTGCTCCTGGGTGGCATCGTCACCATGGTGAAGAGCAAGTTTACGAAGACCGGCAAGCCGTGCGGCTTCGTCACCATAGAGGACTTTGAAGGCTCTGGCGAGCTGGCTTTCTTCGGTGAAGAGTGGGGCAAGTGGAAGGGAATGCTCGTAGAGGGCTGCACCGTCCTTGTCAAGGCGCAGTTCGTGCAGCGTTTCCGCGGAAGCGACATGATGGAGATGCGCGTCACCGACATACAGTATCTGCAGACCGCCAAGGACAAGATGATAGAGCGGCTGACCATCACTGTGGACGCAGGAAAGATTGACGACACCACCGTGTCAGACCTTGTCACGGTGATAAAGGACTGTTCCGGCAGCACCATGCTGCACTTTTCAGTGCACGACGGCGAGTCGAGCCGCCCCTTCACGCTGTACAGCAAGGCAGGCAAAGTTGACGTATGCCGCAAGCTGATATCGTTCATAAAGGACAGCGAGGCGCTGGGGTACAAGATAAATTAATTCATAATGCACAATGCATAATTCATAATTGCCTGCCGGAAGGTGTGTGGCGTATGCCCCGATTATGAATTGTGCATTGTGAATTATGCATTGATTATTGGCACGCTGTTTGTTGTCCGTATAATGAGAGGAAATATTTTATTAACGTAAAAGATGGAAACAATGGAAGTAAAAATCACGACAGAGAACTTCGAGAGCTTGAAGAGCGGCGACAAGCCGTTGGTAGTTGACTTCTGGGCTACATGGTGTGGCCCTTGCAAGGCCATCGCCCCCATCATAGAAGAGCTGGCCGCAGAGTATGAAGGCAAGCTCGTTGTGGGCAAATGCGACGTCGAGGAGAACGACGACATCGCCATGGAGTACGGCATTAGGAACATTCCTACCATCCTGTTCTTCAAGGACGGCCAGGTGGTTGACAAGTTCGTGGGTGCTACGACGAAGGCAAACTTGCAAAAGAAGTTCGACGCCCTGCTGTAATAAGGGCGCTTGGGTAAAAGCGATAGTCCCCGGAGGTTTGTTCAAACTTCCGGGGACTATCGCTTTATTGTAAGCCTTGCGCGCATCGGAATGTGCGTGCCTGCATGTTCATGTTACTTTACCTGTACTACGAGATACTTGCTCGTGCTCCAGAACAGTTGCGGATTGGTGATGTTGAGCACGTACTGCTCTTGTGCGTCACGCTCCAGCTTGTAGCTGCTTGAGGGGTGCATGGTGAGCAGTTTGGCCGACTTCGAGTACAGCTTGATGGCCTTGAGCGAGCGTATGTCTACTTTTGTGAAGTAGTTTTTGTTGAAGTTTCCCTGGAGCACTTTGCCCTTTACGAGAATGTTCTGCTCCTTGAGTTCCTTCTTTGTGCCGAACACATACCATGCCGTGTTGAGCTGCTTGTCCTGCGTGTTGATAGTGTTGGCCTTTTGGGCGTTGTCGTCTTGCAGGGTGTTAACGTTCTTTGTAAGCGTGTTGGTGGTGTTCTGCAGCTCCTCTATGTGTATGTCCTTGGCTTCGAGCTGTGCGTAGAGGTCCTTTATTTGGTGGTCTTTTTCCTCCAGCTGCTTTGTCAGGTTCTCGATGGTTTTTTGCAGTTGTTCGCTCTTGATGCTGCCGTTCTTCACCTGGTTGCGCAGCTTGGCTATGAGGTCTCGGTTCTCGGCCATGCGCTGCTGGATGAATTGTATGTTCTCGCGTATTTGCTGCTGGCGGCTGGCTCCTTCGCCGTTGCGTGCCACGCTGACGCGGTTTTCAGCTTCGTTGATGAGGCGGAATCCCTCTTCCACTTCGTTGAGGATGCCCATCATGTCGTTGATTTCATTGTCTCTCTGCTCTATTATCCTTTGCAAAGAGTCCCTTTGGCTGTTTTCCGACTGGTCGGATGAAGATTTGCCGTTGTTGCATGATGCCAGTGTAAATAGGCAAAGTGCGAATAATAATACCTTTTTCATATTTGTTCCTTTTTTACGTTGTTCCTTTCATGTCCGGCGTTTCGCTTTGCGGCGCTTGCCCGTTGTTCGCCCGTTCCCTCGACTATGATGACAAACTCGCCGCGAGGTTCTGTCTCCTTGAAGTGGGTTATAAGTTCGTCGAGTGTTCCGCGCACGCTCTCTTCGTGTACTTTTGATATCTCGCGGCATGCGCTGGCGCGTCGGCCTCCGCCTAAGTGTTCGGCCAGCTGCTGCAATGTCTTGAGCACGCGGTATGGCGATTCGTAGAATATCATGGTGCGCGGTTCGTCCTTCAATGCTTCAAGGCGTGTGGCGCGGCCTTTCTTTTGTGGCAGGAATCCCTCGAAGCAGAAGCGGTCGCACGGCAGTCCTGACGATACTATGGCCGGGACGAAGGCCGTAGCCCCCGGCAGGCACTGCACCTCTACGCCTGCTTTTACGGCCTCGCGCACGAGGAAGAAGCCCGGGTCGCTGATGCCCGGCGTGCCGGCGTCGCTGATGAGGGCTATCGTAGCCCCGGCCTTGAGCCGCTCTACGATGGAGGCCGACGTGCCGTGCTCGTTGAACTTGTGGTGCGACATCAGCTGGTTCTTTATGTCAAAATGTTTCAGCAGGACGCCCGACGTGCGTGTGTCCTCGGCCAGTATGAGGTCGGCCTCGCGCAGTATGCGCACCGCGCGTAGCGTCATGTCTTCAAGATTGCCCACCGGTGTGGGTACGATGTACAGCAAACCCATGTAACGTTAAGTTTCAGCCAGCGGCCAAGCGTGGCGTCATCGCCGTTTTGCGGCAGTCGCTGGCACTTGTCTTTGCAAATATAGGTAAATAAAACACTACGGCAAAAAATAGGCGTATTTCTTTGCAATTTTTAAAACGTCTTTGTAATTTTGTGCCGAAATGGTCAACAATATGTCAGGCGAGGCACACCGCCCGGGAAGAATTGAAGTAGTGTGCGGCTCGATGTTTTCGGGCAAGACGGAGGAGCTTATAAGGCGGTTGAAGCGCGCCGAGTTTGCAAGGCAGAAGGTGGAAATCTTCAAGCCGGCCATAGACACGCGTTATTCTGACGACGAAGTGGTGAGCCACGACCGCCACTCCATACCCAGCACGCCGGTGGATACGTCGTCGTCAATCCTGCTTCTGTCGTCGGATATTGAAGTGGTGGGCATCGACGAGGCGCAGTTCTTCGACGAGGGGCTGGTCTCCGTGTGCAACGAACTTGCCAACCGTGGCGTCCGCGTCATCGTGGCGGGGCTTGACATGGACTTCCGCGGCGTGCCGTTCGGCCCTATACCGGCGCTCTGCGCCATAGCAGACGAAGTGACGAAGGTGCACGCCATCTGCGTAAGATGCGGCGCGCTGGCCTACGTCAGCCACCGGCTCGTGGCCGGCGACAAGCGCGTTATGCTCGGCGAGCAGGGCGAATACGAGCCGCTTTGCCGCGAGTGTTACCGCAAGGCGGTAGAGGAGGAGCGCAACGGCTGAAGCTGGCGCGCCGCTGCATGCCGTCGGTTTTGCAAAAGACGGCAAACGGCGTTGCAAAAGACGGTCTTTCACCCTCTAAAAGGCCACCTTTTGCAGGCCAAAAGACGGCCTTTTGCAAGACCGACGGCAATACGCTGATAATCAAGAAGATACATGAAGCAGTCCCTCCAGACCCAATGGAAGCCCCCTTCCAACCTCCCCGAGGGGAGGAGAATAGATGCATAACTATAAGTAAATATAATTTGTAAACGAAGCACAAGCCCCCCAATTACCCAATTCCTCCCCTCGGGGAGGCCAGGAGGGGGCTTTATAACCGTAATACGCAATGATAATCGAGGAGAAAATAACGTTCGACAAGTTCATCCGATGGTCGCTGACGGCCTTGGTGGTAGTCGTCGTACTGCTGCTGATGAACTATCTTGGCAGCGTGCTGCTGCCGTTTTTCGTGGCGTGGCTGCTGGCTTATCTGATATATCCCATCGTCAAGTTCGTGCAGTACAGGATGCACGTTCCCACGCGCGTGCTGTCAATAATCGTCTCGCTCGTGTTCCTCGTAGCCGTCATCGGAGGCGTGTTCTACCTCATAATACCGCCGATGATAGCGCAGTTCGACAAGTTCGGCGACATCCTCACCAACTATCTGCACGAGAAGACGCACATAGCCAACTTCCCCGTAGCCATACAGCAGTGGCTCAACGATAACAAGGACGGCATAAAGGAATTCTTCCAGCAGGAAGACGTGGCCGAAGCCGTGCGCAGCGCCATGCCCAAGGTGTTCTCCGTAATAGGGCAGACGGCCAGCGTGATAATAAGCATTGTGGCGTCGCTCATCACGCTGCTCTACCTCTTCTTCATACTGCTCGACTACGAGAAGCTGGCCTCCGGCTTCATAAAAATATTCCCAAAGAAGAGCCGTCCGTTCTGGCGCGAACTCATAGGCGACGTGGAGCGCGAGATGAACAACTACATACGCGGCCAAAGCCTCGTGGCGCTGTGCATAGGAGTGCTCTTCTGCATCGGCTTCACCATCATCGACTTCCCCATGGCAATAGGTCTCGGCATACTCATAGGCATACTAAGCCTCATACCCTACGTCCACGGACTGGCCTTCATCCCGATGCTCTTCCTCTCGCTGCTCAAGGCCGCCGATACCGGGCAGAACTTCTGGCTCATCTTCGCCTCGGCCACCGCCGTGTTCATCGTGGTGCAGGCCATCACCGACATGGTGCTCACCCCGAAAATCATGGGCAAGGCCATGAGCCTCAACCCGGCGGTAATCCTCCTGTCGCTGTCAGTCTGGGGCGCGCTGCTCGGCTTCATCGGCCTCATCATCGCGCTGCCGCTGACAACACTCATCATCGCCTACTATCAGCGTTACGTCACCAAGGAAGATGTCGGCACACCGTCTTCTTCCGCCTCAACCGCACCTCCTGAAACCGCCGTTGAGGTCAAGATGGCGCAAGAAAACACCGTGAAAAGTGAAAAAACGGAAGAATAATTTGGCCGTGTCGGATAAAAACCGTACCTTTGCACACGCTTTACAAAAACATGTAATGCAATCGGAGATCCGTTAGCTCAGCTGGTAGAGCACAACACTTTTAATGTTGGGGTCTTGGGTTCGAGCCCCAAACGGATCACAGAAACAAAGCCAAAAACAACGAAAACCGCTGATAATCAAGCATTATCGGCGGTTTTTCTTTTATCCACGGACTGCATTTCACGGCAAAATGGGGCAGTAAGAGGTGGCTTATTCGGTGGACTTTGATGCCGACAAAATAAAGTCCACCTATTTGTATCATACTTCTCTGATTTTCAATGTTTTACGGTTTTGCAATTGCCTGTTTTCTACTTAATTTTACAACCCCAAAACAATGCAGTTATGACAGTGCAAAGAAGTTATTTTACGGTACTCTTCTTCGTGAAGAAATCCAAGCCCCTCAAAAACGGGGAAGTTCCAATCTGTATGCGCATCACGGTGAACGGCAAGCGTGCGGAAGTGCAAATCAGGCGAAGCGTTGAGGCTGAATGCTGGAATGCCCAGAAAGAATGCGCCATAGGCAAAGACAGGAAGCACATGGAACTGAATCATTATCTGGAAACAGTCCGCACCCGCGTACTCCAAATCCACCGTGAACTGGAGCAGGACGGAAAGCCGGTGACTGCCGAAATCCTTAAACGCAATTATAGCGGAGGCTCTGATTCACCGCGTATGCTTGTAGAGACTTTCAATGAGCACAACAAGCAATACCGTGAGCTTATGGGCAGGGATTATGTCAGGGGCACAGTGCTCCGCTACGAGCGGACGGCAAGGTATCTTGGCGAGTTTATCCGGGAGCGTTTCAATACTGCCGACATACCGTTGAAGGATGTTGACCATGATTTCATCATGCGTTTTGAACGCTTCATCAAGGTAGAGAAAAACTGTGCACAGAACGCAACCGTCAAATATCTGAAAAACCTGAAAAAGGTAATCAAGGAAGCGTTGGCTAACAAATGGATAACCGAGGACCCTTTCTTCGGCATTCACTTTAAGCTGACGAAAAGCAACAGGGTGTTTCTTACAGAAGATGAATTGCAACTGATAATAAACAAGGATTTTGACATACCGCGCCTTGCCGTTGTACGCGACATTTTCCTGTTTTGCGCCTTCACTGGTTTGGCGTTTACAGACGTCCAGCACTTGAAACACGGACACATAACCGTGGATTCCAACGGTGAATATTGGATACGCAAGGCAAGGGAAAAGACGGACAACATGTGCGACATACCTTTGCTTGACATTCCACGCATGATAATGGAAAAGTACAAGTCACATCCTACTTGTATAAAGAAAGGTGTAGTATTGCCCGTGCCGAGCAACCAGCGCATGAACAGCTATTTGAAAGAAATAGCGGATGCCTGCCATATAAACAAGCCTTTAAGCACTCACGTCGCCCGGCACACGTTTGCCACGATAGCCCTTGCGAACAATGTCTCGATAGAGTCGATAGCGAAGATGCTCGGCCATTCAAGCATTATGACAACAAAAATCTACGCGAGGGTTATGGACAAGACCATCTCGCGTGAGATGCAGACAATGCGCAGGAAATTTGCCTTGTAGAAAATATCTCTGCGTATTCAGAAAAGCCGCTTCAATTTTCAATGAGGCGGCTTTTGTCTTTTTGTGATAGGTTCTCTTTCAGCCTTTTATGAAGCAACCATAATGGCAGTTTATGGCTATATGTTGCTCATCATTTTAGAAGTGTAAACATTGGGTGTAAACGGTTTACAATGTTTACACTTTTGGTGTTTACACTTTTCATCACATCAAAAATTTAGCATCCTTTATTTGATTGATAATCAGACGGTTGTCCGACAGCACTGGAAACGGCAAGACAAGCTGGCATTGTTTTCTCAATATAAATTGTTGAACGGCCAAGTAAACGCACGGAACGGCCAGACAGTATTAACCGATAAAAATTTTGAGAACTATGCCTTACATTGACAGTGAAATATTGGAGAAGTTGATAACCACGATGGTTGACGGCTTCGCACGTATAGAAAAGAAGCTGGAACGGATGAACCGGCAAAAGGAATGCCTAGACGGCGACACGCTGCTCGACAACGTTGACCTGGCCGAACTGCTCGGAGTGTCGCAACGCACGCTGGCGCGTTACCGCGAGAAAGGGCTGATACGCTATTACAACATGAAAGACAACGGCAAGAATTTTTATCTTGCTTCCGAGATACAGGAGTTCCTGAAACAGAGGGGAAGATGACGCTTGACACGGAACCGCTTTGCTTATTGCTTCTGTTCATATTGGTCGCAATCGGAATATAAAAACGTCATAAAAGACATTTGAACACAAGTTGTTTCCTGATACGTGGCCTTTTACATTCCAAAAGGCCACGTATCGCAAGCCCAAAGGCGGCATTTTGCGTTGCAAAATATGCCCTTTCGCAACGCATTGAAAATCAATATGTTGCAAAGCCGCTCAACTCTTGGCAGCATGGAACATAAATCTTGACGGCTGAAACCAATGTGGACGCCTGGCAGTTCTTATATTGGCATGAACAAATAAACACATTGCACAATGGCATCAATCAGACTAAAATTCAGACCATCGACAACACCCGGCAAGGAAGGCTCACTGGTGTTCCAGATAATCCACGGTCGCTCTGTGCGTCGGATAACAAGCGAGTATAAGATTTTTGCTTGCGAATGGGACAAGGATAACGGCCGGATAATCCTTCCGCCGCCGTTGTCGCCGCGCTATGAATATATGGCATCAGTCAAGTCAGACCTGCAATGGCAGCTCGACAGGCTCAGACGGATGACGGCGGAAAGTGAAAAGACTGCCGATACAGTAAGCCTTGACGAAATTACAGCAAATTTTTCGCCTTGTACTGACATCTCCGACAGCGTGTTCAACTTTATCCGAAATCAGATACGCCACAAGAGACAGCTCGGCAAGGTTCGCTCGTCGGAAACCTACCGCTCCATGCTCAACAGCCTCATGCACTTCCGCAACGGCAGGGATTTGACGTTCGACATGGTTGACGGCGGACTCATGGAGCTTTACGAGGCTTGGATGCTGAATGGCGGACTGACACGCAACACCACCTCTTTTTATATGCGCATACTGCGCACCAACTACAAGATGGCCGTGGAGAAAGGGCTTACGGCAGACCGCCACCCGTTCAGGCACGTCTACTGCGGCATGGACAAGACCGTGAAAAGGAGCGTTCCGCTCGAAGTGATAAGGAAAATAAAGGAACTCGACCTGTCGCGCAAGCCGGGGCTGGACTTCGCAAGAGATATGTTCATTTTCAGCTTCTGCACGCGAGGAATGTCGTTCATCGACATGGCATACCTGAAAAAGACCGACCTCGGCAACGGCTGCCTGACTTACCGTCGCAAGAAAACGGGGCAACTCCTGACTATGGAGTGGACTAAACAGATGCAGGCAATCACGGACAAATACAGGCCAAACGCCACGCAATACCTCCTGCCCGTTATTACAAGAGAAGACGGGACTGAACGCCGGCAATACCAAAATATGATGAGGAAAATCAACCGCAACCTGAAAGACATCGCTCGTATGGCCGGTTTGCCCATTCCTTTGTCGATGTACTATACGAGGCATTCATGGGCTACAATCGCACGCGACAAGGACGTTCCGCTGGCCGTCATCAGCGAGGCCCTCGGGCACGACTCGGAAACGACAACGCAAATCTATCTTGACTCAATCAAGTCAAGCGAAGTGGACAAAGCAAACCGGATGATTTTGGAAGGTCTCTGACGTAAACAAGCGTTTCACAAAAATGGCCTTCTCCTATTATGAGATGGATATTCTGCTGCAAAAGTAGCAAAAATAATTAAACATCAAGCGTTTGGACCGATTTATTTGCACATATTTTTTATGAAGCGTCAACAAGACAGGCGGTTTGTTGACGGAAAAATTCCACGAAAACATTGCAAGTTGTTGGTATTCAACTGTTTCACAAAAATATCCATCTCATAATAGGAGACGGACAAAAATCCGTCATGAAAATCAATGCCAACACAAACGCTATTATGAGTAGTGACGGAGATGGTACAATCTTATGGATTTTGAGAGAAGTCAACATTGCTGTTTTTGTAACTGCTTGTTATTGTGTATTTTACAATAGCTTGCAGGATTAGAAGAAATGCCCCTGCCTGAAAATATGGACGAATCACGACCGCAAGACAAAGACAGCATTTCAACGGAAACGGACGGAGCTTTGGACGAAAATGACCGTCTCCAATGGTTCGTCATGCGCGACCTTAAACGGCGCAACGCCAAGCTGCCAGCCTACAAGCTGCTTGACGGCATGGTGAAAAAAGTATTCACGCCGATGGTGTGGAGGCTTGTGACCCGACACGGCAAGCGCAGCAAGGAGGAAGTGCCTTTCATGCAGGACCTGCTTTTCGTGCATGACACGCGGCAGGCGGTTGACCCGATAGTAGAGAAGTACGACACCGTGCAATACCGATACGTGCGCGGTGGCTACAAAATCCCGATGACGGTAAGGGAGGCCGACATGCAACGCTTCATCCATGCCGTGGAATCCACCGAAAACACACGCTATTACACGCCTGAAGAAATCACTTCTGACATGGTAGGCCGTAAGGTGCGCATCGTCGGCGGTCCGCTGGACGGCTACGAAGGGAATTTGCAGAAGATGCAGGGCGCACGCATCAAACGGCTGTTCGTGGAGCTTCCCAATCTCCTTGCCGCCGCTGTAGAGGTGCAACCCGAATACATACTGTTTTTGTAGTTGACAAGAGACAAGATACAAGCAGACAAGGAGATTTGCCTTGGCGGCTAAACCTTACAACCGTAAGACCGCATAACTTTACAACCGTGTTGACCATAGATCAATTTACATCCAAATGGAAAAGTCTTCACCACCCGTCAATGAACGTGGACGGCGACGTGGCTTTCTTCTATCAGCTGTACGGCAAGCTGTACCGTATTATCGGGCAGGAAGCGAGGTGCTTCGACAATAACAAAATCCTTCCCTTTCTGCTCTATATAGAGAACACCGTGGCCGTCGGGATTGACGGCGTTTACGAATACAGGTACCGCTGCGTAGGCGATGTGGAGAGCCGCTGGTGCAACGGGTTTGACATAAGTATCAATGCAAGTTCCCAAGTCCACAACCTCGTGGGAAGGGCTGTGGCAGACACCAAGTACAGCGCACTCAGGCAATGGATGGTTGAAAGCGTGCTGTCTGGTGATTTCTCCCGTTTGAGTGAAATGTTGACATGGTTTGCCCGGAAGGACAAAATCCTGCGGCAAGTCTTTCCAGACCTGCGTTACCGCAAGGCGATGTTCATGCGGCTCGCCGGAAACAGGCAGGCAGCCCAAAAGATGTTGTGGGCGGACCTTGCCTTCAACTGGCACGACAAACGAGGCTTCTCCTTGGCGGATACTATAGCCAAAGAGTTCCGTTACGAAACTACTTTTTTGGAAGAAAAAGAGAAGGACTTGCTGAATGAAGCGGCAAAAACACTCGATGCAATTCAATCCGAACGGTTGGATACTTATACGGTCATCGAAAGAAAAGACAAACGTACCTTTACACTTCGCCACAGGGACGGGCGTGAGTTTCGGGATGTAATTTTTTCGACATCCGTTCCACAGGATATGCAAAGCCCTCACCTTGCCGCCCGGCTCGTCACCTATAATTACAAAACATACGTAAGCGGCTCAGCAGTTTGGATTGATAAGGTAGCCTTGCCAACATGGAACGGTGAAACCCTTTGGAACGACATCCTGAAGAAAGAGCAGGACGCGGCAAAACACACTTATTTCACCAGCACGTTCGGCAAGCGGCTTTGCCTTTACGATGATCTATACACCGTACTGGAAGACCCTGAAGAAGCCTATTACGCCGACATGGGCATCCATTTCGACGAGCCGAACATCTTTGATTTCTTTGGAGGCAAGCCCAATGGCAGGGTAATCTATTTTGGCGGCTGACAGACAAGGTAAAATTGAAATAAAAGTGGATAACAACAGAAAAAAGAACATGCAGACTGTAGCCATAACCCTCTCCACACATGGGGAGAGTTGGAGAGGGACTGTGAGAGCCGGAGATGGACTGAAAGGTTTCGGCTTCATCGCCTACGCCAACTCCCGCGTTGAGAAACTGAGGGACGAGGGACGTTACGATGCGGCCAATAAGTTGAAAATGTATCTCAGGAGGTTTATTGCCTATTTAGGAAAGAACGAAGTGCCTTTCAAGGACTTCGACGCCCTGCTGATGCGCAACTACCACACATGGCTGAAAAACCAGGAACTGGGACGCAACACCATTTCCCTTTATATCCGTAATTTGAAGCGTGTCTACAAACTTGCCGTCAGTGACGGGCTTGCCGCGGACATCAATCCTTTTGAAGGCCTGGACGTGAGCTACCACGTCAAGAAATACAGGAACGGTCTGACGCTCGATGAAGTGAAGCGACTGCGTGACCTTGACCTGAGCGGCGAGTCAGAGATGACCGTCTTCGCACGTGACATCTTCCTTTTTACGGTCTACACCAGGGGAATGAAGAGCGACGACATCTTCCGCCTGACAAAAGAAAACATCAAGGATGGCCGGCTCACCTACCGCCAGCGACTCACAGGCAAGGAAATCTCCATGCCGTGGGAGTCGGCGATGCAAGAGATTGCCGACCGTTACAAACGGAAAGGTACTTCCATCCTCTTCCCCGTCATCACGGCAAAATCCCCGCGTGAGCAATGGAAGCAATACGATGGAATCCTGCACCGCATCAATTACAACCTGAAGAAGTTGGGCGAAAAGATAGGTCTCGATTATCCGCTGAACCTTACCGTTGCAAGGCATTCTTGGGAGAGCATGACCAAGAGCGTAAGCATCAGCGACATCCTGTGAGTTTACCTGTTGATAAGGAAACAAGTTGACAAGGTTTATAAAGAACACAACATGGGAAAAGGCATACAAAAAGAGATGCGCAAGTAGATGTTCGACCAGATGGAAGCCGATTTGCAGAAACGCTGCAAGCTGGAAAAACGGATGTTTTCCCTGCATCCCGATGAAGAGCATATCATCGTGTCTCACGCCCTGTTCCTGATGATGAGCAAGCCGTTGGCGGGCAAACTGCCAAGTCTGAAAGGATTTTACTTGCTGCGTAAGTTTGAGGAAGAGATGCTTGCGGCATACCTGACCGAATCAGACGAGTACCCCGAACTGCTGCGCTATTGCAACCTCCTGTACGATATGTTGCCCTACGAGCTGGCAGCGGCTGCACGCAATGCAGCCATTGCTTCCAAAGTCAGGAAATTGCAGACAATCGGAATGGTTGCTGCAGGATACGGCGGCGACATGGAGGACGACACGGTGGATGACATCCTTGATGACATGGACTTTGACCGCAACAACAAGGTGTGCAGCCACGTGATTGAACGGATGATGCCACAACTGAACGAGTTGGTAAAACGGGAGAAGATCTATTAGAAAGTATGATATAATGATGGCAGCTTTCACGGCTCAGCCGTTTTAGCAACGTTTACCGGTGAAAACCGGGTCGGCTGTCATCATTTCAAGGTTTTCAATATATGGCCACTTGCCAAAAAAAGATGGACGAAAAGTCTTATTGGATAAATGCTCATGTAACCAATAATAAAAGGCAATGTATTCTTGGATAAATGCCGGCTAGTAATGACAAGAAAGCCGGAAACGCTACGGAATAACGCGAATATGATAATACTCGATTGAATTTTTACTATTTGTTAACACAATACCATGATAACCATCAAGAATACAGACTTCACGTCCAACATCAGCTTGGCTTCCATACTGATGGTACGAACCAAAGAATACATGCTGGACATCTGCAAGAAACTTGACTTGTATGTCAGTCCCAACCTGAAAAAAGGAAGAGACGGCACGTCGTATCGCACAGGAGATTCTCGACAATCCCCTTGCCGTGTTGTGTAGCCTTAGTAAAAGTGAACTGCAATTAGTAGACGAGTTTGTAAAAGCAGGGCCAAACCAATACATCGCCAGGAAGATGCGCAAGACCTAGTTATAAGCTGCAGAAATACTCGCTTATACTGACTAATGAAGATTTTGAAGCTGGTGAATTGAAGATGCTGATGCCAGATAGCGTTCGCGAATCACTTGCCGTCAGCATACCTGCCATCCTGTCGATAGTAGAGAAAACATGGAAAACATCAAAATACAAGGACTTGCGGATGCAGGCGTTTCTGAACTCGTTATAAAACTACTAATATGCCATCCGAAAAAATGAAATACATCTGTCGACGCATGAAAGAAAAAGCACGCACTGACAACGAATTAGCCCGCTGAAAGCGGAAATCGAAGCCATATTCAGCGAAAGTAACATAGACGAGGATTGCGACACCATAGCACGACTGCTTTCACCTTATCAGGACACAGTTCGTGAATTATTAGGCCAAGGCAACTATGCCAAAGCTGTTACCGTCCTGCTCGAAATGCTCGAAAGTCTCACTTACCACTTTGTGGAAGATGAACACTACGACTACTTCGATGACATGTATTCTCCCGATTATGTTTGCCAAGACATATTGGAAGCAATCATCAATGCCATCAAAAGCGAAAATCTTCCTGCAGAAGAGTTGCAGCGGTTGAAAGACGGGCTGGAAGAATTGAAACACACGGAGGCTTACGAGGATTATAGTACTCCGTATGCTTTGCATTTATGGGAGAAGTTTAGAAAAACAAATATTGAATAGATTCTTCAATTATGGATTTAGTAAAACAAGTATATGAGTTGCGACAGAAGTTCATGGTTATAGGACTCACTGGTCGTACAGGAAGCGGCTGTTCTACAGTTGCAGATTTATTGAAAGGCAATTTTCAAACATTAGCCCCACCTATTCCCGTGGAAAACCATGAAGGGACAACGAATGATGAACGGAAATATCGGATAGAATACAATTTTCTTAAATCGATTTGGGAAAAAGAAGGCTTCACATTTCATGTTATCAAAGCAAGTGACATTATTTTCTATTATGCTTTAAAGGTTGGCTATGATACATTTATTAAATCGATATCTTTTCAAGCAGAAAAAGATGCAGGAACTAAGAAAGAAAATAGTGGAATAAATTATCTGGATGAGACAACAAAAGCATTAAAAGAATATGAACAAGATTTTGCAAAGCAAACAGATAAAGTAAAAGAAATTGATACTTGGCTGCAAGGAAAGGAATATGACCATCTGACTAATGAAGGTTCAAAAAAAGAAGCACAAAGTTATTGGGATTATATTTCCGGAAAACTTCCTGAATTTAGAAAGCGGATTATGCAAAATGTTTCCGAGTTATTACATGGGAAGACAACAAAATTGTTCCAAGAGTGGGGAAACAATATTCGTCAGTATGGATGTATCATCAAACAAAACGACGAAATTCCTCCTCTGGAATTGGCTCAAACCATAAACAGGATAATTAAATTGATTCGACAATTATCTAAATTCAACGATAATAAACCTGCATTTATTATCATAGACTCATTACGCAATCCGTTTGAAGTACATTATTTCCGTGAAAGATATTCAGCGTTTTATTTAATGTCCATCACTACAGATGAAGTTAATCGAAAAAACAATCTTTATCAGGAAGGCTATGACATAGAGGAAATAAACCAATTGGATGAAGCAGAATATCCATCTAAGCGAAAAGACATATCCCGTTCTTATTATTCGCAAGACGTGGAAAAATGTGTGGAATTATCAGATATTCATATCGCTCATGACAATCAAAGGAAAGATCTAAATTATGACTTAAAGCGGCAATTGGTTCACTTTATTTCATTGATCCTTCATCCGGGGTTGACCCAGCCTACCCATGAAGAACGTTTGATGCAGATAGCTAATGTCGCTAAACTTAACTCGGGTTGTATTTCACGCCAAGTAGGTGCTGTTGTTACGGATAAGAATTTTTCCGTAAAGGCCATTGGTTGGAACACTGTGGCAAAGGGACAGACACCGTGCGCCTTACGTACATTGACCGATTTGTACAATAGAAACGATTTGTCCGCATTCAGCAAATTCGAAAAAGAAAGTGTTGAATTTAGACAAAAAGTAGAATTGTATTATGAACATTATGATAAGAAGAAAGATTGTTTGAGCGGAATCCCACTTACCTATTGTTTCAAAGATATTTATACAGTAATTAAAGGCGAAAAGAATCAAGTACATACCCGCTCTCTTCATGCGGAAGAAAACGCATTTCTTCAGTTGGCGAAATATGGTTCCGAAGGCATTGACGGAGGTTATCTTTTTACGACTGCAAGTCCATGTGAACTTTGCGCCAAGAAAGCCTATCAGTTAGGCATCAGCAAGATTTTCTACATAGACATTTATCCGGGTATATCTTTCTCGCATATCATTCAGGCTGGTGAACGGGAAATAGACTTGATTCAATTTAAAGGTGCAATAGGACGCGCCTACGAATCATTATACAATCCTGTTTTCCCTATGAAAGATGAAATTGAATATCTTACAGACGTGTCAATTAAAAAAGAAAAGAACTCCCAGGAAGTTCCCAAGCAGGAAACTGAACATAAAGGAACTGCGATAAACAAAGAGGAGGCTGAAAAAGAGACTTCCGAAAAAGTATCAAATAATGCTATTGAAACAGATAAAGGTACAGTAGAGAAACAAATACAAACGGATACACCTAATATATAGAACAGAAATAATTATGGCCTTACATATACAATTAGTTTCACCCGTAACCTCTCAAATATTATGGAGAAACATACTCGAACAAATAGGAAACGGTGTAATTGATACATGGGAAATAGATTCAGATGGCGACTTAACCCATACTCCATATCAATGGAGAGGAGAAGCATGGATTCGGCATTATAGCCGAGGTTCTGAACTCATTTTTGGCATAGTAGCAAGAAGGGACAAAAAAATGTCAAAAGTTATTTATGGACTGTATCATGGCCGATTTGCGGAAATGTTATTAACCCATTTTGATACTCAAATAAAAGAAATTAAAATATCCTCTATGCCAGAGGAATATGATTTAATGTGAAAATTTATGTCAATTCATACTCTTATAAGAAAACTTTGGAATAATAAATGGGTGTTACGTTCTATTTTACCGACAATCGTATTGTAGCTGCAAAATCCATTTAAATAAGAACTATGATATACCCAAATATTCATTACTGGCAGGAATGCCTGCTACAGTTAAAAAGACAGGTGTGTATCTTGACAAACGATATGACTTTGTGAAATACCCATCATTGGATAATGTCTAAATAGTAAAAGCAAACATGAGAATATCACTTGTAACATGGTTAGGTAATGGCAATTATGGTACAGCCTTACAATCTTATGCGCTATATCAAAAATTAAAATTATTGGGCTACGACATATCGTTCTTGCCTTATTTTGATAGGCATTTTAGGTTGAAATCTATTTTGAAAGGTGTACTTTCAGTTGTCGGTATATTACAACGGCATGACAAAAAAAAGTTTGTAAAGACAAAAGCATTGAAAAAGTTATATGCTTTTCAGAAAGAAAAATACGAAATCCGTCATATCTATTTCCGCAAACAATATAAAAGATTACTCAATCAGACTGATGTATTTGTGACAGGCAGTGACCAGATTTGGAATGCATGGTATTCTTTTAATCCGTTTTATTTTCTGGATTTTGCAAAAGATAAAAAAAGAATTGCTTATGCATCCAGTATTGGAACAAATGATTTTCCCGAAAAATATAAAGGTGAAATAAAGAAATTATTATCTCGTTTCTCTCATATAGGAGTAAGAGAACAGGCTGCAGCTAAAGCCGTATCTACGTTGTTAAATCGAGATGACGTTCAACAAGTTCTTGACCCGACTTTTTTATTAGAACCACATGAATGGAACGAACTGGCAAAAGAGGCAGATGTAGAACATAAGCTACCTTCAAAATACATACTCTGTTACCTTATCGGGAATAACCCTCATTATACAAAGCAGTTGCTTAACGTTGCAGCAAAATGTGGAATAAAGAACATCATCATCATACCTGCAGCTGAAAATAAATCTTTTTCTGTGCCAGAGTCCATTGTTTATGACGCTGCCGGTCCTAAAGAATTTGTTTTCTTAATACAACATGCGACTTTGGTTTGCACAGACTCGTTTCATGCCACCGCCATATCCATCAACTTGTCTATAAATTTTATTGAATTCCTACGTTTTAAAGACACGGATAAGGAATCACAGAATTCGAGGATTTATGACATATTAAATCATTACGGTTTGCGTTCGAAGATATATTCGTCAGACGATGAAGAGGAATGGTTGAAAGAGATTGATTATACACTGGTGCAAGCCATATTGGCGAAAGACCGCATTGAATCTGATTTATCTGTAAAAACAGCTTTAAAGTCGATTTTCAGGAAAAGTCAGGTCAG